>VFJZ01000028.1 GCA_009885805.1 Actinomycetota bacterium
ACGAGCCGCCGCCACCCGACGAGGATGAGGAGGAGGACGGCGCCGAGGCGGCCGACGACAGCGACGAGCCGAGCCCGCCGTACAGGGACGTCGCGTCGGCAAGGCCCGGCGTCGTCGCGGCAGCGAGGATCGAGTGGCCGTACAGCGCACCCGTCGCCACGCCGGCCGTCGCGACCTGCCCGCCGAGTCGTAGACGCGCCGCCTCGGCGACCTGCTCCGCGCACCCGAACGCGGTGGCGTACACCAGCAGCTTCTCCCAGGTCGGCAGCGTGATCGGCGACTCGTCGTCCAGGCGCGGCAGCTCCTCGAGGTACCGACGGAAGGCTTCCCAGCGCGCGATGCGCTCCCGCGCGGCCGCCTTCGTCGCTACCCAGACGGACCGCGGACCGGTCGCGACGAGAAGCGCCGCGATCACGACCGCGCCTGCGACCAGCGCCACGCGCAGATCGGCCCACTGTCCGCGGTCGGCAACCCGCACGCAGAAGATGATCGTCAGTGCGATGCCGCCGATGCCGGTGACGAGGGCTAGCAGACGGGCGACGATCCCCACGGTCGGGAGGTGGAACTGGGCTCGCTCCTTCTTGAGAAGCGCCTGACGCGCCCCCTCGAACGCTGCCTTGCGCGCGCCGTTCCGGGTCCGCTCGGCGTCGGGGAGTTCCTTGAGCAGCGGCGCCAGGTTCCGTAGCGCGACTGGCTCGTCGCCGAGCACCGTCTCGACGATGTCGACCACCGCCTGCTCGTGCTTCGCGACGCGGATCGACCGGTCGCCCTGCGTGAGGAGGAGATCGGCGCCTTCGTCTGTCTCGCCGACGGAGGTCGCGAAGCGTCCCTTGACGATCAGGTCGAGGAGCGTCGCGGCGAGCGCGTCGCCCCCGCCACCGAACGCGCTCGCCTGCTCGGTCAGTGCGTGCGCCACCGCGGGCGAAGCGTCGTCGGGCGGCTCCGGGTAGTAGGTGACGGCCGTGTCGGGCCCGGTTGGTTCGCGGCCGTGGCGCCACCAGGCGAGGCCGAAGATGACGAGCGCGATCGCGAGTCCGGCGAGCGCGACGATGAGGACGACGGCGGGCCGGTTCGCGACGACCTGACGCAGGCGCCGTCCGTCGGTCGCCGTCGCGGCGAAATCGGCGGCCTCGGCCGCCTCGATCCGGCCGAACGCATCGCCCGGTTCGATCCGGGCACCCGGAACGGACACACCGAGGGCCGTCCGCGGCAGCAGGACGCGCAACTCGACGAACCGGCGGCGCGGGATCCCGGCGGCGGCGAGGACGATCCGGTCGCCCTGCCGCGCGACCGTGCCGCGCACCGAGCCGGGGTGGCCCCAGATCCGCTCCGCGCCCGCCGCGACCGGGCGCGGCAGCGTCAGCGTGGCGTCGAGGCGGTCGAGCGATCCTGCCCAGCCGTCACCCCAGACCTGCCAGAAGACGTCGACGGCGTCGTCGTGGACGCGCGTCAGGCCGCTGATCCGGTAGCGCAGCTCGAACGTCCGCTCCTCGTCGACGGCGTCGTAGTGCCAGACGATCCGCAGCACGCGTCGGCCGTCGGCCTCGGTGCCGGTGATACCGAAGGTATCCGACAGGCCGAACGAACCGAGGGCGGTGTTCGCTCCGGGCCGGTACAGCCGACCGTCCTCGGACACCTGGACGCCTTCGATCGCCGTGCCGTCGGGCATCGGAACATCGCGGTAGGCGCCGCCGAAGGTGCCGGAGAAGCGGAACGTGATCCGCTCGGTGACGTCCAGCGCTCCGTCGTCGCTCAGGCTGCCGTCCACCTTGGCGGCCGTCAGCCGGTAGTGCTTGTTCGTCCCCTCGACGTCGGTCTGCCCGCTCGTGTTCCAGGTAGCGGCGTACAGCGGCACCGCGAACAGCAGCGCCAGTATCGCCGTCGTCAGGGCGACGCGGATGATGTCGCGGCGCGGCACCGTTACTCCGCGAAGTACGGCATCGGCGCGAATCGGAAGGCGCCCGCGATCAGCGACCCGGGGAAGGTGTCGCGTCGGTCGGCGTAGGTCTGCACTGTCCTGTTGTAGACCATCCGCGCCCTGCGCAGGTCGCCCTCGATCTCGCGCAGCGCCGTGATCAGCTCGTCGGTTGCGGCCTGCGCCCGCAGCTGCGGATACCCCTCGATGACGACGACGAGCCGGGCGGTGGCCGCTCCGAGCGCCTCCTCAGCGGCTACGCGGTCGGTCGTCGGCCCGCCCGGCGTGGCGGTGCGCTCCACCTGCCCCCGGGCCTCCGCGACGGCCGTCAGCGTCTCCCGCTCGTGATCGAACGCTCCCTGCACGATCGCCGCCAGTCGCGGCACCGCCTGTGCCCGGCGCACCAGCAGCGCGTCGCAGTCCGCCCACGTGTACCGGGCGCGGTTGCGCGCGCCGACGAGCCGGTTGTAGCCCAGCGCGATCGCGGCGACGACGAGCAGCGCCGCCACGGCCCCGAGCGTCGCGGCCATCAGGTGAACAGCTCGGGATAGAGCCGCCGGCACAGCTCCTTCGCCTTGCCGTGCGGCGCCGGCACCAGCTTCTTGCCATACAGCGACGTCAAGTCGCGAGCGACATCGGCGAGGAAGCGCGCCGCGCGCTGCCGCTTCGCCTCGACCTCGAGGCGGGCCTCGGGCTCGCCGACCGGGTAGGTGATCCGGTCCCAGGCCAGCTCGAGCCGGTGAAGCCCCTGCACGTAGAGGTGCGAGGTACGGCGGTTCTTGAGCTCGCCGATGCACTCCAGCACGACGTCGTCCTCGAGCTTCGCCGGCGGGGCGAGCAGCTCCCAGAGGTGGTAACGGCGCAGCGTGGCGAGGATCTCCGCGGCGTCGACGGGGACGTGGTCGATCGGCACCTCGACCTCCTCGCGCTGGCGCGCGCCGTCCTCGCGCCACTCGCTTGGGCCCTTCCAGGTCAGCACCGGGTGCGGGAGGTTCGACTGCCGCCGGATCCGCAGCGAGCAGCCGGTCTTGCGCAGGCGCAGGTCCTGCGTGTCCCAGAACGCGTCCACGATCTCGAACGACAGCGACTCCGCGAGCGCGAAACCGGCCAGCTCCGCGGGCACCATCATCGCGTCGTTCGAGCGGTACAGGTACTGGAGTTCGATCTCCACGCCCGTATTGGAGCACGGCGACCGCCGGCCACCGCCGCAGTATCGTTCGCGGCGTGTTCGACTCGCTCGCCGACCGGCTCAACAGCACGCTCACCGACCTTCGCTCGCGGGGTCGGCTGAGCCCGGAGGACGTGGCTGCGGCGATGCGCGAGATCAGGCTCGCGCTGCTCGAGGCGGACGTGAACTTCAAGGTCGTGAAGTCGTTCGTGGAGACGGTGCGCGAGCGGGCGGTTGGCGATGGTGTGCTCGGCGGCCTGAACCCGGGCCAGCAGGTGATCAAGATCGTCAACGAGGAGCTGACGGCGCTGATGGGGACCGGCGCCGCGAAGCTGCGGCTGAAGTCGAGCCCGTCGGTGATCCTGTTGGCCGGCCTCCAGGGCGCCGGCAAGACGACCGCCTGCGGCAAGCTGGCGATGCTCCTCGCGAAGCAGGGCAGGAAGCCGGCGCTGGTCGCCTGCGACGTGTACCGGCCGGCGGCGATCGACCAGCTGCAGACGGTCGGCGGGCAGGCCGGCGTGCCGGTCTTCGAGCGCGGCGCCGACGTCGACCCGGCCGAGATTGCAGTCTGGGGCGTCCAGCAGGCGCGTCAGCAGGGCCGCGACGTCGTCATCGTCGACACGGCCGGACGACTTCACGTCGACGCCGAACTGATGGACGAGCTCGTCCGCATCCGTGACGCCGTGAAGCCGGACGACACGCTGCTCGTCCTCGACGCGATGACCGGCCAGGACGCCGTCAACGTCGCGGAGACGTTCCGCGAGCGGGTCGATTTCAGCGGCATCCTCCTGACCAAGCTGGACGGCGACGCGCGCGGCGGCGCGGCGCTGTCGGTGCGGGCCGTCACGGGCGTGCCGATCGTCTACGCGTCCGTTGGCGAGAAGCTCGACCAGCTGGAGGAGTTCCATCCCGACCGGATGGCCTCCCGGATCCTGGGGATGGGCGACGTGCTGACGCTGATCGAGCGCATCTCCGAGAACGTCGATGCCGACCGCGCGGCCGAGATGGAGCGCAAGCTGCAGCGGTCCGAGTTCACCCTCGACGATCTCCTTGACCAGCTGCGGACGATCCGCAAGATGGGCTCGCTGGGCGGCCTGGCGAAGATGATCCCCGGGCTCGGCAAGCAGCTTCGAGGCATGGATGTCGACGACCGGCAGCTCGATCGGGTCGAGGCGATTATCCTGTCCATGACTCCTCAGGAGCGGCGGAGCCCGGAGATCGTCAACGGCACCCGTCGAGCCCGCATCGCGCGGGGCTCCGGGACGTCGGTGCAGCAGATCAACGCCCTGCTGCAGCAGCACCGCCAGATGAAGAAGATGATGAAGGGGCTCGCCGGTGGCAAGATGCCGGGGATGCCGGCGATACCGGGCCTGCCCGCCGCGGCTGGCACGGCCCACAAGAAGCGCAGGAAGAAGAGGTAGGTACGCGTTGCTGAAGATTCGATTGACACGTGTCGGCTCGAAGAAGAACCCGATCTACCGGGTCGTTGTTGCCGACTCGCGGTCGCCGCGCGACGGCGCCGCCGTCGAGTACATCGGTCGCTACAACCCGCAGCTCGAGCCGTCGCTGATCGAGATCAACGCCGAGCGGGCCCGGCACTGGCTGTCGGTCGGCGCCAAGCCGTCGGACCCGGTCCGCCGGCTGCTCCAGAAGTCAGGCATCGTCTAGCCCCGTGGCCGTGGAGCCGCCGCGCGACGCCCGTGGGCTCGCCGAGTATCTGGTGCGGCGACTCGTCGACGAGCCCGACGCCGTCGCCGTCGTCGAGGAGCAGCGCGATGGCGAGCGGCTGCTGCGGGTGACGGTCGCGCCAGATGACCGCGGAAAGGTCATCGGCCGGCAGGGCCGGATCGTGCGTGCGCTACGCACCGTCGTCCGCGCCGGCGGCGTGCGCGGTGACGAGCGGATCACGCTCGAACTCGACGGCGACTGAGCATGGGGCGGCGCCCCGATCGGGTGCGCGTCGGCACGGTCGGGCGTCCGCACGGGCTCGACGGGACGGTCGTCGTGGAGTCGCCGTGCGGCTGGTTCGCGTTCGCGCGCGGTGCCGAGGTGCTCGTCGCTGGGACGCCGCGCCTGATCTCCCGTCGCGCGGGCACCGACGCGCGTCCGCTGATCGCCTTCGCGGGGATCGACAGCCGGGAGGGGTCGGAGGAGCTGCGCGGCGTGCCGCTCGAGCTCCCGTCCGACCTGCTGCCCGAGCCGGAGGAGGGGGCGTGGTTCCGCTTCGACCTCGTCGGCTGCGTCGTCTGGCAGGGGGCCGAACGCCTCGGGGTGGTCGCGGCCGTCGAGGACGGCGTCGCCCACGACGTGCTCCTGCTCGACTCCGGCGAGCGCCTGCCCTTCGTCGAGGCTGTCGTCCCTGTCGTCGATGTCCCCGGTCGACGGATCGAGGTCGACCCGGGCTTCACGGTCGCATGAGCCCGCCGCTGCAGATCGACGTCCTGACGCTGTTCCCGAGCTGGTTCTCGTGGCTCGTCGAGGAGCGGCATGTCGCGAACGCTCTCGGCGGGTCACTGGCGCTGCGCCTGCACAACATCCGCGACCACTCGCCCCTGAAGCACCGGATGGTGGACGACACGCCGTACGGCGGCGGCGCGGGGATGCTGATCCGCGTCGATGTCGCCGTGGCGGCGGTCGAGGGTGCGCTCGGCGCGCCGCTCGCCGAGGTGCGGGCGCAGCGGCGGGTCGTCGTGCTCGATCCGGGCGGACGCGCCTTCGACGACGCCTGCGCGCGCGACCTCGCGACGGGGCTCGGCATCGTCCTGCTGTGCGGGCGCTACGAGGGATTCGACCACCGCGCCCACGAGCACGTGGCGACGGAGGCGATCTCGCTCGGCCCGTACGTCGTCAGCGGCGGCGAGGTGGCGGCGATGGTCGTGATCGATGCGGTTGCGCGTCACCTCGACGGCGCCCTCGGCGCTTCGGAGTCGGCCGAGTCGGAGTCGTTCTCGCCGGCGCTCGGTGGGCGGCTGGAGCATCCGCACTACACGCGGCCGGAGCGGTTCGGGGAGTGGGGTGTGCCGGAGGTGCTGCTGTCGGGCGATCACGGTGCGATCGCGCGCTGGCGCGAGGAGGCGTCCGTGGCCCGGACGGAGGCGGCGCGACCCAGGGGGGGGTCAAATCTCAACCGGTGAAAGGGGGTCAATTCTCAACCGGACTTGACAGGCTGAATCCGCCTGGTGGGTCGCAACGGCTGTATCCACGGTGTAGGACGTGCTCCAATCGGCAAGGAGGCCAGGTTCGCGCGGAGGCGAGGAGGCGCGACGAGTGACGCGGGTGAAGTTCGAACTAGAGACCACGACCAAAGAATCGGATCTCTGTCCGGGCTGCGGCGCCACGCAGGACGTTTACTCCGGATACGTTCACCAGGTGGGAGGCGGGACATACGCGGCGTATGAAGTCATTCGTGCTGTCAGCCACCACAGCGGGATCGACGTCTATCTCCTCTTTGGGCCGTGGGGCGTTGAGGACGCGTCCGAAGACCTGTTCTACTTCGTCCGGCTGAGGTTCGACGCCATCGAGCCGCTGGGCGAACCGGCGTTTGACGACCCAACGTTGTCGGGATTCCATGGGCGTCCGCTCGCACCTCGGGATGCCAAGCGGCACTCGGATCGCGACCTCTTCAGAGCCGTTGCCCGCTTCGTTGCTCAACAAGACCGTCGGATCCCCAGGACGTCATCTTGAGCACGTGCGCGGCGTACGTGGCCGGTGCGGCCACTGGGGCCGATGTTGTATGCGGGAGACGGTCGTGTGGGACGTGCCAGTCAGCGGCGCCGGCGCACCTTGGAACCTGTCGGACGCGATCCGCGGGCCCGACGAAGCGGGACACGCCGACCACGCTGCAGCCCTACCTGACGCGCTGCCCGTTGGGGCACCGGCAGCCCACCCGTTCGATGGCGGGGCACGCCGCGGAGACGAGTCCTCGCTACCGCGCCCGTCGCCTGGCGCGAGGCCGGACCGGCCGACGGCGACGTCGTCGTGTTGCTGCACGGACTGGGCGGGTCGCGTCTCGCCTGGGAGCCGCAGCTCGTGGGTCTGGTGAGAACGCCTTGTCGTTGCCACCTGGCGCGGGGTCGGCGCTGCGTCGTCTGGGACTCCGCGGCTACGGCGCGAGCGCACCACCGGCAGGCGATATCACGTTCGCCGGACTCGCGGACGCATGGGCCGACCTGCTCGACCGCCTCGGCTGCGGGCGTGCGGATCTTGTCGGCCTGTCGATGGGCGGGATGGTGGCGCTGCACACGGCGGTGCGGCACCCGTCGCGGGTGCGGCGGCTGGGGCTGCTGGCGGGGGGTTCGGGGAGGTGCGGGCGCCGACGCTGGTGATCGTCGGCGAGGACGACACGGAGACGCCGCCTGCGTACGCGGAGGCACTCGCCGCCGGCGTCCCCGGTGCGCGGCTGGAGCGGATCGCCGCCGCCGGCCAGCTCGTCAACCTGGAGCGCCCCGAGGTCGTCAACGGCCTGCTCGCCGACTTCCTCGCCGGAGACGCCGCGTGACGCGCGACCTCGTCGAGGAGGTGCGCCGGCTCGGGCCGGCGATCGGGGGTGTCGGCGGTGTCGTGAGTGGTCGGCGTTTGGGTCGGTGTGGTGGCGGTGGCGCGCTGCTCAGGCAGAGTCACCTTGCGGGTGAACGCTACAGCGCGGATCGGTCGGATGCCAGTGGTGGCTGATCAGGACGGGTCGACCGGCCGGGTCGGGCTGGGACTGGTTGCGGAGCTGGCGGATCGGCTTGGTCTGACGGCGCCGCTGTCGGGTGCGGTCGCGGGCCGCACGACGCGGCGTAGCCGCGTCGATGACGGCAAGGGTGCTGCGTGACCTGGTGCTGACGCACGACCTGGCCGGACGCGACGATGCAGGCCGATCCGACGCGCCTCGGAGGACGCTCAACCGATATCGAGCGCGATCTCGTGGTACTCGAGAAGATCAGCCGCCGAGACCTCGCTCGCGTCGAGAACGTTCGCGTTGATCGTGTAGTCCCCGCCGCGGGCCGCATGGTTGAGCGCCTTGCGGACCGCCCTGGTGAGACCCTCGACCTCGGATGCGTGCACCTTGTGCTGCTCGCGCAGGCCGGGGTCGGTCAGCAGCAGGAGCGAGCAGTTCGGTCTACCGGGCGTCCATCGCAGCCCAGTCCAGATCACGCACGCGAACGCGCGGTCGAACGGCTGCTTCGCGACGATCTGCGCGACCGCCCGGTCGATCGGCCGCGACACCTGCGTGACGATCTCGTCGGGAAACGCAGTTCGGCCGAGACGCCGGCCGAGCCAGCCGCCGAGTGCGGCGCGCCGCGGCTCGGAGAGCGGGCATTCGATGCGACGGATGTGCGGCGAGAGCAGAGCGAGCTTCTCGATGCTCTGAAGCACCCGTCCGTCGACCACCAACTGCTCGTCGGCGCGGCCGGGGAGCGGCGGATAGGCGAAGAGGCGCACGCTCATGACCCCGTTCGACAAGGCGTACGCCTTGTCGTCGACACGCGTCAGGGGCGCGACGACCACGTACTGCTCGACCGACGGGTCGCGCGCAAGGTCGCAGTCCTGGCTGACGACGACGCAGAGTCCAGACGCGAGGCGCCCTTCCCGGGCCATCACCGGCTCCTCGTGCGGAACCCCCTCGACCTCGCGCGGGTACGCCGGCGAATCCGGCGACCAGAGCGTGACCAGCTTCCCGATCTCCAGCACGTCGCCCTGCCGCAACGAGCGCAGCAGCTGATCGAGCGCCGCAGCGTCGACCGCGACGTGCTCCGTCGCGTCGTCCACTCGCGCTACGACCCGGTCGCCGCGCTGGCGATGAAGCGACTGCTACCGGGCAGGTCGATCAGTGGAACGGCGAGGACGACGCTGTCTCCTGCGGCATGGTCGGCCTGCAGATGGTCGGTATCCGCGAAGATCGTGTCGATTGATTGCGCCTGCCAGCGCTGGGCGCGCCGGATCGGCCTGTTGCCTTGCTCGGCGCTCAACCGCGGGGTCGTCTCCTCAGCAGCGAGTGGCTCGAGCCGCCGCGGGCGCGCGAGGCGCAGCGCAGCGCGGACGTCGTCGATATCGAACCGACGGTGCCCCTTCAACGTCCGCGTGCATGGGATCAGACCCTCACTCGCGTACTGGCGCACCGTCTGCTCCGTGACGTTCAGCTCCGCGGCGATCGTCTTCGTCGTCAGCGTGTGATTGACTCCGGCCATGATCGAATGATAGGCCATGGCTTCTTCGTTTGCAGTGTTTTCTTTGTTTTCTGGATCCGCGAAGGCGCGACGCTCGCCCGCGGCCAGCGGCGCGCACGGCCGAGGCCGCGTCAACGGCGCGGATCCCCGCCTGGACGGGCTGGCGAATCGGTCTCCACTTCGCCCGTCGCCTCCTTCGTCACGAGGTCGATCTCCTAGACAAGTCGACTGACCTGCTAGGCGATGTTGACGAAGGTCACGTCCGCGAGCAGCGGATCCGAAGAGGCACACCCTGACCTGACCGGCCCCTCCGCCGCCCGACCGATTCCGAGGCCGTGAAGCGGCTTGGACTCGCCTGAAGGGTGTCGTTATCCGGATTCTCAGGCAGCAGCGTGAAGCCGCGATGGGGACGCTCGTGGTTGTAGTGCTCGACGTACTCGACGAGGACGCGGCGGCGGTGATGCTCGTTGCGGATCAGGATCCAGTCGAGGCACTCGCTGGGGATCGTTCGGACGACGCGTTCGGCGACGACGCGCTGCCGTCGGAGCGCCGACGCCAACCGTTCGACGCCGATCACGCCACCGGGAAGGGCATCCCCGCGACCGCGTCGCACCCGGCGCAAAGGCGGTACGATGCCGCCGTCATGAGCACCCTGATCCGCGACATCGAGGCCATGCAGCTGCGTGACGTACCGCAGTTCAAGGCCGGGGACACCGTCCAGATCCACTTCCGCGTGATCGAGGGCAGCCGCCAGCGCGTCCAGGTCTTCGAGGGTATCTGCATCAAGCGCGCGGGTCACGGCGTCCGCGAGACCTTCACCGTCCGCAAGCAGTCGTTCGGCGTCGGCGTCGAGCGCACGTTCCCGCTGCATTCGCCGAAGATCGACCAGATCGTCGTCGCCGCGATCGGTGACGTCAGCCGCGCGAAGCTGTACTACCTGCGTGACAAGGTCGGCAAGAAGGCACGCGTTCGCGAGAAGCAGCGCTGACGGTACTCTGAGATCGTGAGTACCGGCGTCGACGACCCGGCGGACGTCGCGCCCTCGGCCCCTGCGGCGCCGCTCTCCGAGCCAGAGGCCAGTCGCGCGTTCTCGTGGCTCGGGCCTGCGCTCGGGCCGTGGGTCGAACTGATCGTCGTCGTGGCGCTCGCGTTCACCGCGGCCTATGTCGTCCAGTGGCTCGTCGTGAAGCCCTACCGGATTCCGTCGGAGTCGATGGAGGACACGCTGCTCGTCGGCGACCGGGTTCTCGTCGCGCGCTTCTACTATCGCTTCCGGGATGTCGAGCGCGGCCACGTCATCGTCTTCCATCCGCCCGGACAGGGGGACGAGGTGATCGACAACGCGCCGGCACCGGCGTACGACCTCAACTTCATCAAACGTGTCGTCGGCCTGCCGGGCGAATGGGTCGGCGGCTTCGGCGGCCGCGTCTGGATCTGCCCGACGGAGCCGCCGGGCCGCCGGCGCCCGTCCGCGGCGTGCGATCCGCTCGACGAGAGCTACGTCTCGTCCTCGCAGCGGCGGTTCCGCTTTCAGGTCGTCCCGCCCGGCGAGTACTTCGTGATGGGCGACAACCGTGACAACTCCGACGACTCGCGCGTGATCGGCACGATCCCGCGCGGCTGGGTGCTCGGCCGGGCATTCATGACCTACTGGCCGATCACCCGTGTCGCCCGCCTCGCCTGACATCATCCCGCCGACGTGAAGCGCCTCAAGCTCCTGCGTGCGAACCCGATCGTCGACGGCATCGTCACGATCGTCTCGGCGGTCCTGATCGCCTTCGTCGTGCAGCTGTGGATCGCGAAGCCGTACCGGATCCCGTCGGAGTCGATGGTGCCGACCCTCGAGAAGGGCGATCGCGTGATCACGGCGCGCTTCCTGCTCCGGGTTCGCGACCCCGAGCGGGGCGAGGTCTTCGTCTTCCACCCGAACGGTGTCGGTTCGGACGTCTTCCAGGCGGCGACGGCGTCGACCGACAACTACGTGAAGCGCGTGATCGGCCTGCCCGGGGAGGTGCTCGGATCGCGCGGCGGCAAGGTCTACGTGTGCAAGGGCGGTCGCTACCCGGACGACCCGTCGGTGCCCGACCGGACGACGGGCTGCGCGTACCTCGACGAGCCGTACACGAGGGGGCAGCCGACCGGGACGCTGGCCGACCCGGCGACCGACCTGGCGCCGATCCTGATCGAGCCGGGGAAGTACTTCATGATGGGCGACAACCGCGCGAACTCGGCCGACTCGCGGGAGTGGGGGCAGGTGCCGCTCGACCAGATGATCGGGCGCGTGTTCATGACCTACTGGCCGGTGACGCGGATCTCGGTCGGCTGACGCGGGACAACGGGGCCTGGCCCCTTTGTCCCAAGGCACCTCTACGATCCGCCGCGAATGTCGTTCTTTCGCCTGGTGCAGGTCGCCCGCTGGCCTCGCCCGCTCGTGTTGTTCGTGGTGGCCGCGATCAGTGCGCTGCTCGGCGCGGCGTGGCGACCGTTGCTGTTCGCCGCGATCGGCCTGTGGGCGGCGCTGGCAGCGTCCGCGGTACTCGATGCGCGGGCGCGCGGCCGTCACGGCATCGTCGCGGGGATCCTGGCGGCTGCCGGTGGCCCGCTCGCCGCCGCGCTGCTCGCGCGTGCCACCCGAACGCACGTGCGCAAGGCCGGGCCGCACCTCTCAGGATCGCTGCCCTTCGTCGTGGCGTTCGCCATTGCCGGCGCCGTCGCCGGCTACGTGATCGCCGTCGCGACGCTCGACCGGATCGCGTTCACGGCGTCGGCGCCGTCTGGCGCGCTCGCGCCCCGGACGAGGGCGGGCGACCGCCTCGTCGTATCGCCGCTCCTCCGCGGTGAGCCGGCGCGCGGCGAGGTCGTCGCGATCGGCCCGTTCGCCGCGGCGGATGCGGTGCTGGGGCGCAGCCGCCGGGTCGTCGCGCTCGGCCGCGTGCTCGGGCTGGTCGGGGAGTGGGTCGGCGCGACCGACGAGGGCGAGTTGTACGTCTGTCTCCAGGATCCCGACATCGTCAAGGCGGTCGCTCCCCCCGAACCCGGCTGCGTGTTCCCGGACGAAACGGCGTACCTGACGTCGACGACCGAGGCGTTCGGGCCGGTGGAGGTGCCTCCGGGGACCATCTTCGTCCTCGCCGACGATCGCGCGACGCTCGATGACTCCCGCACCTTCGGACCGATTCCGATCGACGCGCTCGCGGGCCACATCGTCGCGACCGTGTGGCCGCCGGGCCGAATCGCCCTCCACTGACCCGACCGGTACGATTGCGCGATGGCCGTCACCGCCCGTCGCCGCCCGGCGCCACCGCTGCGGCGGCTGCTCCGGCACGACCGCTCGCTGGGGTTCCGCTTCGTGGCCGGCGCGGACGAGGCGGGTCGCGGGGCCCTCGCCGGCCCGCTGGTCGCGGCGGCCGTGCTGCTCGAACCGGGTGCGCTGACGGTCGCGCAGCGCCGCGCCCTCGCCCGCCTCGACGACTCGAAGCGCTGTACGCAGCTCGCGCGTGAGACGTTGCTGCCGGCCGTGCTGGAGGTCGCGCGCGCCGTCGCGGTCGTCGTCGTCGGGGTGCCAGAGGTCGACGCCCAGAACATCCACCGCGCCAACCTGCGGGCGTTGGCGACCGCCCTCGAGCAGCTCGACGCGCCGGCGGATACGGAACTCCTCAGCGACGGCTTCCGGCTGCCGCTCGCACGTGTGCACCGGAACATCATCGACGGCGACAAGACGTCGGCCGCGATCGCCGCCGCCTCGATCGTCGCGAAGGTGACGCGTGATCGGCTGATGGTCCGGCTCGCCGTCGCGTATCCCGCGTTCGGGTTCGAGCGGCACGTCGGCTACGGCACACCGGAGCACCTCGAGGCCCTGCGCCTGCACGGCCCGACGCCGCTGCACCGCCGCTCCTTCGCGCCGTGCAGCCAGCTTGCGTTCGACCTGTGACGGCCGACCGACGAGGCGGGTACGGGCGTCGCGGCGAGTGGCTTGCCGTCGCCGTCTGCACCCTGCACGGCTACCGCATCCTCGGTCGCCGCGTCCGGACACCGGCGGCCGAGATCGACATCCTCTGTCGCCGCGGGACGACGCTCGTGCTCGTCGAGGTGAAGCGGCGGGCACAGCCACCGGCTGCCGGTGGCTGGATCTCGCCGGCCCAGATCGACCGCCTCCACGCAGCGGCGGGCTACCTCCGCGCACGTGAGCGCTGGGCCCGTGCCGTCCGCGTGGAACTGGTGACGATCATCGGCTGGCGCGTGCGCCTGCGCGGACAGATCTGACCGACCGCGCGTCCCCGGTCCGACCGCCGACCGGCACCTTTCAGCCGTGCTCGCCTCCGCGCTCTCCTTCGCCGTCGCCGGCATCGACGCGATCCCGGTGCGGGTCGAGGCGTACGTGGCGCACGACGACATCCATCCCGCCTTCGTCATCGTCGGGCTCCCCGACGCCAGCGTCCGCGAGGCGCGCGAGCGTGTGCGCTCCGGCCTGCGCGGCGCCCAGCAGCGCTGCCCGTCGCGCGTCATCGTCAACCTGGCACCGGCCAACGTCCGCAAGGTCGGAGCGGGCTTCGACCTGGCGATCGCCCTCGCGATCCTGGCAGCCGCCGGCGACGTTCCGGCGGAGTCGCTGGCCGGCGTCGCGGTGCTCGGCGAGATCGGGCTCGACGGCAGCGTTCGACCGGTCGCCGGTGCGCTCGTCGCCGCGGAGATGGCCCGCCGCCTCGGCCTCGAGGGGGTGCTCTGTGCGCACGAGTCGAGCGCCGAGGTAGCGCTCGTCGACGGTGTCACGCCGATTCCCTGCGCGGCGATCGAGCACGCCGTCAACTACCTCCGGTGTGGTGTCATCCGGCCCTGGACCGCCGCGGCGCCGGCGTTGCCGGGGCCGGCGCTGCCCGATCTGGCCGATGTCCGCGGGCAGCCGCTGGCACGCCGGGCGCTGGAGATCGCCGCCGCCGGTGGGCACAACCTCCTGCTCGTCGGACCGCCGGGCGTCGGCAAGTCGATGCTCGCCCGTCGCCTTCCGGGGGTCCTGCCGCCGCTCACCGCCGATCAGTCGCTCGAGGTGACGCGGCTGCACTCCGTCGCCGGGCTACTGCCGGCGGGCGGCGGGCTCGTCACGGCGCGACCGTTCCGCGCGCCGCATCACTCCGCCTCGGCCGCCGCGTTGATCGGTGGTGGGCCGCAACTGCGGCCCGGCGAGATCGCGCTCGCTGCCCACGGCGTCCTCTTCCTCGACGAGCTTCCCGAGTTCCGGCGTGACGCGCTGGAGGCGTTGCGAGGGCCGGTCGAGGACGGGGTCCTGACCGTCGCCCGCGCGAGTGGCTCCGTCACCTATCCGTGCCGGACGTCGCTGGTCGCCGCCATGAACCCGTGTCCGTGCGGTGGCGGCCCGGCCTGCGCCTGCAGCGATGAGCGCGTGCGGGCGTATCGTCGGAAGGTCTCGGGACCGCTGCTCGATCGCATGGATCTCGGCGTCCGGCTCGTCCGGCCCGAAGCCGAGGTGCTCCGGGCCGACCGGCCCGAGGCGTCCGCGGCGGTGGCTGGCCGCGTCCGTGGCGCCGCCGAGCGGCAGGCGGCGCGCGGCTCCGGCTCGAACGCGCACCTGCCGCCGGCGGCGGTCGCGGCGACCTGCTCGCTCGACGCCGACGGCGAGGCGCTCCTCCGTCGCGCGATCGATCGTCTCGCCCTGTCGCCGCGCGGGGTCGACCGCTGTCTGCGCGTCGCGCGCACGATCGCCGATCTCGCCGGGGCGGAGCGAGTCGCCGGCGACCATCTCGCCGAGGCCCTGTCGTTGCGGCTCGGGAGTGTCGCGTGATCGTTCGGCCATCCGACCCGGGCTGGCCGGACGGGCTCGATGAACTGGCCGAGCCGCCGCCGCTTCTGCACCTCCGGCCGCCGGCCGACGCGGCGCGACTCGCGGTCCTCCTCACGCCGCCGGTGGTGGCGATCGTCGGCGCGCGCACCGCGTCGGCGGCGGGCGCCGCATTCACGCATCGCCTCGCGCGCGGCCTCGCGCAGGCCGGCGTCGCGGTCGTCTCGGGCCTCGCCCGCGGCATCGACGGCGCCGCGCACGAGGGGGCGCTGGCAGCGGCGGGACGGACCGTCGCCGTCCTCGGCTGCGGCATCGATGTCGACTATCCACGAACGAACGCTGCGCTGGCCGCCCGCATCGCCGCGAGCGGGGCGATCATCTCCGAGTATCCAGCGACGACGCCACCGGCACCGTGGCGCTTTCCCGCCCGCAACCGCATCGTCGCCGCGCTGGCCCAGGCGGTGATCGTCGTCGAGGCCGCCCACACCAGCGGTGCGCTGATCACCGCCGGCTTCGCGCTCGAAGCCGGGCGCGAGGTGATGGCCGTGCCGGCGTCGCCGTGGATCGGCGCCGCCGCCGGCGCGAACATGCTGCTGCGCGACGGCGCGACCCCGGTCACGTGCGCCGAGGATGTGCTCGTCTCGCTCGGCATCGATCCGGCGCGCGCCGCTCGCGAGGTGGCCACCGCCGTCAGCGACGACGCCGCGCGACTGCTGGCAACGATCCACCGTTCTCCCGGCACGCCGGAGTCGCTCGGTGCCCGCCTCGGCCTGGCGCCGTCCCGACTGCAGGCGCTGCTGACAGAACTCGAACTCGCCGGCGCCGTCGCGCGCGCGCGCGACGGCACGCTCGTCGGCGCGTGATCCGGTACAAATCATGCACCGCGGACGACCGGAGACACCATGCCCTTCACGCTGCCCGACCTGCCGTATGCCCACGATGCGCTCGAGCCGCACATCGACGCGCGGACGATGGAGATCCACCACTCGAAGCACCACCAGGCGTACATCACGAACGCGAACAACGCGCTCGCCGGCACCCAGTGGGAGAACTCGAGCGTCGAGGACGTCCTCCGCGACCTGAAGAGCCTGCCCGCCGACAAGCAGGGCCCGGTGCGCAACAACGCCGGTGGTCACGCCAACCACTCGCTGTTCTGGGCGACGATGGGCCCGAGCGGCGGCGGCTCCCCGAGCGGCGCTCTCGGCGATGCGATCGGCGCGACGTTCGGCTCGTTCGACGACTTCAAGACGACCTTCTCGCAGAACGGCGTCACCCGCTTCGGCTCGGGCTGGAGCTGGCTCGTGCACGACGGCTCGGGCCTGAAGGCGTACTCGACGGCGAATCAGGACTCCCCGGTCATGGACGGCCACACGCCGCTGCTCGGGATGGACGTCTGGGAGCACGCGTACTACCTCAACTACCAGAACCGCCGCCCCGACTACATCGCGGCCTTCTGGAACGTCATCGACTGGAACGCGGTCGCCGCCCGCTTCACCGCCTGTTAGCTGCCGCAACCCGGGCCGCGGTAGACTGGTGGCTCGAAGGGGCGTAGCTCAGTTGGTAGAGCATCGGTCTCCAAAACCGAGGGTCGCAGGTTCGAGTCCTGTCGCCCCTGTTGGCTGAGAGAGCCGAATCCCGAGTGTTCATGCGGGGTTCGGCTCTTTCCGTCGCCGTCGGCTCGGCGGCGGCTGGCGTCGCCGTTGGTAGCGTGCCCGGCGATGGCGAAGACCGGGGGTGCTCCTGGCCAGGTCGACAAGGTGATGCGGTTCTACGACCGCAACACCAGCCGATTCCGGCGCCTGGGCGAGGGCGGCGCGTCGATCCATCGGGCTGTCTGGGGACCGGGTGTCACGACGCAGGACCAGGCGTTCCATCACGTCGACAACGCCATCCTGGCGTTGCTCGCCGACCGCACCGGGCCTCGGGTCGTCGACCTCGGCTGTGGGGTCGGCGGCAGCCTCATGTACCAGGCGGCGAGCCGGCCGGACATCGTCGGCGAAGGCCTCACCATCAGTTCCGTCCAGGCAGACATCGCTGCGACGCTCCTCGCCGACGCCGGCCTCTCGGCGCGTGTTCGGGTCCGTCAGGGCGATTACCTCGCACCGCCACCTGACCTGGTCGGTGCGGACTGCGCGTTCTCGATCGAGGCGTTCGTCCACAGCCCGGATCCCGCCGCGTACTTCCGCGCGGCGGCCGATCTGCTGCGCCCGGGCGGCTTGCTCCTCGTCTGCGACGACTTCCTCACGTCGGCCGGCGCGGCCGCGTCGCCGACCCGGGCGCGTCGGCTTGACGAGTTCCGGGAGGCCTGGCGTGTCGGGTCGCTGGTCACCGTCGACGAGGCGACGCGACACGGCGCAGATGCCGGGTTCGTGTTCGTCAGCGATGACAACCTGACGCCCGATCTGCGTCTGCGTCGATCCCGGGATCGATCGATCCACCTGTTCGTGGCGGCGACGCGACCGCTGCCTCGCCGCCTGCGTGGTGAGTACTGGTCGTCGCTCGCCGGTGGGGACGCGCTGCAGCACTGCCTGGCCACGGGCCTCGTGGCCTACCGGTTGCTCACCTTCAGGCGCGAAGGAGAGCCGTGAGCGACGCGATCGACCCGTATGCTCCATCAGGTGCCGTCGTGGACGAACTGGGCCGGGAACGCCTCCTGCGCGCCGGCGCGGATCGCCCGGCCGCGCTCGGTCGATGAGGTCTGCACTGGGATCGCCGCGACGGACGCCGCGATGCGGGTCGCCGGCGCCGGCCACTCGTTCGCGCCGCTCGTGGCGACGGACGGGCTGCTCCTCGACCTGGCGGAGATCGCCGGCGTCGTCCGGGTGGACGCCGCCGCAGGCGTCGCCACCGTTCGAGCCGGGACGCGGATCAGCGCGCTCGGCGCGCCGCTGCGCGCCGCCGGCGTCGGCCTCGCGAACCAGGGGGACGTCGACGTGCAGGCGATCGCCGGCGCGATCGCGACCGGCACGCACGGCGCGGGCGGGTTCGGCAGCCTCGCGACGATGGTGCGTGGGCTCCGCGTCGTGCTGCCAGACGGCTCGGTCGCTCACCAGGATGGTGCGGCGGCGTTCGCGCTCGGGATGCTCGGCGTGATCGTCGAGGTCGATCTCGCCGTCGTGCCGGCGTACCGGCTGCACGAGCGAACGTGGCACTGCGCCTACGCCGACGCCCGCGCCCACTGGGACGAGGCTGCCGCGACGGCGCGTAACCACGAGTTCTTCTGGCTGCCGCTGCACGACCGCTGCGTCTTCAAGTCCTTCACCGCGACCGACGCACCGGTCAGCGCGGCGGTCGCCGGCCGCGAGGCAGCGCCGGGGACGGTCGAGCGGTACCTGAAGCCCGAGCGGGTCGACTGGAGCGACCGGATCTACCCGTCGCTGCGCGACGAGCGCTTCGTCGAGATGGAGTACGCCATCCCGGCGGAGTCGGCCTGGGAGGTCCTCGACGACGTGCGCAGCCTGATGCGCGACCGCCACCCCGAGTTGACGTGGGCGGTGGAGTTCCGGCAGCAGGCCGGCGACGGGCTCGCACTGTCACCGACCGCCGGTCGCGACGTCGTCACGATCAGTCTCCACGCGGCGCCGGCCGACGCGTGGCAGCCGGGCTTCGCGGCGGCCGAGCGGCTCTGCCGTGCTGCGGGCGGACGGCCGCACTGGGGGAAGCTGCGCGCGATCGGTGATGAGGAGTTGGCGAGTCTCTACCCGAGGATCGACGAGGTCCGGGCCGCGCGGCGACTGGTCGACCCGGCCGGCCGCTTCCTCAACGCGTACCTGCGTCCGCTGTTCGGCTAACGAGCGGCGCGGAGGCGCGCCCGCAGCACCCAGGCCATCAGCGCGATCCCGGCGATGCCGAGCAGCGGCTGCACGGGCGCGAACCACACGAGCGCACCGGCGGCGCCGAGGATTGCGATGACGACCTGGTGGCAGACCGGGCAGGCGACCGAGAAGATCGTCAGCGCGCCGGACGCGAAGCCGGCTCGCGTCTCGCGCGGCCGCGCCGCGCATGCCGTCGGCGTGGTGAACGATGCCAGCACGAGTCCGCCGAGCAGGCTGGTGACCGCGAGGATCACCGCGTCCCACCATTCGGCCGCGACGGTGCGCGTGAACCACGGGTTCGGGATCACGTCGGTCGGTACGCCGATGACGACCGCCATCCCCGCCGCTCCCGCGAGCGCCAGGAGGTACCGAGGCGCGGGCCAGGAGCGCAGTTGGACGGGCGCGGCGACGTTCATGTCCGAAGGGTAGTAGCATCGGGTCCCGATGCGGCAGCACGACCCCGCGGCCGGTCGATGCTGACCGTCGCCCTCGGACTCTCGACCGCCCTTCTCTGGGGTCTCCCCGACGTTCCGCTCGCGGTCGCCGTGCGTCGGATCGGCCCGACCGCCGTCCTCGCCGGGTCGCTCGTACTCGGGACGGTCTTGATCGCCCCCGTCGGGCTGTTCGTCGACCTGCCGGACATCACCTGGCGAGGAGTCGGGCTGGCGGCAATGACGGGCGTGATCATGGCCGCGGGCTACACGATCGCGTTCAAGGCCTTCGAGAGCTGCCCGGTATCGGTCGTCGCGCCAATCATCTCCTGCGAAGGGGCGGCCGCTGCCGTCATCGCGGTTGGGTTCGGCGAGCGGCCGGGGTTGCTCCTGATCGGCCTGCTCGCACTCGCCGTCGTCGGCGTCGTGCTCGTCTCGGCGGCCGGCGGCCAGGCGACGCCGACCTCGGGCGCCGGCGTCGCCTTTGCGGTCGGCGCGGCGCTCGTCTGGGGAGCGATCCTCTTCCTCGGCGGTCCGGTGACGGACGAACTCGGCGCGTACTGGGGATTCTTCGCCGTGCGCGTCGCTGCGAGCCTCGTGGTGCTGCCGTTCCTGTTCCGCCCGTCCGTTCGCACTGGGATCCGCTCCGAGCCGTGGCGTCTGCTGGTCTGGGCGGTCGGCGACACCGGCGGCAACCTCTGCTACTTCGCCGCCGCCGATGCCGGACCGGTCGCGCTGGCCGGCGTGCTCGCGGCACAGTTCGCGACGTTCGCCGCGATCGGCGGCATGATCTTCCTCGGCGAGCGTCTCCGGCCGCATCAGTGGGCGGGACTCGTGCTCGTCGTCGGCGCCGTCAGCGCGGTCGCCGCGATCAGCGCCTGATCGGAGGTTGACGCTGCCGCTGCGGAGCGTCAGGCTGCCCGCATGATCGACGTCTCGCGCGGCCCCAACGAGCAGCTGATCGGCCGGCCCGGCTCCAGTCACGAGATCGGGACGCCGGCACTCGTGCTCGACCTCGACATCCTCGATGCGAACATCGCCTCCCTCGCGGCCCATGCGACCGCGCACGGCTACACCGTCCGCGCCGTCGCCAAGATCCACAAGTCGGTCGAGATCGCCCGCCGACAGGTCGCCGCCGGCTCGCTCGGCGTCTGCTGCGCGACCCTCCG
Source organism: Actinomycetota bacterium (assembly GCA_009885805.1). Taxonomy (GTDB): domain Bacteria; phylum Actinomycetota; class Thermoleophilia; order Gaiellales; family F1-60-MAGs149; genus VFJZ01. The sequence goes on from VFJZ01000028.1 coordinate 20,445, forward strand.
CGAGGCCGAGGTGATGGCGGATGCCGGCATCCCGGGGGTGGTGCTGTTCACACAGGTCGTGACGCAGCCGAAGCTCGCCCGCCTCGCCGAGCTCAATGGCCGTGCCGAGGGCCTCCTCGTCTGCACCGACTCGGCCGATAACGTCGCCGCCCTCGAGGCGGTGGCGCGCGCCTCCGGCCGCCCGCTCGGCGTCCTCGTCGACGTCGAGGTCGGCGGCGGTCGCACCGGCACCGCCGATCCCACGGTCGCCGTCGCACTCGCCCGACAGATCGCGGACTGCGACGCGCTGCGCTACGCCGGCGTCCAGGGCTACGTCGGCAACCACCAGAACACGGTCGACTACGACGAACGTCGGGCCCGCTCCCACGAGCTGCTGCGACCGCTCGTCGAGATCGTCGGCCAGCTGACCGACGCCGACCTCGCGCCGGCGATCGTCAGCGGCGGCGGCACCGGCACGCACGACTTTGACCACGAACTCGCCGTCCTGACGGAGGTGCAGGGCGGCACCTACGCCCTGATGGACGTCAACTACCGCGACGTCGTCCTGCGCCGCGACGATCCACATCCGTTCGGCGCCGCCCTCGCGGTGCGGGCGACGGTGATCTCGGCCGCGCAGCCCGGCTTCGTCGTCGCCGATGCCGGTATCAAGGAGCTCGACTGCATCTTCGGTATCGAGCATCCCGGCGTCCTGCGCGGTGCGCCTGCGGGCGCCGTCTACTCGCTCGTCGGCGACGACATGGGGCGGCTCGACCTTCCCGCGGGAGCGCGCCTGGCGGTCGGCGCCGTCATCGAGCTACAGCCGCCGCACTGCTACCAGACGCTCGCGATGTACCGCCTGATCCACTGCGTGCGCGGCGATGACCTCGTCGACATCTGGACGGTCGACGCCCTCGATCAGTGGTGAGTCAGTTGCCGGTCTCGCCCGGAAGGCCGCGGCGCGACCACTCGCTCCACGAGCCCGGATACAGCCGAGCGTCGGGCCGCCCCGCGTGGTGCAGCGCGAGCAGGTTGACGCAGGCCGTGACGCCCGAGCCGCAGTAGACAGCGATCTCGTCAGCCTCGAGGACCGCGGGCGGGAAGGCGAGCGGGCCTGCGAACGGCACGTTGACGGCGCCCGGGATGTGCCCCGCAACCGGGTCGAGGCCGGCGAGCGGGTGATCTGACGGCTCACCCGCGAATCGGGCCGGGGCGCGGGAGTCGATGACGACGAGCCGCCGGTCGCCGAGGCGCTCCAGCACCTCGTCGGCGTCGATCAGGTCATCGTCGCGGACGCGCGGCACGAACACCGCCGTGTCCGGCGTCTCATCGCCCGTCGCGAGCGGCCCGCGCCAGACGCCCACCCCGCGGTCGAGGACGCCCGCGTGCTCGTGCCCGAAGTGCCGGAGGAGCCACCAGAGGCGCGCCGCCCCGCCCTCACCCGCCTCGTCGTAGGCGACCACCAACGCGTCGTCGCCGATGCCGGCGCGTGACGCCGCCGCCGCGAACGCAGTCGCGGTCGGCAGCGGGTGGCGGCCGGCGGCCGGCGCATCGGTCAGATCCGAGAGGTCGCTGTCGAGGTTGAGGTGGGCAGCACCCGGGACATGGCCGGCCCGGTACCGCTCCACGGCAGCGGCCGGGTCGAGCAGGTCGAAGCGGCAGTCGACGAAGACGTAGCGCACGGCCGCGATCATACCGGCGGCTACCCTGCTCCACGGTGAAGAACCAGGTGATGGCGGTGCTGCTGCTGGCGCTGCTCGCGGGTGTGGTCGGCAACGTGTCGCAGCGGAAGATCTACGGCCCGACCGACCGTGAGCGGGCGGCAAACGCACGCATCGAGGCGGCGCGCGACGCGCAGGACCTGGCAGCCTTCGAGCGGGCCAAGAAGGAGGCTGCGGTCGAGATCAGTCCCGGCGCGTTCGGCTGGACGGTCGTGCCGCCCCTCGTCATCGGCGGCATCGGCGCGATCTGGCTGCGTCGCCGCTGGCCGACCCCGGCGCCGGTGGCCGACTGATGGCGCTCGTCATCGGATTCTGCGTCCTCGGCGCCTGCCTCGCGGCGATCGCCGTCGCCGCGGCCTCGGCCGGCACCTGGCCCGTGGCGGTCGGCTCCGGCGGTCTCGCGGGCTGGTTCGTGGTGTCCGCCGTGGGCGCGTTCCGGCGCCTGAGAAGAGTTCGCTAGGCGGTGCCGAACCTGGTTGACATGGTGGACGTGGACTGGTTCCTGGAGGGTGAGCGGGCGCGCGGCGCGTCGGCGGCGACGCTGCGCTCCTACGGGTCAGACCTCCGCGCCTACGCCGTCTGGCTGGCCGCGCGCGGGATGGCGCCCGCGTCCGCGACGCGCGCTGACGTCCGCGCCTACGGCGTTGAGTTGGCAGCGCGCGGGCTCGTCGCAACCTCGCGCGCACGGGCGCTGTCATCGATCCGCGGCTTTCACCGCCGCCTGCACGAGGGCGGGCGCTCGCCGGTCGATGCGGCCGTCGACATGCCGGGGCCGCGACGCGGGCGGCATCTCCCCGACGTGCCGCGCGCGGACGAGATGACAGATCTGCTCGACGCGCCGTGGCCGGCGACGGCCGCCGGGCTCCGCGATCACGCGCTGCTTGAGCTGATCTACGGCTGCGGCCTGCGGGTCTCCGAGGCGTGCCGCCTCGACCGCGGCGACCTCGACGGCCGCTCGGTCCGGGTCCACGGCAAGGGAGCGCGTCTGCGCGTCGTCCCGCTCGGCGCTCCGGCAGCCGACGCCGCCGGCGCGTGGCTCGCCCGCGGACGCCCCACCGTCGCAGTCGCAGAGGAGCCGGACGCGTTCTTCGTCTCGCTCCGGGGACGCCGTCTCGACCCGACCACGGTGCGGCGGATCCTCGCCCGGCGCCTCGCCGCCACCGGTCTTCCGCACCGGTCGCCGCATGCCCTCCGCCACGCCTACGCGACGCATCTGCTCGAGGGCGGAGGGGACCTGCGCGCAATCCAGGAGCTTCTGGGGCATGCTTCGTTAGCGAGCACCGAGATCTACACGCGCGTCTCCGTTCCCCATCTCCGTCACGCTCACGGACTCGCGCACCCCCGAGGTTGATGGCCACATCGAAAGTAGCGATCGAGGACGTCTGGCAGCGTTACCGCACTTCGCGGGACAAGGCGCTGCGGGATCGCTTGATCCTCAACTACGCCCCACTGGTGAAGTACGTCGCCGGTCGTCTCGGCACGAGCTTGCCCGCCCATGTCGACGAGGGTGACCTCGTCTCCTACGGCCTGCTCGGCCTGATCGGCGCGATCGAGCGCTACGACCCGGGCCGCGAGATCAAGTTCGAGACGTACGCGATCTCGCGCATCAAGGGCTCGATCATCGACGAACTGCGCTCGCTGGACTGGGTGCCGAGGTCGGTCCGCTCCCGCGCCCGGGAGATCGAGCGGGCGATGCTGGAGTTGGAGAACCGCCTCAAGCGGTCGCCGACCGACGAGGAGGTCGCGGTGGAGATCGGCATCACCCTCAGCGAGTTCCAGGACGCACTGACGGCGATCTCGCGCACCTCGGTCGCCGCGCTCGACGAGCTCTGGCAGATCTCCACGTTTGGCGGCGACACCGTCTCCCTGATCGACACGATCGAGGACCCGCACGCCGACGATCCCTCCGCGGCGATGGGGCAGACGGAGGTGCGGGAGGCACTGGCCGAGGCGATTCAGCGGCTGCCGGAACGCGAGTGCCTCGTCATCACGCTCTACTACTACGAGGAGTTGACGCTCCGCGAGATCGGCGAGGTCCTGAGCGTCACCGAGTCGCGCGTCTCGCAGTTGCACACGAAGGCGATCCTCCGCCTCAAGGTGCGGCTGCAGGGCTCGCTCGCACGCTGACGCGACCGCGCGAAGGCCTGCTCTCCAGATCGGTACAATCGCCTCCGACTCGCGTCGGGAGGAAGGTCATGCCGCAGGAGCCAGCCAAGATTCGCAATGTCGCCGTGCTCGGCCATCGTGGGACCGGGAAGACGTCCCTCGTCGAATCGCTGCTCTACGAGAGCGGCGCGACGACCCGGCTCGGTACGGTCGCGGACGGCACGACCGTCACCGACTACGACGACGACGAGAAGCGGCGCTCGATGTCGATCACGGCCTCGCTCGCGCGCTGTACCTGGGAGGGGCGCCGTCTGAACCTGATCGACACGCCCGGCGATCCCGCCTTCCAGGGCGACGCGCTCGGCGCCCTGCGGGTCGTCGAGGGCGTGATCTTCGAGATCTCGGGTGTCGCCGGCGTCGAGGTCTCGACCGACCGGCTCTGGCGTCGCGCCGACGAACTCGGCCTCCCACGCGTCCTGCACGTCAACCTGCTCGATCGGGAGCGCGCCGACTTCGATGCCGCGCTCGCCTCGCTCCACGCGCTGTCCGACAGCGTCGTCGCGGTCTCGATGCCGATGGGGCACGAGCACGACTACACAGGGGTGATCGACCTTGTCCACATGCGTGCATATCCAGATCCTAAGGGTCAACGTGAAGGTGATGGTGAGGAGATCCCCGCGGCGTACGCGGCCGAGGCGCAGCGCCGCCACGACGAACTGATCGAGCGGGTCGCGGAGTCGGCCGACGAGTTGATCGAGAAGTACCTCGACGGCCAGGAGATCACGGCCGGCGAGATGGCGTCGGCGCTCAAGGCAATGGTGCTGCGGGGGGCGATCTTCCCGGTCACCTGCGGTGCGGCGGCGCGCAACTCCGGCACGCACGCGCTGCTCGACCTGCTCGTCGAGGCCCTGCCGTCACCGAAGCGCGCCGGCGGACTGAAGGCGGCCGACGCGGCCGGCGAGGAGGTCGTCGTCGGCCTCGACGACGGTGTCGTCGCGTACGTCTTCAAGACGATCGCGGACCCGTTCGCGGGGAGACTGTCGCTGTTCCGTGTCTTTGCCGGCACGGTCTCGGGCGACTCGCACCTCATCAACCAGCGGACGCGCGCGAAGGAGCGCACGGGTGCGCTGCTGGAGGTGCAGGGGAAGGACCATAGCCCCTGCACGTCGTTCGGGCCGGGGGAGATCGGTGCCGTCGCGAAGTTGAAGGACGTGACGACCGGCGACGTCCTGCTCGACCGCGAGCGCGACCTCGTGATCCCGCCCGTGCGCCTGCCGGCCCCGGTCGTATCGGTCGCAGTCGAGCCTGCCAAGAAGGGCGAGGAGGACAAGCTCAACCAGGCTCTGCGTCGGCTGGAGGAAGAGGACCCCACTCTCGTCGTGCACCGGGACGAGCGCACCGGCGAGCAACTCGTCGAGGGGCTCTCGCAGATGCATATCGAGGTCACCGTCGAGCGCGTCAAGCGGCGGTTCGGCGTCGAGATGATCACGCACCCGCCGCGCGTGCCCTACCTGGAGGCGATCCGCAAGCAGGCCCGTGGTCACGGCCGGCACAAGAAGCAGACGGGCGGCCGCGGGCAGTTCGGCGACTGCCACGTCGAGATCGCGCCCCTGCTCGGTCACGAGGGCTACGAGTTTCACGACAAGATCGTCGGCGGCGTCATCCCCCAGGGTTTCCGGGGCGCGGTCGACAAGGGCATCCAGGAGTCGATGACGCGGGGTCCGCTCGCGGGGTTCCCGGTCGTCGGCGTCGGCGTGACGCTCGTCGATGGCAGCTACCACAACGTCGACTCGAGTGAGATGGCGTTCAAGATCGCCGGGTCGATGGCGTTCCGCGAGGCGATGGCGAAGGCCGACCCGGTGATGCTCGAGCCCGTCATGGCGGTCGAGATCTCCGTCCCCGACGACTCGGTCGGCGACATCACGGGCGACCTCAACTCCCGGCGTGGTCGGCTGCTCGGCATCGAGCCGCGCGGTTCGTCGACGACGGTGCGGGCCGAGGTGCCGATGGCGGAGATGCTTACCTACTCGCAGACGCTGACGTCCGTCACCGGTGGCCGCGGCGACTACGCGATGAGCTTCCTGCGCTACGAGGAGGTGCCTGTCCACATCTCGCAGAAGGTGATGGCGGAGGCGAAGAAGGAGGCCGAGGCGCACTGAGGTTCGCCTCGATCCTGGCAAGATTCACGCGTGGTGCGTCTCCGCCAACAGCAGGCCGTCGTGCGATGCGACTATTGCGAGCGAACGATGCTGCTGGGCGAGGTCGTCTCGTCGTTCCGCGATGGCCGTGAGACGCGCGTCGTCTGCGCGCTCTGCGAGCTCAACGCCCTCGCGCGCGGGTGGTTGCGGGATGGGCAGCCGGACCCGCCGCCGGCGCCGCGCGAGCTGCGCGAAGGGTTGATCGCACGGCTGCGCAAGCCGCGGGAGGAACGCCGCGCGGCCGCTGCCACGCGACGGTCCGAGCCGAAGCACACGGTCGGGGTCGTCCGACTCACCGGTGAGGAACTGGTCGTCGCGGAGCGGGCGCGGGACCGCGAGGCGGAGCGTGCGCAGGCCGCCGCGCACGCGGTCGCGAGCAGCCTCGAGATCTTCAACGGCAGCGCCTACCGGCGCACGATCCACGGCATCGCCCGCACGCTCGGCGGGCCGCGCGTCTCCGTCATCCCGCTCGGCGGTACCCGCCCCGACGTCGTCATCACGATCGGCTGGGACATCTCCTGGTACCAGTACCGCGTCGACGCCGAGGCCGATCCGACGGTGCGGCTGGAGGGCCGCGGCGACGACGTCATGGAACTCGGCGCCCGCTGGCGCTCGTGGAACGCCCGGCTCGACGAGGCGGGCGCGATCGTGCTGGCATGAGAATCACGGTGGTGGTGGTCGCCGGGCTCGCCGTCGTCGCGACGCCGGCGGGTGCGGCCGATGTCCGGGGCCGCCCCTGGCCCGGCGGCGTGATCTCCTACGCCGTCGCGTCGAACGCGCTGGCGCCCGCCGTGCGGACGGCGGCCCGGGCGTGGAATCGCTCGGGTGTCCGGGTGGTGCTCCGCGAGGTGCCACGTGGTAGCGCGGACGTGATTGTCACGAGCCTGCCGTCCCGTCCGTGCTTCGGGGCGATCGGTCGGGCGACGCTCGGCTACGTGCCCGGCTTCGGCGGTCGGATGTGGCTGCAGGCGACCTGCGGCGAGGGCGTGCGGGTGATGGCCGCCGCGCACGAGTTCGGGCATATCCTCGGTCTCGGCCACGAGGATCGGCGCTGTGCGCTGATGAACTCTTCACACGTCGCTCGCTGCGGGCCGCAGCCGCTGGCATGGGAGTGGTACTGCTCGCCGCCGCGCAACGACGATCGGCGCGGTGCCCTGCGGCTCTACGGTGGCCGGTTCCGCAGCGCCAGCGTCAGCTTCTGCGTCTCGCCGCAGCTGCCCCGGCCTCTGTCCCGGCTTCGGGACGAGGCCGACCCCGTCGGCTCGCTGGCCCGTGTCGTGCTGACGTTCCGCAACCCCGTCCGCCGGCTCGATCGCGTGACCGTGCAGCGGCGCCGCGGGCGGTCGTGTCCGAACACGCCGCTGTCGCAGCAGATCGGCGTCCAGCAGCGGCCAGGCGCGGCGCCGCGGCTCGGCAACCTCGTGACGGAGTATGTCGCCACGGATCGGCGCGGCGTCGCGGAACGCATCGAGGATCTCGCCGTCGTGGGCGAGGGGGACTGGTGCTACGCGGTGTTCGTGTTCGATCGGCGCGGGCGCTGGCGGCTCGCCGGCGAGCGACGTGTCACTCGTGGCGTCGAGGCGCCCCTGGCTGCGCGGGTAGGCCTCGGCGCCGCACCCCTGCCGGCTGGCGGCGTGCAGGTGACGTGGACGACGCCGGTGACTCCGCTGGTGGCCGTCGAGGTGCTCCGCACGCTCGGCCCGTGTCCGGCCGACGCGGCGACGATGCCGGTCCTGGCGAGTGGCCCGACGGCTGCCGGGCCCGCCGCCGTCGGCGATCCGGACCCGACGCCGGGCCCGCGCTGCTACGCCGTCCGCTTTCGTCCGGCCGGCGCCGACGTCGCGCCGCGCATCGCCGTTGCGGCGCCGGTCACGATCTAGGCCGTCCTGGTCGATACAGGAGGCATGCCGCCTCGCTCCTCCGGCATGCACATTCAGTCGACCCGCGTCGCGCGTGGCCGCTTTCGGCACCATCTGACGCGGACCGCGCAGCCCGCGCCGGTGGATCCGTACGAGTCGACCGGATCACGGATCTTGCATGGCCACGCGCGCGAGCGCCTGGAGCACCTGCATGCGGACTTCGAGCTCGATTCCCGCTACCAGCGACACGACGACGTCGCCTGAGGCGCCTATACTCGGCGCATCATGCGCCTGACCGATCTCCACCACGACCTCGACCTGCTGCGCGGCGACGTCGCCGCCGAACTCGAGGCCGTCACGCGTCTCGAGTCGCAGACCTCGACGCTGCACGACGAGGAGGCGCGCGAAGAGGTGCGCCGGATCGCGGACGAGAAGAAGGCGCATGCGGCCGCGCTGCTCCGTCAGATCGAGCGGCTCGACCCGAAGTTCTCGGAGCGGCTGCGCGGGTAGCGGAACAAAGGGGCCAGGCCCCTTTGTTCCACCGGTTCCCGCTGCTACCGGCGGCGGCGGTTGATCGTCTCGCAGTCGCCGCGGAGGTCGTCGCGGCGGCTTGCGGTGACGCGGTCGGAGCCGCCACCGCAGCGGGCGGAGTCGATCGCGCCGTCGTTGGCGGTGGTGACGCGGTCGTTGCCGCGGCCGGTGTCGATGTGGTTGGCGCTGGACGATCCGAAGACGGTGTCCTTGCCGACGCCGGTGATCACGTCTTCGATCGAGATCGCCGTGTCGTTCTCGCCGGTGTGGCCGGAGACGGGCAGCCCGTTGAGTCGGATGACGATGGCGGGGCCGTCGAAGCAGGAGGCGCTATCGGAGCCGGCGCCGCCGTCGACGATGTCGATACCGAGGCCGCCGTAGAACGAGTCGTCGCCGGTGCCGCCGCGGAGGGTGTCATCGTCGTCGCCGCCGTTCAGCACGTCTGCACCGCCGGAATCGACTCTGACCGTGTCGGCGTGCGGCGCAGCGCTCTTTAGCGACCCGCCACCCAGCTACGCGTCACCAGCGCTGCGGATCCGGCCAGCGCGATCGCGGCCGCCAGGTGGGCGTCCGCCACGCCCGCGATCTCCGGATCGTCGAGGTCGAGCGCGATCAGGTCGGCCGGCGCGCCCGTCTCGATCACCGGTGCCGGGAGGCCGAGCGCCGCGGCGCCACTCGACCAGCCGCACGACAGCAGGTATGGCGCGGGGCCGGCGTCACCGGTCGCGACGAGAACGTTGCGTCGTTGCGCCGTCCGCCGAGCAACGTGTTCGAGTTCGCGGATCTCGAGCAACGGATCGATGATCGTGTTCGAGTCCGAGCCGACCGCGATGGGAACACCGGAGCCGAGCAGGCGGCGCGCCGGGACGTAGCCGTCGCCGAGGTTCGCCTCCGTTGTCGGGCAGGCGCAGACGGTCGCGCCGCGCGCCGCGAGCAGCGCGATCTCCGCGTCGTCGCAGTGCGTGCCGTGCACGATCGTCGTGCGCTGCGTCAGCGCTCCGGCGCGTTCGATCAACGCGACGGGCCGCAGGCCGGTCGCCGCGAGCGTCTCGCCGACCTCCCGCGGCTGTTCGCCGGCATGGAGGTGCAGGACGAGGTCGTGGTCGGAGCAATGCTCGCTGATCCGCGCGAGCCACTCCTCCGAGACGGCGCGCACGGAGTGGGGCGCGGCGCCAACCGTGACGAGTGGCCGGCCCGCCGCCCACTCCTGCAGCGCCGTCAGTCGGTCGAGGTACGCTCCCACCGACGGGTCGCAGAACCGTCGCTGCCCCGCGTCCGGTGGCCGGCCGAAGCCGCCGCGCTCGTACGCGGCGAGCAGCAGGACGATCCGCAGGCCGGCCTCCTCCGCTGCCTCGCAGACCGCCTCGGCGAGCGCGTTCGGCCGCTCGTACGGCGTGCCATCCGGTCGGTGGTGGACATAGTGGAACTCGCCGACGGCGGTGTAGCCGGCGCGCCTCATCTGCGCGAAGCAGCGCAGCGCCACGTCCCGGATCGAGTCCGGGTCGAGCGCGCCCGCCGCCGCGTACATCGCCTCGCGCCACGTCCAGAAGTCGTCCTCGGGTGCCAGGTGCGAGACGCGCTCGACGATGCCGCGCAGGTCGCGCTGGAAGCTATGCGAGTGCGCGTTGACGAATCCCGGCGCCAGGGCGGTGCGAGGCAGGTTGATAGCGTCGCCCGGCGCGTGCACCGCGCCGATCACGCCATCGATAATGCCCTCGCCAGGGTCGATCAGGATCGCGAGGTCGCGGTGCACGCCGGTCTGGTCGAGGACGACCTCCGGGACCAGACAGACGGTCACGTCGTGATCCCGGGCAGGTCGAGGCCGGTCGCCTGCGCATGGTCGAGCGCCTCCTCGTAGCCAGCGTGCGCGTGGCGCATCACGCCCGTGCCCGGATCGTTCGTCAGCACGCGCTCGACCCGGCGCGCGCCGTCGTCGGTGCCGTCCGCGACGACCTGCGCGCCGGAGTGGATCGAGCGGCCGATGCCGACGCCGCCGCCGTGGTGCAGCGCGACCCAGGCGGCGCCGCTCGCCACGTTCAGCATCGCGTTCAGCAGCGGCCAGTCGGCGATCGCGTCGGAGCCGTCGCGCATCGCCTCCGTCTCCCTGTATGGCGAGGCGACCGATCCCGAGTCGAGGTGGTCGCGCCCGATCACGAGCGGCGCCGTCACCTCGCCGCTGCGGACGAGGTCGTTGAACCGCAGGCCGGCGCGGTGGCGCTCGCCGTAGCCGATCCAGCAGATGCGGGCCGGCAGGCCCTGGAAGGCGATCCGCCGCTGCGCCTGACCGATCCAGCGCGCGAGGCGCGCGTTCTCCGGGAAGAGGGAGAGCATCGCCTCGTCGGTCGCGGCGATGTCGTCCGCGTTCCCGGAGAGCGCCGCCCAGCGGAACGGCCCGATGCCGCGGCAGAACAGCGGCCGCACGTAGGCCGGCACGAAGCCCGGGTAGTCGAACGCGCGGGCGTACCCGGCATCGCGCGCCTCCGTGCGGAGGTTGTTGCCGTAGTCGACGACGACCGCTCCGAGGTCCTGGAAGCCCACCATCAACTCCACCTGGCGCGCCATCGACGCCCGCGCGCGGGCGATGTACGCCGCCGGGTCAGTCGTACGGAGGTCGGCCGCCTCGTCGAGCGTCAGCCCGTCGGGGACGTAACCGACGAGGGGGTCGTGGGCGGCCGTCTGGTCGGTGACGATGTCGGGGAGGACGCCGCGCGCCGTCAGTTCCACGTGCAGGTCGTTCGCGGTCATCACGAGGCCGATCGAGCGCCCCTCGCCGGCGTCCATCGCCTCGCGCGCTTCGCGCAGCGCCGTGTCGAGGTCGGGCGCGACGAGGTCGAGGTAGCGGGTCTCCACGCGGCGCGCGAGGTGGTGCGGGTCGACGTCGGCGATCAGGCAGACGCCGTCGAGCATCGCGACCGCGAGCGGCTGAGCGCCGCCCATCCCGCCACAGCCGGCGGTGACGACGAGGCGCCCGGCGAGGCTGCCGCCGAACCGCTGCTCCGCGATCGCCGCGAACGTCTCGTACGTGCCCTGGACGATGCCCTGCGTGCCGATGTAGATCCACGAACCGGCGGTCATCTGACCGTACATCGTCAGCCCGAGGTCCTCGAGGCGCCGGAACTCGTCCCAGGTCGCCCAGTCCGGCACGAGATTCGAGTTCGCCAGCAAGACCCGCGGCGCCATCTCGTGCGTGCGGAAGACGCCGACGGGGCGGCCGGACTGCACGAGCAGCGTCTCGTCGTCGGCGAGCCGCTTGAGCGTCGCGACGATCTGGTGGTAGTCGTTCCAGGTGCGCGCCGCCTTGCCCGTGCCGCCGTAGACGACGAGGTTCGCCGGGTCCTCGGCGACGTCCGGGTCGAGGTTGTTCTCGAGCATCCGCAGCGCTGCCTCCTGCAGCCAGCCGCGGCAGCGAAGGGTGGTGCCGCGCGCGGCGCGGACGACGGGGGCGGTGGTCATCACGGCGGAGCGTACACCCGCCCGGCGCCGATCGCGCTCGGCTATGATGGGGTCGCCACGCGGATGTAGCTCAGTTGGCTAGAGCGTCGCCTTGCCATGGCGAAGGTCGAGGGTTCGAGTCCCTTCATCCGCTCCTCGACGTGTCGCAAAGGTGTGCGGCACCTTTGCGACATCATTGCTCAGGCGGCGCCCGACTCCAGTAGTCGCTTCAGCGCGGCGAGGTCCTTCGTCGTCGCGCGCCGCACCGCCCGGGCCATGAACGGGGCGACGAGTTTCGAGAAGCCCGCCGGTTCACCGCGATTGCGCAGCGTCATCCGCGTGCCGCCGTTCGCGGTCGCGGCCCACGTGTAGGTCGTCTCCATCGGAAACGGCCCCTGCGCCGTCCGCATGACGAGGCGCTCGCCCGGGACCAGTTCCGCGACCTCGTACGTGTAGGAGATCGTCCGGCCGAGGAATCGCGCGGCGAACGCCATCCGCGAGCCGACCGCGACCGGAGGCGGTGTCTCGAGATCGACCGACGCGATGTTCACGTACCAGCGCGGCGCGTTCAGCGGGTCGCCGGCGAACGCCGCCACCTCCACGACGGGCCGGTCGATGACGGTCTCCGTGACGACGTCGACGCTCACGATGCGTCCGTCGCGAACGCGCGTCCGGCCAGGTTGGCGAGCGTTCCCTGCCAGCCCTCGACGTGGAGGTCGCGGATGCCATCGTGCGCGAACCCCGCGTGGACGAGGCGCCGCGGGCGGTCGATCTCGACGTACTCGCCGGTGGCGGCATGGACATCGCCGGTCTGCGGGTTGCGCATCGCGATTCGGAACGCGCCGCCCGGGCGCAGGTCGACATCGGCGACCGGCGTGTCCCAGTCGGGGCCGGCTGCGAACCAGCGCCGCAGCACCGCCGGCGTCGTCCAGGCGTCGAACACGGCCTCCGGTGTCGCAGCGATCGTGCGCTGAACGACGAGGTGGATCTCGGTGGCGGTCACGTCCCTCCCTTCGGGTGTTCCGCGAGGTACTGCTCGATGACGTCGAGCTTCGACTCCCACGGGCCACGGTGCCGGTCGATCCAGGTCGCCGCGGCAGCGAGCCGGTCTGGCCGCAGGTGCAGGCGGTGGACGCGCCCGACGATCTCGCGCTCGACGAGCGCCGCGTCCTCGAGGACGCGCACGTGCCGCGAGATCGCCGGCTTCGTCACGCCGAGACCCGCCGCTGCGGCCGCGACCGGCAGCGGTCCGGCCGCCAGACGCTCGACGATCGCTCGCCGCACGGGGTGGGCGAGGGCGAGGAAGCTGCGATCGAGGAGCCGATTGTTCACCGTTTCGTGAACAATACTACGAGCGATCGTCCTTCGGCAACAACGACGCCAGGACCCACGCTGCGCCCGCCACCAGCGCGAGCACCTGGACGGTCCGCTCCAGGCCGGACGCATCGGCGAGGACACCCAGCAGCGCGGCCGTCGCCGCGCCGACGCCGATCGAGAGGCCGAGGATCACACCGGACGCGAAGCCGACGTGGCGCGGGACGGCGTTCTGAGCGAGGACCACGAGCGGGTAGAAGCTCCCCTCCATCGAGATGCCGATCAGGACCATCAGGACGAAGACGCCGGCGAGAGGGCTGACCGTGATCAGCGCGACCAGTGGCACGGTGATCGCGATCGAGCGGACGACGACGCTGCGGAAGCCGAGGCGGTCGGCCAGGCGCCCGCCGACGAGTGTGCCGACGGCGCCGGCGATCATCAGCGTGCTGCCGGCAGCGTTCCCGATCGCCTCGCTGGTCTCCAGGGTCTGCCAGACGTAGAGCGGGACGAATGCCTGCAGGCCGAACTGCATCCCCGTTCGGGTCATCGCCGCCGCCGCGGCGAGAGAGAAGACGCCCCACTGGCTCGGTCCGTCGCCGGCGTCCGCTCGAGTCGCCGCGTCCGGACGGAACGAGTCGAGGTGTCGCCGCTCCGTGACGAGGACGACGGCGGCGATCAGTGGCAGGATCGCCACCAGCACGGTGCCGGAGAGGCCGAACGCCAGGACCGAGCCGGTGACGAGAATCGGCCCGATCGCCCACCCCGACATGCCACCGAGCGCGAAGAAGCTCATCCCCGTTCCCTGCCGGCCGCTCCGCGCGGACACGTAACTGGCGAACCGGACTGCCTCGGGATGGAACATCGCAACGCCAACCGAGGCCACCATCAGGCAGACGGCCGTGCCGGCGTAGGAGTCGGCGACCCCGGACGCACCCGAGCCCACGGCCGCCGTCACGGCCCCGGCCGGAACCAGCCAGCTGGCCCGGATGCGGTCGGCGAAGATCCCGAGCAGAGGTTGCAGCAGCGAGGAGCCGAGGCTCGAGAACAGCAGCAGCGCCCCCGCCTGGGAGAAGCTGTAGCCGCGTTCCACGATCATGAACGGCATCAGCGGTGGGACGATGCCCTGGCAGAGGTCGACCGACAGGTGGCCGAACGACAGGACGCCGATGCCACGCCGGTCGATCTCCGGCGGCAGGAGCTTCGCGACGAGTGCTGTCACGTCGCCTCCATGATCACGACCGCAGCCACGCCGCTGAGCGTCACGACGACGCCGCCGAGTTGCATCGGGCGCAACCGTTCGCCGAATGCGAAGCGTGAGGCGATCACCGTTACCACGGCGTACTGCGAGGCCACGACCGAGGCGATGGCGATGCTCCAGTCGGCACCGAACAGGAAGAAGGCGTAGCCGGCCACGTCCGTCACGCCCATCAGCGCCGCGTCCCGCGCCGGGATACCGCGCGGCACCGGCGGCCGCTGGTGGAGGGCGACGGGGATCAGCAGGCCGATCGCGACGAGGCGGCTGACGAGCAGCACCCACGGCAGCCCGATGCCGTCGGCCTCGCCGCCGAGGACGAAGACGCCGGCGAACGACAGCGACCCCAAAACGCCGAGCCCGATCGCCGCGGGCGTGACGTGTGCGTGCTCGCCCGGGCGTGTCGCGGCGAGGCAGCCGATCACGATCACGCCGAGCGCGATCGCGACGGCGGTGGGGAGGTGCTCGCCGAGCAGCACCGCGAACACGGCGGCGACCGCGCCGTCCGTCGCGACGATGGTCGTGACGATCCCGACGGCGCCGGCGCGGACGGCGAAGATCCAGGCCGCACTTCCGCCGAGATACGCGACGCCCGCCCCGACTGCGGTCAGCCACTCCTCCGCGGGCGCGTCGGGAACGCCGGCGGCGATCGCGAACGGCACGATCACCACGAGGCCGACGATCTGGACGTAGAAGACCGCCGCGACCCCGCCGAGGGCGCGTGATGCACGCGCGCCGACGATGGAGCTCGCGCCCCACATCAGCGCCGTGAGAAGGCCGAAGATGACCGCCAAGACGCCGCCATCGTGGCAGACGCGCGCTAGCGTTCCGCCCCATGCCCGACGCCTTCCGAACCAACGCCGCCGGCCACCTCGAGATCGACGGCTGCGACGTCGTCGATCTCGCCGCCGAGTTCGGCGCGCCCTTCTGGGTCATTTCCGAGTCGACGATCCGCGCCAACTACCGGCGACTGCGGGACGCGTTCCGTCGTGTGTATCCGGCGACCGACGTCCTCTACGCGACGAAGGCGAACCCGCAGCCAGCGATCATCGCCGCCTGTCTCGCGGAGGGTGCGCTCGTCGACGCCGTCACGCTCGGGCACCTGCGGCTGATCGAGCGGGCCGGCGGCGCGCCCGACCGGATCGTCTTCAACGGCAACTCCAAGACCGAGGCGGAGCTCCGCTACGCCCTCGAGCGGCGCGTCGGCGTCATCAACGTCGACTCGCTGGAGGAGATGGAACTGCTCGCGACACTGCAGCCGCGGACGGCGTCCCCCCCGCAGCGGGTCTGCCTGCGCGTCGCCGTGGACAACGCGCGGCTTCGCGCCGAGGACGAGCAGCTCGCGAAGGCCGAGTGGCTCGGGAAGTTCGGCATGGATCCCCTCGATGCGCTGGCGGCGGCGGCGGTCGCTCTCGGCCATCCCGGGTTCGACCTCGCAGGCCTCCACAACCACCTCGGCTTCACCGTCTACAACACGCCGTACTCGCCGAGCCTCGACATGCTGCGGCACGAGCGCTGCGTCGAACAGACGCTCGAGGTTGCGCGCGACATCCGCGCCGAGCACGGCCACCGGCTGGCGATCCTCAACATGGGCGGCGGCTACCGCGTCGGCAACCCCGAGGGGTACGGGCCCGGGCGCCTGACCGAGTTCCCGACCGCGGACGACTACGCGATGGCGGTCGGCGGCACCGCGAAGGAGCTGTGCGCCGAGTGGGATCTCGGGACGCCGCGCCTGATCCTGGAGGCTGGCGGCTACCTCGTGACCGACGCCGTCGCGCTGGTCGCGCGGGTCGGGCTCGCGAAGACGCGGCGGAGCGGGGACGAGACCCGTCGCTGGGCGTACGTCGAGAACACCTCCGCCTACCACTTCGTGCGGCGGCTGATGTTCCGGTTCCACCACGAGGTCGTCGCGGCGAATCGGATGAACGATGCCACCGACACGCGCGTGTCGATCGCCGGGCCGATCTGCGCCGACGACGACCTCGCCGCCGAGATCCTGCTGCCGGCCCTGCGTCGCGGCGATCTGCTCGCGATCCTCGACAACGGCTCCTACTGCGAGGCCGTCACCTCGGACTACTGCGCCGTGCCGATCCCGCCGGCCGTGATGGTGTCGGACGGCCGGGCGGCGCTCACCCGGCGGCGCGAGACGGTCGACGACCTGGTCGCGCGCTTCGACGTCCCCGCCTGGCTCGCCTGAGCTTCGTCAGTCGCGGGCGCGGCGCCGCTCGACCCAGATCGCGAGCGGCGTCGAGATCGCGTAGAAGGCGGCGGCGTAGATGAGTGCGGTCGGCAGGTCCTTCGACAGGTAGATGACCAGGCCGACGCCGACGGCGAACATCGCCTGGCGCCAGATCAGGGTCTGCCAACTCACGCGACACAGGCTACCGTGAGACGGTGGCGGTGCGCGTTTTCCTGATGGCGCTGGCGGTCGTGTTCGCCGTCTCGACGCCGGCCTCGGCCGCGACGCCCGCGATCACGGCTGTCCATGTCGCGGCGGAGTCGGATGCCGTCGCGCGTGTGGCGGTGTCCGTCGCACCGGGCTCGGGGCAGGCCGTGCTCCGGGTCGGGCTGCGCGACCCGTCCGGAACCTGGCGGAACCTCCGTGCCAGACGCGTCGGACCGCGCTTCACCGGCCTCGTCCTGCGCGTTCGAGGACTCCGCGCCGGCTCCAGCTACCTGCTCCGAGTCGCGGTCGGTTCCCGGCTGCGAACGTCGACCCGCACGGTGCGATTCGGTACCGACGCCGTCCGCGTCGCGGTCGCGGGCGACATCTCCTGCCCGCCCGGTTCGGCCGTCTCCGAGATCAGATGCCAGTCGGCCGCGACGGCCAGCCTGGTGGCCGCCGGCACCTATGACCGCGTCCTCACGCCGGGTGACCTGCAGTACGCCGCGGGCGCGTTCGCCGACTACCAAGCCGCCTACGCTGCCACCTGGGGCGCGTTCCGTGACCGGACGATCCCGGCGCCCGGCAACCACGAGTACGGCACACCCGCGGCGGCCGGGTACTTCGCCTACT
This sequence comes from Actinomycetota bacterium, assembly GCA_009885805.1. Taxonomy (GTDB): domain Bacteria; phylum Actinomycetota; class Thermoleophilia; order Gaiellales; family F1-60-MAGs149; genus VFJZ01. Next base: position 37,850 of record VFJZ01000028.1, read on the forward strand.
TCGGGGCACGCGCGGGCGACCCCGTGCGCGGCTATCACGCGACCGATCTCGGCAGCTGGCGCGTCCTCGCGCTGAACTCGAACTGCGCATCGGTCGGCGGCTGCGAGGCGGGTTCGTCGCAGGAGCGCTGGCTCCGCGAGACCCTCGCCGCCCGCCCGGACGGCTGCATCCTCGCCTTCTGGCACCACCCGCGGTTCTCCAGCGGCAGGCACGGCAGTCAAGCGCAGGTCACGGCGCTCTGGGACGCGCTCGCGGCTGCCTCCGCGGACGTCGTGCTCGCCGGCCACGATCACATGTACGAGCGGTTCGCGCCGATCGACGGCATCCGCTCCTTCGTCGTCGGCACCGGCGGGTACAGCCTGTACGCGTTCGGTCCGGCCCAGCCCGGGTCACTCGTCCGCCTGCCGGTCTTCGGGATCCTCGAGCTCACCCTGCGCCGCGGAACGTACGCCTGGCGCTTCCTCGAGGCCCCCGGCGGTGCCGTACGCGACGCCGGGCGCGGACGGTGCGCAACGCTTCCTGCGTGATCGTCGGCGTGGACATGGGCGGCACGTTCACCGACGTCGTCGCCTTCGAGGACGGCGGCGGTGTGCGCACGGCCAAGGCGCCGACCACCGCGGACGGCGTGAGTGGCCTCCTCGCCGCGTTGCGCCAGGTGACCGAGCCGGGGAACGTCGCCTCGCTCGTGTTCGGCTCGACCGTTGCGACGAACGCGCTCGCCCAGCGTCGCCTCGCCCGCGTTGGCCTGCTCGCGACCGCCGGCTTCCGCGACCTGCTCGACATCCGCCGGCTGTGGCGGCCGCGACTCTTCGGGCACGACTGGGAGCGGCCCGCCGCGCTCGTGCCGCGGCACCTTCGACTGGAGGCGCGGGGCCGGCTCGACCCGCGCGGCGCGGAGGTCGAGCCGCTGTCGGCGGCGGACGTCGGCGCGGCGGCCGCCGCCTTCGCCGCCGCGGGCGTCGAGGCCGTCGCGGTCGCCTTCCTCCACGCCTACGCGAGCGACCGGCACGAACTGGAGGCCGCGGCGATCCTCCGCGCGGCGCTGCCGGGGATCCCGGTCGTGTGCTCGGCCGACGTCAATCCCGAGCGGCGGGAGTACGAGCGGACCTCGACGACCGTGATCGCGGCCGGGCTGATGCCGATCGTGTCGGCGGCGCTCGGCACGATGGCCGCCCGCCTGCGCGACGAGGGCCTGCGCCGGCCGTTCCGGGTGATGAAGTCGAACGGCGGCGTGATGGGTATCGATGCCGCCAGGGCGCGGCCGGTGGAGCTGGTCAAGTCGGGTCCGGCCGGCGGCGTGTCGGCCTGCCTGCATCTGGCGACGCTCCTCGGCGAGCCCGACCTGATCACGCTCGACATCGGCGGCACGACGGCCGACGTGTCGGTGATCGTCGACGGGGCGGCGGCCCGCGGCTCGCACGACAGCGTCGAGTGGGACATTCCCGTCCGCGTGCCGGTCATCGAGATCCGGTCGATCGGTGCCGGCGGCGGCTCGATCGTGTGGCTCGACGCGGCGGGGACGCTGCAGGTCGGCCCGCGCTCGGCCGGCGCCGATCCCGGTCCGGCCTCCTACGGGCGGGGCGGGACGGAGCCGACGATCACCGACTGCGCGGTCGTCGCCGGCTGGATCGATCCGGCGGGTTTCCTCGGCGGCCGGATGCCGCTCGACGCCGCCCTCGCGGCCCGCGCGCTCGAGCCGATCGCGGCCCACCTCGGCCTCGCGGTGCCGGCCGCGGCCGCCGCGGCGCTCCACGTCGCGACGTGCGAGATGGCGGCTCTGGTTCGCGAGCTGACCGTCGAGCGCGGCCTCGATCCCCGCCGGTTCGCGCTCGTCGCGTTCGGCGGCGGTGGGCCGCTCTTCCTCGGACCACTGCTCGACGAGCTCGGTCTCGACCGGGGATTCGTCCCGGGCTCGGCGGCGACGCTCTCGGCGCTCGGCGGCGCCTTCGCCGACGTGGTCGTCGACGAGGTGCGCACGGAGTCCGACCCGTCGCGGCTCGGCGAAGGGCTCGCCGCGCTCGCGGCACGAGCCCGTGCCGGCGTGGCGGCGGAGGGTCTGGAGGCGACCGTCGTGCGCACGGCGGCCGATGTCCGCTACGCCGGGCAGTGGCACGAGATCGAGATGGAGGCCGGCATCGACGAGGTGTTCGCCGCCGTCGCCGCCAGGTTCGAGGACGAGCACGGGCGTCGCTACGGCCATCGCCGGCCCGAGGCCGCGGTGGAGCTGGTCGCGTTGCGTGCCCGAGCCGTCGCGACGATGGCGAAGCCGCGGCTGCCGGCGCTCGCCGCGGGCGCAGCCGGTCCGCCGGCGCGCGTCCGCGACCTCCACCTGCATGGCGTCGGACGGGTCCGCGCGGACGTCTACGATCGGGGCCGCCTCGGCGCCGGGGCGCGGATCGCCGGCCCCGCAGTGATCGAGGAGGCCGACGCGACGCTGATCGTGCCCTTCGGGCTCGTGGGCGTGGTCGGTGTCGCGGGCGAGATCGCGGTGACCCGTGACATCTGACCCGATCCGCGACCGCGTCCTCGGCCGTGCGTTCGAGGGTGTGTGCGCGGAGATGGGCAGCGCGATGATCAACACCGCGACCTCCGCGGTGTTCGTCGAGGGGCGCGACTTCTCGTGTGCGCTGCTCGATGCTGGCTGCGAGCTCGTCGCGACCGCGAACTACGACCCGAGCCACCTCTCCGCAATGGCGCTGACGGCGGAGTACGCGCTGATGGAGCTGGGGCGCGAGGAGCTGCGCGAGGGGGACGTGATCATCGTCAACGATCCCTACCGCGGCGGCGGGCACCTGCCGGACATCGCGCTGATCCGGCCGGTGTTCGTCGACGCGTCGCTGCTCGGCTTCGCGATGAACCGCGGGCACCACATCGACGTCGGCGGGATGGCGGTCGCCGGCTTCCCGGGGACGGCCCGGTCGATGTTCCAGGAGGGCATCAGGATCCCGCCCGTGAAGTGGTTCGAGGGTGGGGCGGAGAAGCGCTCCGTGCTCGATCTGATACTCCTCAACGTGCGCTTCCCCCGCGCGCAGCTCGGCGACTTTCGCGCCCAGCTCGCGAGCTGCATGACCGCCGAGCAGCGCCTGCGCGAGCTTGCGGCGCGGCATGGCGCCGACGCGCTCCGCGCGGCGATGACGGCGACGAAGGCCCGCTCCGAAGCGTTGATGCGGGCGGCGATTGCATCGGTGGGGGACGGCGACTACCGCTTCTCGAACCTCGCGGACGACGACGGGCTCGGGAACGGGCCGTACCTGGTCAACGTTGAGGTGCGGGTGCGCGGCGACGCCGCCGAGATCGATTTCGCCGGTACGAGCGGCCAGGCGGAGGGGCCGATCAACTCGAGCTACGGCAACACCATCGGCTCCTGCTTCAACGCCTTCCTGCACGCGTTGGGTGGCGAGATCCCGTTCAACCACGGCTGCTTCCGCCCGCTGACCTTCCACGTACCGCGCGGCTCGTTCCTCAATCCGGTCGCCCCGGCCCCGGCGTTCGGTGGCGTCACGGAGATCTCGATCACGATCATCGACGCGGTCACGGGCGCCCTCGCGCAGGCCGTGCCCGATCGCGTCGCCGCCGGGTCGTACGGCACCTGCATCAACGTCGCCGGGGGCGGCATCGATCCGGCCAGCGGCGAGCCGTTCGGCTTCTACTTCTTCCAGGAGGGCGGCTGGGGCGCAACGTCGTGGCGCGACGGTTGGACGAGCGTCCCGAACCCGACCTCGAACTTCAACGACTACCCGGCCGAGGTGCTGGAGGCTGACCTGCCGCTGCGGGTGGTCGAGGTCGCCCTGAACGACGGCTCGGCCGGCGCCGGTCGCTTCCGCGGCGGGCACGGGACCGTCCGCACATACGAGGTGCTGTGCGACGAGCTGGAGGTGAGCGCGCTCGGTGAGCGCTTCATCACGCGCCCCTTCGGGCTCGCGGGCGGCGACCACGGTGCGGGCAACCGTCTCCTCCTGCGCCAGGCCGGGTCGGAGGTGTGGGAGGAGCTGCCGTCGAAGTTCGCGAACCGCGTCCTGCGGCGCGGCGACCGCTTCTCGATGCGAACCGGCGGCGGGGGCGGGTTCGGCCCGGCGGCCGAGCGCGACGCGTCGGCGGTTGCCGCCGACGCCGCCGCCGGGCTGGGCGTTGCGCCCGTCGGCGGCGACGCTCCGCCGGAGCCCGTCCCGCCGGCGCCCGTAATTGCGGAGCCGGCGATCGTCGCTCGCGTCCGGCCGCAGATGGCGAACGCGTGCCCCTCGTGTCCGCTGGCGGCGCCGACGTCCTGCCCGTTCCACCACCCGTTCGCGCTCGACTTCTGGGACGCCTACTGGCTTGAGGTGTGGGCGGCGCGGAACTGCCCGATCGTGCGGCGCTGACTCCGTGGCGCCAAAGGTGCCCGGCACCTTTGGCGCCATCTCTACACTCCCCGGATGGCCAGAGTCGAGACCTGGGGCCCCGTGCCCCTCAGCGCCGATGAGATCGAGCGCGCCTGCGAGATCGTGCGAGACGCCGACGGCATCCCTGACGGCGTCCGTTTCGTCTGGGCCGCCGTCGCCGAGGACGCGAAGGGCGCCGCGACCGGTGGCCGGCCGGCCGAGGTCCTCGCGTACGACCGGCCGACCGCGACCACGCACCGCCTGGTCGTCGACCTGGATGGCGGCGGTGTCGTCTCGCACGTCGCCCGGGGCGACGTCCAGCCGTCGATCATCTACGAGGAGTACGCGATGGCCGGCGCCATCGTCAAGGCCGACCCGGGCTGGCAGGCGGCCATGGCGCGCCGCGGCATCACGAGCTACGAGACGGTGCAAGTCGACCCCTGGGCGACCGGCAACTTCGGTCTCGCCTGGGAGCAGGGCCGGCGGATCGTCCGCGCGATGTCCCTGTGGCGCGACACGCCCGACGACAACGGCTACGCCCGCCCGATCGAAGGCGTCATCGCCTACGTCGACCTGAACGAGCGCCGCGTCGTCCACCTCGAGGACCACGGGGTCGTCCCGCTCCCCGTTGCCGGCGGCCGCTACGACGCCGAGTCGAACCGGCCCTGGCGCGAGGCACTGAAGCCCCTCGACGTCGTCCAGCCCGAGGGGCCGAGCTTCGTCCTCGACGGCAACGCCTTGCAGTGGGACTGCTGGCGGCTCGCCGTCACGATGCACCCGGTCGACGGGCTCGTCCTGCATGACGTCGCCTGGGCCGAGAACGGCGAGACCAGATCGGTGCTGAAGCGCGCCTCGCTCGCCGAGATGATCGTGCCGTACGGCGACACCTCACCCGACCACGGCTACAAGCACGTGATGGACGTCGGCGAGTACGGCTTCGGGCCATTCGCCAACTCGCTGACGCTCGGCTGCGACTGCCTCGGCGAGATCCGCTACCTCGACGCCCACTTCGCCGGGCCGGACGGGCAGGCGATGACGACGACCAACGCGATCTGCATCCACGAGGAGGACGCCGGCATCCTCTGGAAGCACTACGACCACTTCAGCGGGCTGACAGAGGTGCGCCGCAGCCGCCGCCTGGTCGTCTCGTCGATCCACACGGTCGGCAACTACGAGTACGGGATCTTCTGGTACCTGTATCTCGACGGCTCGATCCAGCTGGAGATGAAGCTGTCGGGCATCCTCAACACGAGCGCCACCCACGAGGGCGCGCCCGTGCCCTACGGTCGGCGAATCACGCCGCACCTCGCGGCGCCCCACCACCAGCACCTGTTCAACGTCCGTCTCGATATGGACGTAGACGGCCCGGAGAACACCGTCGTCGAGATCGACGCGGTGCCACTCGCCGACGGCCCCGACAACCCGTACGGCAGCGCGTTCGTCGCCCGTGAGACGCCGATCACCCGCGAGGCCGACGGCGCCCGCGACGCAAACGCCGCCACCGCCCGCTACTGGGAGATCCGCTCCGCGTCGCGCACGAACGCCGTCGGCCAGCCGACCGGCTACCGCCTCAAGCTCGGCCACGGCACGACGCCGCTGCTCGCGAACCCGTCGTCCGCCGTCACGCGGCGCGGCCAGTTTGCGAAGCACAACCTCTGGGTGACGGCGTACGACCCGGCCGAGCGGAAGGCCGCCGGCGACTACCCGAACCAGCATCCCGGTGGCGACGGGCTCCCGCAATTCGTCGCGGCTGACCGTCCGCTCGAGCGCCGGGACGTCGTGCTGTGGGCCACGTTCGGCACCACGCACGTCGCCCGGCCCGAGGACTTCCCGGTCATGCCCTGCGAGTACGTCGGCATCCTGCTGCAGCCCTGTGGGTTCTTCGACCGCAACCCGGCGCTGAACCTGCCGCCCGAGCGCGGTCACCACTGCTGAACGAGCAGGCGGCGGAGCGCCGCGTCGAACTGCGCCCACCAGCCGGCCGGCTCGACCTTCGGGCCGCCATGCGTCGTCGGCCGCACCGCGTCCGGACCGACGACGAGGCTGCCGACGTAGTCAGCGTCGGCGTAGACGCGGTCGATCTCGGCCCGCATCGCCGCCACGTCCGTGTCGGTCACGACGCCATCGGCGGTCGCCTTGTAGAACTGCACCGTCGCGCGAATCGGATAGTCGGGATCGCGCTCGATGGCGAGGCCGTCGATCTCAGTGAACGACCCCTCGACACGGCCGTGCCCGATCACGGCCGACTCGATCTGCGACTCCTGCGCCGGCGCCGGCGACGCTGACATCGCGGCGCCGTCCATCACGCCTTCGTCGATGAAGGAGTGGTGCTTCAGCGGCACCTGGATCACCATCACCATCGACAGCGCACTCCCGTCGCCGGTGCGACCACCGCTCGAAATCGGGTCGGGGCCGGGGCCGAGGTCCGACAGGCGCTTGCCGGTCAGGCTCGCGCGCTCGCCGGCCTGGTTGAAGAAGAGACGCTGACCGAAGGACGGTCCGGCGGCGAAGGCGTCGCGCTGGTTGTCGATGATCGTCGCGCTCGTCCCCTCCGGCGTCGCCATGATCGTCAGCACCGCCGGGTTGGCGGGGCCGGAGCCGTAGTTGAAGAGCACCGGGTTGAACTCGGCCGTGCCGCCCGGTGGGATCGGCAGGAACGCCGCCTGCGCCGAGACCAGCACGTGCGAGTCGCGGGGCGCGAGCAGCGAGGCCGTCCGCCCCGGCCAGGAGCCGGGGTTGGACAGGTGACCGCGGAGGTCGCCGAGCAGGTCGCGCAGCGACACCCGCTGCAGCGGTGCGCCCCGTTCGTTGCCCACCAGGACCGCGAGCTCGTCGAGCGGCACGTCGCCGGTCCGGTCTTCGAAGTTCGGGTAACGGAGTACCGGCATCAGATGGAGCGTGCAGGCGTCGAGAGCATCGCACCGCTGCACCTGGATCGTCAGGTCGGAGATGTTCGGGCCGACCGACGAGTTCTCGTAGCGGCCGGTGTCCTCCCACGAGACGTTCACGAGGTCGAGGCCGTGGGCGGCTGCGAGCGCGCGCGCGGCCGGGTCGTTCGCCATCGACTCGGTGCGGCGGATGGCGTCGTCATGCCGCGGATCGGCCGCGGCGGTGGCCGCCAGCACGAGGGCGGCGGCAAGGGCGAGGAGGAGTGGTCGGATGTGTCGCATGCCCGTACGACCCGCCGCCGACGGGACGGGTTCCCGTACACTCGCCGCGTGACCAGCCTCTCCCTGAAGGGCGTGCCCGTCGTCGACGCCCACATGCACCCGTGGTCGAACGACGCCGTCCTCGGCCGGGATCCCGACGGGTTTCTCGACCGCATCACGATGATGGGCATGTGCCTGCTGTCGTCGGGCCTCGTCGAGCGCGTCGGTGCGTCGCACCTGCGGGAGATGACGGACGCCACGCCTCTCGCCATGACGATGGCGCGCCGGCTCGCCGACCACCTCGGCTGCGAGCCGACCCGCGAAGCACTGTCCGCCGCGCGACACGCCGCTTACAGCGCCGACCCGGCGGCGTATCTGAGCGGTCTGTGGACCGACTGTGGCCTGGCCGGGCTCGTCTGCGACGAGGGCTACCCGCAGCCGCCGATCGACATGGCGCGGTTCCGCCAGGAGGCGCAGGTCCCGGTCCATCGCGTGTTTCGCATCGAGCCCGCCATCACGGCGCTGCGCGAGACGGCCACGACCTACGACGAGCTCGAAGACGCCCTCGCCGCGGCGTGCGAGGAGGCAGCGGCGGCCGACGCCGTCGCGTTCAAGACCGTGCTCGCCTACCGCACCGGTCTCGACGTCGTCGAGACCTCGGCGTCCGATGCGCGGGCGGCGTTCGGTCGCTGGCGCGCGGCCGGCTGGCCCGAGTCGCGCACGGACGCCAAGCCGGTGCGCGACCGCCTGCTGCACCGCGTCTTCGCCGTCGCGAAGCAGACCGACCGGCCCGTCCACATCCACTGCGGCGGTGGCGACGCCGAGATCGTCCTCGCACACGCCCGGGCCCAGGACCTCGTCCCCTTCCTCACGGCGCACCTCGACCAGCCGGTCGTGCTGATCCACTCCGGGCAGCCGTGGCTCGCCGAGGGTGCGTACGTGGCGCAGATCCTGCCGCGCGTCTACCTCGAGCTCTCGATCACGATGCCGTGGTCGTCACTCGCGCTCGACCAGCTGCTCGAACTCCTGCTCGGCGTGGCGCCGACGAACAAGGTGCTCTACGGCTCGGACGAGTCGAGCGACCCCGAGGTGCTGTGGCTGTCGGCGCAGGTCGGCCGCGAGGCGCTCGAGCGGGTGCTCCGCCGGGGGATCAGGCGCCGCTGGCTCGATCGCGACCAGGCGCGGAAGATCGGGGAGGGCGTGCTCGGCGGCAACGTCCTGCGGCTCCACGGACTCGCCTGATGGAGACCCCGGCCGAGGCCGCGACGCGGCTCCGCGACGCCGGCTGCAGCGTCGTCGCGATGCACTTCGCGGACAGCGCCGGGATGTCGCGCGTGAAAGTGATCCCGCTGCGCCGGCTGGAGTCGGTCGCGCGCAACGGCACCGGCTGGTCCGACATCTGGGCCGTCGTCACCGTCGACGAGCACTTCGCGCTGGTGCCGCCCTTCGACACACCGTCGGGCGATTGTCGGCTGGTGCCGGACGCCGCCTGCGCTCGCAGCCTGCCGTTCCTGACCGGCTATGCCTGGGCGCCGGTCGACCAGTTCACGCAGGAGCTCGAGCCGCTGCCGGTCTGCCCGCGCGGCGTCTTGCGGACGGCCGAGGCGCGGCTCGCGACGCTCGGCCTGACGGCGCAGGCGACGTTCGAGGTCGAGATGACGCTCCTGCGGGACGGCCAGCCGGCGACGCCCGGGCCGGGCTACAGCGTCCGCTCGCTGATCGCTGTCCGTGACTTCGCCCGTGATCTCGCCGGGGCGCTCGACGACGCCTGCGTGCCGGTCGAGCAGGTGCACCCGGAGTACTCGCCCGGCCAGTTCGAGGTCTCGGTCGAGCCGTCGGCGCCGATCGAGGCCGCCGATCGCCTGCTGCTGCTGCGCTTCACCGCGCGGGCGGTCGCGGCGGCGCACGGTCTCGACGTCTCCTTCGCGCCGGTCGTCTTCTCCGGCGGGCTGGGAAACGGGTCGCACCTGCACCTGTCGCTATGGCGCGGCGATGTCAACCTGCTGACCGGCGGCGACGGACCGGCCGGGATGCAGCCCGATGGCGCCGCCTTCGTCGCCGGCATCCGCGACGAGTTGCCGGCGCTGATGGGCGTTGTCGCGCCGAGCGTCGCCAGCTATCTTCGTCTCCAACCGGGCCACTGGGCGGGTGCGTACACGGCGTGGGGCGTCGAGAACCGTGAGGCGTCGTTGCGCTTCATCCCCGGCACGGTCACGTCGCGAGCCCGCTCCGCGAACGTCGAGCTGAAGGTCACCGACGGCGCCGCCAACCCGTACTACGCGCTCGCCTGCTCGTTGCATGCGGGCCGCGCCGGCGTCGAACGTGGTGCCACCCTCCCGGAGCCGACGCAGGAGGATCCGGGCACGCTCGACGCGGCGGCGCTGATGGCGCGGGGGATCAGGCGCCTACCGGAGAACCTCGGTGAGGCCGCAGAGGCGTTCGCGGCGTCCGCTGCCCTCCGCGACGGGCTCGGCGTCATCCAGCACGACGCCCTGACGGCGGTGCGCCGCAAGGAGTGGTCCGATCACGGCGCGAAGTCCGAGGACGAACTGGTGGCGCTGCACCGCTTCGCCTACTGATGCGCCTCTGCGCCAACGTCTCGCTGCTCTGGACCGAGCTGCCCTTCCTGCAGCGGTTCGCGGCCGCGCGCGCCGCCGGCTTCGACGCGGTCGAGTTCCACTGGCCCGCCGACGCGACGCCCGACGACGTCGCCGCCGCCGTCGCCGGGGCCGCGGTCGGCGTGTGCCTGATGAACTTCGCCGGCGATCTCGCCGGGCAGCCGGAGCGCCATGCTGACTGGCGCGCGCACGTGCCGGTCGCGCTCGACCTGGCCGCGCGGATTGGCTGTCCGCTGCTCCATGCCCTGCCGGGACTCGAGCAGCCGGGTCGTCGGGCCGAGCAACTCACGTGCGCCGCCGAGCAGATCCGCTTCGCGGCCGACCTCGCCGCGGCGATCGGCGCCGCGGTCGTCGTCGAGCCTCTCAACCCGACCGACAACGGCCCCGTGCTGATCCAGACGCCGGAGGCCGCTGTCGACCTGCTCGACCGCGTCGGCCGGCCGAACACGGGCCTGCAGCTCGATGCGTACCACCTGGCGATGACGGGGCGCGACCCGGTCGCCGTGATCCGGCGCTACGCGGACCGGATCCGGCACGTCCAGGTCGCGGACTGTCCAGGCCGCGGCGAGGCCGGGACGGGCACGCTCGACGTCGCGGGCGTGTTCGGCGCGCTCGACGAGGTGGCCTACGCCGGCGCCGTCGGGCTCGAGTACCGGCCGTCGACGGGGGACACGGCGGCGAGCCTCGCCGCCTGGCGTCGCTACCGGTGACGGATGCCGGCGGTGATCAGCCCGACGACCTGTCGTGGCAGATCTGCCAGCGCCGGCGCCAGCGCAGCGGTGCGGGGGAGCCAGACGTGGCGGCGGCCGCGCTCGATCGCGCGGACGGTGGCCCGCGCGACCGGCTCCGCGTCGAGGTCGCGAAACAGGCCCGTCTTGTAGAGGCGACCGTAGGAGCGGCGGATCGTGTCGACGCTCTTGACCGCGTCCAGCAGGTCGCTGCGGACGGTCCCGATCTCGATCACGGTCGCACCGACACCGGTGCCGCGCAGATCGGCGCGCAGACACGCCGTGAAGTGCGTCAGGCCCGCCTTCGAAGCGCCGTAGCTGGCGTAGCCGGGCAGCGAGACGGCACCGGCGAGGGACGAGACGTTGGCGATATGCCCGCGCCGCCGGTTCAGCATCGCGGGCAGCACGAGGCGGGTCAGCTCCATCGGCGTCAGCAGGTTCAGCTGCATGATCCGCCGCAGGTCGTCGGTCTCGTGCTCCCACAGCGGCTTCGTCATCTCCATGCCGGCGTTGTTGACGAGCACCTCGACGTCGCCTGCCTGCTCGACGACGCCCGCGAGGGTCGTCGGATCGGTCAGGTCGGCGGCGATCACCTGCGCGCCGAGCCGATCGCCGGCCGCACGGAGCTCCTCGGACTCGCGCGCCACGAGCACGAGTTGGGCGCCGCGTTCGTGCAGGGTCTCGGCGATCGCGAGGCCGATGCCCCTGGAGGCGCCGGTCACGATCACGCGGGTGTCGCGAAGCTGCATGCCGGCGAGTTTACGGCAGCAGCAGCACGAGGCCGAGGATCGTCGCCGCGAGCAGTGCGCTCGCCGCGGCGCCGACGGCGAACGGACGCGGTCCGAGGGCGCGGAGCTGGCGGACGTCGATCGTGAGGCCGAGCCCGGCCATCGCCACCGCCAGCAGCGCCGTGTCGACCTCGATCGCAACGTCGACGACGTCGGTTGGCAGGACCCCGAGTGAGCGCACCGCGACTGCCGCGCAGAACGCGACGACGAACAGTGGCACCGCGGTGGCGCGACCGCCCGAGGCGCGACCGCGGAGCACGGCCACGGTCACGATCACGGGTACGAGCAGGACGACCCGGGTCAGCTTCACGATCGTCGCGACTGCCAGCGCCGCCGCGGACACGCCGGCGGACGCGCCGACGACCTGGGCGACCTCGTGGACCGAGCCCCCGGCCCAGAGACCGTAGTCGTCGTCGCCGAGGCCGATCAGCGACGTACCGAGCACCGGTAGGGTCAGCATCGAGATGGTGCCGAGCGCCGTCACGGTCGCCAGCGCGAAGGCCGCCTCCTCGTCCTTCGCCCCGGCGACGGGCTCCATCGCGATCACGGCGGCGGCGCCGCAGATGCCGCAGCCGGCGCCGAGCAGCAGGGAGAGGGAGTCGGAGACGCCCAGCCGACGTCCGAGCCAGACACAGAAGGGCAGGGTCAGCGTGACGGCGATGACGGCGATCAGGAGGCCCTGCCAGCCAACCTCGACCACGAGTTCGAAGGAGATGCGAAGACCGAGCAGGGCGATGCCGAGACGCAGGATGCGCTTCGCCGCGAACGTCGCGCCCGGCGCGAGTGCCAGCCGGCGCCCGGTCACGGTGGTGACGAGCAGGCCGAGGAGCAACGCGGCCAGCAGCACCGACAGCCGCGCGTCGATCCGCGCCACGGCGGCCGCCACGCCGGCGAGAGCGACGGCGAGCAGCAGGCCGGGAGCGAGGAGGCGGACATCCACCGCCGCGGAGTGTCGCCGACGACGGCTGGATGGTGCGTCACGGCCATGGCGCGGTGGTCGGAGGCCCCTGGATCGACCTCCGCGTGGTGGCGACGCGGTCGAACAGCTGACCGCATCGCCACCACGCTGCGGCGACCGCCAGCTGCGCCGCAAGCGGCGCAGCCGCAGGCTTTGCGGGACGCTCGCCCGCCGCTTTCACTTGCTCCGGCAAGCCCTGCGCGACGGGCGGAGCCCCCCGCTCGCTCCAGGAACCTCGACCACAACGCCTTGGCCGTGCCGAACCACCAGGCCGGGCGAAGCTGCACGTTTCCACCATGAACCCAGCGATCGGCGGGGAGGGGCCGCAGCCCGGCCCGCGAACAAACATCAGGCGATGACGGAGATGCAGCGACGGATCCAGGACGCACGCCACGCCGGACAGGAGATCGCCAGCAGTGTCGGCCGCTCGATCGCGCATAACCGGCGTCTGCGGCGGGAGGCGCTCGAGACGCGGTCAGACGCCGAGGTCAGGGCTGCCGTTGTCCCAGAGTCCGAGTTCGAGGCCGGCGGCCTCGAGCCCCGACCGTAGCCCGGCCTCGTCGGCGACGCCGACGATCGCGAGGATGCCGCCGTCGCCGGGGAACGACTCGCGACGGAGGGCCGCGACGAGTCGTTCGATCGGCTGCAGGTGCACGGCGCCCAGCCCTAGCGACCGGTACGTGTCGGCGACCACGACGAGCGTCCCGGCAGCGCCCTCGATCGTGCCGAGGAGGCTGACGAAGTGCCCGACATCCCAGTCCGGAGCCGGCCCGGCGGTGTCGTCCCCCGACGCGAGGTAGGCGAGGATCTGTGGCGCCGTCGGGTGCGAGCCCCAGAGCGGTGCGGTCGCGACGTTCGCCGCCAGCACCAGCGGCCGCTCGACCATGCAGGCGCCGTCGAGGACGGCGCGTGTCGTCTCCCGTGTGAAGGGTCCGGCGATCGGTATCGCCGCGAGGACGCCGGCGCCGAGCGCGGTGACGGCGCGCTGTAGCCCCGCCGGAGAGGTACCGCTCGCGGCGGCATCGGCCAACGGGAAGGCGACGCGTGGCTCGCGTCCCGTCTCGCCGGCTGGCAGGACGTCTCGTGAACGGCCCGCCGACACGCAGCTACCGGCGAGCAGACCCACATCCTCCTGGCCGACATCGATGCCGGCCAGTCGCAGTGCCAGGTGGGCGTGGAAGCACCCGCACAACTCGTCGACCTGCGGCAGCGCGTCGGCGTGGAGGGCGGCGAACCGGTCGGCGCCGGCGACGAAGCGGGTAGTCGCGATACTCATGAATCGATCGTAGCGCCGCCGCGTAGGATGCAGCCGACGGATGAAGGTCCTGCTCACCGTATCGGTGCTCGTCCTGGCCCTCGCCGCCTGTGGCGACGGCGGCTCCGGGCCGGCCGCGGCGACCACGACGCCGGCGACGCTCGCGACGCTCGAGGTGCGGCGCAGCGATGGGATTGCCGGGGTCCCGGCCGAACTGCAGCTCGGGCCGGGCGATGCGCGCCTTGCCGCCGCCGCCGCGACACTCGGGCTGCCGCTGCCGGCGAGCGCCGACACGGTCGGGCCGGCCGCTGACGCCTTCGTCTACGAGGTGACGGCGGTGCTGACGGACGGCACGGCGGCGGCCTGGCGGTTCGACGACGCGGCCGTGCCAGCCGATCTCGCGGCGCTCCACGCCTGGCTCCAGACGACGCTGTGATGCGACCGCTGCACGACGCCGACTCGATGCGGGCGACCGACGCCGCGGCGATCGCCGCCGGCATCCCCGCCGCGACGCTGATGGAGACGGCCGGCACCGCCGTCGCACACGTCGTCCGCGTCCGCTACCCGACCGCTCGGCGCGTCGTCTGCGTCTGCGGTGGTGGCTTGAACGGCGGCGACGGCGTCGTCGCGGCGCGCGTGCTGCAGGCGCTCGGCGTCGAGGCCGCCTGCCTGATGGTGTCGGCGGGAGCGGTCGGCGACGGCCTGCAGGGCGCGGACGTCGTCGTCGATGCCCTGCTCGGCACCGGTGCCCGGGGCGCGCCGCGTGCGCAATACGCGGCGGCGATCGCGGCGATCGCTTCGAGCGGCGTGCCGGTCGTCGCCGTCGACGTCCCGAGCGGCGTCGATGCTTCGACCGGGGAGGCGGCCGAGATCTGCGTGCAGGCCGACGTCACCGTCACGTTCCACGCACCGAAGATCGGCCACGTCGTGATGCCGGGCCGCGCGCGCTGCGGCGTCCTCGTCGTCGTGCCGATCGGGATTCCGCCCGCCTGCGAGCAGCCGGCGCCCGCCCGTCTCGGCGCACCAGATGCCCCGCTGCGCGATCCGCACGGCTCGAAGTACGACGCCGGCAGCGTCGTCGTCGTCGGCGGGTCGACCGGCATGACCGGCGCGATCGCGCTCGCCGCGCGGGCCGCACTGCGGGCGGGCGCCGGTATCGGCGTCGCCGCGATTCCGGCATCTCTCAATCCGACGCTGGAGACGCTGCTCGTCGAGCCGATGACGCTCCCGGTGGCCGATGACGGTGGCGTCCTCGTCGAGTCCGCCGCCGACGCCATCCTCGAGTGCGCCGCCCGTGCGGGCGCGCTGCTCGTCGGCCCGGGTCTCGGCCGCGACCCGCGCAGCGCCGCGCTCGCTGCCCGCCTCGCCCGATCGTTCGCGGGACCGCTGGTGATCGACGCCGACGCCCTCCGGGAACCGATCCCGCAGCGTGACGCGCCGACGGTGCTCACGCCGCACGCCGGCGAGGCCGCGCGGCTGCTTGGCTGCTCGCGCGCGGACGTCGAGGCGCGACGGCTCGACAGTGCGCGCCGGATCGCGGAGCGGTTCGGCGCGGTCTGCCTGCTCAAGGGGCCGGACACGATCATCGCGTCGCCCGACGGTGGTCTCACCGTCCGCGACGGCGACGACCCGCGCCTCGCGACCGCTGGCGCCGGCGACGTCCTCGCCGGTGTCGTCGCCGGGCTGCTCGCGCGCGGTCTCGGCGCGGCCGATGCAGCCGCCGTCGCCGCGGCCGTCCACCTGGCCGCCGCCCGGGCGGTACCGGCGAGCCGCGCTATCATCGCCTCCGACCTCGTCGAGCGGCTCGCGCTCGACTGACCGACGGAGGGCCGCCGTGATCGACGCCGCCGTGCGCGACGTGATGCTCACCGACCCGGTGACGGTTCGGCCCGAGATGCTCCTTCGCGATCTCGTCGACCTGTTCGTCGAGCGGCAACTGCAGGGCGTCCCCGTCGTCGACGCGGGCGGGACGCTCGTCGGTATCGTCACCGAGGGCGACCTGATCCTGCAGGAGGTCGAGGGTGACGTGGAGGTGCCGCACTTCGTCCCGTTCCTCGACGGCGCGATCTTCCTCGAGCCGACCGACCGCTACGACGAACAGATGCGGAAGGCGTTCGCGGCGACGGCCGGTGACCTGATGACGCGGAAGGTGCGGACCGTCGCGCCGGGCGACACGATCCACGAGGCCGCCCGACGGATGGCTCGTCACGAGGTCTCGCGACTACCTGTCGTCGAGGACGGGCGCGTCGTCGGCATGGTCTCGCGATCCGACGTCGTCCGCGCGCTCGCCCGCTACGTCTTCCACGACGCCGGGTAGTGCGCTTCCTCCTGCGCCTCGACCTCGCGGCGGTGCGGGCCAATGTCGCACACCTGCGCACGCGCCACGGCGGCGATCTCTGGGCGATCGTCAAGGCCGACGGTTACGGTCACGGCGCCGCCGACGTCGGCCGGGCAGCACTCTCGGCCGGAGCGGTCGGACTCGGGGTCGCGACCCTCGGCGAGGCCCGGACGCTGCGCGACGTGCTGCCGGGCGCGCGGGTGATGGTGCTGTCGCCCCTACCGCCCGGATCGGAGCGAGACGCCGCCGGGCTCGACGTCGTCTGCTCGACGCCGGGCTCCGTCGGGCGCCTGGCGGCTGTGCCGGACGTCCGCATCCACGTCAAGGTCGACACCGGCATGGGCCGCTGGGGCCTCGCCGCCGAGGCGGCGCTCGCGGCCGGCGCCGAGGCCGGCGCGGCGCTGGCCGGCCTCTGCTCCCACCTCGCCACGGCCGAGGAGGACGACCGCACCTTCACCGACGTGCAGGTCGCGCGGTTCGCCGCCGTGGCCGACGCGTTCCCCGCCTGCCCCCGGCACCTCGCGAACTCGGGTGGCGTGCTCTACCACCCGGCGGCGCGGTTCGACGCGGCTCGTTGCGGGATCGCCATCTACGGCATCTCGCCGCGCGATCGTGATCCGGCGACGGATGGCCTGCTGCCGGCACTGCGCTGGACGAGCGAGGTGCGCGCCGTGCGCGACCTCGCCGCCGGCGAGTCGAGCGGGTACGGCCGGCGCATCCGCGGACCGGCGCGCCTCGCGCTCGTCCCGGTCGGCTACGCCGACGGCTTCCCCCGCCGCTCGGTTGGCACGGCGCGGATCCTGATCGGCGGGCAGCCGTGCCCGGTGGGCGCGGTCGCGATGGATCAACTGGCGGCGATCGTGCCCGCGGATCTGCCGGTCGCAGCCGGGGACGAGGTGGTTCTGATCGGCCCCGGTGCCGACATCTCGGACCTGGCGAAGGCAGCTGGGACGATCGCCTACGAGGTTGCGTGCGGGCTGCGCGCCCGGCCGGAGCGCGGTTCGCGGAGCGTCGTCGGATGAATCTCGCGGAACTGATCGGGCCGATTCGCGCGGCCCTGTGCAGGGACGACGGCTGGCTCGTCGGCGGGGCGATCCGCGACCTCGTGCTCGGCCGCGCGCACGACGACTGGGACGTGATCGTCCCCGGCGAGCCGGCGGTCGCCGCGAAGGCGTACGCCCGGCGTGTCGGCGGCTCGCCGTTCCCCCTCTCCGACCGGCACGGCGCCTGGCGCGTCGTCGAGGCGGGGCGGACGGTCGACTTCACGGCGCTGCACGGCGGCGACCTGGCAGCCGATCTCGCCCGCCGCGACCTGACTGCCAACGCCATCGCCGTCGCCCTCGCAGACGGCGCCGTGTCGGATCCCCACCACGGGCTCGCTGACCTCGAGGCCGGCGTCCTACGAACGGTCAGCGACCACGCGTTCAGCGATGACCCGCTGCGGCTCCTGCGGCTGCCGCGGCTGGCCGTCGAGCTCGGCTTCACGATCGCGCCGGCGACCGCCGCGCTCGCCGCTCGCGACGCATACCGTGCGCCGGAGGCGTCCGGCGAACGCCAGTTCGCGGAGCTGCAACGGATCCTCGGCGTCGCCGACCCGGCCGAGGCGCTGCTGCTCTGCGACCGGCTCGGCGTCCTCAACGCCGTGCTGCCGGAGGTCGTGGCGCTGCGCGGTGTCGAGCAGTCCGCGTTCCATCACCTCGACGTCTTCGACCACACGCTGCACGTCGTCGACTCGGTGGCCGACATCGCCGCCAACCTCGGCCACTACTTCGCCGACGCGGCGACTGCGGCGGCGATCGAGGTCGCCCTCGCCGCGCCGCTCGACGGCACGATGGACGTGCGTGCCGGACTGCGCTTCGGCGCGCTGTTTCACGACATCGCGAAGCCGTCGACGCGGACGGAACTCGGTGACGGCGTCGTCAAGTTCTTCGGGCACGAACTGGCGGGCGTCGCGATGCTGGACACCATCCTCGGCCGCTTCGCCACCAGTGCGGCGCTCCGCCGCCTCTGCGCGGTCCTCGTCGGCCATCACCTCAGCCTCGGCTTCAAGATCCGCGAACGGCCGCTGGCCGCGCGCGCCGCGTACCGCTACGCGATCGACACCGCGCCCTACCCGCTGCCGTCGGTCGTCCTCTCCCTGGGCGATCGGTTGGCGACGCGCGGCGGGCGCACGCGCCTACGGGGACTGCGGCGTCACCACGAGACGGCGCAGGAGATGGCGGCCGCGATCATCGCCCTCGGCCCGGTCCCTCCCCGGCTCGTCGCCCCGGCCGACCGTATCGCCGTCGCGGTCGGCCTGACGCCCGGCCCGGCGCTCGGCGAACTGGTCGCCGCGCTGCAGGAGGAGCAGGCGGCCGGTGCGGTCGGCGACGAGGCGGGCGCGATCGCCTTCGCGCGCACCTGGCTCAGGGACCGGGACGCGCCGCCAGGCCGCTGACGACCGCCGCCAGTTCGTGCTCGCCGCAGAACACCGCGGCCGGGAACTGCAGGCGGGCCCGCTCGACGCGGTCCGGGTGCCCGCCAACGAACACGATCGGGATCGCCCGGCCGTAGCGGGCGCCCCACAGCCACTGCGCGACCGCCCGGCCGTGGCTCGGGAGTCGCTCCAGCGAGATCACCAGCACCTCCGGGAGCGTCTCGTGGCGCATCTCCTCGGCCTGCGACCAGTGCACCGTGACCTCGTGGCCGGCGGCGAGCAGCCGGTCGGCAACGGGCCTCGCCTCGGCCTCCGACCAGTGGATGTAGGTCACGCGCGCCATGGCTCCGCGGCGGGGCGCTGACCGCCGCCGCGGGCCCGCAGCCCGGCGAGCACGAGTACAAGTCCGAACGAGACGACGGCGGCGCCGCCGACGAGCAGCGCGAGTGCGTCGCGGGTCGTGTCGAACGTCTCCACGATGATCGTCTCCGCCAGGCCCGGACCGGCGCGCTCGATAGCGCGGTCGCGCGCCGCGATGAAGGCGAACAGCACACCGGCGGTTGCGGCCAGCAGGCAGACCAGCGCCGTCGTCGCCGCCATCAGCGGGCCGCGGGCAAGCAGGGCGCCGCTTCCGAGCAGGAGGATCGCGAGGGCGATCAGCAGCGGCGGCGCGGCATCGACGGCATCCGTCACGCGGCGGATCGGTGCGAGGCGCTCGGCCTCGATCAGCACGATCGCACTGGCCTGCCGCTGCGCGATCACCTCCGCGAGCGGGCCGCCAGCGGCCTCGATCTCGACGAGGAGCGGCTCCGGATCGACGACGACGTCGCCCGCCGCATTGACGAAGGGGCTCGGCTCGCCCTTCGCGACGGCGAGCACGGCGATCGCAGCCTCCCGGTTCAGCCGCGCCCAGCCCTCCTGGACGCGGGGTTCGCGCAGGGCGGCGGCGACGCCCTCCCGCAGTTGCGCCTCCGTCTCGGGCGGAACCGTGACCGGGATGCGCGCGAGGATCTCGTCGGAGATCGCCGAGGCGACCGTCGGGTCGAGGGCGATGGCGGCGGCGCGATCCTGGAAGGCCGTCTCGTCGAGGAGGGCGCGACCGGCCCAGACGGAGGTGGCGGCGACGACCGCTGCGATCGAGCCGAGCAGCAGGAGCAGGCCGCTGACGGTCGATCTCACACGATCCGCCCGCCGGTCGGCTCGATCGGCAGGCCGGCCGCAACCCACGCCTTCATGCCGCCCGCGACGTTGGAGCAGGCCTCGCGGCCGGTGAGAGTCAACGCCTCCGCCACGGTGTCGGATCGCACGCCCGAGCGGCAGATCACCAGCGTCGCGGCGGTCTCCGGCATCTCACCGAGCCGAGCTGCGAGCTCGGACATCGGCAGGTGCAGCGCGCCCGGCGCCCGCCCGGCGTCCCACTCGTCCCGTTCGCGGACATCGAGGAGCAGGGCGCCCGCCGCCTGCTCCAGTGCCGCTTCGGCGACCGGTACCTGTCGCACCCGGGACACGCGTCCAACCGTAGCGGAAAGGGCCACCGGTACAATCCCCTGGCCCGGGACGAGTCGGGGCAAGGCCAGCAGCGGCATGCCGAGGAACCCACGCGCCTACCGACTGATCGTCCTGACAGCGCTGCTTGCGTTGTCGTTCGCGCTCGTCACGGTCTACTTCCGGGAAGGTGCCGACGGCAGCCTCCATCGCACGCAGCGCTGGCTCGGTGACACGTTCGCGCCCGCCTCCGGCGCGGTGCAGCGCGCCGTCCAGCCCGTCCGCGACGCCGGCGAGTGGGTCGGCGATGTCGAGGACGCCCGCCGCGAACGCGACCGTCTGCGCGCCGAGAACGAGCGCCTCCGCCGGCAACTCGCGGATATCCAGAGCGACGGCCAGCTCGCGGCCGAGCTCCAGGCGGAGCTGTCCTACATCCGCTCGGACGAGTTCCCGGCGCTCGGCGACTACGCGCCGCTCGCGGCGGTGGTCATCGTCCGCTCGCCGGCGCTGTTCTCACAGAAGGTCCTGCTCGATCAGGGCACGAGCGCGGGCATCCAGGTCGGCGACCCGGTCGTGTCCGGCGTCGCGACCGACGAGACCGCCACGGCGGCCCTGATCGGGCGCGTGACGGCGGCGTCGCGGGGAACCGCGGAGGTGACGCTGATCTCGGACGCTGCGATGGCGGTCGCGGCGGGCGTCGCCGGACGTCAGGCCGCCGACGGCATCCTGCAGCCGAACGCCGGCGACCGGAGCACGCAGGTGCTCGACTTCGTCGCCAAGGTGGCGACCGTCAACCCCGGCGACCTCGTCGTCACCTCCGGGTTCGGCAGCGCCGAGGGCGGCGTGCAGTCGTACTTCCCGCAGGGCATCCCGATCGGGGTGGTCTCCTTCGTGTCGCAGTCGGACACCGAGAGCTACAAGACGATCCAGGTCACGCCGTGGGTCGATCTGAGGAGCTTCCGCACCGCCGTCGTCCTCACCCGGAGCACCGCGTGACCGGCGTCGTCGGACCCGGCGCGGTCTGGCTCGTCCTCCGTGCGACGGTGCTCGTCGTCGTCGCGGCGCTGCTCCAGGTGACGGTCGCCGCCGACCTCGAGGTGCTTGACGGCCGGCCCGACCTGGTCGTGATCGCGGTGGCGTCGATCGCCATCCTGCAGGGGCCGTCCGCCGGAGCGGTGGCCGGCTTCGCCGGCGGCTTCCTGGTCGACTCGCTCGGGCTCGGCGTGATCGGCTCGACGTCGTTGACGCTGGTGGCAGTCGCCTACGGCGTCGGCGTGTTCGGCGAGGGCCTGCGGCGCACCGCCGCCGTCCGTCCCCTTCTGGCGATCGGCGCGGCATCGCTCGCTGCCGGCGCCGGCCAGTTGACCCTCGCCCTGCTCGTCGGCAGCGTCCCCCAGGCCTCGCCGGCGCTGGCGCTCGCGATCGTTCCGGGGGCGATGCTCGACGTGCTGCTGGCGATCGGTCTGTACCCGGCCGTCCGGCTGCTGCTGCGTCGGCGCGGGCCGCGGACGGTGTCGCTCGATCTCGGAGCAGCGCGGGTCTGATGCTGTCCGAGCAGCCACCCGCTTTCGAACCCCGTCCGCAGTCGGTTGCTCTCACCCTGCGGGTCGCGGTGCTGGGTGCGGTCGCGGTCCTGCTGTTCTCGGTGCTGTTCTTCCGCCTCTGGGTCCTCCAGGTGCTGTCGGCGGAGCGCTACCAGGGCGCCGCTGCGGCGAGCCAGGAACGCACCGTTCGCGTCCAGGCGCCACGCGGACGCATCCTCGACGCGGACGGCTCGATCCTCGTCGGCAACCGACCGGGAGACGCCCTCACCTTCGACCTCACGACCGACCCGGCCGTCGTCCGTGCCTGCGCCGAGGAGCCGCCGGCACGCCCCGCTCCGCCGCCCCTCCCGGACGAGGCGGAGCTGCGCCGGCTCCTGAAGGGCCTGAAGGGAGCGGCTCGCCGTGCCCGCGAGGCCGAGATCCGGGCGCGCTCCGCGCCGGCGCCGGTCCGCAGGGTGTGGCGCGGCTGCGCGCGGCAGAACGAGGCGCTGGTGTCGCTCGCCCGGCTGGCCGGCGTCCACATCGGCCGCTTCGAGGATCGCATCCACGAGGGGCTCCGTCGCGCTCCCTTCGAACCGGTGACGCTGGTCGACGACGCCGAGCGGACCCTCATCTTCTACGTCAAGGAGAACGGCAGTCGCTTCCGCGGCGTCAGGATCGCGAAACGGACGCTGCGCGACTATCCCGCGATCGAGCGCTCGCTCGACGTCGGCTACGCAGCGCAGCTGTTCGGCTCGATCGGCGAGGTGACGACGGACGACCTTGCCGAGCCCGAGACGTACCCGGGCGTCGCGGCCGGTGACGTGGTCGGCCATTCGGGCATCGAGCGCGCCTACGACCGCTGGCTGCGGGGACGTGACGGAACGCTCAACGTCGCCGTCGACGCTCAGGGCAACCCGCTCGGGCGGGCCACGCTCGTCCCGGCACCCGTGCCCGGGCGCGACGTGCGGCTGACGCTCGACATCGAACTCCAGGTCGCTGCGGAGCGCGCGCTGCGCAAGGGCATCAGGATCGCCCGCGAGTCGGGCGGTCCGGACGGGTCGGCGATGCCGGCCGCCGGCCGCGGCGCGCTCGTCGTGATGGACGTCCGGACCGGCGCGATCCGGGCGATGGCGTCGTGGCCGAGCTTCAACCCGGTGAAGACGATCGGCAAGGGCGCCGACGCGTACCTGTCGAGGCTCTTCGCCGACGAAGAGCGCGCACCCCTTCTGAACCGGGCGACCGATGGCATCTACCCGCCGGGCTCGATCTTCAAGCCGGTGACGGCGATCGCCAGCATCTCCACCCGCCTCTCGACCGTCGTCGAGGAGATCAAGTGCGGCCCGTTCCTGGACGTCGACGGTCAGCGCTACAAGAACTTCGAGACCGACACGAACTCCTTCATCTCGCTCCGCTCGGCAGTCGCCCAGTCCTGTAACACCTACTTCTACGAGCTGGCGCGGCGGCTCTACGACGCGACCTCGAAGGACGGCACGGCGCAGCCGCAGGCCGAATGGATGAGACGGTTCGGCTTTGGCGAGCGCAGTGGTTTCGACATCCCGGACTCCACCGGCATCGCGCCCGATGCCGAGTACAAGCGGGAACTGTTCGGGGACGACGCGATCAACAACCGCTGGACCTCCGGTGACGCCGTCAACGCCGCGATCGGCCAGGGTCTCGTCCAGGTGACGCCGCTGCAGATGGCGTCGTTCTACGCCGCGATCGCCAACGGTGGCACCCTCGTGACGCCGCATCTC
Organism: Actinomycetota bacterium; assembly: GCA_009885805.1. Taxonomy (GTDB): domain Bacteria; phylum Actinomycetota; class Thermoleophilia; order Gaiellales; family F1-60-MAGs149; genus VFJZ01. The sequence goes on from VFJZ01000028.1 coordinate 61,223, forward strand.
GGCCAGCAGATCGAGGAACCGGGCGGCGACGTCGTCCGCGAACTGCGCTTCAAGGCGCGCCGCGAGATCGATATCGACCCGTTCGTCCTGGAGACGATCCGCAGTGGCCTGCGCGGCGTCACGCACGACCTCAGCGGCACCGCGGTCAGGGCCTTCGCCGGCTTCCCCGTCGGGGTCGCCGGCAAGACCGGCACCGCGCAGAAGCCGCCGCTCGACGACTACGCCTGGTTCGCGGGCTACGCGCCGATCGAGAGTCCGCAGCTCGTCGCGGTCGCCGTCGTGGAGCAGGGAGGCTTCGGCGGCGTCGGCGCCGCGCGCGCGGTCCGCGACGTCTTCGCGCACGCCTTCGCCGTCGGCCGTGACGACGTCCCGCGGCGCTACCGTGAGGACGCCGGGATCCCGCTCGACTTCTCGCAGATCATCAACGGCGAGCAATTCGGCGACCCGGAGGCACCCGCGGCGGTCGCCGCCGCGACGGGGGGCGGATGACGATGCGGCTGCTGCGTCGGCTCGACCTCGTCCTGCTCGCCGCCGTCAGCGGCATCGTCGCCTACGGCACCGTCACCGTGCTCTCGGTGACTGGGCCCGAGACGACCCAGCGACATCTGATCTACGTCGGCATCGGCGCCGCACTTGCGCTCACCGTGGCGGCGATCGATCCACGCCTCTACCGGCGGTTCGTCTGGCCGACCTACTCCGCGCTCGGAGTTCTCCTGGTCGTGGTCCTCGGACTCGAGGCCTCCCGTGGCTCGAGTCGGTGGATCGAGTTGCCCGGCTTCAACCTGCAGCCGTCCGAGATCGGCAAGCTCGTCGTCGCCGTCGCGCTCGCCGCGGTCGTCGCCGACGCCAGCCGCGAGAAGGCCGGCACCTGGCGGGCGTTCGGCCGGTCGCTGGTGGTCGTGGCCGTGCCCGGCGTGCTCGTGTTCCTGCAGCCCGACCTCGGCACGGCGATCGTCTACGGCGCGATCTGGATCTCGATCGTCTTCGTAGCGGGCGCTCGCCTTGTGCAACTCCTCACGGTCGGCGTCGGCGCGATCATCGTGGTCCTGCTGGTGTTCGACCTCCTGCCCGCGTCAGGCATCCGCGTGCTGCAGCCCTACCAGCAGGCCCGTCTCACCGCCTTCCTCGATCCCGGCTCCGCCAGCGACGCCGCCTACCAGGCGCAGCAGTCGAAGATCGCGATCGGCTCCGGCGGTCTGTCCGGGAAGGGGCCGGAGGGCGCCGCGGTCTCGCTGCAGGGGTTCCTCCCGGAGCGGCACACGGACTTCATCTTCGCCGTCGCCGCCGAGCAGCGCGGGTTCGTCGGCGCTGCCCTGCTGCTCGGCCTCTACATCCTGGTGGTGTGGCGTGCGGTGCGAACGATCACGCGGGCGGCGACGCTGTACGAGAGCCTGGTCGCCGCCGGCATCGCCGGCATGTTCGTCGTGCAGATCTTCGTCAACATCGGGATGACGCTCGGGATCATGCCGACGACGGGAATTCCGTTGCCCTTCATGACCTACGGTGGCTCGAACACGCTCACGAACCTGATGGCCGCCGGCCTCCTGCTCGCGATCCAGGTCCGCGGATCCGCACCGGAACCGGCGCGCCTGGCCGACCACGAACTGGTGCGGGGGTCGCGACGCGCGCTGTCGGCGTCGAGTGCTGCGACACGGCAATAGCGCGGCGTTCGGAGGCCCCTGGATCGTCCTACGCGTGACGGCGATGCGGTCGAAGGGCTGACCGCATCGCCGTCACGCTGCGGCGACCGTCTGCTGCGCCGCAAGCGGCGCAGCCGCGGGCTTCGCGGGTGACTCGCCCGCCGCTCGCGGAAGGCTCCTCGACCACAACGCTCTTTCCGTGCCGAACCACTACCCGATCCTGAGGATCGTCTCCATCCCGAGCGCGCGATGGTCGGCGATGGTGCAGATGAGGCGGTACCGGCCCGGGGCCAGTCGCAGGCCGAACGTCGCCGTGTCGCCGGGCGCGACGAAGACGGTGTGGAGGACGCGCGTGCCGGTGAGCAGCGTCAGGTCGTGGTCGTCCTCGCCGCGGTTGCGCACGGTCAGGCGGACCCGGCCCTGGCCGAGCCGAGGCCGGCCGAGGTCGATGGCGTACTCCGTCTCGACGATCTCCGTCGCCTGCGGCAGGTGCGGCGGCGGCGGCAGCGTCGTGCGCCGGACGGCCGCTCCCGCCGGTATCGCCACCAGCACCGCGAGCGCGAGCGACAGGGCCAGTCTCATCGGAACATCGAGCGGCCGAGCGCCGGCACCGACGCGAAGTCGGGCATGACCGCGGCCGGGTCACCGCCGAGCCAGTCGGAGATGATCGCCGCGTAGACCGAACGGAAGTCCGTCTCCACCTTGACGTTCCCGCGCGCGTCCAGGTCGGCGATGTTCGGGGGTGCCGACGCCAGTCCGCCGCGGACGGCCGACCCGACGAGGCCCATCAGGCCGCCGGCGCCGTGGTCGGTGCCGTTCGAGGCGTTCTCGCGGACGCGTCGGCCGAACTCCGAGTAGACGAGCGTGACGACGTCCTGTTCGACGCCGCGGGCGGACAGGTCGGCCTGGAAGGCAGACAGGCAGGTCGCGAGCTCCTTCAGCTGACGGTCGTGGCGGACGTTCTGGCCGGCGTGCGTGTCGAATGCGCCCCAGTGCACCGTGACGATCCGCGTCCCGAGTCGTGCGCCGAGGACGACGGCTGCTGTCTGCAGCTTGGCCGCGAGCGGCGAATTCGCCGGGTAGTTCGCGCCGGCGGCGGCGGCCGCGAGCGGTGCGAGCTGTCCGATCACGTCGGTCGCGAGGCCATAGGTCGAGCGGACGCGGTCCAGGTGCGTGTTGGACGCCCGGCGGGGGACGCCGCTCAGGGCGCGCATCGTCGCGGCCGGGTCGATGCCCGCGTACTCCGGGCCGCCCGGGCCGGGATACGTTCCGGTAGGGCCGGCGAGGAAGAAGCCGACGGATGGGATCGACGCAATCGAGGCGACGGGCGCTCCGGCCGTCCGCATCGCCTTCGACAGCGCCTCGTCGATCGACACGCCCTGCAGCGGATTCGTCTGCGAGCCGTAGAGGTCGAGCCAGCGGCCGGCCCAGCCGGTGCTCATCGGCTTCAGCGCACCGGCGAACCAGAAGTCGGAGCTCGAGAAGTGGGACAGGTTGGGCGGCTGGTAGTCGGCCGCGGGGAACAGCGCCAGGCGGGCGTCGGGGTTGGCGGGATTGCCGCTTCCCCAGAGGACGTCGAGCCCCTGGTTCGCAACCGTGATGTCGCCGCCGTTCGCGGCCGACACGGCGCAGTTGGCGAGGCCCCAGTCGGAGAGGCCGGCGAGCGGTCCGGCGACGCCGACGCGCGTGCCGACGGTGGGGCCGAGCGGCCGGTGCACGTCCGGGCGGTGGGTGGCGAGCAGCGAGTGTTGGGCACCGAGCGGCACCATCGTGCCGAGGCCGTCGTTGCCACCCGCCAGGTAGAGCAGGACGACCGCTCGTTGCGGCCCCGCCGCCGCCTCGGCGATCGCCGCCTCCCAGATCGACTCCCAGGGCAGTCGCGTCGAGCCGTAGACGGTCGCCAGCGCGGCGACGCCGTTCCGCAGCAGCCGCCGGCGCGACAGCGTGCGCGCGTCGGAGCCCTGCGGAAACCCGAGCAGCGCCTCGGCCGGCAACGGCATCGTCCCCAGCGGTCGCTGGTCGCGCACCCGCGCGAGTTCGATCTCCTCGCACTCCGTGCAGCGGACGGCGTCGTCGTCCATCACATCACCTGTCCGTCTGGTCCGCCGAGGATGAGTGCGCGCAGCGCGTACTGGCGACCGAGGCGCTGCGCCGGCGTGCCGCCGGCCATCTGCGCCGCCGCGGCGCGGAGGATCGCCTTCGACCCCTCCGCCAGCCATGGTCGCCCGAGGCCCGTGTGGGCTCGGCGGAACGCCGCGGCGGCCGTTTCACCGGCTTCGTCCGGCGGCGCCGGCGCGACGTGCAGGCAGCGGATCGCGAAGTCGAAGCGCGCCTGTGCGGACGTCGTCGTCAGCCAGGACGCGCCGCCCTCCCAGCCGGCGACGTTTGGCGGGTTGAACGGTAGCTGTCCCATCCGCCGCAGGCCGACCGTCTGCCAGACGTCCAGGAGTGACGCACGCGTCGCCTTGACCACGCCGAGGCCGTAGACGACCGGCGGCTTGATCATGTTCGGCTCGCCGATCGACTCGAAGATCTCCGGCCGCAGCAGGATCGCGCGCACGAGGGGACGGATCAGGAGCCTGCCGCCGGCGGTGTAGGTCGCGGCCAGCTTCGCGACGGTCTCCTCGGCGGGCGGCTGGAAAATGAATTCGCTCCACAACTGCCGGACGATGAAGTCGGCGTGGATCGGCCGGGCGAGGACGACGTCGGTGGCGGTGCGCAGGTCGAACGCGCCGCTCTGGCCGAGGATCTCCTTGACGCCGGCGTCGAAGCGGGTGGGATCGAACCGACCGACGGGCGTGGCCGGGTCGGTCAGGTCGATGCGCCAGCCCGAGAACGCGCGCGCGAGTTCGCCGACGTCGCGCTCGCTGTAGTTCGGCACGCCCTGCGGATCGGTGACGCCGAGGCAGAACAGCTCCATGAACTCGCGGCCGTAGTTCTCGTTCGGCCGGCCGACGATGTTGCTCTCGCCATCGAGGTACTTGAGCATCGCGGGGCTTTCCCCGACGAGGTAGGCCAGCTCTCGGAAGCTCGCGTCGGGATACGTGGCGAGGTCGGCGAAACGGTGCAGGAGCTTGCCGTACTGGTGTGCGAAGGTGAGCGTGACGCCGTCGTCGAGCGAGATCGTCCAGTGCTTCGACCAGAAGAAGGTGAGGCGCTCGACGAGGGGGTTCGTCGTGTGCCGCATCCGGTCGAGCCAGTCGAGTACGAGTTCGGTCTCCGACGCCAGCGGGTCGATCGGCACGCCGAGGCGCATCGGCGGCGGTGCCGGCGTCTTCACGGCCGGCGTCCGCGTCAGCCAGTTGACGGCGTCGAGCCAGCGGCGCCCGACGAGGCGCTTGCGCTCATCCGCGGACGGTCCGAAACCGGCTCGCCAGAGCAGGCGATCGGCGTGGGCCTCGCCGAGCCGTAGCGACGGGCGTAGCGGCCCGGCGGGCGGACGGCTCAGGCGCCGCCGGCTCAACGCCGGCAGGCCCCGGTCAGGTAGTCGGTGACGGCGGCGGTCGTCTCGGCCGAATCGCGCAGGCGGAAGTCGCCGTTCGGCTCGTCGACGTCGTACAGGACGACGCCCTTCAGGCGCGGCATCGCGTCGCCGGCCGCCTTCAGCTGCACGAGCCAGTCGGCCTTGGAGCCGCCGACGGCCGTCGTGCCCGTCTCCGCGATCCAGAACGGCTTGCGCGCGAGTGCGTCGATGGTGTCGTAGGCCTCGCCGAACAGCGTCTGCGGCAGCGACCAGTCGAGATCCTCCGTGACGCCGAAGTTGTACGCCACGGCACCGACGAGGTCGACCTGTGATCTCCCCGGGAAGTAGTCACGGAATTCGTTGGTCGCCTCCTCGGGCACGGGGCGGGCGTAGGCCGTCCACATCAGGCGCACCGGCTTGATGCCAGCCGCGCGGCGCACCACGCGGCGGACGTGCTTCCACGCCCGCACGTATCGTGGCCCGCCCTGGCGCGACACCGGCCCGGACCAGGCATACCAGGGCGTGTTGGGCTCGGGCATGGGCCGGAGGATCGCCGAGGGCTTCAGCCCTCGGATCTGCCGCACGAGGCGCCGCAGGGCGATGTCGTAGCGGCCCTGCGCGACGCGCGTGAGGGTCGCCGGCCGATCGTCCGGCTGCCACGCGACGATCAACTGCAGGCCGCGGCGCTTCACCAGGTCGATCACGTTCGGGCTGACGAGTTCGTTCGCTCCGACGTAGACCGAGACGGTGGTCAGACCGGGCCCGACCGCGGCCGAGAGCGTCTTGTGGCCGCTGACCGGACGGTCCTGGTAGACGCCGACGCGGAGGCAGGCCGTGGCGGACGCCGGCGAGGCGACGATCGCCGCGAGCGCGACGAGGATCGATGCGCGCACCCTGCTCACCACCTTCCTGAACCGGAATCGTAGGGTAGGCCACCGATCTGGATGTCAGCGATCTGTAAGGGATGCGTGGGGGTAGTGGGTCAGGCTGAACCTTGCTCACGTGTCTTTCGGCAGCGTCCGCGCCGGAATCGGGGTCGCTTCGGCGGCGGCGATGAGCGCAACGATCTCGTCCAGTGTCCAGACGTGATCGGCGACGCCCGCTGCGACGGCGGGCGTCGTGCGGAGCGTCTGGTGGACACGGCAGAAGTCGTAGTGCATGAAGAGCAAGCTGACGGCGGCGGCGAGGTTCTCGACCTTCTTCGAGAACCCGTTCGTCATGCGCGTGAAGCGCCGCATCCCCATCCGCATCGTAAGGTTCTGCCGCTCGACGTAGCTCGTCGAGATCGCGTTGCCGCTGACGACGCGGGCGCTGACTGATGCACGAGCTGCGCGTCGTCGACGCCGCCCTTGAAGGCGTTCGCGACGGCGCTCAGGTACGCGCGGTGACCGTCGGTGGTGAAGTGCACGCGGTGACGGAGACACGAGACGACGTCCTGCGTCGGCTCCCGCGGCCTCGCCGACGCGCAGGAGTTCATGCGCCTGACGCGCTGGGTGTCGGCCATCCCGGCGCCGGTCAAGCTCCTCGTCGCCCCGCCGCTGATGGGCGTGCCGTTCCTGCTCGTGAACGCCAACGGCTCGGTGCCCGCGATCGCACGCGTCATCGCCCTCTTCGTGACCAGCGAGATGCTCTGGGCGCCGACCTCGCAGGCGGTCGTGGCCGACCTCGCCCCGGCTGACATCCGCGAGCGCGGCCCTCCCTCGTCGGCGTCTATGGGGCATCCGGTCGCCACGTCCGCGTGGTGGGGTCCCAGGTGAGTTTGTCTCGTGAGCGAGCGAGGGCTGGGGCGAGGAACGTGGTGGCGCGTTCGAGGGCTTGGTCGAATGTCAGCGGGGAGTTGCGGGTTGCCCCGGGCCAGCGCTGTCGCCAGTCGGCGGTTTGGTCGGGAGTCAGTGCCAGCGATTCCGGTAGCGGACGGTCCAGCGTCCCGCGCGTGTGGCGGAGTGCCTGTTCCTTCTCGAACTCCGCGAGGAGGTCGGCCAGTCGGATGCCGGCTTGCTGGTCGCTGATCATGGCGATATCGACGAGGTCGCGGGCACGGGTCGAGTGATGCCGTCCGGGCCCGTGGTGCTCGAACATCGCACAGGTTTTCTGAGCGATCTGCGGCGCGAGCGGGAGGGTCATCAGGCCGGGGATCGCATCGACGGCGGAGAGGCCGGTCAGTGCTGATCGTGGCTGGAGCGGCTCGCTGAGGACATCAAGCGCGGGCTGTGCGAGGTCGATGTTGAAGCTCGTCCAGTCGGTCGTGCCGATCTGCGTCGTGACGCGGACGCTGACGGTCGGATCGCCGTCCGTGGTGGAGTCGGTGATGACGCGTCCGACCTGGAACGTGATGAAGTCGTCGAGGTCGACCGCGCACGCCTCGCGCAGGCGTTCCACGGCGAGTGCGTGTCCGCCGGCCTCCAGGATGTAGGTGATGTCGATGTCGTCGCTTGTCCGGTTCGGGTCGAGCCGGAGGACCAAGGCGACGCCGCCTTTGACGACCCACCCGCCGGGATGGCGCGCGAACAGTCGCGCCAGCAGCCGGCGGAAGGCGATCTCCTGCACGCGGAGCTGCCGCTCGGCTGGCGGGTAGCGGTTCCGGATCAGCTGGCTGAGCCCGCGACGGGTCGCCTCGGGACTCGTCCACGGCCAGGGCGGCCGGTCGTCTACGGGCTCCGCCATGTCTAGGGCCGATCGCCGTCCGGGAAGGTCAGTGCGAGCAGTGGCTCGATCTCGGCGCGGACTCGGGCATGGCTGCCGCTGCGCCGGTCGCCGGCCGCGAGCAGTTCGCGGCCGGCGGCGGCACGCGACGGCCATGACTCGAGGATCGCACGACGGAGGTAGTCGCGCTCGTAGCGGGCGGCGATCAGATCGGTCACCGTTCGCGCCGGCGTCGTCACCGGCAGCCGGAAGGCTGGCGGCGCCATCAGCCACTCCCAATCGCGAGGATCGAGCTGCGACGTATGGAGCCGCAGCTCACGTCGTTGCGAGCGCGGGCGGCGGACGGTGAACTCCGGCAGTCCCGGGATGATCGAGCCAAGACCGCGCAGGGCGGCCGCGCTGGCGTGCGACACGACGGCTTTCGGCTCGTGCTCGCCGCGCGTCCAGGGCAGCACCTCGCCATCCAGTGCCAGCCAGGCGGCGAACAGCTCATCGTTCGGCGAGTGCGGCCGGCCGAAAGCCATCGCGTACACGCGCGGCAAGAATCGCTCAAGCCGATTCCGCCGGGCCAACTCCACCATCGTCTTGGACGTCACCCCGACAGCCCGCGCCTGGTGGGTCGTCACGAATCCGCCCTGGTCGACGGCCACGTTGTTCAGCAGATGCAAGGCGTCGTCCGACTGCATCCGGATAAGTTACACGATTTACCTCACAGCAAGACATTTCATCGAAATCTCAGCAGCTACCGGGAGAGCGCTCCTTCCGTCGCGCTCCGCCGGGGACGTGGCTGTGGGCACAATCTGCCGTGCGGGCACCCGGGTGGGCCTGGGAGCGCGCCTTTTGATGGAAGCGGCTACCGAGGGGGCTTGCGCTACCGAAGGGTGTGGTGCTTCGGTGACAGCTGCCTGCTCAGGGTCACTCCTCGGCTTCGAGTGCGGCGAGCGCGGAGTCGACGGACATCTGAACCTGGCTGGTCGCGGGCGTCGGTTCCCCGGTTGCCGGGCCGGTGGGCTGGTGGCCGACCAGGAGCAAGGCCCCGCCGGGCGCGACGCCCGTGAACGGCGTCTACCCGGACTCGTCCGCGAACACCGACGCTCGGCTGAGAGCGCGTTCGTGGGTGCAATCTGCCGTGCGGGAGCAACTCTGGGGGACACGGAGCGTGGCTCTCCAGCGCGGTTCGTGACGTTGCAGACGCAGGCGTGGTCGGTGTTCGTCCGCGATCGAAGGTTCGAATCCTTCCGCCCCAGGGCTTCGGGGCTGTCGACTCGGTTGGGTCCTCGGGCTCGAGCAGTCCGGGCGCCGCTGAAGCCTCCGACAGGGCAGGGGCGGACCGCAAGCCGGCGGGGTGGAGAAGGCGCTACGATCGGCGGCGGCGTGATCCAGCCGGTAGCGTTCGTCACGGATGGACCGCCGCCACGCCTTCGCGCTGCTGCGGCTCGTGCAGGACGACGACGAGCCGCCGCGCCGGCCACTCGCGCTCGTCGGGCGTGGCGCGTTCGTCGACGCCTTCGCCCGCACGCTGCTGGCGGGCGGCGGCGATCGCCGGGCGCTCGCGCCGCTGCCAGCAGCCGCACCTGCCGAGCTCGCCGGCTGCGCTGCCGTGGTCGCGTGCGGTCTCTCGCTCGCACAGGCTCGGCTGGTTGCGGCTGCCCGGCGGCCGTGGGTGGCGGCCCTCGCGCCCGGCGACGACCGCCATCTGTTCGGCGCCCTGCCGCACCTCGGCGCCTGGAACGCCGTGCCGCCACTGGACGACGGCACGCCCGACGTCGCCACCGCTCTCGCGCGGCTCGCCGCTCGCCTCGAACGACTCGACGCGGTCGTGCTTGCGCAGCGGCTGCCGGCGCTGGTACCGGCGACGACTCGTGCGCGTGAGGCCGTTGCGGCGCGCCGTGCGGGCGGTCTCGCACTCGCCGGCCGCCCGGGTGGATCGATCACGCTGACCCAGGCCCTCGCGCTCATCGACGACGCTCGCTCGCGAGGCTCGGCCGCTGGCCCGGCGCGCCTGCCCGAGATCGCGACGGCGATCGGCGCCGGGCTGCTGGCCCGCGAGGCGGGCCGCCGGCTGCCCTCCCGGTTCGTCCGCGCCGCGCTCGCCTACGGCGTCACCCGGGCGGTCCTGCGCTGCTCGCGGGCTATGCTTCCCTCCCGATGACGGTTCCCGCGATCGAGGCGAAGATCGAGATGGTCCTCGCCACGGTGCAGAAGCCGTCCCGCTCCATCGGCGGCGAGGCGAAACGCGATCGTCAAGCCTCCGGCGGCCGTTCGCGTCGCCCTCTGCTTCGCCGCCGCGTACGCGGTCGTTCCGTCTCCGGCGCGATCTTCTCGCGGGCGAGCGTCGAGGTGAGCATGCTCGAGGGCGCGCTCGGTCGCGGTGATCGGCGGACCGCCGACATCATCGAGACGGCGTGGCGCGGCGGCGCGCGGTACGACGCCTGGTCCGAGCACCACGTCGAAGACATCTGGCGGCGCGCCTTCGCGGCGCATGACCGCTCCATCGAGGACGAGGCGACGCGCGAGCGCGATGCGCTCGAACCGCTGCCGTGGGATCACGTGCGCAGCGGCGTCACCAAGGAGTTCCTGCTCGACGAGTGGTGGGCCTCTCGCGCCGAGCGCGCGACCGGTGACTGCCGTTTCGACGGGTGCACGGACTGCGGGGCCTGCAGTGGCCCTGTCCGGAACCGGCTGGTGTCGTGAGCTCAGGCCACGTCGCCAACTTGCCGCCCCGGTGAAGGTCTCGTTCCGCCTTGCGGTCACCGGCCGTGCCCGGTTCCTGTCGCACCTCGAGTGTGTCGACGTGCTCCTGGCCGCGTTCCGGCGTGCCGGCTACACGGTCGCGCTGTCACAGGGCCTGCGCCCGAAGCCGGTCATCTCCCTCGCCGTCGCGAGGGCCGTCGGCGTCGCGTCGCTCGATGAGCTCGTGACGGTGGAGATCGTCGGCACACCGGATCTGGACGAGATCCAGGAGCGCGTCGCAGCAACCCTGCCGCGTGGACTCCAGATCCGCGCTGCGGCCGAGGCAGCGGGGACGCCGCGTCCCGTCTCGGCCCGGTACTTGATCGAGCTCGACGCCGCACCCGCGGTCGTCGAGCGCGCGGCGGCGCTGTACGCCGAGGCGGAGGTAGCGCTTGTCGAGCGCGTCTCGCCGAAGCGCCGTAAGGTCGTCGACGTGAAGGCGTACGCGCCTTCCGTCGAGCTTGTCGCCGGCGGTTTCGAGGTCGAGGTCGCCGTCTCACAGGAAGGTTCCGCCCGTCCGGAGGAGGTGGCGCGCGCGCTCGCAGAGCTCGCCAGCGCCGATCTCCGCGTGACGGGCGTGACGAGAATCGCATTGCGCGTCGAGCCGGGCAGAGTTCCGGTCGGCGCGCCGGGAGAACGCCAATGATGAAGAAGATCCTGATCAGCGCCGACCCGATCGAGACACGGGTGGCGATCGTCGAGGACAACGTCGTCGTCGAGACCTACATCGAGCGTGTCACACGCCGCTCGCTGCTCGGCAACGTCTATCTCGGTCGGGTGGACAACGTGCTGCCCGGCATGGAGGCGGCGTTCATCGACGCCGGCCTGCCGAAGAACTGCTTCCTCTACGTCGACGAGATCGTGATCCCCGAACTGGACGACCGCGAGCGTCGCAAGAAGAAGATCGAGCAGCTGATCAAGAACGGGCAGAGCCTGCTCGTCCAGGTGACCAAGGACCCGATGGGCACGAAGGGCGCGCGGGTGTCGATGGACGTCTCGCTGGCCGGGCGCTTCCTCGTCTACTCGCCCGACGGCAAGGGCTTCGGCGTCTCGAAGCGATTGCCGGATGGCGAGCGCGATCGCCTCCGCGACCTCGTCAAGCAGCTGACGCCGAAGGGCGGCGGCGGCCTGATCGTGCGCACCGCCGCGCGGGGCGCCGAGCGCGCCGAACTCGATCGCGACCTGGAGCTGCTCGAGCAGCTCTGGGCCCAGATCCAGGCGGCGGCGACGAAGAAGGGCGTCCGCGCTCCGGCGATGATGCACGAGGAGGTCGATCTGGCGCTCGAGATGGTGCGCGACGACCTCCGCGTCGAGGTCGACGAGGTCGTCACCGACGACGAGGCCACGTACGAGCGGATCCGCGCCTACGTCGAGGCCCACTCCCCGGAGTTCCTGCCCCGCATCAAGCTCCATACGGCCCAGACGCCGCTGCTTCGGCGCTACCAGGTCGAGGACGCGATCCGCTCGACGCTGCACCGCCGCGTCGACCTGCCGTCGGGCGGCTACCTGCTGTTCGACTACGCCGAGGCGTTCACGATCATCGACGTCAACACGGGCCGGTTCGTCGGCAAGTCGCGGCTCGAGGACACGATCCTCGCGAACAACCTCGAGGCGGCGCGTGAGGTCGTCCGGCAGCTGCGGCTGCGTGACCTCGGCGGCATGATCGTGATCGACTTCATCGACATGGCGTCGCAGAAGAACCGCGATGCCGTGATCGCCTGCCTGCAGGAGGAGTTGAAGCGCGACCGCTCGAAGGTCTACCTGACGTCGATCTCCCCCCTCGGCCTGGTCGAGATGACGCGCCAGAACGTCACCGACGGCGTGCGCGAGGTGATGAGTTCCACCTGCCCCACGTGCAACGGGGAGGGGCGCGTCGTCAGCAACGAGACGATCGCGATCGAGAATCTGCGCACGCTACGTCGGCACGCGTCGCTCTCCGACAAGCAGGCGTTCCTCGTCGAGCTCGAGCCACGGATCGCGTCGCTGATGGTCGGTCAGGGTGGCTCGCGTCTCGCCGAGCTCGAGCGGTCGACGGGCAAGCACTTCTCGCTGGTCGGGGTCGATGGCGTGCCCGTCGAACGCTGCAACGTGACGCGTGAGGGCACCGCCTCGGACATCCTCGCGGAGGCGATGCCGGTCGCATCCGGCGCCGAGATCGAGATCGAGATCGCGGAGCCGCACATGTTCCAGGCAGCCGACGCGGTCGCCTTCCTCGAGGGCGGCTTCCGCATCGTCGTCGCCGGCGCCGGCCCGTATCTCGGGGAGCGACACACGGTACGGATCGGCCACGTCGACCGGCACGAGGCGCACGCCGAACTCGTCTCCGCGACCCCGGTCACGGAGGCGGAGATGCTGGCGATGATCGATCGCCGCACCGACATCCACGAACCGGACCGCCGCCCCGGCGAGCGCGTCGACCTCGAGGATCGACGTCGCAGCCGGCAGCGGCGACCGCCGAAGAAGGCCGCTCCGACCGGTGGGACGACGAACGAGGTCAGTGACGACGCGGCCGATGACGGCGCGCCGGCCGAGCCGCGGCCACCGCGGAGCCGCAATCGCCAGCGACCGGCGAGGACCGCGGCGGCGGCCGGCACCGAGGCCGTCGCGAACGGCACCACGGAGGCTGCCGAGCGGGAGGTCGTCACCGCTGACGAGCCCGCCGCCGGCGACGCCGCCGCCAAGCGCCGACGCCGCGGCCGTCGCGGCGGTAAGCGGCATCGCAAGCCGGGCACGGTCGCCGCTGGCGTCGACGCGACCGTCGCCGCCGAGCCCGTCGCCGTAGCGGTGGCCGAGCCGGCTGCCGTCGCCGCGGCGCCGAGGCGTCGCCGTCGCACCCGCGCCGAGATCGACGCGGCTGCCGCTGCCGCGCCGCCGCCCGCGCCCGCACCGGCGTCTACGCCTGCGCCTGCGCCTGCGCCCGCTCCGGCCGCGGCAGAGAAGCCGAAGCGCCGACGCGGCGTCCTGAAGCGCCTGATCGGGTCCGACGACGACTGAGCAGGGCTTCCTGATCCGCCCGGCTACCGCGGCCGACGCCCACGCGGCCGCCGACGTCCTTTGCCGCTCGTTCGCCGCGGCGCTGCCGGGCGTCCGTCGCGCCCACACCGAGGAGGAGACCCGGGCCTGGTTCGCCGAGGTCGTCGTGCCGTCACGGGCGACGTGGGTCGCGGTCGTAGCCGGCGAGATCGTCGCGGTGCTGGTCGTCCACGCCGGGTACGTCGAGCAACTGTACGTCCTCGCGGGACAGGCGGGACGGGGCATCGGCAGCGCCCTGATCGACCTCGCGAAGCGGCAGTCGCCGGCCGGCCTGCGTCTGTACACGTTTCAGATCAACGACGGCGCGCGCCGCTTCTACGAGCGGCACGGCTTCCGGGCGCTGGCGTTCTCGGACGGCAGCGAGAACGAGGAGGGCGAGCCGGACGTGCTCTACGGCTGGCCGGCCGGCGTATGAGGCGCCTGCCGGTGCAGGCGATCACTGCCGAGGGCGGCGAAGGCGATCGATCCGAGCGCGGCTGCGATGATCCCGGCCGCCTGTCCGGCATCGAGGAAGCCCTCGTCGAGGCCCACCTCGACGACCGCCGCGGGGACGCCGAGCGTCGCCGCCGCCAGGAGGCCGACGCCGAGCGGCAGCCGCAGAGTCGCGCCGACGACGAGGCGGGCGCCGAGGACGACGAAGAACACCGGGACGAGGAAGCCGTGCGCAAGGCCGCGAACCTGCCTCGCCAGGCGCCGCGGCTCGCCGACTGCGGCGACGATCAGTCCGGCCGAGAAGCCGGCGACGAGGATCGACGTCCCGGCGCGTTCGGCGGCGTACGCGAGGCCGGCGAGGGCGAGGAGCCACACGACGAGCGCCGCCTCGCTCGTCACCCGACGCTCCCGCAGCAGCGGCAGGGCGATCGCCGCGCTCGACGTGGCGAGGCAGAGGACGAGGACGCCGGCTTCGACTCCGAGCCCGGCGGCGACGAGCACGGCGAGGGTGCCGAACGTCATGGCTGCATGGTGCACTCGTTCGGTCGCGCCTGCTAACGTGCGGCGTGCGACGGGGCGTGAGCGCTGCGTGCCGTCGTCCGACGAATCGAACGAGGAAGAGTTCCGATCGCCATGTACGCCGTCATCGCCCTCGGGGGCAAGCAGTACCGGGTCACGCCCGGAGAGAAGTTGGTGGTTGACCGTCTGCACCTCGACGAGGGCGCGACGTTCGAGCCGACGGTGCTGATGGCCGCGGATGGCGACAAGGTCGTCTTCGACGCCGCCGGTCTGACGAAGGTCAAGGTCTCGGCGACCGTCAGGGAACATCGCAAGGGCAAGAAGATCCGCGTCCTGCGCTACCAGCCGAAGTCGAACTGGACGAAGCGCCGCGGGCACCGCAGTTACCAGTCGGTCATCGAGATCTCGAAGATCGCCGTCTAGGAGGATCCGAACGTGGCGCACAAGAAGGGACTCGGCTCCTCCAGGAACGGTCGCGACTCCCAGTCGAAGCGGCTCGGCGTCAAGGTGTTCGCCGGACAGGCGATCAACGCCGGCGGCATCATCGTCCGGCAGCGCGGCACCCGCTTCCACCCGGGCGACGGCACGGGCATCGGTCGTGACGACACCATCTTCGCGAAGGTCACCGGGACCGTGCAGTTCGGCCAGCGACGCGGCAAGCGCGTCATCACGGTCGTCGCGGCAACGTAGCGAGGGCGGTTGTTCTCCGACCGTGCCACGGTCCAGGTCGAGGCCGGGCGGGGCGGCGACGGGTCGATGGCCTTCCGGCGCGAGAAGTACGTGCCTCGCGGCGGACCGGCCGGTGGTGACGGCGGCTCGGGCGGCGATGTCGTCCTGGTCGCGAGCGAGAGCCTGCGCGACCTGACGGCGCTGCGCTTCAACCCGCACGTGCGCGCCCCGGCGGGACGTGCCGGTGAGGGTTCCTCGAAGACCGGGGCGAACGGGCCGGACCTCGAGGTGCCGGTGCCGGTCGGGACGCAGGTGTTCACGGAGGACGGAACGCTCGTGTGCGATCTCGCCCACCCCGGCGCCCGCGTCGTCATCACCCGCGGCGGCCGCGGGGGCGCCGGCAACATCCGCTTCGCGACCGCGACGCGGCAGGCACCGCGGATGGCCGGCGTGGGGGAGGACGGCGAGGCGCGGACGCTCGAACTCCGTCTCAAGCTGATCGCCGATGCCGCGCTGCTCGGCTTCCCGAATGTCGGTAAGTCGAGTCTGCTGCGTCGTATCTCGAACGCGACGCCGAAGGTGGCCGACTACCCGTTCACCACGATCGAGCCGGTGCTCGGCATCGTCGAATCGCCCGACGGGCATCAGCTGACCGTCGTCGACGTCCCCGGGCTGCTCGAGGGTGCGTCGGAGGGCGTCGGGCTCGGTCACGAGTTCCTCGCGCATCTGGAACGGGCGCGGTTGCTGCTTCACGTCGTCTCGCTGGAACTCGACCTGGATGCCGCCCGCAACGGGTTCTCGGTCATCTTCGGCGAGCTGGCGGCGCACGGGCACGGCCTCGCCGAGCGGCAACGGCTGGTGATCCTGAACAAGCTCGACCTGCTCGCGCCGGACGACCGCGGCACTTACCTGGACGCCTTTGCGGCCGCGATTGCGGACAGCCGGCTGGCCGCGGATGAGGGCGTCGTCCGCGACGACGGCGGCCGCCCCGTTGTGCTCGGGGTGTCCTGCGCGACGGGTGAGGGCATCGATCGCCTCGTTGCCGCGCTGCATCGCTACGCGCCGGCCCGGGAGGCCCACAATGACCCGGATGACGGCCTCGCGGACTATCTCGTCTACCGGCCGGGGATCGGCGGGAGCGACCGCTTCCGGCTGCTGCGCGCGGAAGGTGGCTATCGCATCACCGGCATCGATGACGTCGCGGTCGGCCTCGATCCGGACGATCCGGCCGATGCCGCAGCCCTCAACGCGGCGCTCGACGAGCGCGGGGTGCTGGCGGCGCTGCGGCGTGCGGGCGCGGCCACGGGCGACGAGGTTCGCATCGGCGAAGCGGTCCTCATCTACGGCGCGGAGGATCGGCGATGAGAGTCGGCGTGCTCGGCGCTCTCTGCAATCCGCCCCACTACGGGCACCTGCTGCTGGCCAGCGAGGCCGCCTGGCAGCTGGGGCTTCAGCGGGTGCTGCTGGTGCCGACCGGACGACCGCCGCACCGGCCGCCGCCGCCGGAGAGCATCGATGTCCGGATGCGGCTGGCGCGGGCGCTGGCGACGTGCGACGAGCGGCTCGTGGTGTCTGCCATCGAGGCGTCGCGACCCGGCCCCTCCTACATGGCCGACACGCTCGAGGAGCTGTCGGCGGCGGAGGGGAGCGAGCTCGTGCTGCTGCTCGGCGCCGACCAGCTCGCGACGATCGATCGCTGGCACGCGCCCGAACGGGTCCGCGCGGCGGCGTCGATCGCGGTTGCTCCACGCCCGGGGACGCCGATCGTCGGTAGTGCCGAGGTGATTCGGATGCCCGAGATCGGGATCTCGTCGTCGGAGATCCGGCGCCGTGTCGGGGCCGGCGAGCCGATCCGCCACCTCGTCCCCGACGCGGTGCTGGCGGTGATCGACGGCGAGCGGCTGTACCGCCGGTCGCCCGTGGTAGCCTGATCGCAGTGCGACTCCGGAGACGACGACCTGAACGGATCTGACGCCCTGGTCCAGCGGATCGCCCGTGCGCTGAGCGACACGCTGGCCGAGGATCTCGTGATCCTCGACATGCGTGACGTCGTCTCGTACACCGACTGGTTCGTCATCGCCACCGGCCGCAATGCGCGCCATACGAAGGCGCTGGCCGACGAGGTGCGGAGCCGTCTGAAGGCCGAGGACGGCACGATCGCGACGCGCGTCGAGGGCCAGCGCGAGGGCGATTGGATCCTGCTCGACTACATCGACGTGGTCGTGCACATCTTCACGCCCGAGTCGCGCGCGTACTATCGCCTGGAGACGCTCTGGGGGCAGGTCCCGGTCGTCGACGTGGCCGTCGAGACCGCCTGACGCTCAGGAGCCGTCGTCGGTCTCCTGGCGCTCCAGGAAGTCCAGGTACTCCTTCCCACCGACGGTCTCGAGGATGTGTCCCTCGCCTGCCACGACGGTGATCTCGGCGCTACCACCGGCGGCGTTGAGGTCGGCGACGGCCGTCTGGCCGGACTCGAGCCAGCCGGCGTCGTCAGCCCCGACCCAGATGGCGACGGGGATGCCCTTGAGCCGGCTGATGTCGGCGT
Source organism: Actinomycetota bacterium (assembly GCA_009885805.1). GTDB lineage: Bacteria > Actinomycetota > Thermoleophilia > Gaiellales > F1-60-MAGs149 > VFJZ01. The sequence continues at coordinate 78,900 of VFJZ01000028.1, forward strand.
CGGGCGAGGGTGGGTAGCCCGGGAACGCGGCGAGGTCGAGGTACAACTCCGGGTGGTCGAGCGCGGCCCGGAACGCGGACAGACCGCCGTTCGAGACGCCGGCGAGATGGACCTTGCCGCTCGCTGGCCGGAACTGCGCGACGAGCTGCGCGACCAGTTCCGGCAGGTAGCGGGCCGAGGAGTCGTCGAAGAACAGCGCGCCCGGCGCGACGGGGGAGGCGACGACCCAGCCCCGCCGCTCGGCCTCGGCCCGCCAGACCCGGTCGATGACGCTGTCGACGACCACCTGGTCCTGGCCGCCGGGCGGGAGTGCGAGCAGGACCGGGTACGACCTGGCCGGGTCGTACTCCGGTGGCAGGACCAGCGTGTAGGCGAGCGTCGTCCCATCGCCCATCGTCGCAGCCGCGTGCCCGGCGACAATCGGCGCCGCGGCGGGCGCCGGCGGCTCGGCGGCCGTCCCGCCACCACAGGCGGCGAGGAGCGCCGACAGGGCGAGCAGCAGCAACCGATTCATGCCGCCATGCTAGACTCGGACGGACTCCGGGGCCATAGCTCAGCTGGGAGAGCGTCTGGCTGGCAGCCAGAAGGTCAGGGGTTCGATCCCCCTTGGCTCCACTCCGGGAGAGCTACCATCGGACGTACGAAACCGTCAGGACGCGGTCGAGGGTTTGAGGCCGCCGTCAGCTCCCCGACCGGAACAGGGAACGACGACCCGGCCGGCGCCTCCCGGCCCGAGCGCGTTTGCTACGTTGGTCCACGCAGCAGGCCAGCGACGCAGGCGATCCGTCGAGCCCTTCCCGGGGCCAGGCGATGGTCTCCTGTACGACCACCCCAAGGAGCATCCGATGTCCGCGTTCGACAACGCCAGCCGCTTCTTCCACGCCTGCGAGTCGCTGGAAGGATGGGCCGGCTGCGAGCAGTACGTCGCGTCCGGCGCGACGTTCACCGGGCAGTCCGCCCCGCTCGCCGACGTCACAACCGTGGAGGGGTACACCGAGTGGATGGCCGGCCTCGGCTCGGTCCCCCTCGCAGGCTGCAGCTACGACCTGCACACCAGCACGTACGACGAGGCGTCGCGGACCGCCGTCTTCTTCGCAACGTTCAACGGCACGCACGTCGGCGACGGCGGCCCCGTCCCGCCCACCCACAACACCACCCACAGCCACTACGTCTACATCCTGACGATGGCTGCCGACGACCGGGTCGCCGCCATGACGAAGGTGTGGAACGCGTCCTGGGCCCTGCGCGAGCTCGGCTGGATGTGATCCTGCGGCGGATGTCCGCTGCCACCCGCCGGCTGACCATGCAACTGTTCGGTCGCGGCATGGATCTCGGAGACCGGCGTCGGCTTCGTCGGCGCCGACCGCGCCTGCGCGGAGCATCTGACGCCCGCCGCCCCGGACGCGCGCTGCTCAGCCCCAGCGCGTCGAGCCGGGTCTCGAGGGCGGGGTTCGAGAGTGCCCCGTTTAGCTCCACTATCGGAAGCCCTGCGACGGCGGGCGTTGAGTCCTCCTCAGCCGGGGTCTTCGAGCAGCCCTCGTGCGCGCGCAGACCGGACGCGACAGCGAACGCGATCTTCACGACGCCCGGCCCGCGAAGGCAGCGACGAGCTCCGGGCACCGCCAAGGGCAAGGCCTGGCCGGCCGTCGGCGATCCCCTCGCCTGCGAGGTCATCTGAGCTTCACGTTGTCGGCGCGTCGCACGGCGTACCCTGCCGCCGGATGCGACGCGTCGACCTGGACCGGCAGTGCGACTCGGGCTCGTAATCCCGGCGCTGGACGAGGCGCCGACAATCGCGGCCGCGGTCGCCTCTGCCCGCGAGGCGCTGGCGCCGGTTGCGATCGTTGTCGCGGACGGTGACTCGGCGGATGAGACGGCTGCGGCGGCCGAGCGGGCCGGCGCCATCGTCGTCGTTGAGGCGGGCCCGCGCGGCACGGCCCTGAATGCCGCCATCGCGCGCCTCGCCGGTGTCGACGCGATCGTCATCATCCACGCCGACTCGCGGCTGCCGTCCGGCGCTGGCGATGAGATCCGGGACGCGCTCGCTGACAAGGGCGTCGTCGGTGGTGCGTTCCGGCTGCGCTTCGATCGCCCGGGCCGTCTCCTCGGCGTCGCCGCCGCAGGGGCGAACCTGAGGGCGCGGCAGCTCGGCGTCTCCTACGCCGATCAGGGCATCTTCGTCCGCCGGTCGACGCTCGTCGCCGTCGGCGGGTTCCGCCCGTGGCCGCTGTGGGAGGATGCCGATCTGCTCCGGCGGCTCCGTGGCGAGGGGCGGGTGGTGCTCCTGCGTGGGCGCACGACGACCTCCGCCAGGCGGCACGAGGCGGACGGCGTCCTGCGGACGGGTGCCCGCGTCTGGTGGCTCACGCTGCGCTTCCGCCTCGGCGCCTCGCCGGAGGAGCTGGCGCGCTCGTGGCGGACGGTGCGTGAGCCCTGACGGGTACCCTGTGCCGATGCGCGCCCGCTCGTCCGCCGCGGTTCTCGCCCTCGCCGCCGTCCTGGTGCCGGCCAGCGCGGATGCCGCCGACCTGCCGTTCCGCTCCTCGATCGAGACGATCAGCGGCGATGTCCGGTCGCTCGTCGTCGGTTCGTCGTGGCGGCAGGGTTGCCCGGTCCCGCTCCGCGACCTGCGTTACGTCCGCGTCCGCCACTTCGACTTTCGCCGCTACCCGCGCATGGGCGAGATCATCGTCCACCGCGACGTCGCTGCGAAGGTGGTGCGGATCTTCCGGCGCCTCTACGCCAACGGGTACCAGATCCGCCGCATGCGCCTCGTCGACCACTACGGCGCCAGCGACTTCGACTCGATCGAGGCCGACAACACGTCCGCCTTCAACTGCCGCTACGTCGACGGCACGTCACGCTGGTCGAACCACGCCTACGGGCGGGCGATCGACATCAACCCGATCGAGAACCCGTACGTCACGCGTGCCGGCACGACGTCGCACCCGGCGAGCGAGCGCTACGTCGATCGCTCGCGCCGCCGCCACCGGGCGATGATCCTCGCCGGCGATGCCACCGTCCGGGCGTTCGCCGCGCAGGGCTGGAGCTGGGGCGGCAGCTGGTCGGGCGCGAAGGACTATCAGCACTTCAGCGCCAACGGCCGCTGAGTCTGCATCAGGCGATCGACGCGGGCACCTCGATCAGGGTCGGGCCGGCGGCGGTCGTCGCCGCGCGAAACGCGTCCTGCATCTCCGCGAGGGTCGTCACGCGCACGCCGGCCGCGCCGAGGCCCTCGGCGAGGCGGACGAAGTCGCGCGCGCTCGTCTGGGTGCCCACGTGCGGCACGCCGATGCGCGTCATCGAATCGCGGATCTCGCCGTACCCGTCGTTCTGCCAGAGCAGAATTGGGATCGCCAGCCCGAGGTCGGCGGCGGTCGCGAGTTCCGCTGCGGTGAAGAGGAAGCCGCCGTCGCCGGCGAGGCAGGCGACGGTCAGATCGGGGGCGGCGAGCTTCGCGCCGATTGCCATCGGCAGCGCGGGACCCAGCGTCCCGAAGCCGGCCGGCGAGATGTACTGCCACGGAGCCGAGACCGGCCACCAGTTGTGGGCGGCGTAGGCGGGCTGGGTCGAGTCGGCAACGAGGATGCCGTCGGCAGGCAGCACCGCCCGCAGTGCCTCGAGGAACGGCCGGTAGGCATCGGTACCCGGTAGGGGCGCTGGCGCGGCTCGTGCCGGCCCGGGTCGGCTCTGGTCGGGCAGCTGGCGCGCGAGGGCTCGCAGCGTCTCGGTGGCGTCGCCGTGCAGCGCGATGTCGGCTCCGGGCCGCCGCCCGAACTGCGTTGCGTCGATATCGATCCGCACCAGCGTCCCGCTCACGACCGGTGGCTGCAGGGTCGGCGCGTAGAAGTAGTCCGTCTCCGAGAACTCGGTTCCGACCGCGAGGACGACATCGGCTGCCTCGAGGGCCGCGTGCACCTCCGGCGCCGTCGTCATCGCGCCGATCGACGCCGGATGTGAGTCGGGGACGACACCCTTGCCGTTCTGCGTGGTGACGATCGTGGCGCCCGTGCGCGCCGCTACCGCGAGCGCTTCCGGCCCGGCGCCGACTGCGCCGCCGCCGAGCACGATCATCGGGCTGCGCGCCGAGGCGAGCGCCGCCCCCGCGCGCGCGACCGCCGCCGGGTCCGCCAGCGGCCGGGTCGCGGGGCTCTCGAGCCGCTGGTCGTCGCCGGCCGGCCGATCGAGCACGTCGATCGGGATCCCGATGTGTACCGGGCGGGGGCGCCGGGTGTCGAAGATCTCGAAGGCGCGGGCGAAGGCCTCCGGCAGCTCCGACGGGTCGTTGACGAGGATCGACTCGGCCGTGATCGTCGACATGAACGCCTGCTGGTCGGGCAGGTCGTGCAACGGTCCCACCCCGTGGCCGCGGTCGCGGGAATGGGTGTCGGATGAGATGACCAGCAGCGGGATCGAGTCGTGGTAGGCGCCCGCGACCGCCGTCGCGACGTTCGAGAGCCCGGCGCCGGTGATCAGGATGCAGACGCCGGGCCGCCCGGCGACACGGCCGTACGCGTCGGCCATGAACCCGGCTCCCTGCTCGTGCCGCGGCGTCACGTGCCGGATCGGCGACTCGCCGAGCCCCCGGTAGATCTCCAGCGTGTGAACGCCGGGAATGCCGAAGACGACCTCCGTGCCGTACTGCTCCAGCAGCCGCACGACCGCCTCGCCCGTGGTCGCCAACGATCCCTCCAGCCTCGGATGACGTCGCGAACGATACGGGTATCGTGCGCGCCGTGCCGACCGTCCTCGACCTCGTCCACGACCGCGACCCGCTTCCCGGGACCGTCGGAGCCTTCCTCCTGCCGGACATCGCTGCGCTCGTCGACTGCGGCGCCGGCGCCAACCTGGCCTCCCTCGAGTCGGAGCTGAGCGGGCACGGCGTGGTTGTGGAGGAGCTCGAGCATCTCCTGCTGACCCACATCCACCTCGACCACGCAGGTGCAGCCGGGGCGCTGGCGGCGCGGAACCCGAGGCTCCAGGTCTGGGTGCACCGCGTCGGTGCGCGGCACCTGATCGATCCCTCTCGCCTGATCGCCGGCACCGCCGCCGTGTACGGCGCGGACTTCGAGCGGGTCTGGGGCCCGATCCTGCCGGTACCCGCCGACCGCGTCCACGCGATTTCTGACGAGGTGCGCCTGCCGTTCGCCGGTGCTCCGTTGGCGGTGCCGACGCCCGGGCACGCCAGGCACCACCTCGCCTACCTGACGGCCGACGGCACGTGCTACGCCGGTGATGCGGCCGGGGCCGCGTACGGTGGTTCGTCGACGTACGTCGAGCCCGCCTGTCCGCCGCCCGACGCCGATCCACCCGCCTGGCAGGGGACGATCGACCGGCTCGAGACGCTCGCGCCGGCGCGACTGGCGATCGCGCACTACGGCGTGTTCGAGGACGTCCCCACCCACCTCGAGGCGCTGCGGGAGCGCCTCGCGCTCTGGTTGGAGCGGATCGATCGTGGCGAGGAGTCCTTCGTCGAAGCGGTCTGGGCGGACCGTCGAGAGCTGGCCGATCCGGCGAGCCTGGACGGGTTCTGGGGCTACGCCGCCGTCGAGCGGTGGTGTCACCAGGGACTCGTCCACTGGCGGGACCGTGTCGCGGCGGCCGGGTGAGCGGCTGGTCGCCGCGCAGCTGACGCTGATCGCGGCGACGGCCGTCACCGCCGTCGCCGGCCCCGGACGCCTGCCGCGCCCGGTGCGGCTCGCCGGCCTGACGCTGCTCGCCGCGGGTGCGTGCCTCGGCGGTGCCGGGGCGGCGCGGCTGGGTCGCGATCTCACCCCGTTGCCGGAGCCGCGGGCCGGTGCGCCGCTCCGCGAGGACGGCGTCTTCGGCCGCGTCCGCCATCCGATCTATGGCGGGCTGATGCTCGGCGCTGGGGGCGCGGCGCTGGCCGGCTCGCCCCGAGCAGCACTGCCCGCTGCCGCTCTCGTCGCCCTGCTGCGACACAAGGCGACCGTCGAGGAGCGGGCGCTGTGCCGCGTCCATCCGGCGTACGCGGTCTACGCGGAGCGGGTCAAGCGGCGCTTCGTTCCAGCCCGCCCCTGACGGGACAGCCCGGGGACGGGACAGCCCGGGGCCTGACCCCGCACGGGCCGAGCCCGGGGCCTGTCCCCGTTACCGGCGGAATTGGGGACAGGCCCCGACCGTTTTGCGAAACGGTCCGGACGAGAGGCGCGCGAAGGTGCGCCCGGATGCGCCCGGCGCCGCGCCTTCTGCGGCGGGAGAGCACCTGACTCGCGCTACCGTCAGCCGCCCGCTGTGTCCTCCCAGGCGGTGGCGCCCCACGTGAGCGACAGCACCCGCGCCGTCTCGCCCGGCGCCGCGCCGTGCCAGTGGCGTTCACCGGCCGGCGCGACGACGAGCGACCCGGGCGCGAGCTGGACGGCGCCGTCCGCCTCCGTGCCGACCCGCGCGGCGCCCGCGAGGACGTACAGCAACTGCCCACCTGGATGGGAATGCCAGTTGGTGACTGCCCCGTCGTGGAAGTGGCCGACCGCAACGTCCGGCTCGCCCGCGGCCGGCGCCTCGCGGAGCATCTCCAACTGCACCTCACCGCTGAACCGGCCCCCGTACGCCGACGCCTTGTTGCCGCCCGTCACGATCTGCATCCCGGTAGTATCGCCCCCGTGGACCTCGCTGCGTTCCGACACCAGTTCCCCGTGCTGCGCACCCGCTCATATCTCTTCTCCGGTGCGCTCGCGCCGGCCGCACGAGGGGTCCGCGCCGCCTGGGACGAGTGGTCCGACGCGTGGGAGTACGACCCGAACCACGTCTACACCGGACCGATGATGACCGGTCGGATGGACGAGCTGCGGAGCGCCTTCGCCGGGTTGATCGGTGCAGCGTCGTCGTCGGACATCTGTCTCACCGACAACACCTGCCGCGCCGCCAACATCGCCGTCGGCGTCCTCGCCGCGCGGCCCGGCAGCAACGTCGTCGTCGACGACGGAACCTATCCGTCCGGCGTCTACCCCTGGCGGGCGCACGGCCGGCACGACGTGCGCGTCGTCCACACCGACGGCGTCACCGACGCCGCGGCCGCGATCGGCGCAGCGGTCGACGACGCGACCGTCGCCGTCAGCATCACCCACGTCGCGCCGTTCACCGGGCGCCGCCACGACCTACGTGCGCTGGCCGATGTCTGCCATGCCCACGGCGCCGCGCTTGTCGTCGACGCCGCGCAGAGCGCCGGCGTCGTGCCGATCGACGTGGTCGCGGAGGGGGTCGACGTTCTCGTCTCGACCGGGATGAAGTGGCTGCTCGGCCCCCCTGGTACCGGCTACCTGTATCTCGCGCCGCACCTGCTCGACGGTGCGCCCGCGCTCGACGTCGGCTACCTGGGGCTCGACACGGAACTCGGTGACTGGCCCGTCGACCGGCTGCCGCCGCTCCGCGCCGACGCCCGCCGCTACGAACTGGGACTGCCGTCGTTGCCCGCGCTCGGCGCGGCGATCGCCGGGATCGACCTGCTGGGCGCCGTCGGCGTTGAGCGCATCGAGGCGCAGGCAAGCCGGCTCGCGGGCAGGGTGATCGAGGCGCTCGCCGCCGCCGGCCGCGACGTCGTCACCCCGGCGGCGAGCGAGCAGCGCGCGAGCGTCGTGGTCGTGCGCAGCGACGACCCTGCCGCCGAGTTCGAACGTTGCCGCCGCGCCGGCGTCGACATCGGCGCGCTCAGCGGCGTGCTGCGGATCGATCCGCACGGCTTCAACGACGACGACGACATCGACCGCCTCCTGGAGGCCCTCGCGTCGTGACGCCGATCGTCGGCGGGCTCCTCTGCGCGATCTTCTGGTGCGGGGCCGGTACCTGTTCGGCGACGTGCGCACGCGCCTTCGGGCCCATCCCGTCGTTGGCGCTCGGCAACGTGATCGGCGTCGCGACGCTGCCGATCATCGCGCTGCTATGGGTCGGCCTGCCCCCGGCGCCCTCCACTGAGTGGCTGTGGGCGGCGGTGTACGGCGTCGGGACGATGGGCGCCCTGGCCTGCATGTTCCGGGCCTACGCCACCGCGAAGGTCGGCCTCGTCTCGGCCGTGGTCTCGACCAACGGGACGATCGCCGCGCTGTTCAGCCTGGTCTTCCTCGGCGAGGTGATCTCGGGGCCGGCGCTGGCCGCCGTCCTCCTGGTTGGCGTCGGCGTCATGCTCGCCGCGCTGCGGCCGGGCGACACGGGCACCGGTCCGGAGGGCGGTAGCGATCGGCGGGGAGCCGTGTACGCGCTCGCCGGCGCCTGTGGGTTCGCGACGGCGGTGCTGGCCGGCGCCCAGGCCGACGACCTGCACCCGATCTGGATCGTCGCCGCCGGTCGCGTGTTCGGGCTGGCCGTCGTGACGGTACCGATCGTCCTGCAGCGGCGTCTACCGCGTCCCGAGCGCGGCATCCTGGCCTACGTGATCGGCTCGCCCCTGCTCGACGCGGCCGGCTTCGCCGCCCTGCTGATCGGTACGCGGGACGGCGTCGCCGTCGCGGTCGCGTTGTCGACCCTGTCCGCGGTGTTCCTGGCGCTGACGGGCCGCTTCGTGTTCCGGGAGCGGATGAGCCGGCTGCAGTGGGCCGGCGCCATGACGACCGTCGGCGGCGTGGCGTCGCTCGCGCTGACGCGATAGCCGTGGTCCGCGCCGCGACCCTCATCGCAGCCGCGTGCGTGACGGCCGTGATGGTCTCGACTGCCATCTTCGGCGTCCCGTTCATGAACCCGGACAACCTCGCGTACATCGCCTGGGGAGCGGAACTGCGAGCGGGGGGTACGCCGACGGTGGCCGCGGCGCTGACGACGCCGCATCCCGTCCCGATCGTTCTGATGGCCGCCCTCGGCGGCGTCGCGTCGCCACTCGTCACCTGGGCGGCGTTGGCCGCAGCCGGTCTCGTCGCCGTCGTCGCCGGCGCGTGTCTCGTCGCCTGGCGATCGACCGGCGCGCCCGGCGTGGCCGGAGCGCTGCTAGCGCTCGCCCTGGCCGGCGGGATCTGGTCGGCGGGACCGCTCCGTGGCATCGACTGGCTGGCCGCCGGCGCGATCGGCCTGGCGCTCGCAGTCCCGCCGGAGCGGCGCCGGACGCGACTCGTGCTCCTCGTCCTGGCCGGCCTCGTGCGCCCGGAAGCCTGGCTCGCGGTGCCGCTGCTCGTGCTCGTCGGCGATCGGCGGCGCTGGCGTGCCGCCGTCGTCTGGGGCGCCGCGGCGCCGGCCCTCTGGCTCCTGTTCGACGGGCTCCTCTTCGGTGATCCGCTGCTCGCGTTCCACCGCACCGACGCGCTCGCTGCGATCGCCGCGCCCGGACCGGGGATCGGCGGTCTGCCTCGCCTCGTCTGGGCGGCGGCCGGCCCGGCGGTCCTGCTTGCGCCGCTCGGCGTGAAGCGGCTGCTGGCGCGTGATCCCCTGCCGGGTCTGGTGCTCTACGCCGTCCTCATCACTCTCCTCGCCGAGTCGCTCGCCGGCTTCCCGGTTCGTGAGCGGTACGCCCTGCTGCTGGTGCCGGCGGTCGCCGCCGCCGCCGGCAGCCTCGTGCGCGTTCCTGCCGCGCTACGCGTCGCGGCGCCGGTCGCGCTGATCGTCGCGGCGCTCGGGGTGGCGGCGACGCGCGATGTCGCCGACCGCCGCCTGCCGCTGACGCGGGAGCGCGCCCAGGCCGCCGCGATCAGGGCCGGTACCCCTGCCTGCACGGTCGTCGGCGTGACGGGGCTGGGCACTCGGACGCCGGGCCTCCTGCCGCCGCTGGCCGTGTTGACCGACCGACCGCTCGCACAGTTCGTTGCCGAGCCCGCACCGGGCTCCGTCGCGGTGCTGCTCGCACCCCTTGCCTCCGAGAATCTGGACGTGATCGCGCACGGCGACGGCTGGGTGCTCGCCGGGCGCGAGCCCTACTGCGCGTCCCGGTAGGTCACCAGCGCGCGGACGTGCGCGAGGTCGAACGCCGGACCGTCGCCACCGGCCACCAGCAAGGTCGCGCCGCGGGCAACGTAGGAAGCCGGGTCGACGCCGTCGAGCACCGAGACGGAGCGTTCGATCTCGCCGGGATCGCGCCCGAGCCGGGCGCACCAGTCGTCGAGGATCGTGTTCGAAGCCGCCCACTCCTCCGGCGTCCCGAAGCCGTGCCAGATCGCGGCGTGCTCGGCGGTCAGGCGCAGCGTCACCTTCGGGCCCTTCCCGCCGATCATGATCGGCAGGGCGCCGATCGGCGGCGGGTTGAGCTTGCCGAGACGCGACGTGATCCGCGGCAGCGCCTCGCCGAGTGCGCGCAGACGATCCGGCGCGGTGCCGAACGTGTAGCCGTACTCCGTGTAGTCGCGCTCGAACCAGCCCGCGCCGATGCCGAGGATGCAGCGCCCGCCCGAGATGTGGTCGACGGTTCGGGCCATGTCGGCCAGCAGTTCGGGGTTGCGGTAGGAGTTGCACGTCACGAGAGCGCCGATCTGCGGGCGCTCGGTCGCCTCGGCCATCGCTCCGAGTAGCGTCCAGCACTCGAAGTGGCTGCCATCCGCGTCGCCGAACAACGGGTAGAAGTGGTCCCAGTTGAAGATCGCGTCGACGCCGGCTTCCTCGGCGCGGAGCCAGGCCTCGCGCTGCTCCGCATACGTTGCGTGCTGGGGTCGGCACTGGTAGCCGACGCGAACGGGGTGCGACATGGCTTCTCCGGGATCAGGTGACGTAGGCCACGGGGCGCGGCACGATCCGTCGGCCGACGAGGAGTGAGATGACCGCGCCGGCGATGCCGAGCGCGCCGGCGAAGAGGAACGCCGGCAGGTACGAGTCGAACCAGCCGCGCGACAGGCCGGCCGTCCAGGCGGCGAACGCAGCACCGACCTGGTGCGCGGCGAACACCCAGGCGAAGACGACGCCCGCCTTCTCCGCGCCGAATGCCTCCCGGCACAGCGCCACCGTCGGTGGGACGGTCGCGACCCAGTCGAGACCGTAGAACACCACGAACACCACCAGCGTCAGACCGGCGTCGGACAGGGCCGCGTTCAGCCCGAGCAGCGACAGCCCGCGAAATCCGTAGTACCAGAACAGCAACCAGCGCGGGTCGTAGCGATCGGTCAGCCAACCCGATGCGGCGCTGCCGACGACGTTGAACGCGCCGATCACGGCGAGCAGGCCGGCTCCGAAGACGGCCGAGCGGCCGTGATCGGTGCAGGCGGCGATCAGGTGGGTGCCGATCAGCCCGTTGGTAGTGGCGCCGCAGATGAAGAAGGCGCCGGCGAGCAGCCAGAAGTCACGCTTCCGGCTGGCGATGCGGAGGAGGTCGATCGCCCGCCGCGCGGGGTTGCCCAGCAGCGGCGGCGGCGGGACGTGGTCGGCCGGCGCGCCGAACGGCGCCAGGCCGAGCTGCTCCGGCCGGTCGCGGAGCAGCAGCAGGGCCAGCGGGGTGATCACGAACAGCGCGGCCGCTGCGACCGATCCCGCGGCTGCGCGCCACCCCCACTGCTCCGCGACCCACGCCATCAGCGGCAGGAAGATCAGCTGCCCGGCCGCGAACGAGGAGCCGAGGAGGCCGACGGCGAGGCCGCGCCGTTGCACGAACCAGCGGTTCACGACGACCGCCGCGAGCGGAATGGCGACGGCTGCGGTGGCGAGTCCCATGACGACGCCGAAGAGCAGGTAGAACTGCCACGGCTCCGTCATCAGCATCGTCAGGCCTGAACTCGCCGCGACGATCGCCAGCGCGATCGTGCAGGTGCGGCGCAGGCCGAAGCGTTCCAGGACCGCGGCGGCGAAGGGCGCGCCGACGCCGTAGAGGAGGAGCGAGATCGCGATGCCCCCACCCACCAGCCCGGGCGACCAGCCGAACTCGTCCTCCAGCGGCACCACGAACACGCCCGGCGTGGCGCGGAACCCCGCCGTCATCAGCATCACCAGGAACGTCGCCGCGAGGATCACCCAGGCGTAGTGGATCCCGTGGCGCGAACGCATCGGGTGGCATCCTACCGGCGGTGCCGTTCCGTCTCCTGCCGGTCGTCGTGGCCGTTGCGTTGGCCCTTCCGGTCGGGTACGCGCTGGCCGGCGGCGCCTCGTACGAGCCGCATCGCGTCGGCGATCCGTGCCGATTCGAGCCACCCGCGACGACGAGTCAGGGCGAGGCGCTGCAGGCCGTCCTGCTCGACGGGGCCGCTCGTGCCGCCTGCGAGATCGGCGTCTCCCGGGAGGTGCTCGTGCTCGCACTCGGCGATCCCCGATCGCGGGCGGCGCTCGGACGGAGCCTCCCCGGCGCCCTCGATCGCGGACTGCGGGCCGCGCTGGCGGCCGGGACGCTCGACGCTGGAACGGCCGGGCTCGCTCTCGGCCTGCTCGACATCGCGGCCGTCCCCGACCTGATCGACGCCGTCCTCGCCAGCGCGCCACCCTGCCGCCCGTTCGCGCTCGCGCCGACCGGCGAGCCGGCCGCGCTCACCTCCCGCCTCCTCGCCGATGGTCTGCGTCGCGCGGCCTGCGCTCGCGGCGTTTCGCTCGCCTCGATGCTCGTCGCCGTCGCCCCCGGCGCGGAGACCGCACCCGACGCTGCGGTCGCCCTGCGCGACGGCATCCGGGCGGCGGTGCCCGAGGCCGGTCTGCCGGCGGCCCTTGCGGTCGTGATCGACGAGGGCGCGCGCGCCGTCGATCCCCTGCGCCTGATCGGACTGCTCCGCGACGGCACCGACGCCTGCGCTCCACTGGCCTGGGCGCGGCCGGAAGGGCAGGACCAGATCGGCGCGCAGCTCGCACTGCGGACGCTCGTGGCGGGTGCCTGCGCGTTCGACGTGGCCCTCGCACCGCTCGCGGCTGCGCTCGCCGAGGCCGACGCGCTCGCCGCGATCGCACGCTCCGCCGGGATCGACGACGACCGCGCCCAGGCCGTCGTGCGCGAGGCTCTGGCAGCCGCCGTCACCGATCTCGAGCGGGACGATGTGATCCCGGGTGTCGGTGCCGACGCCCTGCGTGCCCTGGTCAGGATCGTGCCGGCCGATCGACTGCTGCTCGTCGCTCAGGGCACCGACGATCCCTGCCTGCCGCTCGTCTGGCAGGCGACCGACGGCGTCACCGAGTTCGCGGCCGAACTCGCGCTGTACGCGGTTCAGGGCGCCGCCTGCGCGACGGCCAGGTCCGCGCTCGCGATCATCGAGCAGATCGACGACCCCGAACTCGTGGAGCCGCTCCGGGCCGGGCTCCTCACCGGGATCGACGCCGCGGAGCGCGCCGGTGCGATCGGCGCGATTCGCGCGTTCGCGCTCCGGGAGGCGGCGCGCCGTCTGCCGCTCGGTCGGGCGCTCGAGCTCGCCGGTCAGGCGTTGGCCTGAGACAGCAAGAGCAGCGCGAGCGTGGTGTAGCCCACCATCACGACCAGCATCCAGAACTGGGAGAGCACCGCCTTTTCATGCGTCGGCTTGAGCACCAGTGCGCGGTCGTGGGCGAGTGCCAGCGCAAGGACGTGGCCGACGACGACGAGGCCGGCCTGCAGGTACCAGACGGTCTCCGCGCCGATCAGCGTGAAGTCGATCGTCCGGGACGCGGTTCCGAGCAGGTACAGCGCGAGCACGGCGGCGATGCAGGCCGTCATGCCGATCGCGCCGGCGGCCGTGACGCCGACGGCGTCGCGGAGTGACGCCGCGGGCTCCCGGTAGAACGCCGCCTGCGAGAGCCCGTCGTACGTGACGGTGCCGATCATGACGGCCAGGAGTGTCGGGGTGCCAGCCACCTCGGGCAGTCCGGGCAGGCCGGCGAGGGGCGGGCGCACGACGATCTCCCGACCCTCGCGCGCGAACGGCGCCATGCGGGCGAAGAGGCCGAAGTAGGCGGCGAAGGCGTCGCCGTTGGCGCGCCACGCCTCGACGCCGTACACGGCCATCCCGGCGAACGTCGCGACCGAGTAGACGATCGCGGCCGCCGCCGTCCGCTCGGGGACGCTGCCGTCTGGCACGATCACTTCGAGAGCCGTGAACGCCACCAGCCCGGCCGCCGCCGGGTAGCGACCGAGACGAGCCGGGTACGGGCGTCGCGCACGCCGGAACGCGACCCGGCCGATCGCACGCCACGGGTCGAAGGCGGCGTAGACGTCGCCGACGACGACCGACACGGCGACGAGTCCGACCCAGAAGAGGACGAAGACGACGACCGGCGTGATGTTCGCGCTCGGCTCCTGGGAGCCGGAGAACTCGGCGTGGAGGAGGCCGACGAAAGCGGCCACGCCGAGAGCGCCGCAGACGATCTCGACGGCCCTGCTCGTCAGGAGCCGCCCGCCGGGGAGGCGGCGGGTCGGTAGCTGCTGGAGTTTCGGCCGCGGCCACAGCACCGCGAGGGCCACGAACGAGACGATCAGGACGACGGCCGCGGCCCAGCCGAACAACCACCGGGGCAGCGGCAGGTCGGCGCGCTCGGACAGGCCGTGCGCGACGGCGGTAAGCACCAGGACGACTCGCCTCACGGGGCGACCGAGACGCGCGCGATCAACGTGCCGGTCTCTTCCAACTCGACCTCGAAAACGCCTTCGATCGTCGCTTCGAGGTCGAGCTCGGCGGGCGTATCCGGTCCGGCCTCGATCGCCACGTCATAGCCGTGGAAGTGCACCTCGGCGGCGGTGTCGGACTCGACGATGAAGTGAATGCGCTCTCCCTTCTTCACCTTGAGCGCGACCACTCCGTCGGCGGGCTCGCCGGCGACGACCGCGATCGTCGGCACCGTCGGCTCCGGTTCGGTGGTCTGCCCCACCGTCGTCTCGGCGATCGTGGCCTCGACGGTGGTTGCCTCGACGGTGGTAGCCGCCGCAGGTTCGGTCGTCACCGCCGCCGTGGTGGCGGGGTCCTCGCCGCCGCAGGCCGCGAGCAGGGCAGGGCGAGCGTGAGCGCAAACGCGCCCAACGTGGATCGGTGCATGGTGGTTCCGCCTTGGTGGGTTCGCACGTCAGGGACGGGCGAGCGCAGGAGGGCCGCGGCCGAACTCGAGCCGCAGGTTGGTCCGGACCGGTCGGCGTTGTGGTGGCAGCAACCGGAGGCGGTGGCGCCTGCACGGGCGCGGCGGATCGGCGAGCCGGCGCGCGATCGCCAGCACCGCGCGGTCGAGGAGTCGCGCGACGAGCAGCGCAAGGCAGCCGAACGGCACCTGCAGCACGAGGCCGGCGAGCACCGCCGGCTCCGTCATCGTCTCGGACGGCACGGCGGCGGTCGCGACTGCTCGCTCGAGATGCTCCTGGACGAGGAAGGCGAACGGCGGGAGCGCGACGAAGTGGCGCGCGCGCACCGGACTCGCGGCGCGTCCGCGCACGATCGCCAGGGTCTGGGCGCCGAGCGACGTGACGAGGATGATCGCGCCAGCGACCGCCAGGGCTGGGCCGAAGCGGTGCCAGGCGTGGCCGGGCTCCGCCGACGCGCCCGCGAGCGCGTGCGCAATCGTCGAGCCGGCGGCGCTCAGGGCGACTGCCGTCAGCACCGTTGCGAGGCGGGGGAGGCCCACGGCCTCACGATCTATCCTGGGGCTCGGTGCGTCGCCGCCTCATCCTGTCCCTGCTGGCGATGCTCATCATCGCCCCCGCCGCGCACGCCGACGGCGACCCCGCCTCCGACGTCCTCGTCTTCAAGGCGTTCTTTCTGCCGTACGCGCCGGCGACGCCGGAGGAGGCCCGCGCGCGCCTCGACGCCGCGACGGCCGCTGCGGCGCGCGCAGGCTACGAGGTGCGGGTGGCGGTGATCGCGGGGCCCGGGGATCTCGGCGTCGTGCCCCAGTTCGACGGCAAGCCGCAGGACTATGCAGGCCTCCTCGGCGCCGAGCTCAAGTTCGCCTACCAGGGCGTCCTGCTGACGGTGATGGATGACGGCTACGGCCTCTTCGGCTCCGTCGACCCACCGGTGCGGGCGGCCGTCACGGCGCTGCCGAAGCCCGCTTCGAACGAGCCGGCCGACCTCGTGAACGCCGGCGCCGACGCCGTCATCGCGATGGCGACCGCCGCCGGGAAGACCCTCGACCTGACATTGCCGCCGCCAGCCGCCACGGCGACGGGGCCGGTGCACGGCGCGCCGGCGGCGGCGACGGATGACGGTGGGAACACCACCGCCATCGCGCTGATCGCCGGCGGAACGGTCGCGCTGCTCGCCGCCCTCGGCGTCCTCCTCTGGGTCGCGCGGCGCCGTCCGCCGGTCGAGTCGACTGGCGACCTACTGGCGGAGGTCGCCGGCGAGGGAGGGCCCGCTGGCGCCGGGCAGGACCCGGACGGTTCCGAGCGAGCGGTTGACGATCTCGACGCCGCCGCCGGCGCGGTCGAAGGCGATCTGGCCGAGGGTCGGCGAGACCGAGAAGAACCCGCCCGTTGACCGCGGCACGGTCCGCCGGGCCCCGGTGTGCGCGTCGATGCGCACGACGTCGAACGCCCACGTCGCGCCGGTGCGACGGGCGCGATAGCTGACGAGGAGGCCCGACGAGAGCCAGGCCGGCGCGGGATAGCTGCGCGTACAGGAGCCGCGCGCGATGACCCGCGTCCGGCGGGTCGCAATGGTCATCAGCACGACGTCCGACGCGCGGACACCGCCGGGGCAGACGCCGTGCTCGCGGGTGAAGGCGAGCACGCGTCCGTCGGGCCGCAGCGCCGGCCAGCGCGAGCGACGATCGCGTGTCAGCCGGAGCGTGCGCGCGGTCGTGCGGTCGCGCAGCCAGATGTCGTACTGGAACAGGTCGACGTCGTTGCCACTCGCGAGCGCCGCGCGACGCCCGGTGCCGTCCCAGCTTGCGGAGAGCACGGTGTCCTCACCGCCGGCGAGCTGGATCACGCGCCGCACCTGGCCGTTCGCGCGGCGGATCCAGAGCGAGTCGAGGACCGGGTCGCGGACACCGTTGCGGCCCGGCCAGAACGCCACTTCGCCACCCGGCAGGACCAGACCCCGGAAGCCGTTTGTGATCGTGAATCGGCGTACGCCGGTGCGGGTATCGCGGACGTCGACGACGTCGTTCCCACCGGACCCGGCGTCGATCGCGATCAGGCGACCGCCGATCGACCACCAGGACGTTGCCGGCAGCGTCGCGACGGCCGTGCCGTCCGCGAGGTAGGTTCGCAGCGTGCCGCCGTCGGCGGCGGCGAGCGTCGGCAGGTGGGCGCCGGAGGCGAACGGCGCCCCCGTTAGCAGCACCCCGACGGCGAGGCTGGTTCGGCGCATCCCGCAATGGTACGCTCGCCCGCGGTGCAACCGCTCGACGCAGAGCTCCTGACGCTGGTCTTCGTCGACAACGGCGGCATCGCGCGCGCCAAGACGGTGCCGGCAGCGCGGGCCGTCTACGCCGCGACGGCGGGAATCGGCGCGTCGACCGTGTTCGCCGTCTTCGATGGTCTGGACGTGATGGGTTCGGCGCACGGACTCGAGGTTCCGACCGGCGACATGCGCCTGCGCGCCGATCTCGAGGCGGCCGTCTCCGACGGCACGTGGGCGCTCGTCCCGGCCGACCTGGTCGACACCGAGGGCGCACCGTGGCCGGCCTGCTCCCGGGCCTTCGCGCGGCGCATGGAGGAGGCCGCGGCGACGAGGGGGCTACGGCTCGAGATGACGTTCGAGACGGAGTGGATCGCGCGCCGTGCAGATGGCGCCCCGGTGCACCAGCAGCCGGCCTACGGCCTCGAGGCGACCCGCGCCGCGGGCGATGTCCTGCTCGGCGTCGTCCGGCGGCTGCAGCTGCTCGGCATCGACGTCGACCAGGTTCATCCCGAGTACGCGCCGGGGCAGCTCGAGGTGTCGGTCAGCCGGAGCGGCGCCGTCGCCGCGGCCGACCGCGCTGTCGTCGTGCGTGATGCGATCCGCACGGTCGGTCGCGAGCTCGGGCTGTTCACGTCGCTCTCGCCAAAGGTCGCGCCGGACGCGCTCGGCAACGGCACGCACCTGCACATCTCCCTCTGGCGGGATGACCGCAACCTGTTCGCCGGCGGCGATGGTCGGCGCGGGATGACCGCGGAGGGTGAGCAGTTCCTGGCCGGGCTCCTCACCGCGCTCGACGCTCTGGTCGCCGTCGGCTGTGCCAGTCCGGTCTCGTACCTGCGCCTCGGGCCGGGCCGCTGGACCGCCGCGTACGCCTGCTGGGGCCTCGAGAACCGCGAGGCGCCGCTGCGGTTGATCCAGGGCTCGAGCGTCCTGCGGGCGGCGGGCGCGAACGTGGAGCTGAAGACCGTCGATGCGTCGGGGAATCCCTACCTCGTCGTCGGCGCCGTGATCGCGGCCGGCCTGGAGGGGCTCGACCGTGGCCTGACGCTCCAGGCCGAGTGCGAGATCGACCCGGCGACGATGTCAGAGGGACAGCGCGCGGTTGCCGGCATCGCGCCGCTGCCGGTCGATCTCCGCGCGGCCACCTCGGCGCTCCGCGACTCCGCCGTGCTGCGGCAGGCGATGGGAGACGTGCTCCACGATGCCCTGATCGCGGTTCGGATGCGCGAGGCCGGCGACGCGCAGGGCGTCGCCGACGTCGACCTCTGCGAGCGGTACCGGTTCCGCTACTAATAGCAGCAGGAGCCCAGATGCAGATCGATCTCACCGAGGTGCCGTTCGTCGACGGCCACATGCACGCCCCGCTCGCCCGGCGCCCGGCGACGGCCGACGAGTACGCCTGGCCGTGGTACGAGGGCAACCACGACTACCTGGAGATGGCGACGGAGCTCGTGCCGCATCGCTGGGGCATGCGTCAGATGGGGGCCTGGCTCGGCTGTGAGCCGGACGAGGCGGCGATCGTCGCTGCGATCGCGACCCGCGACGACGACGCGTGGCTCGCCGAGTGCGTGCGCCACGGTACCGTCGGCGGCATCGTCGTCGACGCTGGGTATCCGCCGCCCGACGTCGTCGTGCCGCTGGCGACCCTCGCCCGCCACGTGCCGGTCGCCTGGCTCGTGCGGATCGAGGTGGAGGCAGAACGGCTCGCCGCCGCCGCGACGAGCCTCGACGACTGGCTCGACGCGGTCGACGCGGCCAGCGACTCTGGTCTCGATGCCGGCGCTGCGGGGCTGAAGTCGATCGTCGCCTACCGCACCGGCCTCGGCATCGGCCCCGTCGAGCGCGCCGACGCCGAGGTGGCCTTCGCGGCGCTGCGGGCGGCGGTCGCGGCCGGCGAGACGATCCGCCTCGCCGCCAAGCCGCTGAACGACCTGCTGGTGCTCCGCGCGCTCGCCGTCTGCCGACGCCGCGACGTCTCGCTGCAGCTTCACGCCGGCTACGGTGATCGCGACATCGACCTGCGCCTCGGCTCTCCGCTCGCCTTCCGCTGGGCGCTCGAGTCGGGCGCGGCCGACGGTGTGGCGGTCGTCTTCCTGCACGCGAGCTGGCCCCACATCCGCGACGCCGCGGTGATGGCGGCGATCCACCATCACCTCTACGTCGACATCGCGTCGTGCATCCCGCCGCTCGGGCACGCCGCGCTCGTCGAGTGCTGGCGCGAGGCCCTCGCGGTCGCGCCGCTGACGCGCATCCAGGCATCGTCGGATGCCGCCGGCGTGTTCGAGCACGTGACGATCGGCGCGCTGCGCGCCCGGCAGACGCTCGGCGTGGCGCTCGGCGAACTCGTGCAGACCGGTGAGCTCTCGCGGGCCGAGGCGGAGCGTGCGGGTGAGCTGATCCTGGCGGGCAACGCACGGCGCCTGTACGGACTCGGTTGACGGCGGGCGCGTGCTGGTGGTGACGAATGCCTGGCCGATCGCCCTGCGCGTCGAGCCGATTCCTGACGGCCTATGCGCGCGCCTCGGCGACGAGCGCGACGATCTCGAACAGCACGTGCGCCGCGACCATCGCCGTGATGTTGTTCGGCTGGTCCTTCGTCGGCAGCAGGCAGACGACGTCGCCGCCGACGACGTTCAGGCCACGGACGGCGCGCAGCATGGCGTTCGCCTCGTCGATCGTGAAGCCGGTGACGCCCGCCTCGAGATTCGACACGGCCGGCGCGACGGACGGGTCGAGGCTGTCGAGGTCGAACGTGATGTAGACGGGGGCGTCACCGATCCGGTCGCGGATCAGGTCGCAGGTCGCCGTGAGCCCGATCTCGCGGTAGCGCTCCATCTCGATCACCTCGTAGCCGAGGTCGTAGCTCGGCTGCAGCCACGTCAGGGTCCTCGGGTTGCCGCGCATCCCGATCTGCAGCGAGCGGCCGGGGTCGACGTTCCCCTGGCGAACCAGGTAGTCCGCCCAGTTGGCGGCCGACTTGATGGCGCCGTTCCAGTGCGGCAGGTCGTACGAGTCGGTGTGTGCGTCGATGTGCAGGAGCGCGACGGGACGGCCGTCGGTCAGCCGTGAGCCGACGCCGGCGATGCCCTGGACGATCGCTCCCGTGATGCCGTGGTCGCCACCGATCGCGACCGGCCGCGCGCCGGCGTCGGCGATGCGGCGGAAGTAGGTTGAGATGCGCTCGACGCAGAACTCGTTGTCCATCCCCTCCGGCAGCGGTACATCGCCGAGGTCGTTGATCCGGCAGCGCTCCCACGGGGAGAATCCGAACGCCTTGTGGATGCGGCGGTTGTGCGCGCTGACGTGTCGTACGGCACGCGGCCCGAGATGCTGGTCACGCTCGGTCGAGCCGTTCCCGGACGAGTGCGGGACACCGACCAGGGCGATGTCGCAGGCGGCCGGGTCCGGGTCGACGGGGCAGCGAAAGAGGGAGGGCACGCCCCACCAGTAGGCGGTGTCGAGCACCGTCAGGTCGTCGTCCATGACGGTCTATCCTGCCAGAGATGCTTGCCCTCCTGCAATGGCTCGGCGACCTGCTCGCCCGGTTCGGCCTGTCTCGTCGCAACACGGCCGCGGAGGCGCGCCTGTCGGACCCGGCGCAGGCCCGCCGCCTGCTCGCGGACCCGGCGCTCTGGTCGCTGTGGATGCCGGGCGTCCAGGATCTGCTCGACGCGCCACGCCCACCCCAGCCGAACGCGCGCTACCGCGTCACGATGCGCATGCGCGCGGGGCGGCTCGGCCTCTCCGGCGGCAACCGTCCGGCGCATGTCCAGGTCGTCTCCTTCGGCGACGGCCAGCTCTCGTGGCAGTTGCTGCCGGGGAAGCAGATCGAGCACTACAGCGTGGAGATCGAGGGTTCGATGATCCGCGCCAACGCCCGTGGCGGGGAGGCAGCCGCGGCCGTCGTCACGGAACTCGAACGGCAGTCGCGGCCGTAGTCCGCTCGACCGCGATCACGCGCGCCTGATCGCACGCACTGACGGCGTTCCGAGGACGACCGCGGTGTTCAGCACCACCGCGAGGCAGGCGAGCCAGACCGTCTCCGAGCGCCCGAACCCGGCGCTGACCGGACCGATCACGGCGAGGCCGACCGGTTGCGCCGCCATCGACCCGAGGAGCCGGTAGCTGGAGACGCGCGACAGCGCGTCGGCCGGTACCTGCTGCGCGATCGTCGTCTCCAGCAGCGTGTTCGAGACTGCTAGCGTCGCGCCCGTGAGGATCGCGGTCGCTGCGATCGCCGGCGTGGGGAGGGGGATCGCGATCGCGGCGAAGAACGGCAACAGGCCGACCGTGATCGCGTACGACACGACCAGGGGTCGCTGCACCTGAACGCGCCCGGCGATGAGGCCGCCGATCGCGAGGCCGGCGCCGAAGGCGGCGATGATGGCGCCCCAGGAGGCGGCGCCGCCGAGGCGGTCGGCGGCGATCAGCGGCCCGAGCACGAACACCGCCGGCATCACCAGCAGCGCGTAGAACGTCTCGGCGCCGGTCAGGACGAGGAGCCAGGAGCGGCTTCGCACCTCGCGCCACCCGGCGCCGAGGTCGTGCCCGAACGAGCCGCCGGCGGCCGCGCGTGGGCCCGGGTCGTGCCCCATCGCGAGCACGAGGATGGCGGCCGCGGCGAAGGTCACGGCGTCGATCGCGATCCCGGTCGCCGGCCCGGCCAGCGCTACCAGTGCGCCGCCCAGCGCCGACCCGACGATCAATCCCGCGGCCGGCGTCATCGCCAGCAGTCCGTTCGCCTCCTGCAGGTGCTCCGGGCGGACGGTGGCCGGCACGGCGCCGCGGAGCGCAGGCCGGAAGAACGCCTCGGCTGCGCCGTACAGAACCTGCGCGGCGACGAGCACCGCGATCGGCGCCTCGGCGACGACCGCGATCGCCGTCGCAACCTGCGCCAGCGCCATCGCGCCGTTGGCGGCGGCGATCAGGCGCCGCCGGTCGAGGCGATCGGCGATGACGCCGCCGACGAGCAGCAGCACGGCGATCGGCAACGCCCGCGCGCCGAGGACGAGACCGAGTGTCGCGGCCGATCCGTCCGCTTCGATGATTGCGAACGCCAGCGCAACGCCGCTGATGCCGTCGCCCACGATCGACGTCGCCTGGGCTGCGAAGAGCAGGGCGAACGGGCGCGACCGCAGGCAGGTGGGTAGCGGCACGGAGGCCAGCGTACCCGTCGCTATCCTGAGCCGGATGGAGCGCTACGACCCGCAGCGGATCGAGGCCCGGTGGCAGGCCGTCTGGGCGGCCGAGCGCGCCTTCGAGACGCCGAATCCGACCGATCCGGCGACCGATACGCGGCCGCGGTCGTACGTGCTCGAGATGTTGCCGTACCCGTCCGGCGACCTGCACATGGGGCACGTCTCCAACTACACGATGGGCGACGTCGTCTCGCATTTCCGACGCCGGAACGGCCACCTCGTGCTGCACCCGATGGGCTACGACGCCTTCGGCCTGCCGGCCGAGAACGCGGCGATCCGCAGCGGCGGCCATCCACGGGCGGTGACCGAGGCCAACATCGCGCGGATCCGCGCGCAGATGCAGCGGATGGGCTGGTCGATCGACTGGGCGCGCGAGCTGTCGACGTCGGATCCGGCCTACTACCGCTGGACGCAGTGGATCTTCCTGCGGCTGTTCGAGCGGGGCCTCGCGTACAAGAGGGCGTCGCTCGTCAACTGGTGCCCGCAGGACCAGACGGTGCTCGCGAACGAGCAGGTGATCGACGGTCACTGCGAGCGCTGCGGCAGCGCCGTCGAGGCGCGAACGCTCGCGCAGTGGTTCTTCAAGATCACGGACTACGCCGACCGCCTGCTCGACGACATGGAGACGCTCGAGTCGTGGCCGGAGCGCGTGCTGACGATGCAGCGCAACTGGATCGGGCGGTCACAGGGCGCTGAGGTGGTCTTCGGCGAGCCGGATCTCGGCGTCGAGATCCCCGTGTTCACGACCCGGCCGGACACGCTGTTCGGGGCAACCTTCTTCGTCCTCGCGCCGGAACATCCGATCGTTGCCGACCTCGTCCGCGGCACGGAGCAGGAAGATGCGGTGCTGGCCTACGTGCGGCGCACCGCCGGGCGCTCCGTGGCCGACCGCACCGACGCCACGAAGGAGAAGACCGGCGTCGGCACCGGGCGGTACGTCGTCAACCCGGTGAACGAGGAGCGGATCCCGATCTACGTGTCCGACTACGTGCTGGTCGAGTACGGCACCGGGGCGATCATGGCCGTCCCGGCCCACGACGACCGCGACCACGCCTTCGCGACGACGTTCGGGCTGGAGATCCGGCCGGTCGTGATGCCGCGTGATGGATCGGGCGACGTCAGCGTCGAGGCGTACACCGCGCACACGGCCGACGAGGTGCTGGTCAACTCCGGGCAGTTCAACGGTCTGCGCGCCGACGAGGCGCTCGACCGCATCGTCACGTGGCTCGCCGAGTCGGGTCGCGGCCGAGCGACGACCGCCTATCGCCTGCGTGACTGGCTGCTCTCCCGTCAGCGCTACTGGGGCGCGCCGATTCCGATCGTCGACTGTCCGACCTGCGGTCTGGTCGCCGTCCCGGACGCCGATCTGCCGGTGCTCCTGCCGGACGTGACCGAGTACACGCCCAAGGGCCGGTCGCCGCTGGCGGCTGCGGAGGAGTGGCGGCGCGTGCCGTGTCCGACCTGCGGCGGCGCCGCGTTGCGCGAGACCGACACGATGGACACCTTCGTCGACTCCTCCTGGTACTTCATCCGCTACGTCGACGCGACGAAGGACGACGGCGCCTGGGATCGCGCGGCCGTGGACTGGTGGCTGCCCGTCGATCAGTACATCGGCGGTGTCGAGCACGCCATCCTGCACCTGCTGTACGCCCGCTTCTTCGTGAAGGTCCTCTTCGACGCTGGGCTGGTCGGCTTCGAGGAGCCGTTCGCGAATCTCTTCACGCAGGGGATGATCTACAAGGACGGCGCGAAGATGTCCAAGTCGAAGGGCAACGTCGTCGCGCCCGACGCGATCGTCGAGCGCTACGGCGCCGACGCGCTGCGGCTCTACACGCTGTTCATGGGGCCACCTGACGCGGACAAGGAGTGGACGGACACCGGCGTCACCGGTCCGGCGCGGTTCCTGGGCAGCGCGTACCGGGTCGTGTCCGAGATCGCTGCGAAGACGGCCGGCGAGCCGCGGCCTGCCTATGCCGACGCCGGTCCGGCCGCCGACCTCGCCCGGGCGACGCACCGGTCGATCGCGCGCGTGACGGACGACATCGACCGTCGCCTGCACTTCAACACGGCGATCGCGGCGTGCATGGAGCTGCTGAACGCGATCGAGCGTGCTCGCGAGAGCCTGTACGGGGACCCGGGTGGAGAGATCGTCCTGCGTGCGGCGGCCGGGACACTGGTGTCGCTCCTGCAACCGTTCGCGCCGCACATCGCGGAGGAGTTGTGGCAGCGACTCGGCGGCGAGCGTCTGTGGGAGCAGCCCTGGCCGGTCGCCGACGAGCGCTTCCTGCGCGCCGAGACGTTCGAGTGCGTCGTGCAGGTGAACGGCAAGGTGCGCGATCGCGTGCAGCTCCGGCTCGGTCTCGAGCGCGACGCCGTGCTGGCCGCGGCGCGCGCTCTGCCCAACGTCCGAGCGCACACCGATGGCCGCGAGGTCGTCAAGGAGATCGTCGTCCCGGAGCGGCTGGTCAACTTCGTCGTCCGCTGATGCGTGGCGCTGAAAGTGCCGGGCACCTTCAGCGCCACCGTATGACTTTCGCGACATGTTCCCCTCAAGGACGCGGCGTGCCCTGCCGATGAGATGAGCGGGCGTACGACTGGCGAAAGTGGTACGCCCTGATCACGACCAGGAGGGCTCGGATGCCGCTTCACGTCGATCGGGCGTCGGTTCATGCAGGGATGGTGCAGCGCGAGCACGTGCTCGCGCCGCGTTCGTTCGCGCAGGCCGGGGCCGCGCCGGACGCCGCCGACCCCGACGCCGAGGGCGCCGCTGTCATCCGCCTCGCCGCCGTCATCTCGCCCGATCGATCCGACGTGGAGTCGATCGATCACGCCGAGGCGATCGTGCAGGCGTTGCTCGCCCGCGGCGGCGGTGCGCTCGGTGCGCACGGGTCGCTCGATTCGTCGCGCGTCCACGCGCTGCTCGCCGGCTAGTCGCAAAACGCGTCACGGACCGCGCGCTGGTGGTGCGCCCGGCCGGGCCTAGCCTCCGGCCATGCCCTCGATCTCGCGTCGTGCTGTCGTTGCGCTCGCCGTCGTCGCCTTCTTCGCGGCCCTGGTTGTCGGCCGGCTGCGCGCCGGGGACGCCGGTGCGTCGAACACGGCTGCGGCAACGCCGATCGTCGCCGCGACAGCACCCGGTTCGGGCGCTCTCGTCGTGCACGTTGCGGGCGCCGTCCGGAAGCCCGGGGTCTACGAACTGATCGCCGGCGACCGCGTCCGAGACGCGATCGATGCTGCGGGTGGCGTGACGCGCCGGGCCGTGCTCGACGCCGTCAACCTGGCTGCGCCCGTCGCGGACGGTCAGCAGGTCCTCGTCCCGCGCGAGGGCGAGCCGCGCGCGGTCGCTCCGGGTGCCACCGCGGTGGGTCCGGTAGCGCTCAACAGCGCCGACCTGGCCGCACTCGACGCCCTCCCGGGCGTCGGCCCGGCGACGGCGGCACGGATCATCGCCTGGCGCGACGAGCACGGGCCGTTCCGTTCGGTCGAGGACCTGCTCGAGGTGCCGGGGATCGGCGACGGACGCCTTGCCGCTCTACGCGATCTCGTCACGGTATGAGCGGGCAACGGCCGGAGCGCAGCGGAGGCCCTTGCGTGCGGTGGCGAATGCCGTGCGACGATGCTCCGAAGGGGCGCACGGCATGAGCGGGCAACGGCCGGAGCGCAGCGGAGGCCCTTGCGTGCGGTGGCGAATGCCGTGCGACGATGCTCCGAAGGGGCGCACGGCATGAGCCTGCCGGCGCCGACGCTGGCGCTGGCTGGGTTGGCGGCCGGGGCGGCCGGGTCGCTCGTCGGCCGGCCGGGCGCGGCGGTCCTGATCGCGCTCGCCGCCGTCGGACTGATCGGCCGCGACCGGCTGCTGGTGCTGGCGGTCGTGAGCGGTATGGCCGTCGGCGCCTGGCGGATCGAGCAACTCGCAGTCGACCCGCTGGCCGGACGTGTCGGCACCGCCGTCGACCTGATCGTGACCATCGAGGAGCCGTGGCGAGCGAGTGCCCGCTCGGCTCGTGCGGCGGCGACCGTTCACGGTGGCGGCCGTGTGCAGCTTCGCCTCCCAACGGGCCTCGCGCGGCCGCCGCGCGGCAGCCGCGTCCGCGTCGCCGGCACCCTCGTGCGGCCGCGTGCGGACGTCGCCGGCTTCCGCGAACGGGCCTGGCTCGCGCACCGCGGCATCCACGTCGTGCTGCCCGTCGGCGAGGTGCTCCTCGTCGGTCGGCGGGGCGGTGTGCGTGGCGCCATCGACCGCGTCCGCGTCTCGGCTCTCGACGCGTTCGTGGCCGCCGGCAACGATGACGCGGGGCGCCTCCTCGGCGCCATCGCGCTCGGCGCCGACGACGAGCTCAGCCCGGCGGCGCGCGACGCGTTCCGGGCCAGCGGTCTCGCCCATCTGCTGGCGGTGTCGGGAGGGAATGTCGCACTCCTGGTCGCAGCGCTGCTGGTCGCGGTCTGGGCCTGCGGCGGCTCCCGGCTGCACGGTCAGGTGGCGGCGATCGGCGCCGTGACGGCGTACGTGGCCATCGTCGGGCCATCGCCGTCGGTCGTCAGGGCGGGTGTCGCCGGGGTCCTGATGTCCGCGGCCTGGCTAGCTTCGCGGCCGGCGGATCCCTGGCACCTGTACGTCGCCGGCCTCGCCGTGTTGCTCTGCCACAACCCGTGGAACCTGCTCGACGCCGGCTTCCAGCTCTCGTTCGCGGCGGTCGCGGCGATCCTCGTCGTCGCGCCCCGGTTCCGACGCGCGCTCGACGGCGTGCCGTTCCCCGGCGTGCTCCGGACGCCGGCGGCGCTGTCAGCGGCCTGCACGCTGGCGACGGCTCCGATCGGCTGGTGGCACTTCGGTCAGCTCAACCTGGTCGCCTCCGTACCCGCGAACCTGCTCGCGTTGCCGGCTGTGCCACTGCTGCTCTGGACCGGGCTTGCCAGTGGCATGGCGGCGCCGTTCGCACCCGGGGCCGCCGCCGGCCTCGCCGCGGCCGGCCGCGTGCCGGGGGAGTACCTGCTCGCGGTCGCCTACGCCGGGGAGGCGGTCGATGCCCGCACCCGTGCGCTGGAGCTGCCGCTCGCCGTTGCGTTGGCCGTGCTCCTCGGTTACGCGCTCCTGCGGTGGTCGCGCCACGCGATCAGGTCGCGGATGCCGGCAAGGTCGTAAGGAGGGCCGGGAACGGTCCAGATCAGGTGTGTCGCGCCGGCGTCGACGTACTCGTCGAGTTGCTCGAGTTGCCGCGCGTGCTCGAGCATGACCGTGCACTCGACGGCTGCTGGATCACGCCCGACCGTGGCGCAGTGGTCGTGCAACACGCCGACGAGCTCTGCGTACTCCGCCGGCGTGCCGTAGCCGTTCCAGAGGTCTGCATGCTCGGCCGCCAGCCGCAGGGTGATCTTGCGTCCCGCACCGGCCACGAGGATGGGAAGCGGGCCGAGCGGCGCCGGGTTGAGCGCAGCGAGTCGCCGGCGGATCCGCGGCAGCGCCTCTGCGAGGTCGCGCAGGCGGGACGGGGCCGTCCCGAACGGGTAGCCGTACGCGATGTAGTCCGGCTCGAACCAGCCCGCGCCGATGCCGAGGATGTACCGCCCACCCGAGATGTGGTCGATTGTTCGGGCCATGTCGGCGTGGAGATCGGGGTTGCGGTACGAGTTGCAGGCGACCAACGGCCCGATCCGGGCACGCGTCGTCGTCGCCGCCATCGCCGCCAGCAGGGTGAGGCACTCGAGGTTCGGGGCCGTGCGGTCGGCGCCCTCGTCGGAGCGGAAGAAGTGATCGAACGTCCACAGGGTGTCGGCCCCGAGTCGCTCGGCCTCGACCCACGCATCCCGCATCGAGGCGTAGTCCGGGCCGTAGTTCGGAATCCCGGCGCCGATCGTGATCGTCATGGCGGGAAGGCTACGCTCCGGTCGTGTCCGACGCGCTGGAACCGGTCTACCTGATCTGCGGCAACGATCGTCCCAAGGTCTTGCGCGCTCTCGCGCGGCTCCGTGATCGGTTCGCCGGTGCCGAAGCGACCTTCGACGCGGGCTGCGACCCCGAGACGGTCATCGGCGCGGCGCAGCAGATGGGGCTGTTCTCAGGCGGCCGTCTCGTCGTCGCGCACGGCGTGGAGGCCTGGCGGAAGGACCAGCTGCCGCCGCTCGATCGGTACCTGGCGGCACCCGCTCCGGACACCGTCGTCGCGCTGGTCGGTGCGGGCGTGCGGCGGGACGGCGCGCTCGCGAAGCTGCTGCAGGGCCCGTGTCAGCTTCGCTACGACCTGCCGACCGGCGCCGAGCTGCTCTCCCATCTCCGCAGCGAGGCGCGCAGGCTCGGCGCCGACATCGAGCCCGACGCCTTGCGCCTGCTGATCGAGCTCGTCGGCGAGAACGCGCCCGCGCTGACGAACGAACTGGACAAGCTCGCGACGCACGCAGCGGGTGAGGCGATCGACAGCCATCTCGTCGAGCAGCTCGCTTTCCGCGGCACCGGCGGCGTGCCCTTCGCGCTCACGAACGCGGTCTCGGCGCGTGATCGCCGGGCCGCCTTCCGGGCCCTCCAGCGATCGTTCGACGCCGGCGACAAGCCGCACGCGCTCCTTCCGCAGGCGGCCAATCAGGTCGCCCTGCTCCTCGCGGCCCGTCGCCAGCGCGACGCCGGTGGCTCGCCGTCGGAACTGGCGCGCGCCATAGCGGTGCACGAGTTCAGGGCGAAGAAGGCAATGGAGGCGGCGGGCCGCTGGTCCGAGCGCGATGCCGCGCTCGCGATCTGCCGCCTCGCCGAGGCCGACCACGCGATGAAGGGTGGACGTCGGATCGGGCCGGAACTCGCGCTCGAGCGCGCCCTTGCGCTGTCAGTGTGAGCGCAGGTCGCGCAGCGCGGCCCGGATGTCCGCGCGGACGAACCGCTTCACCGCCGGCCGGCGAATCGATCCGTTCCTGCGAGGTGCAGCGTGCGCCATCAGATGCTCCGCGACGGACGCGTAGGCCTGTGCCGGCGGGCTGGTCGGTGCCGTCAGCCCGATCGGCAGCCCGGCCAGGGCAGCCGCATCGAACCTGCTGGAGCGAGGGACCTGCAACGGCAGGACGAGGTCGCCGATCTCGCGGCGGAGCAGGTCGACGGCGGCGCCACTGGCTGGTCGGCGGTCGACGAACGTCGGCAGGATCGCGATCGGCGCGAAGGGCGCGCCACGCATCTTCTCCACCCGGCGCAGCGCCGCGAGCGTCGCGCGGGTCGCGTCGAGCGCCAGGAAGTCGGCCGCCACCGGGACGAGGACGGCGTCGGCGGCCCAGAGCGCCGCATCGCTGAGACGGCCGAGGGCGGGTGGCAGGTCGAGGACGACGTGAGCCCAGTGGTCGCGCTGTCCGCGCAGCGCGTCGTGGAGACGCGACTGTCGCTGCACGGCCCGGTGGAGAGCCGCTTCGACGTCGGCCAGGGCCGTGTCGGCGGCGACGACCCCGAGCCGGAAGAGCGCCGGGTGCGTCGGGTAGATCGCGGTCCAGGTGTCCTTGCTGCTGAAGCCGGCGCTCGCGCCGTGGCCGTCGGCGGCCGTGACCCCGAGCGCCGCGCCGGCGGAGCCCTGCGGGTCGAGATCGACGAGGAGCGTGCGGTGCCCGGCGAGTGCCATCGCCGCCGCGACGCTGACCGCCGTCGTGGTCTTACCGACCCCGCCCTTGCGGTTGACGACGGCGACGACTGGCACCGACTCATTAAAGCACAGGCCGGTACACTTGCGGCCGCGAGGCGACGTGGCCGAGTGGTTAGGCAGCGGCCTGCAAAGCCGCGTACACCAGTTCGATTCTGGTCGTCGCCTCTCGCCGTGCCGAGACGATCGTGGGACGCCCGAGGTCGCTTCTTGTCCCATCGACGGGGGTCGGTTCCCCGAACCGCGACCCCGAGCGTCCGCCGACAGCCTACCCCGCCGCGGTCGCGTCTCGTCCCTCAGATCGTCGTGGCCGGCCTCGCTGCCGCCATGATCGGCTGCGGCGCGCCGACGGTCGCACCCGATCCGCGCCCGATTGGAACGGGTGCCGAGTACACGCTCGAGGCCGGCGCCGTCGAGGCGCCCGGGCTGCCGTGCGGGCACCGTCGGCGCGCGATGTACGGCGTCCACCTCGAACTGTTCGCCGACGGGCTGACCGTGCTCGTCCCGAGCGGCATCGGCATCCGGCCCCCGTGGCGTGGCGAGACGCCGTACGTGGTCGGTGGCGCCTGCGAGCACGCCATCGTGACGCGGGAGCCGACCGGGGTGATCGAGGTCGGCCGGCCCGGGCTGACCCTCGGCGACCTCTTCCGGATCTGGGGACGGCCGCTCTCACGGACGGGTTTCGCACACTTCGGCGGGAACGTGACCACGCACGTCAACGGCCGGCCGTGGCCCGCCGACCCGGCCCAGATCCCACTCGACCGTCACGCGCAGATCGTCCTGCAGGTGGGCCGCCCGCAGGTCGTCGCGCACCCGCGCTACGTGTTTCCGCCTGGCCTGTAGTGGGTGATGGCACCTGCCGGTACGATTGCGTCGTGGAGTACTCGGAGAAGGTGCGTGCCGCGCTCCGTTTCGCCGAGAGCGAGCATCGTGGGCAGGTCCGCAAGGGCGGCTCGACGCCGTACGTGCTCCATCCGATCGCGGTGGCGATGATGCTTGCCGCTGGGTATGCCGACGAGGACCTCCTCTGTGCGGCGCTCCTCCACGACGCCGTCGAGGACACCGGCGCGGATCTTGAGGATATCGCGGCGTCGTTCGGTGACCGGGTCGCCGAGCTCGTGCTCGCCGTGACGGAGGACAAGACGCGGTCGTGGCAGGTGCGGAAGGAGGCGACCATCGCCCATCTCGCCACTGCTCCTCAGGATGTTCTGGCCCTCAAGGGCGCCGATGTCTGCGTCAACATCGCCGACGTCGTGTTCGACCATGCCGAGGTCGGCGAAGCCGTCTGGCAGCGCTTCCGTCTCGGTCACGAACGGCAGATCTGGTACTACGGCTCGGTTGCCGATGCTGTGCTCGGGCGGCTCGAGGGGTTCGACCAGCTGCGCGCGTGCCTCGCCGCGAGGGTCGCCGAGCTTCGCGCGCTGCCCGTACTCAGCCCGTGAAGATCTTCATGATCTGGATCATCGCCGGCCCGAGGATCACGATGAACATGGCCGGGAAGATGAACACCGCAGTCGGGAAGAGCATCTTGATCGGTGCCTTCATCGCCCGCTCCTCGGCTGCCATCTGACGGCGATGACGCATGTCCTGCGCCTGGACGCGGAGGATCCGGCCGAGGGAGATGCCGAGCTGATCGGCCTGGACGATCGATCGGGAGAAGGCCGTGGTTTCGGGCATGTCAAGCCGTTCGCCCAGACTCCGGAGTGCCTTCGCTCGACTCTCACCGATCCGCATCTCGTGCAGCACGATGCGGAACTCCTCCACCAGCGGCCCGTGCATCCGCTCGCACACCTTGGCGACCGCGGCGTCGAACCCCAGGCCAGCCTCGACCGAGACCGTCAGGAGGTCGAGGACGTCCGGCATCTGCGCAAGGAGGTCCTCCTTGCGACCGCGGGTCTTCAGCGACAGGTAGTAGTCCGGGAAGACGAAGGCCGCGGCGACGCCGCCGATGGTCGCGAGCAGGGCGGTCTGCGGCGGCTTACCGGTGACGAGCAGGACGAGGCCGAAGATGATGCACACCCCGGCAAACATCGCCTTGCCGGCCAGGTACGACTGCGGATTGGCGTTTGTCCTACCGGCCGCGGTCAGCTTGCGGCGGGTTTCGTCGAGCGAGCCCCGCGGGGTGGCTCGGAGCGCGATCGAGGCGAGGCGCTGCGCGGCGGGCCCGACGACGCGGTCGCTCATGCTCTTGCCGAGCTCGGCCTCGCGGAGGCTGTAGCCGCCGTAGGACTTGGCGCGACGCAACGACGTTGCGACCTGCCTGCGGCCTGCCGTGAGACCTTCGAGGAGGAAGTAGGTCGACAGTGCGACCAGGACGACGATGAGGATCAGCATTCGGTCACACCCTGAAGGAGACGATCTTCTTGAGGATCATCGCGCCGAGCGAGATGGCTACCAGCGCGATGACGACGAGCATCCGTCCCGTGCCGGTGTTGAAGAGCGGCGCGATGTAGGAGGGGTTGATGGCGACGATCGCGAGCCCCATCAGAAACGGCAGCGCGACGAGCGTGTAGGCGGACATCCGGCCCATCGCGCAGAGCGCCTTGACCTTACGCCGGAACTGCTGGCGCTGGCGGACGGTGTCCGCGACCTGGTCGAGCAGCTCGGCGAGCGAGCCGCCGACCTGCCGCTGGATGTTGACGCTCATCACGACGAACTCGAAGTCGATCGAGCCGATCCGCTCGGCCATCGACTGCATCGCATCGTCGTTGGGCCGCCCGAGGCGGACCTCGTTGGCGACGCGCCCGAACTCCTTGCTCGTGGGCTCGGACCCCTCGCGGATGATGGTCTCGATCGCCTGGTTCCAGGAGTGGCCGGCCTTCAGGGAGGCGGCGATCGCTACCAGCGTGTCCGGTAGTTGGCTGTCGAACGCCTTGGCCCGTTTGCGGGCCTTCAGCTTGACCCAGACCACCGGCAGCATGAAGCCGACTGCGAACAGGCCCAGCGTAGCGATCGGGAAGATGCCGGCGAAGCCGGCGGGCATGCCGAGGAGCAGCGCCACACCGAGCTGGATGTAGAACAACTCGGCGGTGCGCAGGGGCAGATCGGCGCGCTCGATCAGGCCGGCCATCTTCTTCCAGAACTGCAGCCCGCCGAGGACCCGCTCGGTCGAGCGGCCCAGGCGGATGTGAACGGGCACCCGCTCGCTGCCGTCATCGGCGTCTTTCACCCGCCGTGAGAACTCGGTGTAGCTCTCGAGCTGGTGGGCGACGGTGCGATGCGGGCGGGGCCGGAAGATGATCAGGACGCCGACCAGGACGAGCAGGAAGGCGCCGCCGGCGACCGCGAAGGGCGACCAGCTGGAACGCGTGATGGACTCCGGCACGACGCCGGTCGCCGTCTGCAGCACGGCGGGGGCGCCGGCGTCGTAGCCCGTCTTCGCCTCCGCGCCATCCGCCGCGACGACGAGGTCGACGCGCTCGGCCTCGCTGGTGCGCCAGGTGAGGATGTAGGTCTTGGCGATCTCGTCCGCGACGGCCCGGTAGACGTCGGTCAGGCCCTCCTTGGAGGAGTCGCGGAACGATCCGCCCGTGGCGCCCGCGAGGCGGCGCAGCGGGTCCGGGTCGAACTGCGTCGACTCGAGGGCGATCGGGTACACGGCGACCTGTGCTGCGGTGGCCGCCGTGGCGACGTCCTCGATGGTCGCGAGCGACGACGAGTCGCGACCATCCGTGAGGACGACGAGGATGCGGCGGGCGGTGGCGGGCGCGCTCTGCAGTTCGGCGACGCCGAGCTTCAGCGCATCGTGGAGCGCCGTGCCCTTGACAGAGTCCGTCTTCAGGCCTTCGATCGTCGTTGCCAGCGCGCCGCGATCGGACGTCAACGGCTGAGCCATCAGTGCGGTGCGGCCGAAGTTGACGATCGCCACCCGGTCGTCGCCCTTGACGCTGCCGAGGAACTCGCCGGCGGCCGCCAGCGCCGCTCGCAGCGGCGTGCCCTTCATGGAGCCGGACGTGTCGATCGCGAGGACAATCGCGGCGTTGCCGTCGGGCGCGGCGACCTCGAGGGCGCCGATCGGGCGACCGTTCTCCGAGACCGTGATCGTCGGCGTCTTGCCCGGCGCCGGCGGGTCGGCGGTCACGACGGCGCGTACCAGCGGCAGCCGGGTGGTGTCGAGCCCGCGGACGATGACGTCGCCCGCCGCGGCCGGCGCGACCACGATCGCGATCGCCACTGCGACCAGCAGTTGCCGCATCAGGACGCCTGCCTGCGGAACGCCTGGCTCGGCCCGGTCGGACGGTCGGCATCGAGCTGGAAGAACTGCGCCGGCAGAGCAACGCCGTTCGACGACAGCTTGTTCAGGAACTGCGGCTTGATGCCGGTGCAGAGGAGCGGCCCGAGCAGCCGGTTGCCCGTGTGCGCCGTCTCCTCGCGGTCCTCGACCGGCTTCGCCGTGAAGATGTCCTGCATCGTCACGACCTCGGACTCCATCCGCAGCACCTCCGTGATGTGCGTGATGCGCCGGGAGCCGTCGACGAGCCGCGAGACCTGCACGATCAGGTCGAACGCCGCCGACGCCTGCTCGCGGATCGCCCGTAGCGGCAGGTCGACGCCGGCGGTCAGGACGAGCGTCTCCACGCGGCTCATCGCGTCGCGCGGCGTGTTCGCGTGAATCGTTGTCAGCGAGCCGTCGTGGCCCGTGTTCATCGCCTGCAGCATGTCGACCGTCTCGGGTCCGCGGCACTCGCCGACGATGATGCGGTCGGGCCGCATGCGCAGGGTGTTGCGGACGAGGTCGCGGATCGCGACCTGGCCCTTCCCCTCGATGTTGGCGGGCCGGGTCTCGAGCGTGATCACGTGCTCCTGCGAGAGCTGCAGCTCGGCGGCGTCCTCGACGGTGATGATTCGCTCACCCTCGGGGATGGCGGAGCTCATGACGTTGAGCGTCGTCGTCTTCCCCGAGCCGGTACCGCCGGAGATGAGGATGTTCAGCTTGCCGCGGACGCAGGCCTCCAGGAACTGGCCGGACTTCGGCGTCAGCGTGCCGAACTTGATCAGGTCCGCCATCTGGAACGGGTCCTTGCGGAACTTCCGGATCGTCAGAGCCGGGCCCTTGATCGACAGGGGCGCGATGATCGCGTTGACGCGGGAGCCGTCAGGCAGGCGCGCGTCGACCATCGGCGACGCCTCGTCGATGCGTCGGCCGATGCGGGAGATGATCTTGTCGATGATCCGCAGCAGGTGTGAGTCGTCGACGAACTGTGCGTTCGTGACGGTCAGCTTGCCGCGGCGCTCGATGTAGATCTTGTGCGGTCCGTTGACCATGATCTCGGTCACGGTCTCGTCGCGGAGAAATGGCTCGAGTGGGCCGTAGCCGAGGATGTCGTCCGTGATCTCACGCGTCACCTGCGCGCGTTCCTGTCGCGTCAGCGGCGTCTTGTCGACTGCGAGCGCCTCCGCGACCGACTCGCCGACGCGTTCGGCGAGCTCGCGGTCATTGGAGTTCGTGGTCGAAAAGAGCCGCGGGCCGAGGCGGGTGATGACCTCGTGGTGGACGCGGGACTTGAGCTCGGCATATGGATCGACGGCACGCTCGGAGGCCGGGGTCTCGCGCGTGTCCGCCATTGCCGACTGCTGGGCCGCGTCATCGTTCCGGCCCGACTGGATCCGGCTCTGGAGCGACATCTCACGCCGCCTTTCGCAGCTTCATACCCGGCCTGCGGACGTGGGCGCTGCCGCGCCCAGCCTTGACGGGCGCGGCGCCGTGGTCGCCCTTGCCCTCGAAGAACGCCCCGGCCATGTCGCCGATCACCTTCGACACGCCCGAGCGAGGTGCCGACATCGGCACGGGAACGCCCCGGTTGACGGCGGTGCCGACATCGCGGTCGCCCGGGATCTCGAACATCGCCTTCAGGTCGAGCGCCTTCTCGACCTCTCGGCGATCGAGTTCCGCCTTCGACATGCCGTGGTTGATGATGAGGTTGATGCGGTCCTTCGGGTAGTGCAGAAGGCTCAGCGTCTGCAGCGTCAACTTGACGTTCTTCACCGCCGGGATGTCCAGCGTGCTCACGAGCAGCAGCCGATCGGTGCGATCGAGGGTTGCGAGCGTCGTCGCCTGGAAGAACGCGGGCGTGTCGACGACGATCGCGTCGTAGGTCTCCTTGGCGACGTCGAGCAGGCGGCCGACGCGATCCTCGGCGACCAGTTCGGCGTCCTCCGGACGCACCGGGGCGGGCACGACGTCCACGCCCGACGGGTGCGACGTGACGTAGCCGGCCAGTTTCTCCGGATCGAGCTCGCCGGTCGTCATGACGAGGTCGTAGATCGTCTTCTCCGGCTCGACGCCCATCATGATCGCGACGTCGCCGAACTGCAGGTCGAGGTCGATCAGCAGCACGCGTCGCCCGGACTTGCGGGCGATCTGGGTCGCGAGGGAGGTGGCAAGCACCGTCTTGCCGACGCCGCCCTTGGGCGAGAAGACGGTCAGCACGCGTCCCTCGGCGGTCGACGTGCGTAGCTGGGACGGCGTCAGGCCGCCGCGCGTCGCGGCGAGCTGGCACGTCTTCTTGATCGTGAAGACGAGCGCGTCGGTCAGTTGCGGCAGCATCACGACGTCGGCGATGCCGTTGGCGAGCGCCTCGTGCAGCAGCGACGCCGCACCGCCCGACGTGACGAGGATGATCGGTGCGGCCGTCGCATGGCGGACGGCGTCGACCTCGGCCACGGGCAGCCGATCGCCACGGGCGGTGCCGTGCAGGATCACCTGCGCGCCGCTCGAGGCGAGCTTCTGGTCGGCCTTCCCGGGCTCGACGGCGGTGCCGACGATCTCGATGTCGGGGTGGTTCTGGAGCGCCTGCCGGACCTCGGCGAGACCGGCGCAGGCGCCCGTGATGAAGATCTTGATGGCGGTGTTGTCGCTCATCCTGCAGCCGCCGGAATGAGCAGTCTGCGCGCCTCGTCGACCTTCTTCTTCAGCTCTTCGGGCGACTCGCCGTCGGCGATCATCGATTCGATCGTCTCGATCGTCAGCGGCATGTCCTGTGCCTGCGACTCGGGCGGCCGCACGACGAACCAGAGCCCTGCAGCGTCCGGGTTGGTCTGCGTGAAGACGAGCTTCGCGGCGTCGGCCTGCGAGACGGCGAGCATGACCTGCATCAACTCCTCGCCGGCACCCTTGGCGAGGCCGCCGCTCTTCTCGGTCGAGATCTCAGGGACCTCGAGTACACGCACCTTCGTCAGGAGGCGCCGGGTGAAGTAGCGATCGTTGCCGCCGTTCAGTCCGCTCTCGGCCACTTCAAGCACCGGCTTGCTGAAGTCCTTGACCCTGATCGTCACGAACAGATCGACGAAGTCGCCTGCCCGCACCTGGCCGAGCACGCCACTGGCCGAGTCGACGCTGACGCGGACGCCGCGCTCCGTCTTGTCCAGTTGCAGCGAGGCGGCCTGGGTGGTGGATGTGCCGAACGAGGCGGCGACGACCTGCTGGCCGGCGAAGACCGTCTGCGTCGCGATCTTGCCGTCGAGACCGGCGGTCGTCGCGATCGCGCCCGGCGACTTGTCGTCGACGAGGACCGAGCTGAGCTGCATCGCGCCGGCGGCGTCGGCCGCGGGGGTGCCGGCGGGGATGTCGCGGGTCGCGACCATCACGTCCACGCGCTTCTGTCCGCGCGTCACGGATTGGCGGAAGCTCGTCGTGTAGACGAGCACCACCGCGGCTGCGGCGATCGCCATGATCAGCGCGATCGCGATGTTGCGGACGTTATAGGTCACGAAGGGGCCCCTTTCAGGGTCGAATCCACTTGTCCCGGCATTGCAAACGGTCTAATGTGATCTATCGACGCTTTGTGTCTCGATCGTGAACGGAGGTTCCGGTACGTTCACTCCGCTCGCATCACGGTCAACGATGTGAGTGTCCCGCTCTTGACCGCCCAGCCGAGGATCGAGACGGCGTACGGGTACGTGACGCTCACCTGGATCGGGTCGCCCTGGTTCCAGGTGCCGCTCTGCGACGAGACCGCCACGCCGAGGTTGCCCTGGTTGAGAGCGGAGGCGGCGGTTCGGGCGGCCGTCGTACCGGCCGAGACCATTCCGGCCTGCCCGGCACTGCGGTTGACGACGGCACGCCGGGCGCCCTCGCGGGCGGCATCCGTGACTGCGATGTAGTTCATCCAGATGACGCCGAAGTTGGCGATTGCGAGAAGCAGCACGATCAGGAGGTTGGCGACGATCGCGAACTCCACCAGGGCTTGACCCCGCTGCTTCCTCCGGTTCCAGCGATGCATTCCTTCCGCATCGGCGGGTGTTCGTGGGCCGGCCATCCCCCGCCTGGGTGGGACGAAACGACGAAGGCCCCGCCGGAGCGGGGCCTTCGCCATGGAGAAGAGTGCGTTCCCGGGATTACGGGAGGATGCCGGTGACGGCGTCGAGCGCGCCGCCGATGCCCGTCGACAGGGCCGTCAGCGAAGCGATGATGACGACGGTGATGACCGCCAGGACGACTGCGTACTCCGCCATCGTCTGTCCGCGCTGCTCGCTGAGCCGAGCGATGAGATTCTTGATCTGAGCCATAGTTACTGCACCCCCTTCCTTCCCATTGAATTCCTTCCAATGCATCGGGGACGACGGCGGCTCCGCCGACCCCCGTTCGGGGTAACGTCATGGTCATGACGAACCTGATCGATGGCAAGGCGGTCGCGGCGCTCGTCCGCGGCGAGGTTGCGGAGCGCGTGCGCGCGCTCCGAGAGCGGACGGGAGCGCAGTGCGGCCTGGCCACGGTGATGGTCGGCGATGACCCCGCCTCCGCGGTGTACGTCGGCAACAAGCACCGTGCCTGCCACGAGGCCGGCATGGCCTCGTTCGACATCCACCTCCCGGCCGACATCGACCAGGCGGGCCTGCACGCGAGGATCGACGAGGTCTGCGCCGACGACCGGATCCACGGGATGATCGTGCAGCTGCCGCTCCCGGCGCATCTCGACGAGGATGCCGCGCTCGATCGGATCCTGTACGTGAAGGACGCCGATGGCCTCACCCCGGCGGCGCAGGGGCGGTTGGCGACGCTGCGGCCCGGCCCGCGGCCAGCGACCCCGAACGGCGTGGTCGAACTGCTCCGCCGTCACGACGTCGAGCTTCGCGGCGCCCACGCGGTCATCGTCGGACGCTCGGAGATCGTCGGCAAGCCGCAGGCGCACCTCCTGCTCGAGCAGGACTGCACGGTGACGATCTGTCACTCGCGAACTCGTGACCTGCCGTCGATCACGCGCCTGGCCGACATCCTCGTTGCGGCCGTCGGTCGTCCGCAGATGCTGACGGACGAGCACGTGCGGCCCGGAGCGGTGGTGATCGACGTCGGTATCAACCGCACCGACAGCGGGCTCGTCGGCGACGTCGACTTCGCGCGCGTCCAGCCGATCGCCGGCCTGATCACTCCCGTTCCCGGCGGCGTCGGGCCGATGACGATCGCGATGCTGCTGAAGAACTGCATCGACGCGGCCGAGGCGGCCGCTGGCTGATCAGCCCCGGACGAGCAGCCGAGCGAGGGCGCCGAGCGCACCGACCGGACCCGGTCCGGGGACCGGTGGCGAACCGTCGCTCACCGCCCGCTCCGCGAGGGCGACGAGCGCGGCGGCGAGGAGCGTGAAGCCGACGAGCTCGACCGATTCCTCGGCCAGCACGAGCAGCACCTCTCCGGCCGGGACGCTCTCGCCCTCGAATCGGGTCGACAGCGCCTCGATCGCCGGAACGACCAGAAGTAACAGGAGTCCGACCCGGATTCGCCGACGCTGGCCCGGAGCGGGATGCCGTAGCGCGACGGCCGCCAGCGCCGCCGCCACGGCAAGCGCGATCGGCAGGTAGGCGACCGGCCAGAGAACGCGCTCGGAGACGTCGGCGAGGCGCGGCAGGTGCTGCGCCCAGGCGCCCAGCAGTTCGTGCGACGTCGTCGTCTCGTCGGCGGACAGCCAGACGAGTGCGACACCCGCGAGGAGGACGCCGCGGTCACGCCAGACTCGACCGGCGACGATACCGCCGAGGCCGCCCGTCAGGAGCAGGGTCGCGGCCACCCACGTCGGAACGTTCGCCTCCTCGTCAAGGTCGAACATCCGGTCGGCATCGGTGCCGAGCCGGGTGACGATGTAGGCGACGACCAGCAGCGCGGTGGCGGCGAGGCCGACGCGCAGGACGAGGCGACTCGCGTTCTCCACCGTCTCACCATAGTCGCCGGCGTGTCGCCGGTGCCTGGCACCAGTGCGACAGGTCGAGGGGCCCCGCCCCGGAGGCGGAGCCCCTCTCGCGTGCCGGGACGGCGGACGCGTTCTCGAAGAGGACCGATAAGATTCAGACGAGCCCGTCGATCAACGACGAGACCGTTTCGATGCCGCTACCGATGGCCGTCGAGAGGCCAGTGATCGCGGCGAGAACGCCCACCACGATGACCGCGAGCACGATTGCGTACTCGGCCATCGTCTGGCCCGCTTGCGGGCCGCCGCGGCACGCGTGCTCTCGAATCAGCTCGCGCACCATCTCTCCCCTTTCGTACCGCCTGTCCTTAGGTCGGCTCGAAGCGGCTCGCGGTGCATCCCCCGCCAGGGTGGCGCACTACGATTCGGCCATGGCGCTGTCCGACTCCGACGTCCGCCACGTTGCGCGGCTCGCGCGCCTCGGCCTGCACGAGGACGAGGTCGCGCCGCTGCGGGCGGAACTCGAGACGATCCTCCAGCACGTCTCGGCGATCGCCGAACTCGACCTCGCCGGCGTGCCGGTGACGAGCCACCCGCTCGAACTCGTGAACGTCCTCGCGGACGACATCCCGATCGCCTGCGCGACGCGCGACGACGCGCTCGCGAACGCGCCGGATCGCGCCGGCGACGGCTTCCGCGTCCCGCCGATCGGCGCCTGACGATGGCAGCGCTCTCGACGATCGGCCTCACGGCCGAGGGCGCCGCGATGCTCCTCGACGCGCGCGCGGTGTCCTGCGTCGAGCTCGCCGAGGCCTACCTTCGGCGCATCGACGCCGTGGACGGCGACCTGCACGCCTTCCTGCGGACGCATCCGGAGGAGACCCTCGCCCGTGCCCGCGCCCTCGACGAGGGCGGTCGGAGCGGCATCGAGGGTGTACCGATCGGCCTCAAGGATCTCTTCTCGACGCGCGGGATCGAGACGACGGCCGGTTCGCGGATCCTCGAGGGTTTCCGTCCGATCATCGATGCCGACGTCGTCGAGGCGTGCGCCGACGCCGGCCTGATCTCCCTCGGCAAGCTGAACATGGACGAGTTCGCGATGGGCTCCTCGACGGAGCACTCCGCCTACGGGCCGACCCGGAACCCGTGGAACCAGGCACTCGTCCCCGGTGGCTCGTCCGGCGGCTCGGCCGCCGCCGTCGCCGCCGGACTCGCCCCCTGGTCACTCGGCACCGATACCGGCGGATCGATCCGCCAGCCGGCCGCCTTCTGCGGCATCGTCGGGCTCAAGCCGACCTATGGGGCCGTCTCCCGGTACGGGGTCGTAGCGTTCGCCTCCTCGCTCGACCAGGTCGGGCCGTTCGCTCTGAATGTCCGCGACGTCGCCCTCCTGCTGTCGATCATCGCGCGGAACGACCCGCGCGACTCGACCAACGTCGGCCTACCCGCGCCGGTCGAGCTCCCGGAGGCTGAGGATCTGAAGGGCCTACGGCTCGCCGTGCCCCGCGATCAGCTCGACGCCGGCGTCGACGCCGGCGTCGCGGCGCTGTTCGAGGCGACCGTCGAGCGGTGCCGGGCGCTCGGCGCCGAGGTCTCCGAGACGACCCTGCCGCACGCGGGGCACGGCCTCGCCGCCTACTACCTGATCGCACCGTCGGAGGCCTCGGCCAATCTCGCCCGCTACGACGGCGCCCGCTACGGCCTGCGCGTCGACGCGCCCGACGTCCACGCGATGTACTCCGAGACCCGCCGCGCCGGCTTCGGGGCCGAGGTCAAGCGGCGCATCATGATCGGTACCTACGCGCTCTCGGCGGGGTACTTCGACGCCTACTACGGGCAGGCACAGCGCGTCCGCACGCTGATCCGGCGCGACTTCGCGAAGGCGTTCGAGCAGTACGACGCTCTGCTCCTGCCGACGGCGCCGTCGGTCGCGTTCCCGTTCGGCGCCAAGCTCTATGACCCGCTCGCGATGTATGCCAACGACGTCTTCACGCTGCCGGTCAACCTCGCCGGGCTCCCTGGGCTGTCGATCCCCTGCGGCCTCGCCGACGGCCTACCCGTCGGCTTCCAGATCATCGGTCCGGCCTTCTCCGAGAACCGTCTGCTCGCGATCGGCCACGCACTCGAGCGGGCGATCGAGTTCGACCCCGTGCCGCCGCGGATCCTGGAGGGCCGCGGATGAGCTGGGAGGCGGTGATCGGGCTCGAGATCCACGTGCAGCTTCGCACCGAGACGAAGATGTTCTGCCGTTGCCCGAACCGCTACGGCGACCCGCCGAACACGAACGTCTGCGCGGTCTGCCTGGCGCATCCCGGCATGCTCCCGGTGGCAAACCGCGTCGCCGTCGACCAGGCGCTGCGCGTCGGTCTGGCGCTCGGCTGTCGGATACCGGCGCGGTCGAAGTGGGACCGCAAGAACTACTTCTACCCCGACTCGCCGAAGGCGTACCAGATCTCCCAGTACGACGAACCGCTCTGCGCCGAAGGCTCCTTCACAGGCGTGCGGATCACGCGCGCGCACCTGGAAGAGGACGCCGCGAAGACGATCCACATCGGCGGCGGCGACGGTCGGATCGCCGGTTCCGGCGCCTCGATCGTCGACTTCAACCGCTGCGGGACGCCGTTGCTCGAGATCGTCACCGAGCCCGACCTCCGCGGCGGCGCCGAGGCGCGGCGGTTCCTGACGCTGCTGCGCGCGACGATCGTCGCCACCGGCGCGTCGGACTGCGACCTCGAAAAGGGCTCGCTGCGCGTCGACGCCAACGTCTCCGTGCGCCGCTCCGGTGACGAGGAACTCGGCGTCAAGTGCGAGCTGAAGAACATGAACTCCTTCCGCTTCATCGAGCGCGGGATCGCGGCCGAGATCCGCCGCCAGGCGGCGCTGCTCGAAGCTGGCGAGCCGGTGTTGCAGGCGACGCTGCACTACGACCCTGCAAGCGACTCGCTGTCGGTGCTGCGGACGAAGGAGGAGGCCGACGACTACCGCTACTTCGCCGAGCCCGACCTCGTCCCGGTCGAGCCCTCGCCGGCTCACCTCGAGGCGCTCGCCGCTGCCCTGCCTGAGCTGCCGCTGGTGCGAATGGATCGTCTCCGGGCGGCCCACGGCCTCCCCGACGCGACCGCGGAATCACTCGCCCTGACGCCCGGCCTCGCGGACTACTTCGAGGAACTCGCGGCCCTCGCCGGCGACGCCCGCGCCGCCGCCAACTGGGTGATGGGTGAGTTCTCGGCGCACCTCAACGCCAGCGGCAGCGACCCGCATGCGTCAACGGTCACACCGGCCCGGCTCGCCGGGCTGATCGCCCTCGTCGCGGAGGGTGCGGTGTCCTCGACCGGCGCGAAGCAGGTGTTCGCCGCGATGATCGACGATCCGGCGGACGCTGCCGCGTTGACGGAGCGGCTCGGTCTCGGACAGGTCGGCGACACCGACGCGCTCGGCGCGATCGTCGACGAGGTGCTGGCCGCAAGTCCGGCCGAGGTCGCCGCCTATCGAGGCGGCAAGGTGCAGCTGATCGGCTTCTTCACCGGCCAGGTGATGAAGGCGTCGGGCGGACGCGCCGATCCGAAGGCGGTCCAGTCGCTGCTGCGGGAGCGCCTCGGCGGCTGATGGCCGCGCTGCTGCTCACGCCGGGACCGACGCCGATCCCACCGGCCGTCGCGGCCGCCGCCGCCGCACCGCTCCTCCACCATCGCT
The DNA here is from genome assembly GCA_009885805.1 of Actinomycetota bacterium. Lineage (GTDB taxonomy): Bacteria > Actinomycetota > Thermoleophilia > Gaiellales > F1-60-MAGs149 > VFJZ01. The sequence continues at coordinate 122,648 of VFJZ01000028.1, forward strand.
CCCCGGAGTTTCGCGCCGTCCTCGAGCGAGTGCTCGACGGTCTCCGGCGGGTCTACCGGACAGACGACGAGGTCGTCCTGATGACATCGAGCGGGACGGCGGCGGTCGAGTCGGCCTTCGCGAATCTCGTCGCGCCCGGCGACCGCGTGCTCTGCGTCAGCGCCGGCAACTTCGGCGACCGCTGGGTGACGTTGGCGGCGGCCTACGGCGCCGAGGTCGAGACGCTCCGCTATCCCTGGGGCGCGCGGCCCGACCCGGCGGAGGTGGCGGCGCGGATCGCCGGACGCACCGACCTCGCGGTCGCGATCCTCGTCCACTCGGAGACGTCGACCGGCGCCGTCGCCGACCTCCGCACGATCGCGGCGGGCGCGCGCGACCGCGGCTGCATCCTCGTCGTCGACGCGATCTCCTCGCTCGGCGCAGCGCCGCTCGAAACGTCGGCCTGGGGTCTCGACGTCGTCGTCAGCGGCTCGCAGAAGGCGCTGATGACGCCACCGGGCCTCGCCTTCGTGCAGGTCTCCGCTCGCGCCCGGGAGCGTGCCCGCGCGGGCGGTGCGGCGCGCTACGCGCTCGACTGGGAGCGCACGCTGGTCGCGCAGGCGAAGGGTCAGACGCCGTTCACGCCGGCGATCTCGCTCGTCTGCGCGCTCGACGTCGCGCTCGCCATGATCGAGGCGGACGGTCTCGAGGTACGGATCGAGCGGACGCGCCGGATGGGCCGTGGTGTTCGCGCCGCGGTTCGCGCGCTCGGCCTGGAGCTCTACTCGCCCGACCACGACGACTGCGGTCTCGTGACGGCGGTGGTCTGGCCGCAGGGCGTCGACGGCGAGGCCGTGCGGCGACGGCTGCGCGAGCAGCACGGTGTCGTCGTCGCCGGCGGGCAGGGCGACCTCGTCGGCCGGATCCTGCGCGTCGCCGCATTCGGGGCGATCACGCCGGGCGACCTCGTACAGGGGATCGCGGCGCTCGAGATCGAGCTGCTCGCGGCCGGGCACATCGTCGAGGCCGGGGTGGGTGTCGGCGCCTTCGAGCGCGGGTACGCGCGGTGAGGGTCCTCGTCACCGAGCCGATCGCCGAGGCTGGCGTGGCCCGTCTGCGCGAGGCCGCCGAGGTCGACGTCGAGCCAGGCCTCGCCCGCGGCGACCTGCTCGCCCGGATCGCGGACTACGACGCGCTCGTCGTCCGCTCGGCGACGCAGGTGGATTCCGCGCTGATCCGCGCCGGTTCGAGGTTGCGGGTGATCGGCCGGGCCGGTACGGGCGTTGACAACGTCGACGTCGAGGCGGCCACGGCGCGTGGCATCCTCGTCTGCAACGCGCCGCAGTCCAACATGATCTCGGCCGCCGAGCATGCAATCGCGTTGATGCTGGCGCTCGCCCGCAACGTGCCGCAGGCGCACGCGGCGCTGGCGGCGGGCCGCTGGGAGCGCGCGCGCTTCGCCGGCGTGGAGCTGCAGGACAAGACCCTGGCGGTGCTCGGCTTCGGGCGGATCGGCCAGCTCGTCGGCGCGCGGGCGCGGGCGCTGGGGATGCGCGTCGTCGTGTACGACCCGTTCGTGACGGACGAGCGGGTGCGTGAGCGTGGCGCGGAGCGCGCGGAGACGATCGCGGCAGCGGTCGGCGAGGCCGACTGGGTGACGCTGCACCTGCCGGTGACGGCAGAGACGCGGCACCTCGTCGACGCGGCGCTGCTCGCCCGGATGCGGCCGGGCGTGCGGATCGTGAACGCCGCCCGCGGCGAGCTGATCGACGCCGACGCGCTGATCGCCGCCCTCGATTCCGGGCACGTGGCTGGCGCGGCGCTCGACGTCTTCGAGGCGGAGCCGCTGACCTCCTCGCCGCTGTTCGGGCGCGACGACGTCGTCGTCACCCCCCATCTCGGGGCGTCGACGGCCGAGGCGCAGGATCGCGCCGGTACGATCATCGCCGATCAGGTGGCGCGAGCGCTCGCTGGCGAGATGGTCTCCAACGCCGTCAACGTCCCTGGCGTCCCCGCGGAGGACCGCGCGGCGCTTGAGCCCTACGTGCCGCTGGCCGAGAAGCTGGGTCGGGTGGCGGTCGCGCTTGCCGGCGGTGCGGTGGAGCGGATCGAGGTGACCTGTGCCGGTGGCATCGGGCGGCGCGATACGCGGCTCGTGACGCTCGCGGTGCTGCGCGGCGCGCTCCGGGGCCTGGACGAGGACGTCAACCTCGTCAACGCCCGCGCACTGGCCGACGCGCGCGGCATCGACGTGCGCGAACTGCGCCGCGAGGCGGGCGACTTCACCAACCTGGTGCGCGTGCAGGTGTCGGACGACGTCAGCGTCGGCGGCACCCTGTTCGGCGCGGACGACCGCACCTGGTTGGTGCGCGCCCTCGGCTACGAGGTCGAGATCGAGCTCGCCGGCCTGATGCTGTTCGTCCTCAACGACGACCGGCCGGGCATGATCGGCACGATCGGCAGCGTGCTCGGCTCGGCCGGTGTCAACATCGCCAACATGAGCGTCTCGCGGAACCGCAAGGGCGGCACGGCGCTGTCCGCGATCCAGGTCGACGGCGACGTCCCGGAGGGGACGATCGAGGCGCTGCGCGGCGCGCCGGGCCTGGAGCGCCTCAGGGTCGTGCGCGTATCCTAGACAGTCCGGAGGCGATACGATGGCGCCTCAAGCGGCGGGGAGGGCACGATGCAGGAGGGCGAGAAGATCTGGTTCGACGGCGGGCTCGTCGACTGGGTCGATGCGAAGATTCACGTCCTCAGCCACGCGCTGCACTACGGCTCGGGCGCCTTCGAGGGGATCCGCGCCTACGAGACGGACCGCGGCACCGGTGTCTTCCACCTGACCGAGCACCTGGAGCGCCTGCACCGCTCCTGCGAGATGTACTTCATGACCGTCCCGTTCTCTGTTGAGACGCTCGCAGCGGCCGTGCACGAGACGATCGCGGCGAACGCTCTGCGCTCCTGCTACGTCCGGCCGCTGGTGTTCCGCGGTTACAAGGAGCTCGGCGTCAATCCGCTCAACTGCCCGGTGCAGGTGGTCATCGCGGTCTGGCCGTGGGGCGCGTACCTCGGCGAGGAGGCCCTGCAGAAGGGGATCCGCGGCATGATCTCCTCGTGGCGGCGGATCGGTCCGAACACGATCCCGGCCGCCGCGAAGGCGTCCGGCCAGTACCTCAACTCGCAGCTCGCGAAGATCGAGGCCGTCAAGCACGGCTACGACGAGGCGATCCTGCTGAACGAGCAGGGGATGATCGCCGACGGCTCGGGGGAGAACGTCTTCGCCGTCCACAAGGGGCGCCTCTTTACGCCGCCCACCCAGGCGTCCTGTCTGCCGGGTATCACCCGGGCTTCGGTGATGCGCATCGCCGACCTGCTCGGCTACGAGACCGTCGAGCGCGACCTGACGCGCTCCGACCTCTACTTCGCCGACGAGGTCTTCCTCACCGGCACCGCCGCCGAGGTGACGCCGGTGGCGTCAGTCGACGACCACGAGATCGGCGCCGGGCCCATCACGCGCGAGATCCAGGCGACGTTCTTCGATGTCGTGCACGGCCGCCATCCGCTGTCGGCCGAGTATCTCGAGTTTCCCGTCAGCGACCGCGCCACGGCCTCGTGATCCCGCTCGCGCGGCCGGACATCGGCCAGCGCGAGGAGGAGCTCGTCCTCGAGGTGCTCCGCTCGGGCGTCCTCTCCCTGGGGCCGGTCGGGCGCCGCTTCGAGCAGGCCTTCGCAACGTTTGTCGGCACGCGCCACGCCGCGGCCGTGTCGAGCGGTACCGCCGGGCTGCACCTCGCCGTGCGGCTGGCGGGCGTGGGCCCGGGCGACGAGGTCATCACGAGCCCGTTCTCCTTCGTGGCGTCGGCCAACTGTGCCCTCTACGAGGGCGCGACGCCGGTGTTCGCGGACATCGATCCCGTCACGTTCAACCTCGACCCGGCGGCGGTCGAGGCGGCGATCACGCCACGGACGCGGGCGATCGTCGCCGTCCACATCTTCGGCCTGCCCTGCGATATCGAGGCGATCAATGCGATCGCTGCCCGGCACGGTCTGGCGGTGATCGAGGACGCCGCCGAGGCGCTCGGGGCGCGTCGTCGCGGCCGGCTGGTCGGCACGCACGGCAACCCGGCCGTCTTCGCCTTCTACCCGAACAAGCAGATGACGACGGGCGAGGGCGGCATGGTGACGACGGACGACGCCGCCCTCGACGCGGGTGTGCGGAGCCTGTCGAACCAGGGCCGCTCCGACGACGGCGACTGGCTGGAGCACGACCGCCTCGGCTTTAACTATCGGCTCGACGACGTCTCCGGTGCGATCGGCCTCGCGCAGGTCGAGCGCCTCCCCGAGTTGCTCGCCGCGCGCGCGGCGGTGGCGGGACGGTACGACGCGATCCTGGCCGACATCGAGGGCGTGACCATCCCGGCGGCGGTGGAGGGCGACGAGCGGTCGTGGTTCGTCTACGTCGCCGAGCTGCACTCCGAGGTCGATCGCAACGCGGTGATGGCTCGCTTGCAGGAGCGTGGCGTCGCCTGCAAGCCGTACCTGCCGGCGATCCACCTGCAGCCGTTCTATCGCGAACGCGGTCACCGCGAGGGTGAGCTGCCGGTCTGCGAGTCGGTGTCGGCGCGGACGCTGGCGCTGCCCTTCTTCGGGAAGATCACGACCGCTCAGCAGGAGACCGTGGCCGCGGAGCTCGCGGCTGCCGTGGAGGCGTCGTGGCGGTCGTAGCGCACGCACCGGCGCCGGTGGAGCTCGTCCGCTCGACGTCGGCGTACTACGCCGCGCCGGTACTGGTCGACGGCGGCGTCGCGTATCTGACAGTGCCGCGGCAGCACGGGTCACCGGCCGTGGTGGCGCGGCTCGGCGGTGACCGCCTGGTGCTGCGGATCGGGACGGCGGCGCGGGTCCTCGCCGACTCTCGCTGCACGTCCGCGGCGGAGTGCGCGGGCGTGCTCGCGCCGTCTGCCGCCGGCGCCGAGGTCGTCTACGGCGTCGCCGCCGACGGTTCCGGCGGGTTCATCGGCCAGGCGGGCGCGACGGGTGCGCAGCGCATCCTCCACGCGGACGATGGCGATTCGGCCGCGCCGCTCGTCTACGACGGCGACGACACGCGCGCGCTGTGGGTCGATGACGGTGCGATCGTCGGCGCGGAGGCGCCGGTCGTCGCGAAGGCTGACACGGGCGGCGAAGTTCGCGCCGTTGCTGCATCGGCCGCCGGTGTCGTCTGGCTCGCCCGCGCGGGGGCCAGCGGCCCGTGGCGCATCCGCGCCGTGCCGACGGCTGCGCCGGGGCCGGTCACGATCGCCGAGGAGACGCGGCGCGGCGTGCGCGTCGGCGCGCCGGTCCTGGCGGCCGACGGCACGGTCGTCTTCTCCCGGCGCCTGCCGGCCGGCAGGCGCCGCGCCGTGTTCGAAATCGTCGTCGTCAGGCCCACCACGGGTGAGACGATCCTCGCCACGTCGCCCGCCGTTCCGGTTGGCGACCACGACACGCTGCCGCGCGTCCAACTCCTCGGCACGACCGCCGTGTACCGGCTGCGCGATGCCCGGTACGAGGCGATCCACGCGACCGACCTCGCCACCGGCGTGACGCAGGTGCTCGTGCGGAAGGGCCGGCGGGTGGCGCGGATCTCCGACCCGACAGTCGCCGGCGCGAAGACCGTCGCGTGGGCGCAGACGGACTTCCGGCGCGGGGTGTTCGTGCGCTCGCGGCTGCTGCGCGTGCGGCTGTAGCGCCCGTCGCCCGTCGCCTCGGCCAGCGCGGTACGCTTGCCGTATGCCACCGGCCCGTCCCGCTCCGATGATCGCGCTCGGCTACGGGAAGTTCGCCCGTGCCGACCGGATAGTGATGCTGGAGCCGCTGTCGGACGTTGACGGGCGCGGTGACGGGGCGCGGACCAGGGTCTGGATCGACGGCGTCGACGGACCGGTGGTCGCGTCGCGGACGGAGCGGGCGATCCTCGACGACATGCAGGAGCCGCGTCGCGCCGGGCCGCACTCGCGACGTCGGCCGTCCGCCCAGGACGGCCTGTTCGACGCCTGACCCTGTCAGGCCTCGAGCACGCCGAACCAGGTGTGCGCCTCCTCCGGTGACAGGCCGCCGTGGTGCCCGTGCAGCTTCTGCTCGAACGCCGGCGGCGCGTACCAGTACGCCTCGTGCCCGTCCGCCGGCAGCACCACCACGTCGCCGAGTCGCCTGCGAAGCACGTCGGTCACGTCGCCGAAGATCCCATCCGCGATCAGCGTCTCGATCGGGTCGACCGTTGCTGTCTCGCCGAGCCGCTCGCGCAGACCGCCGACGACCTCGTCGACGTGGCCATCGCGGACGTGGAGGAAGACATCGCGTGGTGAGCCGGCGACACCGGGGAGCGCCAGGAGATCGCCCAGTTCCGGCCAGATCCGGTTGAGGTACAGACAACGTTCCGGCGCGGCCGCGACCTGCCCGTGGTCGGCGGTCACCGCGAGCGCCGTGCCGGGCGTCAACATCCCGGCGAGCTGCTCGAGCGCGCCAAGCACCTCGCGCGTGGCCGCGGTGGCCTCCGCCGAGGCCGGGCCGTACGCGTGGCAGGCGCTGTCGACGGCGTCGAGGTAGAGGAACGTCATGCCGCGGACGACGGCGGCCGCGCCGCTGAGCGCGTCGGCCGGATCGGCGAACGGCCGGGCGGTCGATCCCGCTAGCGCGATCCGGGAGAAGGGGGAGGCTGAGTGACTGGCGTTCTGGAATGTCGTCACCGGGATGTCCTGGCGCCCGAGGCGCGCGACGAGCGTGTCCTCGAAGGCGTAGAACGCGGCCGCGTCGACGCCGAGCGAGCCCGGCACCGCTCCGGGCCGTGCGAACAGCAGTGGTGCGACGAGACCGTTGGCCGCCTCGTGGTACTGGAACCACTCGTAGAACCCGGTCCGGCCGACCGGCAGGCCGGTGCAGAGCGTCGTCACGTGAGCGACGGTGGTGGAGGGAAACTGCGTCGTCAGGCGGGTGACGAGGCCGTCACGGAGCAGGCGCGCGGCGAACGGCTCGTCCGCGAACGCGCAGAGCCGGTGCCAGCCGAGCGCGTCCGCCAGCACGACGATCACCCGCTCGTGCGCACGGCACAGCGCCTCGATGCGGTCGGGGACGGTGTCGAAGCAGTAGGAGCCACAGAGCGGCAACACGCGGTCACCGCGCCAGCGCGCCCCCTCGACCGCCTCCTCCGACGCCGCCTCGATCACGCCGGCACTCTACAGGGGTGCCGCTGCCGCCCACGTTCTTCGAGCGGGATCCGGTCGCGGTCGCGCGCGACCTCGTTGCCTGCACGCTGCTCGTCGACGGCTGCGGCGGGCGGATCGTCGAGGTCGAGGCGTACCGCGGCGACGACGCCGCATCGCACAGCTTCGGCGGCCCGACGGCACGCAACCGGTCGATGTTCGGCCCGGCCGGCTGCGCCTACGTGTACCGCTCGTACGGCATCCACTGGCTCCTGAACGTCGTCTGCGGCGGCGAGGGAACGGGTGCGGCGGTCCTGATCCGCGCGGTCGTCCCCGAGCGCGGCCGGGCGTCGATCGCCGCCCGCCGGCCGGGGGTCACCGAGCGCGACTGGTGCCGCGGGCCAGGGCGAGTCGGCAGCGCGCTGGCAATCGGCCCGCAGCACGACGGCCTCCGGCTCGACGAGCACCCGTTTCAGATCGAGGCCGCCGGCGACGCGCCACCGGTGAGCACGACGCGTCGCATCGGCATCTCGCGTGACGTCGAGCGGCCGTGGCGGTTCGTCGAAGCCGGGTCGCGCTGGGTCAGTTCACCGGCCGCGGGGCCGTCCGACGCCCGGTCCGGAGGGTGATGCCCGATCCGGGGAACACCTGCTGGCCGGCGGGCACGTCGCTGCCGATCACGACGTCGTCATCACGGGCCAGGCCGTTACCACTGGCGCGCTCGGCGCTGGGAGTGAGACCGGCGCCCTGGAGCACCAGACGCGCCTCGGACACGGTCAGCTCGGCGACGACGGGCACCTCGACCGTGTCGACGTCGCCGACGACGGCGATCGTCACGACGGCGCCGCGCGGCGCCGGCGTGCCGGCCTGCTGATCCTGGCCGACCACGGAGCCGTCGTCCGCTTCGAGATCGGTCGCTCCGTCCTCGATCACGACCCGGAATCGAATCGCCTGCAGTTGTGCGACCGCCTCGGCTACCGACAGGCCGGTGACGTCCGGGACGCGGACGAGCGGCACGTCGCGGGCGATGAAGACGCGCACCGGGTCGTCGATCGGGACCTGGACGCCGGGATCGGGCACCTGGTCAACGACCAGGTCGATGTCCTGGCCCGGCTCCGCGGCCACGAACTCGTACTGGAACCTGAGGCCCTGACCGTCGGCGATGTCGGCCGCCCGCCCGCGGCTGAGACCGTGCAGGTCGGGAACGAACGTCAGGCCCCGCTCGCAGGTGGTGGTCTCGTCGGCCGGGCGCAGCTCGACTGCCATCACGAGCTGCTGCACGCCCTTGCACCCGAACGGGGCCCGGACGTACGGATCCCGGCGGACGTCGACGTTGTACAGGTCCTGCTGCCGGCCGGGCGAGAAGGGGAAGTCGGTGCGGGCCTCGTCGCGCAGTGCGACGCGCGAGAAGTCGTGCCAGATCTCGGCCGGATACGTCCCGCCGAACACCGGCGCGCCGTGGTAGTCGCGCGCCATCGATCGTGCCGGCTTGACATAGCCGACCCAGACCGCCGTCGATCGCTGTGGCGTGAACCCGACGAACCAGGCGTCCTTGAAGTCGGACGTCGTCCCGGTCTTGCCGATCACGGCTCGTCCCTCGAGCGCCGCGGCATTGCCGGTGCCGATCTCGAGGTTGACGACCCCCCGCATCGAGTCGATCACGCTCAGCGCGTCGGTGTCGTTCATCACCGGTGTCGAACTCGGCCGGTTGACGTCCTTACGGCCGTCCGGATGATCGACGCGCAGGATCGAGATCGGGTCCTGCGTGGGCGATTCGTAGCCGGCGTCCGGTGTGTGGAAGAGGATCGAGCCGCCCACCCGCCGCCCGCGCGCCGCGAGCGTGGAGTAGGCGTGCGCCATCTCGAGCGGCGTGACGCCGATCCGCAGGCCGCCGAGGCCGATCGCGAGGTTCGGGTCGAGCGGCGAGACAATGCCGAGGTCGTGTGCGGTCTCGACCACGGCGGCCGGCTGGACCGTCTGCGTCAGCTGGGCGTAGACGGTGTTGTCGGACTCGGTCATGGCGCGCCGCAGGTTGATCGGGCCCGAGTAGCGGGGGAAGTCGTTGCGGACGAGGATGTAGTGCGCCTGGTCCTGCTGCAGGATGATCTTGCGGGACACGAACTCGGAGTCGGGCTGGATGCCCTTCCGCACCGCGGCGGCGAGGACGAACGGCTTGAACGCCGAGCCGGGCTGACGGTGGCCGTTGGCGGCGATGTTGAACGCCCCCGACCGGCCGACCATGGCCCTGACCTCGCCGTCGCGCGGGTCGATCGAGACGAGCGCGCCCGACAGCGGCGTGCCGGACTGTCCGACGCCGCGCAGGTGATCGCGGATCGTCTTCTCCGCATGGGCCTGCTCGTTCAGGTCGATCGACGTGTAGACCTTCAAACCACCGTTGAAGGTGACCGTCTCGCCGTACCGGTTCTTCAGCAGTTCCTTGACGTACTCGACGAAGTGCGGCGCGCGCGTCAGGCCGTAGCTGATCTCGTGCTTGGCATCCGCCGGGACGAGTTCGGCCGCCTTCGCCTTCGCGCCGACGGCCGGCGAGATGTCGCCCTGCGCCACCATCGCGTCGATCACCAGGTCGCGCCGCCCGCGGGCGTTGCCCGGATTCCTCAGCGGGTCGAACTCTGACGGCGACTTCGGGATCGCGGCGAGAAGCGCCGCCTCCGCGACGTCGAGGTCCTTCGCCTTCTTGTTGAAGTAGTAGCGGGCGGCGGCGTCGACGCCGTGGGAGCCGTGGCCGAAGTAGATGGTGTTGAGGTACTGCGCGAGGATCTTCGGCTTCGACTTGACGTCTCGCTCGAGTTGGTAGGCGAGGAAGATCTCCTGGAACTTCCGCCTGACGGTCTGCTCCGGCGTCAGGTAGGTGTTCTTGATCAGCTGCTGGGTGATCGTCGAGCCGCCCTCGCGACGGCCGAGCGCGACGCGGTTGAACACCGCGCGCAGGATGCCCGGGGGATCGAAGCCCTTGTGCTCGTAGAAGCGCCGGTCCTCGATCGCGACGATCGCGCTCTTCATCTCCCGGGAGATGTCGTTCGGGCCGAGGATGACGCGCGCCTCGGTCCCCTGGAGGGTGCCGATCCGGATCCAGCAGCCCTTCTCGGCTGGCGCCGCGGTCCGGCACGTCGGCTTCTTCGGGTCGCGGGCGTAGACAGCCCCGATCTGCGGCGGGTCGTGAGCGCCGGCGGCGTACTGGTCGTAGTCGGGCGCCTGCTGAGCGACGGCCGTCATCAGCCCGAACAGCGACGACACGACCGCGAGGGAGAACAGGAGCACGAGGACGGCGGCGAAGCGCAGCGGCCGCAGGCGCCGCCGGCGGGCCTGGCGCGGGCCCGTGGGGGGTGGCGGTGGCGCGAACTCGAACCGCAGCGGCGGCTCCTGTCTGCGACGGCGTCGTCTCTGCATCGGCGGCCCCGCGCGAGCGGGAGACGGCATGGTACCGCGGGTATCATGGCCAGGTGTCGGACGCCATCCTCGACGACCTCGCCGCCCGGTCGCTGATCTACCAGTCGACCGACGAGGCCCGGATCAGGACGCGGCTGCGCGACGCTCCGGCCCGCGTCTACTGCGGGTTCGATCCGACGGCGCCGTCGTTGCAGGTGGGCAACCTCGTGCCGCTGCTCGGCCTCGCGCGCTTCCAGGCCGCCGGGCATGCGCCGATCGCCCTGCTCGGGGGCGGCACGGGCCTGATCGGAGATCCCCGTCAGACAGCCGAACGCAGCCTCGCGGAGGTGGACACCGTCCGTGCATGGGCCGAGCGGATCCGGCCGCAGCTCGAGCGCTTCCTCGACTTCGACCCGAAGCTCCCGAACGCAGCCGTCCTCGTCGACAATCACGAATGGCTCGGTCAGCTGTCTGCGATCGACCTGCTCCGCGACGTCGGCAAGCACTTCCCGATCGGGCTGATGCTGGCGAAGGAGACCGTCCGCCGTCGACTCGAGGACGGCATCTCCTACACCGAGTTCTCCTACATGCTGCTGCAGGCCTACGACTACCTCGTGCTGTCACGGCGCTACGGCTGCCGCCTCCAACTCGGCGGCTCCGATCAGTGGGGAAACATCACGAGCGGCTGCGAACTGATCCGCCGCGTCGACGGCGGCGACGCCGACGCGATCACCTTCCCGCTCGTTGCCAAGGCCGACGGCGAGAAGTTCGGCAAGTCCGAGTCCGGCGCCGTCTACCTCGACGCCGCCCTCACGTCGCCGTACGCCTTCTACCAGTTCTGGTTGCACCAGGACGATGCCGAGGCCACCCGCTACCTCCGGATCTTCAGCCTCCGAGGGCTCGACGAGATCGGCGCGCTCGAGCTGGCGGCGAGCGAGCGTCCCGCGGCACGTGAGCCGCAGCATGCGCTGGCCAGCGAGCTCGTCACGCTCGTTCATGGCGAGCGGGCGTGCGCACGGGCGATCGCGACGTCCGAGGCGCTGTTCGGGCGGGGCGCGCTCGCGGGCGCTGACCCGACCGACCTCGAAGTCGCCCTCGGCGACGCGCCCACCGTGCGGCTCGATCCGGCCGCCGGCATGCCCAGCCTGGCGGAATTGTTCGTCGCCACCGGCCTGGCGGCCAGCCTGTCCGAGGCCGTCCGCCTGGCGGCCGGCGGTGGGCTGCGGGCCAACGACGACGCGGTCAGCGACGTCCGCGCCGTGCCGTCCGCCGACGTCTTCCTCGGGGGCCGGGTGCTGGTTCTGCGTCGTGGCAGACGGGCTATGGCGCTCGTCGTCCGCGGCACCTGAGGAACCGGCTTGCGTCCCCGACCGGGCCTGCTAACGTTCTGTCCCGGCAGCGAGTCGACGGGCACCCTGGGGTGCCGAGAGCCGAAAGGTTCGAGCTCGCGCCCTTCTGCATGTCGGTTCACGGGTTGCTCTGGGAGCCGGTCGGTGGTAGGATTTAGCGTTCGCGTACTGCGTGCGTCCGGTCTTTGAAAACTGAACAGCGTGGCGCCACTCACGGGACTCGTTCCCGTCGGGTGGCAGTCAGCCGAGTTTTATGCCGAGCGTCGGCCTTCGGGTTGGCGACTCAAAAGCGGCCGCTGCCCGCTGCCGGCGCCTCTTCGGAGGCATCGGGTGTGGGCGACGGTCAGATCGAACTTCCATGGCCAGCAACCTGTTTCGGCAGGATGCGAAGGTCTTTCACGGAGAGTTTGATCCTGGCTCAGGACGAACGCTGGCGGCGTGCTTAACACATGCAAGTCGAGCGGAAAGGCCCCTTCGGGGGTACTCGAGCGGCGAACGGGTG
>VFJZ01000084.1 GCA_009885805.1 Actinomycetota bacterium
CGGATCGCGGCCGGCGGCGCCTTCTTCGCCGACCTCTGCGCTGCGGCACCCGGCGAGCCGGCGGCGGAGGTCGCGGCGACCCTCTGGCTCCTCGTCTGGGCCGGCGAGGTGACGAACGATGCGTTTGCGCCCGTCCGCTCACCGAAGGCGCTGCGCGCCGCTGTCCGCCAGACCTCTGCACCCCGCCGTGGCCGGCGCCTGCGACGACGCGCGACCACCGCCTCCCCTGCCGTCGCCGGTCGCTGGCTGCCGGCAGCGCCGCTCTTCGTCGGCGCGAGCGAGGCCGATCGCGCCCGGGCGCGGGCCGAGATCCTCCTCGAGCGACACGGCGTGGTCACGCGCGCCGCCATCCGGGCCGAGGGCGTCTCCGGCGGCTTCTCGGCCGTCTACGGCGAGCTCGCGGCGCTCGAGCTGACCGGGGGCGCGCGCCGCGGCTACTTCGTGGAGGGGCTCGGCGGCGCCCAGTTCGCTCTACCCGGCGCCGTCGAGCGGCTGCGCGACCTCCGCGAGCCGCCGCGCGAGCCCGAGGCGCTCGTCCTCGCCGCCGCCGACCCGGCCCAGCCCTACGGTGCGGCTCTCGGGTGGCCGGCGCGGGCCGGTGGGCGCGCCTCGCGCACGGCCGGCGCCCACGTCGTCCTCGTCGACGGCGAAGCGGTGCTGTTCCTGGAGCGGGGCGGCCGCTCGCTGCAGCCGCTCGTCGACCTCGAATCGCCTGCGCTCGGCGCCGCAATCGACGCGCTCGCCGCCGCCGTGAGCTTCACCGGACGCCTCGCCGTCGAGCGCATCGACGGCGCAGCGGCGATCGGCTCCCCGCTCGAGGATCGCCTCGTCACCGCCGGCTTCGTGCGCGGCGTCCGCCGACTGAGCATCGGCTGAGCGTACGTCATTGGTCGTACGACCAGGCGGCGGCACGTCAGCCGGAGGCCGGCGCCGTCGCCTGCGCGGGCGTGGGGAGTGGCTGCCGCGCGAGCCGGAGCGAGACGCCGATCAGCGCCGCGCCGAGCAGCAGCGCAACCAGTGCGAGACCGAGCCACGGCTCTGCCAGAACGCGAACGAGCCGCCCTCCGACCTCGGACTCGAGGCCTCGCGTCGTGCGCAGGAACGTGGCGATCAGCACGTCGAACAGCAACCACAGCGCCCCTGCCGTTGCGAGGAGGGCGACGCCGGCGCGTCGCACCGCCCGCCGCCGGTCGGCGCCGACGCGGATCGCCGCCGCCAGCAGCGCCACCGCGATCGCGGCGAACAGGGGTGCGAGCGGCACGAGCACGTCGGCGGCGCGCAGGAACGTCGCCACGCCGTCGACCCAGCCGCCGCTCGCAACCGGCACCGTCGGCTCGATCTGCAGGTGCTCGACGAGGATGCCGTGCAGCACCGGATCGGGGCTCCAGCCGGCGACGAACAGGGGCTGCCGCGGCGAGGTGTCGAGCGCGAGCGCAGCGGGGAGCACGGCGTCGTCGTCGAGCAGGGCGGCGTGCTGGGCGACCGCCGAGGCGACGACCGCCCGGACGACAGCCGGGTCGGCACCGGTCGTCTCGAGCGCGCGGCGGGTGCGGACGTAGGAGTCCTCGGGCCGCGCGCGCCCCTCTCGCAGGAACGCCCGCCGCACCTCGGACTCGGTCCGTGTGGTCAGCGCGTTGAGGACGTGCGGCTGGACGAGCGTTCGTTGCGCGGCCGCCGCGACCTCGTCCGGGTCGAGCAGTCCGACCTCGACGACGCGGAGCGCACCCGCGAACGTCGCCACCAGCGCCGCGCTGACGACGAGCGTCGTCGCGAGACGATCCGACCGCCTCACGAGCGCCGCTGCCGCCCGCCGCGGCGCCGTTCCGCCTGATCGACCGAGACGGTGGCAGGCAGCACGCGCCGGCCGGTCGCGTCGCCGTAGAGGTTGCGCTCGACCAGCGCCGCGAGCGGCGAGAACACGACCGTCGTCAGGATCAGGGTCGCCACCTGGTGCGCCGCGCCGCCGACCGGCGTCAGCGAGAGGAAGAACGCGAACCAGAGGAAGATCGCGATCAGTCCGAGGCCGAGCAGGACGCCGTAGGCGCGACCCCAGTCGCGCAGGGCGAGGCGCAGACCGTGGAACAGGCCGGAAAGGCCACCGGCGTCGCCGGCCGCCGCCGCGATCGGAGCGAACACGAGCAGCGGGTAGAGCGGGATCGCGAATGGCCCGACCACGGCGAAGACGCCGCCGACGATCGCAGCCGCGACGGCCGCGGCGACGGTGATCGCCGCTGCGCGCTCACGCAGGGTGCCGGCGACCAGCGCCGTCAGGATGCCGCAGAGTGCGAAGTGCGCGAACGACTGCGCCGGCACGAAGGCATACAGGGCGCGGTCGGAGTCGCGCAGCCCGATGCCGACGATCGCCGGGACGACGCCGACCGCGAGTGACCACAGCGTGTAGCCGAAGACGTTGGCGCCGAAGCGCCGGAAGGCGGCCTCGAAGAGCGCGCCGATCGGCGTCCGCGCGGGTCGGTCCGCGACGGTTACGCCCACGCCGTCTCGTCCTCCGGCGCCGACGCCGCGGCTCGCTTCCGGCTCGCCAGGTCGAAGTAGAACAGCGTCATCGCGAGCGCGCTGATCGAGTAGACCGCAGCCTGGATGAGCGCGACCGCAGCGAGTTCCGTCGCCCCGCCGATCGACGAGAACGGCGCCTGCACAAGCGCGCCGGCGATGGCGGAGCCGAGGAACACGACGATCACGATGCCGAGCACACGCCACCAGGAGCCCGCGGTGAGCCGCCAGCTCGACCGCAGCGCCGCGATGACGCCGCGCCGCTCAATCGCGGCCGCCTGGCCCGCGAACATCCAGCGGACGGCCAGGTAGATCCCCGGGATGATCAGCGCGATCATCCCGAGCATGACGCCGAAGAGCGATACGAAGATCGCGCCGAGGGCAACGGCGAACACGGCCACACCGTCACGGAGTGCGAGGCCGACGCCGACGGCCTCGCCCGCACCTAGCCGCACGACGGCACGGGCGTGGGTGGCGGTGACCAGGGGCGTCTGGATCAACGCGATGAGCAGGACGATCGCCATGTTGCGAAGGTCGGTCGCAGTGACTTCGGACGTGCCCGCTGGTAGCGGCAAGCGATACGAGACGATCGTGAGCGGCGCCACGATGATCAGCGCGAGCACGTAGAAGACGGCCCGATTTGCCCACCAGAGCTTGAACGTCGCGTCGAGCAGCTCCGACAGCGTGCGCGGACGGTCGAGATCGATCTGCGCGGCCACGACGGTAGGTTACGCCGACGCGCGCGAGGCCGGGCCGATCACGATCTCGTCGCCGTCGGCATCGACGACCACCCGATCGCCATCCGCGATCCGGCCCTCGAGCACGGCCAGCGCGAGCGGGTTCTCCAGCAGACGCTGGATGACGCGCTTCAACGGCCGGGCGCCGTACGCGGGGTCGTAGCCCTCGCGGCCGAGCAGGTCGCTGGCGGTCTCCGTCACCTCGAGCACGACCTTGCGGTCGGCCAGGCGCTCGGCGAGCCGTGCCACCTGGAGCTCCACGATCTCCCGGATCTGCTCGCGCGTGAGGCGCCGGAAGATGACCGTCTCATCGACGCGGTTGAGGAACTCGGGACGGAACGTCGACTGCAGCACGCCCTCGACGCGACCGCGCACCTCGGCGTCCGAGAGCTCGTCGAGGATGAACTCGGAGCCGGCGTTCGAGGTCATGATCAGGATCGTGTTGCGGAAGTCGACGGTGCGTCCGTGCGAGTCGGTCAGGCGCCCGTCGTCGAGCACCTGTAGGAGGATGTTGAACACGTCGGCGTGCGCCTTCTCGACCTCGTCCAGCAGCAGCACCGAGTAGGGCCGGCGGCGCACGGCCTCGGTCAGCTGGCCGCCCTCGTCGTACCCGATGTAGCCGGGCGGCGCACCGACCAGCCGCGAGACGGCGTGCTTCTCCATGTACTCCGACATGTCAAGCCGCACCATCGCCCGATCGTCGTCGAACAGCAGCGCGGCGAGCGCCTTCGCGAGCTCGGTCTTGCCGACGCCGGTCGGGCCGAGAAAGAGGAACGAGCCGAGCGGGCGGTGCGGGTCCTGCAGGCCGGCGCGGGCCCGGCGGATCGCGTTCGCGATCGCGCCGATCGCCTCGTCCTGACCGACCACACGGTCGTGCAGGCGCTCCTCGAGCGTGACGAGTTTCGCCATCTCGCCCTCGAGCAGCCGCTGCACCGGGATCCCGGTCCAGGCGCCGACGACGGCGGCGACATCGTCCGCCTCGACCTGCTCCTTGAGCACTGCGCCCTGCGCCTGCATCGCGGCGAGCGCCTCGGCCTCCGCCGCGAACTCGCGCTCGAGCGTCGGCAGGTCGCCGTAGCGGAGCTTCGCCGCCCGTTGCAGGTCGGCGTCGCGCTCGGCGCGGTCGGCCTCGGCTCGCGTGTCCTCGATCAGCTCCTGGAGCCGCCGCTGCGCGTCGATGTGACGCTTCTCCGCCTCCCAGCGCGTCCGCAGCGCACCCGCGCGCTCGCGCAGCTCGCCCAGTTCGCGGCGGATCGCATCGAGCCGCTCGCGGCTCGCGGCATCCTCCTCCTTGACGAGCGCGGCGTCCTCGATCTCGAGGCGGACGATACGCCGCTCGACCTCGTCGAGCTCGGTCGGGAGCGAGTCGATCTCGATGCGCAGACGGCTCGCCGCCTCGTCGATCAGGTCGATCGCCTTGTCCGGCAGGAAGCGGTCGGCGATGTAGCGGTCGCTGAGGACGGCCGCGCTGACGAGCGCCGAGTCGGTGATGCGGACGCCGTGATGGACCTCGTAGCGCTCCTTGAGACCGCGGAGGATGCCGATCGCATCCTCCACCGAGGGCTCGCCGACGAGCACGGGCTGGAAGCGACGGGCGAGGGCGGCGTCCTTCTCGATGTGCTTGCGGTACTCGTCGAGCGTCGTCGCGCCGATCGCGCGCAGTTCGCCGCGGGCGAGCATCGGCTTGAGGAGGTTTGCGGCATCGACCGCGCCCTCGGCGGCGCCGGCGCCGACGATCGTGTGCAACTCGTCGATGAAGAGGACGATCTGCCCCTCGGCCGCCGTGATCTCGCCCAGCACCGCCTTCAGGCGCTCCTCGAACTCGCCGCGAAACTTCGCGCCGGCGAGCAGCGCGCCGACATCGAGCGCCCAGACGCGCCGGCCGCGGAGCGACTCCGGGACGTCGCCGGAGACGATCCGCTGCGCGAGACCCTCCGCGATCGCCGTCTTGCCGACCCCCGGTTCGCCGATCAGGACCGGGTTGTTCTTCGTGCGACGGCTCAGCACCTGGACGATGCGCCTGATCTCGTCGTCGCGCCCGATCACGGGATCGACGCGGCCCGCCTCGGCGCGGGCGGTGAGGTCGGTCGCGAACTTCGAGAGGGCGCCGTAGCGGTCCTCGGCGTTGCGGTCGGTGACCCGCTGGCCGCCGCGCAGATCTTTCAGCGCCGCGAGGATCCGGTCGCGGCTGACACCCTGGCCCTGCAGCAGCTCGCGGGCTCGGCCGCGCTCCTCGACCAGGGCCACCAGCAGGTGCTCGGTCGCCGTGTAGTCGTCGCCGAGCGCCTTCGCCTCGGCCTCGCCGCGATCGATCACGGTACGAAAGCCGAGGCTCGGCTGCGGCAGCGACGTCGTCCCGCTCGCGCGCGGGAGCTTCGCGAGGTCGTCGTGGACGGCCCGGCGCAGCGCCGCGACGTCGGTGCCGGAGGCTGCGAGGAGGGCGTCGGCGACGGAGTCGGCCGCGGCGACGAGCGCCTGCAGCAGGTGGACGGCCGTCACCTCCGGGTTGCCGGCGACGCGGGCGCGCTCGGCCCCGGCCTGGACGGCCTCCTGTGCCTTCACGGTGAGCTTGGTGTAATCCATGGCGATGGCCTTCGTGTTGCGGTCAGCGGACGCGCCGGACGAGCACGCTCGACGGTGGCTTCCAGACGACGACGTCCTTGCGGTAGGAACGGTGCACCTCGGCGACGCGGCGGTCATGGAGGCGAGCCGCCTCGCCGAGCGTGTGCTCGAGTTCGCGGACGCGTTGCTGCAGCGCCGCCAGGTCGTCCTCCAGCGCCAGCACGTGCTCGGCGCCCTGCAACGACAGGCCGAGGCCGGACGCCAGCGCGGTGACGCGGC
Source organism: Actinomycetota bacterium (assembly GCA_009885805.1). Taxonomy (GTDB): domain Bacteria; phylum Actinomycetota; class Thermoleophilia; order Gaiellales; family F1-60-MAGs149; genus VFJZ01. The sequence goes on from VFJZ01000084.1 coordinate 6,090, forward strand.
GCACGCGTTCGAGGTCGCGGTCGGAGTACAGGCGCGTCCCGCCGGGCGTGCGGCGGGGACGGATCAGGCCACGCTGCTCGTACATCCGCAGCGTCTGCGGATGCATGCCGAGCAGCTCCGCGGCGACGCCGATCATGTACTTCGGGACGCTGTCGTTCACGAGAACAGGCCTGCCCTGATGTCGGCACCGCCGTCGAGCACGGCGTAGCGCTCGAGCGCTTCCTTCTGCTGGCGCGAGAGCTTCTGCGGCACCTGGACGCGCAGCCGCACGAGCAGGTCGCCACGGCGATCGGCGGCGCCACCGACGGGTGCGCCCCGGCCCTTGACGCGCAGCGTGCGGCCGTCCGACGTGCCGGCCGGCACCTTCACCCGCACGCGCTCGCGCTGCGGCGTCGGCACCTCGACCTGGGCTCCGAGCGTAGCCTCGGGAAAGGTGATCGGCACGTCGAGCAGGAAGTCGTCGCCGCGGCGCTCGAACCGCGACGAGGGCGAGACGTTGACGAGCACGAACAGATCGCCTGGCGGACCGCCGCCGAGCCCGTCGCCACCCCGCCCGGGCAGCCGCACGCGAGCGCCATCCTTCACACCGGCCGGGATCCGCACCGTGTAGCGCTTCGTGCGTGGCGCGCGGCCTCGACCCGAGCACGTCGGGCACGGCTTCTCGACGACCTGCCCCGAGCCGCCGCAGCGCAGGCACGGCTCGGACAGGGCGAAGAAGCCCTGGTTGCGGGAGCGGACGCCGCGACCCTTGCAGTCCGGGCACGTGATCGGCGACGTGCCGGGTGCGGCCCGGCTGCCGCGGCAGTCCGGGCAGGTGATGTCCTTCTCCACCGGGATCGTCAGCTGCACGCCCGTGAGCGCGTCGTCGAACGAGAGCGTGACCGACGTCTGCAGGTCGGTGCCGCGCTCGGGTGCAGCGCGCCCGCCGGTGCCGCTGCCACGAACCCGTCCGAACAGGTCGGACAGCAGGTCGGACAGGTCGACGCCGCGCTGCGAGGCGAAGTCGCGGAAGGCACCCGGGTCGAAGCCGCCGGCGGCCATGCCACCGGCCGCGCCGAACTGGTCGTACGCCTTGCGCTTGTCCGCGTGCGACAGCGTGTCGTACGCGGCCGTGATCTCCTTGAACTTCTCCTCGGCCTTCGGATCGTCCGGATTCTTGTCCGGGTGGTACTGCTGCGCGAGCTTGCGGTAGGCCTTCTTGATCTCGTCGGCCGACGCAGAGCGGGTGACGCCGAGCGTCTCGTAGAGGTCACGCATCGGCTGTCTCCCGCAGGAAGCCGTCGAGGTCGGCCGGCGAGACCGCCACGGCAACGTCGCCGACGCGGACGATCGCGACCCGCCGCAGATCGGACAGGTGCGCCCGCGCCGGGCCCGTCCGCCCGTTCAGGCGAAGCCGGCCGAGGTAGCCGTACAGCCCGCCGGAGCCCCAGACACGCAGTCCGAGCCCACCGGCGCGGATCTCGTCGATCGGCCCGCGAAAGCGACGCTCGCCGCTGCGCTCGACGATCACGAGCCCGTCCGGCTCGATGCGGTAGGCGAGCGGCTGCCGGCGCCGGTAGACGTAGACGAGCGTCGCGAGCAGCGCGGCGGCGGCGGTCAGCGCGATGCCGACGCCGTCGGCCCCGCTCGCGAGCGCCCCGCCCGCCATCACCCACACGACGGCCGTCGTCAGCCACATCAGTGTGGTCGCAGCACGCGCGGCCGCGTCGAGGCGGGCAGCGGGGTAGTTGGGGACGGGGGTGGCGATGGCTACTCCTTCGGCGCCGCGACGATCACGCGGGCCGGCCGGACGACCCGCTCGCCGAGCCGGAAGCCACGCTGGAGTACCTGGATCACGGAGCCTTCGGGCGCGTCCGACGGCTGCTGCAGCAGCGCCTCGTGCTGGTGCGGGTCGAACTCGAGGCCGAGCGGGTCGATCTCCGCGAGGCCCTCCTTGGCGAGTAGCGTGCTGAGCGCGCGATGAACGAGCTCGACGCCCTCGCGCACATGCTCGGCATCGTGCTCCGCGAACGCAGCCACGGCCCGCTCGAGGTCATCGAGCACGGGCAGCAGGTCGGTGACGAGGCGCTCGGTCGCACGCTGCATCATCCCCTGCTGTTCGCGGGCGATCCGCTTCTTGTAGTTGTCGAACTCGGCCGCGACGCGACGGTAGTGATCGAGGTACTCGTCGCGCTCGCGGCCGAGCGCGACGAGCGGGTCCCCGTCGCCCTCCGTGTCCGCCGGCAACGGCATCTCGTCGGACGGCGACTGCGGCGGGTGATCGGCCTCGGCGTCCATCAGGAGCGCTGCGCCGGGTCGGGATCGACAACCTCGGCGTCCTCGATGATCTCCTCGTCGGGCCCGTCGGCGTGACCACTCGAGCTGCCGTCCGCGGCCGGCTCGGCCTGCTGGTAGACGGCCTCGGCGAGCTTGAACGAGGCCTCGCGCAGCGCCTGGGTGCGGCTGCGGATCGCGTCGGGGTCGCCACCCTCGAGGGCGGAGCGAGCGTCAGCGAGCGCCGCGGCGATCGCGTCGCGGGTCGCCTGATCGACCTTCTCGCCGTGCTCGCCAAGGCTCTTCTCCACCTCGTACACGGTCGACTCGGCCTCGTTGCGGGCGACCGCGAGGTCCTTGGCGCGCCGGTCGTCGTCGGCGTGGGACTCGGCGTCCTTCACCATCCGCTGGATCTCGGACTCGTCGAGACCGGAACCGCCCTCGATGCGGATCTGCTGCTCGTTGCCGGTGCCGCGGTCCTTCGCCGACACGGACAGGATGCCGTTGGCGTCGATGTCGAAGGTCACCTCGACCTGCGGCACCCCGCGCGGCGCGGGCGGGATGTTCATCAGCTGGAACTTGCCGAGCGTCTTGTTGTACTGCGCCATCTCGCGCTCGCCCTGGACGACGTGGATCTCGACCGATGTCTGCCCGTCCTCGGCGGTCGAGAACACCTCGCTCTTGCGGGTCGGGATGGTCGTGTTGCGCTCGATCAGCTTCGTCATCACGCCGCCCTTGGTCTCGATGCCGAGGGAGAGTGGCGTGACGTCCAGCAGCAGCACGTCCTTGACCTCGCCGCGCAGCACGCCGCCCTGGATGGCGGCGCCGATCGCGACGACCTCGTCCGGGTTGACGCCGCGGTGCGGCTCCTTACCGACCAGCTCGCGGACCTTCTCCTGCACGGCGGGCATCCGCGTCATGCCGCCGACGAGGATGACGTCGCCGATGTCGGCGGCCGTCATGCCGGCGTCCTTCAGCGCCTGACGCGTCGGCGCGACGGTGCGCTCGACCAGCGCGGCGACGAGCTCGTTGAGCTTGGCTCGGGACAGCGACAGGTCGAGGTGCTTCGGCCCGGAGGCGTCGGCGGTGACGAACGGCAGGTTGATCTGGGTCGACTGGGTCGAGGAGAGCTCGATCTTCGCCTTCTCGGCCGCCTCGTAGAGGCGCTGCAGGGCGAGCCGGTCTGCGGCGAGGTCGATGCCGTTGTCGCGGCGGAACTCCGCGACCATCCAGTCGACGATCGCCTTGTCGAAGTTGTCGCCGCCGAGATGGTTGTCGCCGGAGGTCGACTTGACCTCGAAGACGCCGTCCGCCAGCTCGAGGACGGAGACGTCGAAGGTGCCGCCGCCGAGGTCGAAGACGAGCACGGTCCGCTCGCCCTCCTTGTCGAGACCGTAGGCGAGCGCGGCAGCGGTCGGCTCGTTGATGATGCGCAGCACGTTCAGCCCGGCAACCCGGCCAGCGTCCTTCGTGGCCTGTCGCTGCGCGTCGTTGAAGTACGCCGGCACGGTCACGACGGCGTCGGTGACCGGCTCGCCGAGGCGCGCCTCGGCGTCGGCCTTCAGCTTCTGGAGGATCATCGCGGAGATCTCCGGCGGCGCGTACTCCTTGCCGCCGGCCTCGACGCGAGCGTCGCCGTTCGAGCCCGAGACGACCCGGTACGGGATCATCGTCATCTCCTCGGACACCTCGGCCGACTTGCGGCCCATGAAGCGCTTGATCGAGAAGATCGTGTTCTCCGGGTTGGTGACGGCCTGGCGCTTGGCGGGCGTGCCGACGAGGCGCTGACCGTCCTTCGCGAAGGCGACGACGGACGGCGTCGTCCGGCCCCCTTCCGCGTTCTCGAGGACCGTCGGATCGCCGCCCTCGAGGACGGCCATGCACGAGTTGGTCGTGCCGAGGTCGATACCGATGACTCTGCCCATGACGTTGGGTACTCCTTGGTTTCCGTGAAGAGGTAGTCGGAGAATAGAATATGAGCGAGCTTCTATCAAGTTTTCTTCGCGGAGCTCTGAAACAAACCGAACCGGCGCGGCGGACCGGAAGGAGTACGATTCCCGCATGCGCCGATGGCCCGGGCTCGTGCTGGTCGCCACCTTCGTGGTGGCACTCGTCAGCGTGGCTCCGGTCGGCGCCACGACAACGGCGCCGCGGCAGCCGACGCCGGTCAAGATCAAGTCGCTCGTGAAGCGACTCGTGAGCGGGGTGAGTTACGTCTCTCCGGGCCTGCGCGGAAACGTCGACGAGAACTCGTTGCAGACGGTCGCGTTGCAGCACCCGGGGTACCGCCTCGTCGTCCTCAACCGGCTGCTCGCGGGGACCGAGACGGCAGAGCTGGCGGCCCAGGCCGTGCTGGCGAAGCTGAAGGACGCCGACCCGCCCGTGGTCTTCGTCGGTATCGCCCACGTCACCGACCAGGGCGTCGATCTCGGCGGCGCGATGGCTGGCGACGATGCCAACGCCAGTTTCATTCAGGAGCACGCTGATGCGGCCGAGAAGGCCGGCGCGGCGTCCGTGATCGACACGCTGACGCTGTTCGCCGACGGCGTCGAGAGCGGCGAACTGCCCGCTGCAACGCCCGCGGCGTCCGCGCCGGGTGACGGCGGCGGTGGCGGCCGCGGCCGCCTGCTCTGGATCGCGCTGCTCGCGGTCGGATCGCTCGCCCTGCTGATCGTGCTGCGGATGCGCGCCGTCTCCCGCGACCGGCGCCGGCGCGCGCGGGTCGGCTCGATCGGCACCGCGCGGACCTTCCACATCGCCCGGCTGGATGCCCTCTCGCTCCGCCACTCCGAACTCGTCCGTGACGTCGCCGAACGCCCGGACGAACCGACTCTGGCCGAACACCATGGGACGGCCGGCGCGACGCTGGTGGCGCTCCGGCGCCAGCTGCCGGGTCTCTTCTCCCCGCGCGAGCTACGCACCTGCGCGGGCGAACTCGACGAGATCGAGTGGCACGTCGAGTGCGCCGAGAGCCTCGTCTCCGGGCGCGCCCTGCCGCCGCGGCCGAGCGGCAGCCGCCCGGGCCTGTGCTTCTTCACCCACGAGCACGGCCTCGGCACGGTCGAGGTCGAGGTGAAGCGCCCGGACGGCACCGCGGTCGCGATCTGGGTCTGTCCCGCCAACGCCGTCGCGCTGAGTCGGAGCGAGGAGCTACTGGTGTCGCGCGTCCACGTCGGCTCGCGCCTGGTGCCGTGGCCCGCAGCGCCGACCTACTACGGCGCCGCCGGCTGGTCACCGGACGACCTGCCCGGGCTCGAGTACGAGGGTCGCGAGATCTGGGGCCGCGACGTGCCCGACCGCGGCGACGCGCCAGACATCCCGGACGACGCCGTGCCGGGTTCGATTCCTGCCGAAGCCGTGCTGCCGCCGGGAGTCCAGACACCGCTGCCGCCCGGCGTCACGCCGCCAGGGCTGATCGACGAGCTGGGCCTGCCACCGGGCGTGTCGGCACCGCCGCCGACCGGCGCCGACAACGGCGACGCTCCACCGACGTTCGAGGAACTCGAAGACCCGCCGCCGGCCATCCTCGTCCGCCGCCCGGCCCGACCGGAGATCACCGACGAGATCACCGCGGAGCACCTGCCGGTCGATACCGATGCGACGCAGGCCTACGACCCGCTGGCCGAGGACGAAGCAGCGCCGTGGGAGGACGAGTCGACCGACCCGAGGTGAGCGACGGCTGGTACTGGGGCGTGACCGTCAGGGTCCCGGCGGCCGAGCCGCTCCTGCGACGACTGGCAGACCACCTCGACGCCCCGGGCCTCCAGGTGCAGGCACCGGCGACGGCCCACGTCACGCTTCTCTACGCCCCGCTGCGGGACCTCGCTGACTGCGGCGATCTCGCGGAGCGAGTCCGCGAGATCGCCGCCGCGCAGTCGCCGTTCTCGCTCACCATCGGCGGGCTGTTCGAGTTCACGACGCCGAGCCGCGTCGTCGCCTGGCTCGCGGTGACCGAGGGTGCCGAGGTCCTGCAGGAACTGCGGGCGCAGCTCTGCAGGTGCGACGCCGACGTCCTACCGCACGCCTGGCAGCCGCACTGCACGCTCCTGTACGCGGAGGAACCGGCTGCCTATCCGGCGCTCCGCCCGCCGCTGATCGAGGCGTGCGCCGACGTCCACCTGCACGTCACGGTCGACGCGCTGTGGATCGCGGGCTTCCCGGCCGCCGGCGATGCCGCGCACGACCTGGAGTACCGGGTGCGGGTTCCGCTGGGGGCAGGGCAGTAGGGCCAGAGTCGCGCCGGCGTTCCACCGCCTACAATGGCCACGATGCTCGACCGCCTCGCCCGCCCGTTGCAGGACCTTCGCATCTCGCTGACCGACCGCTGCAACTTCCGCTGCACCTACTGCATGCCGAAGGAGGTGTTCGGGCCCGGGTACCGCTTCCTCGGGCGCCACGAGGTGCTCACGTTCGAGGAGATCGAGCGGGTCGTGCGCACGTTCGCCTCGCTCGGTGCCACGAAGGTGCGCCTCACCGGCGGTGAGCCACTCGTCCGGCGCGGCGTCGAGGATCTCGTCGCTCGCCTGTCGGCTGTCGACGGCGTCGCCGACCTGACGATGACGACGAACGGCAGCCTTCTGCGCCAGAAGGCCGCGGCGCTCGCCGCGGCCGGCCTGCGGCGGATCACCGTCTCGCTCGACTCGCTGGACGACGCCACCTTCCAGGCGATGAACGACGCCGGCTGTGGGGTCGCGACCGTCATCGACGGCATCGAGGCCGCGCTCGAAGCCGGCCTGGCGCCGGTCAAGGTCAACGCCGTCGTGCGCCGCGGCGTCAACGAGGACGGCGTCGTCGCGCTGGCCGAGCGCTTCCGCGGCACGGGCGTGACGATCCGCTTCATCGAGTACATGGACGTCGGCGAGAGCAACGGCTGGCGCCTCGACGAGGTCGTCCCGGCACAGGAGATCGTCGACCGCATCGGCGCCGTCTGGCCGCTCGAACCGGTCGGCCGTTCCACGCCCGGCGAGGTCGCGGCGCGCTGGCGCTACAGCGATGGCTCCGGCGAGATCGGCGTCATCTCGTCCGTGACGCAGCCGTTCTGCGGCGCCTGCAGCCGGGCCCGCATCTCCGCCGAGGGGAAGCTGTACACCTGCCTGTTCGCCGCCGACGGCCACGACCTGCGCGCGATCCTGCGATCGGGCGCCGATGACGCCGAACTGGCCGACCGGATCCGCGCGATCTGGCTGCGCCGCAGCGACCGCTACTCGGAACTTCGCTCGACGGCGACGCCCGGCGTCCGCAAGGTCGAGATGTCCCACATCGGCGGGTAGCGCTCCGAATCCGCTCTCGCATGGGCGCCCGATTTGCTATTCGCATCACAGTCGACTAGTATCGAGTGCTACTTCGAAGCTCTCTCCCCTCGGTACGCCGAGAGAGAGAGAGAAGACATGCTGAAACGATGGTCGGCGCTACGGAGTGACCGCGTCCGGCGCGACGACGAGTCGCCCCGAGGAGAACAGCGCGCGACTGGCGCTGCACGAGCCGAGGGACGCTGACGTGGCTCGTACACGGTGGCGCAGTCTCGCATTGGCTCTACTGGTCGTCGCGGCACTCCCGCCGCTGGCTGAGGGGTCGCACACCGGGCAGGACGACAGCCAAGGTGGGCAGCGGCGTGACAGCGAGACCCAGACCGGAGTACGAGCGAACATCACGGGTTCGGTGACCGTCCCGGCCGGGGGCGCTTCGATCGCGACGGTACGAATTCAGTCGTCCCTGCTGACGTCAAGTGCACTGATGCAAATGGGTCACCTCCGACACGGCACGTCAGCGTCATCGAATTGTGGTCCGAACGGCAGCGTCGGCCATATGGTCGAACGGCGCGTGCTCAACGGTAGTTACCTGTGCACGCTGTACTCCGGAGGAGTTGGGGCGAACCATGAGTTCAAGGTGGCGCACTTGACACCCGACCATACCTGGGGAGCGTTCCGCGATGGGGTGCTCTTCGAATCGCGCGACCTGAACTTCAATATCCCGAGTCACGTCTTCGCGGTCGGCGAGTACCACTCTCCTCCGCCGACCTCATACACGATGACCTACGGGCCGACAGGCGCGACGCCCTGGCAGGTCAGGCTTTCCACGGGCGTCTACGCGACCATCAACATCGCGACGTCGTTCGATCCAGGCGATCACTGGGGTACAGGATCGCTACCGTCGCCGTTCAACCTGACCCGGAACTGAGGTACTCGAAATGATTCGCAACGCAGTGGCGATCACTATGGGAGCACTCATGCTCTCCGCGTGCGGCGGCGCCGAACTCCAGCCCCCTGCAGTCGCTCCCAGTTCGTCTGTCGTGAATTCGATCGAACGCCCCTTGTCAGCGAAGGTCGGCGGGCCGAGCGCCCGGCTGATCTCGATGAAGACGTCAGACGGGATCTTGACGATCACACTCCGCGCGACGTCGGACGAAGATGCCGCAGTTGCGATGTGGGATGGCCTCGTTCTCGCCCGGTCATACGTGCCCGATTCCTCGTCGCCGGTGACGACTGCCAAGATCGTCGTCGTCGATCAGGCTGGGAAAGTCCTCGACGGGAACGACGCGTCCGTGGCATCGACAACCGCGCCCTTGGTCGCCCAGCCCTTCGATGAGACTGCGGCGGCGGCCGCGGCGGCGGCAGCAGGCGTCACGGTCCGAACCATCGAGACATACCCGGAGAGCGGTGGTGCCGTAGCCCTGACCGTTAGTGGCCAGGACGCGGGAGAGCTCGCTGCCAACAGCAGCAGAGTTCTGTCCGCGCTCGTCGGCAAGTACGCCAACAAGATCCCGACGCTCGTCCGCTTTGTCGACGACACCGGCGCGGCCGTCGTGACCGTTGGCTGGATCCCGCTCGGCGGCGATGTCGTCGGGACGGGTGTCGGCTGGGAGGCGCCGGGCGTGGACAGCTCCGCGATCTTTGGCGTGGTGACGACGGGCTGACCAGCGGCGGAACACCGACTCCACTGTTCGATCTGGGACGGGTCGCCATGGTCGCCGCTACGTCGCGACGGCCACGGCGACCACCGCCGGCAGCAAGAACCAGCCCAGGAACGTCAGGACGATGGCGACGGCCGCGAACGTCGTCGCGTCGTCCTGCGGCGGACGGCCGGCGCGGCCGATCGTCTCCCACAGCGCCTCCAGCGGCTGTTTCATCAGCAGGTGCGCCCGCCGCCGTGCCGTCGCGGCGCCCTGCAGCAGCACGTACGAGACGACCCCGAACAGCACGAACAGGACGCCGCCGAGCACCGCCTGCACGGTGGCGTCCAGCCAGTCGAGCGTTCCCAGCGGCCGCGACAGCCCCGCGACCAGCGGCACCGCCGCGAGACCGGAGACGACCGCGGGGAAGGTGCCGCCACGGTAGCCACTCGAGACCAGATCCGCCTCGGCGCGGGCGCCCGCGAGGAGATGCCGCTCCGAACTGCCGTCGGCAGCCTGCGCCTCACGCCGCGCGTAGAGCAGGTGCAGGCGCCGCGCGATGTCGTGGGTGTAGGAGCGCACGACGTAGCGCGCCACCATCTCGGTCAGGTACGAGACGACGCCCGTGAGCGGCCCGAAGCGCAGGAGGCGCGGGCGGCGCCAGCCGTCACGGTCGTGGATCTCCAGCGCCCGCATCACCAGCCGGTGCGCGGCGACGAAGCGATCAGGGTCGGCCAGCGGCGCCTCCTCCGCGAGTTGCGCAACCAGCCGCGCCTCGTCCGCCGAGCGCGGTCCGAGCCGGGCCAGCGCCGCCTCGGCCGCCCCCTCCGGCCCGTCGACGAGCAGACGCCGCGTGCGTTCGAGCTGCTCGGCGAGCTCGTCCAGCAGGTTGACGCCGCCGTCAGCCGCGGCGGTCGTCCCAGATCACGAAGACCTTGCGCAGCGACTCGGTGATCTCCCACTCGCCGGTCCAGCCGTCGCGCGTCACGTACACGGTGCCGGGTGCGAGCGCGACCTGATCGCCGTTCGCCTCGGTGATCGTACCCGCGCCCCTGACGACGATCATCAGCTCGTTGTACCCGGCGCGGGAACCGGGGAACGTCCCCGGCGAGACCTCCCAGACACCGAGCTGGAGGTGGGCGTCCTCGTGCAGCACCGTGGCGGCCTCGTGCGGGTCGCCGGCCGTGGCGCCGGGACGGGGTGTCGCCGCCGGCAAGTCGACGGCGAGAGCGTCGCGAACGTACGTCGTCAGATCGGGGATCGCAGCCATGCGCGTAGATTACGCGCCGAGCTCGCCGACCGCGTTGCGCACCGCCACCTTCAGGGCCTCGGACAGCGTCGGGTGGGCGAACGTCGTCGCGAGCACGGCGTCGAGGTTGCCTCCGTCCACGTGCAGCGGAATCGTCAGCTCGGCCAACATGTCGCCGCCGTGTGCGGCGACGACCGTCGCGCCGAGCAGCTTCCGGGTCGGCCTGTCGAGTACGACCTTGACGAAGCCTTCGGTCTCCCCCACGGCGCGCGCCTTGCCGAGCTCGCGGATCAGCTTCACGTGGGTGTGGACGTCGTGCCCTCGCTCCCGCGCCTGCGCCTCGGTCAGGCCCGCGCCGGCGACCTCCGGGTCGGTGAAGGTGACGCGCGGCATCGCACCGTAGGTCGGGCGGTTGGTGCCGCCGGCGAGGATGTTCTCTGCCACCTGCGGCCCGTCGTAGGTCGCCACGTGCGTGAACTGGAAGCGGCGGTGCTCACCACCGACCGCGTCCCCGATCGCCCAGTAGCCCGGAGCGGTCGTCGCGAGCCCCTCGTCGACCGCGATCCCGCCGCCGTCGAGGTCGATCCCCGCCTCGTGCGGCCGCAGCGCCGCCATGGCTGGCTCGCGCCCGGTCGCGAGCAGGACGTGCTCGGCGTCGGCCGAGCCGCCGTCCCAGCTGATGCGGACACCGAGTGGCCCCTCGGAGAGATGGAACCCGGTCGCGCCCGTGACGACACGCACGCCCTCACGCTCCAGGACCCGGGCGACGAGCGCCCGCGCCTCCGGCTCCTCACCGCGGAGCGGGGCCTCCGCGCGCATCGCGATCGTGACCGCGACGCCGAGGCGCCCCATTGCCTGCGCGAACTCGACGGCGATCGGGCCGCCGCCGACGATCGCCAGCGAGCGCGGCAGATCGTCGAGCCGCAACAGTTCGCTGCTCGTCAGGTACGGGACGGTCGCGACGCCGGGGAAGGGCGGGCGAGCCGCCGCCGCGCCGACCGCGAGCACGGTCGCGACGCCGTCGAGACCGGGGTCGGCGCCGTCGATCAGGAGCCGGCCGTCGGCGAAGCTGGCGGCGGCGGGAACGAGCAGCGTGCCGTCATCGCCAGCGACGAGGTCCTCGTAGAAGCGCCGCCCCTCGTTCATCACGCGATGGATCCGCGCCATCACGGCGCGACCGTTGATCCGCACCTCACAGACGACGCCGAACTCGGCACCTCGTCGCGCCAGATGCGCGATCTCTGCAGCCCTGACCAGGGCCTTCGTCGGGATGCACCCGACGTTGATTCAGGTGCCGCCGAGGGCTTCCGGCTCGATCAGCGCGACTCGCGCTCCGAGGCGCCGCGCCCGCATGGTGGTGGCGATACCGCCCATGCCACCGCCGACGACGATCAGATCAGGGTCGAAACTCTTGATGTCCACGCCCACACAGTAGGCGGAGGGTTGTGGACGTTACGGGGCTACCCTGCCGTCATGCGACGCGCGGTCGAACGTGTCGGACGGTTCCTGCCGCACGGCTGGCGCGACTTCTGGCTCCAGTTCGCCGTCTTCTGGCTGTTCTATGCGGGCTACGAGCTGTCGCGCGGGCTGTCGGAAGGCGCCCGTGCCGAGGCGTTTCTGAATGCCAACGCCGTGATCGAGGCCGAGCGGGCGCTCGGCATCTACTGGGAACTCGCGATCCAACGCTGGACGCTCGAGGACGCGCCAGGCGTCTTCCTGGAGGCCGCCAACTGGACCTACTTCAACTGTCAGTTCACGATCTCGTTCGCGTTCATGCTCTGGGTGTACTTCCGGCGTAACCACGCCTTCTACTTCGTCCGCAACATCATCCTCTGCGCCGACTTCATCGGTCTCGCCGGCTACCTGATGCTCCCGACCGCGCCGCCCCGGTTCCTGCCGGAACTCGGCTACGTCGACACCCTCGTCGGCGAGGCGATCTCGCACGAGTCGGGGCTGATCGCCACCTTCTCAAATCCGTACGCTGCGATGCCGAGCCTCCACACCGCCTACGCCCTGACGATCGGCATCACGGGCGTCCTCGTCTGTCGGCGGCTCTGGAGCCGAACACTCTGGGCGCTGTATCCCGCACTCGTCGTCTACTCGATCGTCGCCACCGGGAACCACTTCCTGCTGGACGCCGTCGCCGGCGCCGGCGCTGCTGCCTTCGCATTGCTCGCCGCTCTGGCGATCGCGCGCGGCCGTCTGCCGCACCCGGAGCGCGCACCGGTCGGGTTCCTCGTGCCACGCCTCCGGGCAGCGCCAGCCTGACCGCTCGACGGTGAAAACCGACCGCTCGTCGACCGTGGACCGGTCACCTGAGGCGCGCTCCGTACCCTCCGGCCCAGTGAACGCACACCTCGAGCGGATCCAGCACGGCTACACCTCCGGCGTCCGACGTATCGTCGCCGACGTCGTCCGGTCGCTGCGCCGGATTCCGCTGACCGCCAACCAGGTCACCGCGATCGGCTTCGCCTTCAACCTCGTCGCCGCCGCGTTGATCTACGAAGAGCTGTGGATCGCCGCCGGCGCAGCCTTCCTGCTCGGCTCCGTCCTCGACATCTTCGACGGCGCGATCGCCCGCAGCCGCGGCGAGGATGGACCGCGGGGCGCCTTCATCGATTCGACCCTCGACCGCATCGCCGAGGGCGTCGTACTCGCGGCCATCGCCCTCGTCTTCGCCCGCCAGGGTGCGGAGTGGGCGCTCGCCGCCGTATTCGTGGCGCTCGTCGCCTCCTTCATGACGTCCTACGCGCGCGCCCGCGCCGAGGCCCTCGGTCTCGACGGCACCTCCGGCCTGATGGCACGCGCCGAACGCGTCGTGCTGCTCGGCGCCGCCCTCGTCTTCGCGCCCCTCGGCGCGCTGCCGTGGGGCGTCGGCCTGCTCGCCCTGCTCTCCGCGCTGACGGTCGCACAGCGCACCCGTCACGTGCTCGCGCAGATGCGCGACGACTCGTAGATCCCAAGCAAAGGACTGGAATTACCGCAATGAGCGCCCGTAACGGCTCCACGAACAACCGCCCCTCCGACGGTAAGGTCCGCGTCGCGATCGTCGGCGTCGGCAACTGCGCCTCGTCGCTCGTCCAGGGCGTCACCTACTACCGCGACGCCGACGAGAACGACGCCGTACCCGGCCTGATGCACGTCAATCTGGGCGGCTACCACGTCCGCGACATCGAGTTCGTCGCGGCGATCGACATCGACGCGGACAAGGTCGGCAAGGATCTCGCCGACGCGATCGGCTCCGGCCAGAACAACACCGTGAAGTTCTGCGATGTCAAGAAGACCGGCATCACCGTCGCTCGCGGCATGACCCACGACGGGCTCGGCAAGTACCTGTCGCAGGTGATCACGAAGGCGCCCGGCAAGACCGCCGACATCGTCCAGTTGCTGAAGGACACGAAGACCGACGTGCTCGTCTCGTACCTGCCCGTGGGCTCGGAGGAGGCGACCAAGTGGTACGTCGAGCAGGCCCTGCAGGCCGGCGTCGCGTTCGTCAACTGCATCCCGGTGTTCATCGCCCGCGAGGAGTACTGGCGCGACCGCTTCGAGAAGGCCGGGCTGCCGATCATCGGCGACGACATCAAGTCGCAGGTCGGCGCGACCATTCTCCATCGCGTGCTGGCCCGGCTGTTCGACGACCGCGGCGTCAAGATCGAGCGCACGTATCAGCTCAACGTCGGCGGCAACACCGACTTCATGAACATGCTCGAGCGGGAGCGCCTGGAGTCGAAGAAGATCTCGAAGACGAACGCCGTCACGTCGCAGCTGCCGTACGAGATGGCGCCCGGCGACGTTCACATCGGCCCGTCCGACCACATCCCGTGGCTGCAGGACCGCAAGTGGGCCTACATCCGCGTCGAGGGTCGCTCGTTCGGCGACGTGCCACTGACGGCCGAGCTGAAGCTGGAGGTCTGGGACTCGCCGAACTCCGCCGGCATCGTGATCGACGCCGTTCGTTTGATCAAGCTCGCGCTCGACCACGGCATCGCCGGCGCGCTCGACTACCCGTCCGCGTACCTGATGAAGTCGCCGCCGATCCAGCATCGCGACGAGTTCGCACGTGACGGCACCGAGCAGTTCATCGCCGACCACCCGCGCATCGCCCCGGCCGAACGTGGCACCAAGGCCGCGAAGCGGGTGCCGAAGCCCAAGGGCGCAACGAACACCTGAACGCGGTCCACGGTCCCGAGCGCTCCTGCGCCGTAACTGGGTAGGTCGCGGCGCGAGACGCGTGGTAGCGAGAAACTGGTGCGACAACTCCTCGGCGCCGCTGTGCTCGCGGCGAGTCTACCTCTGCTCCTGTTCACGACCGCTGCCGCCACCGCTGCGCCGAAGAAGTGCCCGGCAAAGATCGCCCGCACGGTCGACGGCAAGCGCACCTGCGTTCGCGGCGCGACGATGCGCGCGATCATGCCGACCCGCCCGGCCGCCGTCGAGGCGCTCGCCGATGCGCTCGGCCCGCCACCGATCTAGCTTGCGGTCCGCCGGAAGCTCGGTGATCGTCGCACCTGGCCGTCGCTCCTGCCGACAGCCGTTGCGCGAGTGGCGATCGGGGGCGCCGGCCAGCTGTTCACGACGGGTCCAGGTCGGCGAGCGCCAGCGGAACGATGACTGAGGCCGGCACCGCAGTGACGCTCGGGCTGGAGATGGGGTTGGACGCAACCGGTGCCCTCGACGCGATCGGGTTCTCCGCCGACGTCGCCAAAGATGGCGCCCCCGAGTCAATGGGCCTTCGAGTCAGCGCCCGGTCGACGCTGCCGGCCTGCCCGGACGCCACCGGGGCGATCAGCGGCACGCTGACGTTCGACTACCGCAAGAAGTCGGGCCAGGCGCTGCGGGTCGGGCCGGTCAACGTCGGGAAGGTGAACGACGCGACCCGCGTTACCAGCAAGACGACAGTTCGGGCGCAGATGGGTAAGAACAGCCGTCTGGCGAGCATCACCGACGACCCCAAGGCACGCTCGAGGTCGCCCATTCCGGCAGTGCCCTGGCGTTCATCCAGAGCCGCTGGGTCGCCGGTGTGGCGGTCACCGCGCGCGGCGGTTTGAACCCGGCGACCGGCCAGTCGCTCGCCGGCGCGACGTCAAACGCCAGGACGAAGGTGACCTCATCGACCCTCTCAGCGCGCGAGATGGCGGCGGCGGGGGGAGCAATGGGCACGGTCGGCGACACCCTCACGCGCGAGACGCTCGGTGTAGTCCTCGATCGCGTGCGCAAGATCGAGACGGAGGCCCGGTCCGGCCGCTGCGTCACCATCGTGCCCGCGCCCGCCCCGGCCTGGAAACTCCCTGTTGGCGGGTCGATGCCGGTGCAGACCACCCTGAAGACCAGGGACGGCGTATCGGTGCCGACCGTCGACTGGACGACTTCGGCCGGGCTCGGGACGATCGCCCCGGCCGCCGTCACCGCACCGACCCCGACCTTCACGATCACCGGCGCTGGCCCGAGCAGCGGTGACACCGCGCGGGTCCGTTTCCACGCGGTCTCCCCGGCCGGCGTCGCCGACCTCGACGGCGTCCCGACGGAGCGCGAACCGTCCTGTACCAGTTGACGACCGCAACCATCTCCGACGGCGAGAGCCGGCTCGTACCGTACGCCTCCTGCGCCGGGGCCTACGGGACCGTCTCCGGCCCGGGAACGGTCAATGCCGGCGACGTCGAGATCATCGTCGACCCCGCCGCCGGTGCAACGGCCGCGATCCAGCACGACGTCTCGACCCCCGTCTTCTCCGCACCGCCGTACGGCTGCCCTACGCCGCCACCGCCGCCACCGCCGCCAATCGTTCGATCGCTGACGGCGTTCCTGTACAGCGGGCCGCGCCCGTTTACCGGTTTCCCACTAACGGCGACGGACCTGCCGCTCTTCAACATCCCGTTCGGCTCCGGCACGATGAGCTGGACACTGGACGCGCCGCCCGCGACGGGCTGAGACGAGCGGGCAACCCTACGAGCCGCACTCCAGATCGAGGGCGACCTCGAGTGTCGCCGGCTGGCGGTCGTCCCCGACTGCCAGTCGGGAGCGGATGATATCCCGCAGGGATGATGCCTGAACGGAGAGGTCGCGCTCGAGCCGGATCGGGCGACTACCGCGGCGCAGGACGGAACGCCTCCGCGCAGTCGACGCCCTCCGGCCACGCGTCGGCCTCGAGCCGCAGCGAGGCGCAACGCATCAGGTCCCCCCTCGCCGGCGGTGCGGGCGGCAAGCTCGCACCCCCGCCGGCGACGGCTCGGGCGTACATCAGACGATCACCGGCCGAAGCGACCAGTTCGGCCGCGGAGCCGTCGTCGAGGGCCTCCTGGAGACAGCGACGTCCCTCGGGACTGTCAAAGTCGTTTCCCGGCGACATCGAGCCGCAGGCGACCCCGGCCGGACGCCAGCGCGATCTCGTCCGGGATCAGCGAGGCGAACGGCCGGTCGCCGACCCGAATCCGGCAGCCGACGCCCGGCACGACGCGCGCGAGCACATGCAGGGCGGTGCCGACGCCGACGTCGAGATGCCGCGACAGCGATCGTCGGCGCTCGCCGGGAGCTCCTCCCTGCAGAAGCCCACACAGACGAGCTGCCCCGTCTCGACGACGTACGTGCCGGACGGCAGGGCCAATGCGAACACGGCCTGGCCACTGACGAAGGCCTCCACCCGGTAGACGCGCTCGATCACGACGCCGGCCGGCCCGGTCAGCCGCACCTGCGTCGCCGAGCCCTCCACGTAGCAGCACTCGGCCGCGACGGAGAGCCGCACGGAGCCCTCGCCGGGCTCGACTGGAACCGTCGGCGGCGAGACGCTGGTCGTGGGCGCCGGTGCGACGACCCGGGTTCCACCGCACGCGGCCATGAGGAGCACGACCGCGAGCAGGCCGAGTCGCACGGCCACGGGACGGTATCGCAGCCGAGGCAGCTCCCGGGATACCCTCCGGGCGATGCGCCTGTGCCTCGTCTCACCCTACGCCTGGGATCGTCCGAGCGAGGCGAACGACCACCTGGCGTCGCAGGCCCGGGCGCTGGCGACACGCGGGCACGACGTCGTCGTGCTCGCTCCCGCCCGCAAGCCGGCGCTCCTCCTCGAGGGGCGGCGCCGGCTCCGTGCGCTCGGACGGGGCGACGCGGCCGCGCTCGCAGTCGTGCCGGGAACGCCCCTCGTCGTCGCCGTCGGGCTCGCGCTCCCGCTCTCGACGGGCGCCGCGGCCCGCAGCGTGCCGATCCCGGTCGCGGTCGCCGCCGGCGTCCGCCTCGCCCTCACGCGCGGGGCGTTCGACGTGGTCGACGCACTCGACCCCGATCAGCCCGGCGCGAGCGCCGTCGCCCTGCGCGAGTCGCCGGCGGCCGTCGTCGCGACGTTCTTCCGGGCTGGCCCGACGCTCCGCTCGACGCGCGGCGCCGAGCGGCTCGCCGGCGGCGCTGACGCGGTCGCCGCCGTTTCTGCCGTCACGGCCGCGACGGTGCTCCAGCGGTTCGGGGTGCAGGCCACGGTGACGGGCGTCAGTGTCGACCGGGAACGTTTCACGCCGGCGCCGCCGGTCACGCCGCCGCTCGTCGCCGTCGAGGCGACCCTCGCCGACGGCGGCGCCCTGCGCGCCCTGTTCGCCGAACTCGAGGCGACCGACGCCGAGATCGCGCTCCTGCGTTCCGCCGGCACGGCCGCGCTGCGGCCGCTCGTGCCGGCCCGCCTGCAGGGGCGCGTGCGGCTCCCGGACGCCGCCACGCCGGCCGCGCGCGCAGCGGTGCTCCGCGGAGCGACCGCCTTCATCGCGGCCCGCGCCGGCAGCCCGCTGATACCGCGCGAGGCCGCCGCCTGCGGCGTCCCCGTGATCGCTGTCGCGGGCAGTCACGGCGCCGAGGGCCTCACGCACGAGGTCGACGGGCTGATCGCGCAGACCGGCCAGCCGGCGCTGATCGCCGCCTGCGCGGGCCGGCTGCTGGCCGATTCCACGCTGCGCGAACGCCTCGCCGCCGCCGCGCGGACGACCGACCCCGCGCTCGTGGCGGAGCGCACGGAGGCGCTCTACCGCGCCGGCCGACCGCGCCGACCGACGCGGCCCGCGGCTGGAGGCGACCGCATCCTCTGCGACTTCCACCTGCACAGCGAGCACTCGCACGACTGCACGACGCCGATCGCGGAGGTCATCGAGCGGGCGCTGGCAGCCGGCCTCGGTGCGATCGCCGTGACCGACCACAACACCATCGCGGGCGGCCTCGCGGCGCGCGAGCAGGTCGCAGCGAACGGCCTCGACCTGCATGTCATCGTCGGCTCAGAGATCAAGACGACGACCGGCGAGGTGATCGGCCTGTACCTGCAGGAGGAGATTCCGCGCGGGCTGCCCTTCGCCGACACGATCGAGGCGATCCGCGCCCAGGGCGGCGTCGTCTACGTGCCGCACCCGTTCGACCGCCTGCACGCGATTCCTGACCCGGCACTGCTCCGGCGGCTCGCCGACCAGATCGACGTGATCGAGACCTGCAACGGACGCCTGTACCGGGAGTCGTTCAACCGGCAGGCGCAAGCCTTCGCCGAGCGACACGACCTGCTGATGGGCGCCGGCTCCGACGCACACGTCGGCGAGGGCATCGGGACCGCCTGCCTGGAGCTCCCCCGCTTCAGCGACCCGGAGTCGCTCCTGCTGGCGCTCGGCGACGGCCGGACCGTCCGCCGTCCGTCCAGCGTTCTCTACCTCCAGGGCCTCAAGTGGCTACGCGGCGCAAGGAGCCGCGCGCGGGGCGCCGAATCCTAGGGCGATCGATGGCGGGCACCGATGAGATCTACGAACGCTACCTGGCGCGCGCGATCAGGGAGATGAACACGCTCGGCGACGAGATCGCCGCGTGCGGTCGCATCGCGCATCCCGCGCTCGCCCCGGTCGTCGGCTCGGGCCACCCGCTGGCAGACATCATGCTGCTGAAGTACCGCGCTCAGTCGGCGGAGATCCAGGAGGGCGTCGCCTTCTTCGGTCGGGCGGGGGCGGCGATTCTGAAGTCCGTCAAGCGTCTCGGCATCGATCCGCTGGTCGTGTACGGCACGAACTGCGTCAAGTGCGCCGACGGCAATCCCGACGAGGCCGCCGCCGCCTGTCCCGCCTGGCTGATCCGCGAGATCGCGATCACCGAGCCGAAGATCGTCGTCGTGATGGGCGACGAGGTAGTGGAGACGCTGAACGATCTCGCCGTGCCGCTCTCCCGGCCGCTCGACGCCGACCGCGAGGGCGAGATCCAGTCGTTCACGCCGACGATCGACGCACTCGTCGTCCCGGACCTCGACAGCTGTCTGAACGACGAGACGTCGAAGCGCCGCTTCTGGACGGCATTCAAGGCCCTCGGGCCATGGTACGACGCGCTGCCTCCGTACTAGCCCTGGCCGCCGGCTGGAGCGCCTTCACCGCCGCCGTCGGTCGTCTTCAGCCGCGCCCTAACGCCGTCGATCTCGCCGTTGTCGGCGGCGTCGCCCTGCCGCTCGCGGCCGGGGTCGTGATCGCTCTGGCCACCGGCTTCCACGGCGAGCGCGCCGTGCTCGTGCCGTGCGCCGTCGCCGGTGGCGCGCTGGCCGTCGGCGCTTCGGCGCTCGACCTGCCGACGCCGGCCGGCCTCGGCAAGCTCCTCGCAGCCGGAGCGCTCGGCCTGCTCCTGGTGTCGCTGCTCGAGCGCCCGTGGCATGCCGCCGGCGTCGCTGTCCTGGTGGTCGGCATCGACATCTGGTCGGTGTTCGCCGGGCCGACGCGCCAGCTTCTGGAAGCCGGTGACGCCGTCGTCTCGGCCTTCACCGTGCCACTGAGCGCGCCCGGGGCGTACGGCGTGGCCGGGCTCGGCGTGACGGACTTCCTCTTCCTCGGCGTGTTCTGCGGCGCCGCGCTCCGCTGGCGGCTCCGGCCGGCACTGACGCTGCCGCTCTGCGCCGCCTCCTTCTCGGCGTCGTTCCTGGCGGCGTACGCGGCCGACCGGGCGCTGCCGGCGCTGCCGCTGCTGGCGCTGGCGTTCGTGGTACCGAACCTCGACCGGTTCCGCCCGGGCGCCCCGGACCGGCCGTTGCTGAGGGGTGCGAGGCCGGCCACGCTCGCGAACGCCCGACGCAACGCGAGCGCACGGATCGACCGCCGGGACTCCTGGCGGCCGGCCCGTGACGCGTGCTGGGCGCTGATCGACCCGCTGCTCGCACCCGGCGCGTCGGTCGCGATCGTCGGCGCTGGGAACGCCGATGACCTACCGCTGACACGGATCGCGGCCCGGGCCGGCCGCGTCGATCTGCTCGACGTCGACCCCGCGGCCTGCCGCGCGTCGATCCGGCGCGAGCCGCGATCGCTGCGCTCCCGGCTCCGGGCGCTGGAAGTCGACGCGAGCGGCGGTCATGCCGACCGTATCTGCGCGGCGGTCGTCGCCGGGCGCGCCGCGGCGATCCCGGTGCAGGACTGGAACCCGCTCGGCGACAGCCCCTACGACCTCGTGATCGGCGACCTGCTCTACTCGCAACTCCTCTACCCGGCCCTCCGCGACGCGGACGTGACGGACGAACGGGTCGCGGCAGCCCTCGCGACGTACGCCGCGCCGCTGACCGGCCTCGTCGTCTCGCGGCTGCACGCGAGCGCGCGCAGCGGGCTGGCACTGCACCTCCACGACCCCGTCGCCTGGTGGCCCGGGCGCGAGCAGCCGTTCGCACTCGACGACGTCCTGCGGGCCGCCGGCCGCTCGGCCGAGGAGGCGCTGGCGGTGGTCGCAACCGGCTCCGGGCCCGCCGGCAGCGACCCGCGCGATGCGCTCGCGGCGCTCGGCGTCCCCATCCTGCGGACCGCCTTCTGGCGTTGGCCGTTCGCGCGGAACACGGACTACCTCGTCTGCGCCACCATCGCCGCGAGTGGCCCGACGGGGTGACCACGGGTTCTCCGAATTGCATCACCTGCAGGCGGAACGGGTGGTACGCTCTGCCCGATGCGAGGTCTCCTGGTGGCCGGCGCGCTTCTCGCGACGCCCGTTGCGGCCCAGGCCGCTGGGCCGTGGGTGCAGGCGGGCCCCACAGGCTTCCCGCCGATGACGGCGGTCGCGGCGGACTCCGACAACGTCTACGGTCTCGCCGCCGACGGCGACGTCTGGCGCTCGGCGGCCGGTGGTGCCTGGACGCGCCAGTCGCGCCGGCCCCGACGCGCGACGGAGGCACTCGCCGTTGCGGGCGGGGCGATCTACGTCGAGTCGACCGCGCCCAACATCCTGTCACGATCGACGGACGGTGGCGCGACGTTCGACCGGTGCGCGCCCGACGGGCTCGGCACGGCGGACCCGCACGTCGTCGCAGCCGCCGGCGGGCGGGTCGCGGTGATCCGCGGGCGTCGCCTGGCGCTGTCCCGGGACGGCTGCCGAACCTGGATCCGGCCCGTGATCCTCGGCGGCGTGCGCACCGTCACGCGCAGCGCCTCGACCTGGTTGATCGTCACGGAACGCCGGTCGCAGCCCCGCGGTAAGCGGTTCCGGCTGCTCGCATCGATCGACGGCGGCGCGACCTGGAAGGTCCGCGCGACGGCCGCGGCGATGACGTTGGCCTCATCTCCGCGCGTCACGAGAGCGTCGCTCGTCGCCGACCGCGTCAACCCGAGCCGCGTCTGGCTCGTCCACGAGGGCAAGCTGACACGCAGCGATGACCGCGGCCGGACCTGGAGCGACGCGACGCCGGCCGGATTCATCGTCGACCTCGTCGTACCCGACGCGAAGCGCACGCGGGTCGTCCACGTGATGGCGATCGGGACGAGCACGCGCAAGCCGATCGTGCGGACGTCGACGAACGCCGGAGCGAGCTGGACCGACACCGCGATTCCCGACACCGGGGCGCTGCGCACCGCGCCGCACCTGTTCGCCGCCTCGACCTCGAGGCTAGCGGTCGCGGCGAGCGGTATCTGGACCTACGTGCTCTGAGCCTCGAAACGCGCGACGCACTCGACGTGTGCCGTGTGCGGGAACATGTCGACGGGCCGCACGCGCTCGAGACGATACCCACCCTCCGTGAGCAGTTCGGCGTTGCCGGCGAGCGTCGTCGGGTTGCACGAGACATAGACGATGCGTCGCGGCTCGAGTTCCAGGACGCGACGGACGGCCTTCGGCGTCAGACCGGACCGCGGCGGATCGAGCACGACGACGTCCGGGCTCGGCACGCCGCCCTCGAGTAACGGCCGCACTGCCCTGGCGACATCGCCGAGGATGAACTCGGCGTTGCCGATGCCGTTGCGCTCGGCGTTGTCGACGGCGCGCTCGACGGCCTCCTCGACCACCTCGACGCCGATCACGCGGCCCGCCGCGCCCGCCAGGGCAAGCGCGATCGAGCCGATCCCCGAGTAGAGATCCCAGACGATCTCGTCGCCGTGGAGACCCGCCTCCTCGATCGCGATCTCGTACAGGCGCTCGCACATCTCCGTGTTCGTCTGCAGGAACGCGCCGGCCGAGACCTTGAGGCTGAGCCCGAGTAGTCGCTCCTCGTACCAGTCGCGACCGCTGACGACCGTCGCGGCGAGCCCGTGGGTCGTCTCGCCGACGGCGTCGGTGGTGGCGTGCAGGAGGCCGACGCAGCCCGGGACTCGTTCCGCCAACTCATCGACGAGCCACGACGACAGTGGCAGTTCGCCCGAGGCGGTGACGAGTGTCAGCAGCACCTCGCCGGTTCGATCCGAGGCACGGCAGACGAGGTGGCGCAGGTAGCCGCTGTTCGTCCGCCGGTCCCAGATCTGCTCGCCGCTGCGCCGCGACCACTCCTCGACGACTCGCCGCGCCTCGTTGCCAGCCTCGGACATCAGCAGGCAGGCTGACACCGGCATGATCTCGTCCCACCGGCCCGCGCGGTGGAAGCCCAGCGCGGGCCCGTCCTCGGTCTCGCCGAACGAGAACTCCAGCTTGTTGCGGTACCCGTAGGTTCGTTCGGCGGCCACGATCTCGTCCTGGACGAAGTCGCGGAGGTGCCCGATCCGCTCGAGGACGTCCCGGATCTGCAGGGCCTTCCACCGCAACTGGGCCGGATAGTCGAGATCCTGGAACCGGCAACCGCCGCAGGCACCGAAGTGCGGACAGGGCGCCTCGACGCGATCCGGGCCGCGCTCGAGGGTGGCGATCGCAGTGGCCTCGCCGTACGAGCGCTTCACCTTCGTCACGCGCGCGCGGACGCGGTCGCCCGGAAGCGCGCGGTCGACGAACAGGACGAACTCCCCGAGCCGGGCGACGCCGCGTCCACCGAATGCCAGCGAGTCGATCTGCACCTCGACCTCGCTGCCCTTGTCCGGTCTTGACATCAGGCGGGAGTGTAGGCGTCGTGCGCCACCCGTCGCGCTGTCAGCGCGCCGGCCACGCAAAACGTGGCTAGGAGCACGTACATCACGGCGAATCCCCAGCGCTCCGCGACGACGCCGAAGAGGGGCGGCGTGACCGAACCGACCGCGAACACGACGGTCGATGCGGCGCCGACGGCGACGCCCGCAGAGCGACCGGCGATCTCGCCGGCGATCAGGTAGAGCACGCCGTTGAAGCCGAGGGTTCCAAACGCGAGCAGGACGGCGCCCGCCATCGCCGGGCCGGGCCCGGCGGCGAGCGTCAACGGGAAGACGAGGACCGACAGGGCGCCGAGCCCACCGAGCGCGGATAGCGTCGCGACGCGCCGCGTGCCGGCGGCCCGGTCGGCGACGACGCCCCAGACCACGCGGGCTCCGGCCGCGCCGACGTTCAGGGCCGCGAACACCAGCGTGGCGGCCGTCTGCGACATGCCGGCGTCGTGCGCGGCGTCGACGGTGAACGTGAGGACCGCGCCCAGGCAGGTTACGTACAGCGCTCCGGTCAGCATCAGCCAGCGCAGCGCTGGCGGGAACGATGCGGTCAGGGCCGGGAGGTCGTCACGCCGTTGGCCCGGCCCGGCGATGACCGCGAACGCCAGCCCGGTCGTGAGGACGAGCGCGGCCGGAACCGCAAAGGCGAGCCGCAGGCCGCCGCTGCTGGCGAGCGCGGGGAGCCCGGCGGCGGCGACGAGGCCGCCGGCCGGTACGGACATCTGCCGGAGTCCGAGCAGCCGACCGCGCCGCTCCGGACCGAAGTGCGTGATGATCGTCGTCATCCCCGCGACCGGCACCGCGGCGGCCCCGATGCCGGCGACGAGCAGCGCCACGAACGTCGCCGCGAGCGAGTGGACGAGGCCGGCGCCGAGGAGTCCGGACGACCCCAGCAGGGCACCGGCAACGAGGACTGGCCGCGCACCGCGGCGATCGCAGAGGCGCCCGACGGCGAGCAGGGCCAGCGCCGGGCCGGCACCCGAGGCGCCGAAGAGCACGGCGAACTCGACCGTCGACACGCCGCGCTCCTCGCGGAGCGCGAACGTCAGCGCCGGTAGGCCGAACTGGACGATCGAGATCGCCAGCTGGGAGCCGATCGCGCCGGCGACGATGGCCCTCGGGCGAGTCACTCCCAGAGCCTACCTGCGCAACCTGGCCGCTACCATAGGCGGTACCCTATGGCAGACGACGTCGGCATCCTCCCGACCAGAAGGCTGGTCGCGTTCCTCGCCGTGCTCGAGCACGGCAGCGTGTCCCGGGCGGCCGAACGCCTCGGCGTCCGCCAGCCGACGGTCTCGCAACTGATCAGGGCGCTCGAACGGGACGTCGGCACCGCCCTGTTCGTCCGCGGCGCCGGGGCGCTGCGCCCGACGCCCGCCGGCACCGCCCTGGCGCCGCACGCGGCGCGACTCCTGCGCGCCGTCGAGGAGGCGGGCGAGGCCGTCAGCCGGGCCGAACGCGACGCGCGCCGTCATCTCGCGATCGCCGCGGGCGAAGCGCTGGCGACGCACGTCCTACCGCCGGCGGTAGCGCAGTTGCGCGAGCGCCTGCCGGGCCTGACGGTCGAGTTCGTCGTCGGCGACGAGGCGAGGGTCGTCGAGGCACTGCGGTCGAGCGAGGTCGACGCCGCGCTGCTGACCGACCGGACCGAGGCACGCGATCTTGACATGCACGACTACGCTCCCGGCCGGCTGGTGCTGATCGCCGATCCCGGGCATCGCCTCGCCACCCGTCCGCGCGTGACGCTGCGCGACCTCCGTGACGAGTTCCTGATCGTCCGCGACGCCGGCACGGTGAACCGGCGCGAGTTGGAGCAGTTGCTGTCGGCCGCGTCGATCACGCCGCGCGGGCGACTCGTCGCGTCGAGCCTCGAGGCGGTGAAGCGCTGCGTGGAGTCCGGACTCGGTGTGACGCTGGTGCCCGGCATCGCCGTCGGTCGCGAGCTTCGCGAGGGCAGCCTGATCGCCCTGCCCCTGGAGACCGACGGCCTCGACTACCGCTTCGTGCTCGCGACGCGGCGAGGCGAGGCGCCGCCGCCGCCGGTCAGCGCGCTGCTCGAGATCCTGGGGGGTAACGCGCCAGGCGATTGACCCCGACCGCCGGTTCGCGTATCCTCCGCCCGACAGCACCGGCAATACTATTGCCTCTATGGCAATTCAAGGAGATTGAACATGGATCTGCCGAAGAGCGCCCGCTTCCTCGTCATCGGCGCCGGCGTGCACGGCCTCTCCACCGCCTATCACCTTGCGTGCGAGCTGAAGGCGCGCGGCGAGGGTTCGGGCGCTGACATCCTCCTCGTCGACAAGGCCGGGATCGCCGCCGGCGCCTCCGGCATCGCCTGCGGCGTCGTGCGCAACAACTACTACCAGCCCGCGATGTCGGAGCTGATGGCGGCGAACGTCGAGGTCTGGGAGTCCGACCCCGCCGCCTACCACTACAACTCGGTCGGCTACATGGCGCTCGGCCCGACCGCGCAGGAGTCCGATCTCACGGAGGTCGCTGAGCGCCAGGAGCAGATCGGCTACGCGAACACGCTGATCACGGGCGAGGCGGCGTGCACCGCGTACATGAAGGATCTCTTCCCGGACTGGCGTGCACAGGGAATCACGGTCGTCCTGCACGAGCATCGCGGCGGGTTCGCCTTCAACATCGCCTCGATGCACGGCATTGCCGGCAAGGCAAAAGCCGAGGGTGTGCGGATCGCCGAGGACGTGCGCGTCACCGGGTTCGAAATGGACGGCGCCGGCGCGGTGACGTCAGTGCGCACCAACCACGGGGACATCGACGTCGAACAGGTGATCGTCGGGGTCGGCCCGTGGGTGCCCGAGATCTGGGCGATGCTGGGATTGCCGCCGAAGATCGACGTCCGCACGCCTGCCGGCGAGGTGCACCGCGAGCGGGACATGTGGACGTACTGGTATCTGCAGGAGGGCGAGATCGCAGTCGATCCGCTGATGTTCGACCGGGCCGGTGGTGGAGCGCCGCCGGTAATCCACGTCGATACGGACGCTCCGCTGCGCAGTGACGACGGCCGCCTGATCACGGAGGAACTGTGGGGCATCTACTACAAGCGTGACCGTCATGGCGTGCAGGGTGGGGCTGCGCCGCTCCCGATCGGTTCCGATTTCGACGTCGACCCGTACCCGACGGCGAGCGTCGAGCCCGCCTTCCCGGACATGTGGTGTGCGGCCCTGTCGCACTGCATGGGTCGCTTCGAGGGTTGCCGACCGCTGTACAAGGACGCCCGCTCAGGTGGCGCCGGCGCGTTCACCGCCGACAACTTCCCGGTGTTCGACTACATGCGGCCGAACGTGTACGTCATCGCCGACTCCAATCACGGCTACAAGATGATCGGCGTCGGCAAGGAAGTCGCCCGCGTCGTGCTCGGCGAGCACTCGTCGCTGCTGTACCCGTTCCGGTTCGACCGTTTCGCGACCGGCGACCTGCATCCGGTGTCGAACTCGCCCTACCCCTGGTCGTAGCCGCGCGGTAACTCACTGCCGGGCCAGTCGAGGGCCGGCGTGCTGGCGTTCGCCGGCATCCGCCCCGGCTCGGCGGACTCGCCCGCCGTGTAGTGCGACACGGCCGGCCACGGCGCGAGCAGCAGGAGCAGGCGGGCCCCGCTCTCGGCGCGGACGCTGTGCCGCTCGCCCGGCTCGAACGTGACCAACGTCCCCGCGGCCGACACCGTCTGCGCGCCGGTGGTGATCGAGACGGAGCCGGCGATCACCTGCAGCACCGACTCGCTCCCGGACGGAGTGCTGGCCCAGTTCCTCGGCGTTGCGGAGGGCGATCACGACCGCCCGGCACTCGGCCGTCGAGACGGGGACACGCGGCTCACGCCGCCCGCCCGCGTCGACCGCTGGGAGGTGCCAGCGCTCGTTGACGGCAGCGTAGCGCTACGCGGCGCTGGCCGGATCGGCGCCGAGCGAAGAGCCCGAGCGTCTGGCGGAGGCAGCGCGGGGCACTCATCAGATTCAGGCTGTACCCGAACCCACCCGGCTCGCGATGACGAACCTACGGACCGTCCGGGGTCGCGATGCGGTGCTCCAGCCGCTCTGTCTCGTCTGGGTCAGCCTCGGCCGGCAGCCAGTGGCTTCCGTTCGCCTGAACGAACTCGAGCAGCGACAGGAGCGCGGCACGCTTGTTCCCATCAACGAGCGGGTGGTTCTGACAGAGGTGCGCCACGAGGACGGCAGCCGTATCCACGAACCGCGGGTACGTCTCGACGTCATCGAACGCGGCGGCCGGCGCCGCACGTGCCGACTCGGCGAGTCCGGTCCGCGCGCTCCGCGCGAGAAGGCTCGCGTCCATCCCGGTGATCGCTTCAGCGATCGGACGGTACTCGGCGAGGGACACGTACCGGATCGCCGCCGCGTCGGTGCCCGCCAACACCTACCGCGCAAGCCGCTCGAGGATCTCGCGCTGCTCCTCGAGGTTCCGCCGAAGGCGCTCCTGGAACGCCGAATCCGCACGCCGGGCACCGATGTGCGCATCGATCGCCGCCCGAACCGCATCGGAGACGGACACGCCGTCCGCAGCGGCGACAGCCGTGAGTGCCGCAGCCTGATCACGCTGCAGGCGGAGCGTCATCGCCTTCAGGTCGTCAGCGGACATCGGAGCCAGCCATCTTGGTATCGGAACATCAGACGCACGACCATCCGACCCGAGCCGCCGAGTCACGTTCGGGCTGAACCCGATCCGGGCTAGGCCTCCAACCGCAGCAGCTTCAGAGCCATCTCGAGCGTCAGGGCGTCCTCGGTCTCGAGTTCGAGACCGAGGATCGACTCGATCCTGGCGAGCCGCTGCCGGAGCGTGTTCGGGTGAACGTACAGGGCCGCCGCCGTCGCGGCGATCCGGCCGCGCCGGCGCAGGTACTCCTCCAGCGTGCGGACGAGTTGAGAGCGATGTGCGCGGTCGTAGGCGAAGAGCGGGCGAAGCGCATCTCGGTGCCGGTCGCGCTCGCCCGGCTCGACGTCGAGCCGCAGAAGGTATTTGTACGGCCCGAGGTCCTCGTAGGACACCACGCGCGGCGGCCCGCCGAGCACGGCGACCCCACGCTCGGCCTGGGCGGCCTGGGCCAGGCCGACCTTGAGGGCCGCCGCGCCCTGGCAGATGGACGACAGCCCGATCGCCGCCTCCGCACCGAACGATCGGACACGCTCCGCGACCTCGGCCGCGCCGGCCGGGGCGGGGACGAGCGCGCGCACCCGTGCATCGCCGCGGTCGGTGACGGCGCCACGGAAGGCGTCGGCGATCAGGGCTTCGAGGTCGTCCGGGCGGCCCGTCGTCGCCTGCAGGACGACCCGCGGCACGGCGAGGTCGATCCGGAGACGGCGGGCGAGCGACTCGAGGGCGGCGGGATCGGCCGTCCGCTCGAACTCGTCGAACAGGTCCTTGGCCGCGTTGCGATCGGCGAGGCGTTCGAGCAGCTGGAGCTTCTTCACCGCCGTCGCCGCCTGGGCGGCGACGGTGGAGGCGAGGTCGCGGTGTTCGGCCAGGAACGGGCGGCCGTGGCGTCCGTGCACGACGAGCAGGCCGACCATCTCGCCGGAGACGTTGAGCGGCGCGTGCAGGATCGGCGCCGCCGAGCCGAAGGCGACGCCGACGTCGCGCAGGCCCAGCACGGCCGGCCCCACGCGCGCGGGCGCGAAGCCACGCAGCCGCAGTCGCTCCGTGTCCGGTTCGAGCAGGTACGTCTCGCAGGCCGCGGCATCGAGGAGCGGAACGGCGTGTTCCGCGAAGGCCGTGAGCAACGCGTCGGCGCTCGCCGCGGCCGCGATCACCTCGGACAGCGCGAACAGGCGCTCGAGGACGACGACCCGGCGTTTCGTGTCGGCGTGCAACTGCGCGTTCTCGATCGCGCCGGCGACGAGCGACGCGCTCGTCAGCAGGAAGTCCGCGTCGGACTGCGAGTAGGAGTGCGGCGCCACCGCATGCAGTGCGACGACGCCGACCACACCGCCGAGTCGTCCGAGGAGCGGCACCGACACGATCGACTGGTACTTGTCCTCCTCGAACTCCTCGAACAGGTGCATGCGCGGGTCGAGGATCGCGTCCTGCGTGATGAAGACCGGCTCACGATGGGTGGCGACCCAGCCCGCGAGGCCCTCGCCCGGCGGGATGACGACCCTCCCGACGTGTTCGGCGTACTGCTCGGAGCAGGCCGACAACGTCATCGCGCCACGGGCGTCGGCGAGAAAGATGTAGCAGGCGTGGCAGACCGTCGCCTCCGTCAGCAGTGCGACGATCGCCTTCAGAACGCGCTCGAGGTCGATCGACCCCGAGACCGTCTGGATGATCTCCTCCAGGAAGCGGCGATCCGCGGACGGCGAGGTGTACGGGATGTCGGGTGTCACGGGGCGTCTGGCCGGCTGGCAGAATGGCGCGGCACGACGAGACCATGCCACGAACCAACAGCCCCGCGACCCGCCACCTCGCCGCCGTGCAGCGTGCGACGTCCGTCCTCGACGCACTCGGCGCCGGCGGGCGCGACCTCGGCACCGGCGAGATCGCGAGGGCGACCGCGATCAACCCGTCGACGGTGTCGCGGTTACTCGCGACGCTGACGGCGGCCGGCTACGTCGAGTACGTGCAGGAAACCGGCCGGTACCGCCTCGGTGTTCGCGTGATCCAACTCGCGCAGGGTGCGCTGAGCCGCCTCGACGTTCGCCAGGTCGCACGACCGCTGCTCGAACGGCTCGTCGAGGAGACCGGCGAGACGGCGACGCTGTCGCTGCCGGCGGAGCGTGACGCGATCACCGCGGACTTCGTGCCGGGCCGCGCGAGCGTGATCTCTGTCGCCCGCGTCGGGCGCCCGTCGATCCTGCACTGCACGGCGGTCGGCAAGGTCATGCTGGCCTTCGGCCCGCACGGGGCCGGGGAGTTGCCGCTCCCGCTGCCACGACTGACGGCGGCAACGATCACCGCTGTCGCCGAGTTGGAGCGGGCAATCGACGAGGCGCGTGTGCGCGGGTTCGCGACCGCCGCCGGGGAGCGCGAGTCGGACCTGAATGCTGTCGCCGCTCCGGTTCGCGACGGGCGGGGGCTCGTCGCGATCCTCGGGCTGCAGGGCCCGGCGAGCCGCTTCACGCCGGATCGTCTGGACGACGCTGCGCCGCCGCTGCTGCGGGCCGCCGCCGAGGTCGAGCGGGCACTCGGCCGCCCGGCGTAAGCCGTGGCGTGGCGCTAAAGGTGCCGGGCACCTTTAGCGCCACGCCACCGGCGATTCAGTGCGCCTTCGGTGCCCAGCCCTCGAGCACCGGGGCCTTCCAGTCCGTGCCGACGGTGTCGGAACCGTCCACCCACGAGCCGAGCTGCGGCTGCGGGAACTTGCAGTGGATCGGCTTCAGCTGCAGGCCGTACGAGTTCCCCGACTGCAGGTGCAGGAGCAGCACCTTGCGCGCGATCTCGTCGCGCACCGGCTTCTCCGCCGGCAGGGCGAAGTAGATCTTCAGGAACGAGTTCGAGTAGCGGTCGAAGACGGCGGGAACGCCGTCCTCCTCCAGCAGCTCGATGTCCTCCAGCCAGTTGATGTCGGCACCCGGCGTTCCGGCGACGAGGTCGACGCCGGCGAGAAGGCTCGCGTCCTCCTGGTACGGGAAGCGCTTCCCCGACAGGTACTCCGAGTCGAGCCCGGTCGTCTTCTCGGGCTCGCTGTCGATGTGATGGATCGTCTCGGTCATCATCGCCTCCTTCAGTCAGCCGCCTGCGGGAGGCGCTCGCCCGCAGGGTCGACGAGGTGCTGCTGGATCATCGACTCGATGCGCGCAAGCGTCTGCTGCTCGGTCACACCGGGGATGTAGTTCGTGCCCGCGAGCGGCACCTTCGCCATCGCCGCGGCCTCGACGGTCAGCGCCGCGAGATCCTCCGGCTCCAGCGAGTGGATGTTGGTCTTGCCGCAGGCGCGGGCCAGCATCTGCACCTCGAGCGTGAGCGTGTGCAGGAAGTTGTAGACCCGCTCGGCGGCGTCCTCCACGACGAGGCGGCGGCGGAGTTCCGGATCCTGCGTCGTGATGCCGACCGGGCAGCGGCCGGTGTGGCAGTGGTAGCACTGACCGGCCGGGACGCCGACGGAACCCTCGTAGTCGGTGACGCCCGGGATCTCCTTGTTGCAGTTCAGCGCCATCAGCGCCGAATGCCCGATCGCGACCGCCTTCGCGCCGAGCGCGATCGCCTTCGCGACATCACCGCCGTTGCGGATACCGCCCGCGACGACGAGGTCGATCTCGTCGGCCAGGCCGACATCCTCCAGCGCCCGGCGCGCCTCCGGGATCGCCGCCATCAGCGGGATGCCGGTCTCCTCGGTGGCGATGTGCGGACCGGCGCCGGTGCCGCCCTCGGCACCATCCAGGTAGATGATGTCGGGGCCGCACTTGGCTGCCATGCGAACGTCGTCGTAGACCCGCGACGCGCCGAGCTTCAGCTGGATCGGGATCTGGTAATCGGTCGCCTCGCGGACCTCCTGGATCTTCAGCGAGAGGTCGTCCGGGCCCAGCCAGTCGGGGTGCCGGGCCGGCGATCGCTGGTCGATACCGGCCGGCAGCGAACGCATCTCCGCCACCTGCTCGGTCACCTTCTGACCCATCAGGTGCCCGCCGAGACCGACCTTGCAGCCCTGGCCGATGAAGAACTCGACCGCGTCGGCCAGCATCAGGTGGTGCGGGTTGAACCCGTACCGGGACTGGATGCACTGGTAGTACCACTTCGTCGAGTAGTCGCGCTCCGGCGGGATCATCCCGCCCTCGCCCGAGCAGGTCGCGCTGCCGGCCATCGAGGCGCCCTTCGCGAGCGCCATCTTCGCCTCGAGCGACAGCGCGCCGAACGACATGCCGGTGATGTAGACCGGGATGTCGAGCTCGAGCGGCTTCTTCGCGAAGCGCGCGCCGAGCACGGTCTTCGTCTCGCACTTCTCCCGGTAGCCCTCGATCACGAAGCGCGTGAGGGTGCCCGGCAAGAAGACCAACTCGTCCCAGTGCGGGATCTTCTTGAAGACCGAGAACCCGCGCATCCGGTAGCGGCCGAGCTCGGCCTTCATGTGGATGTCGTTGATGACCTGGGGCGTGAAGATCTGCGAGCGCCCGAGGACGGTGTGCTGGCCGGGAGCGGTCTCGTCCGGCCGAGCGGTGCTGATTCGTGGCATCCGCTTCCCTCCTAGAGGACGATCCGCCGCTCGGACGGTTCGAGGTTGTCGTAGTTGTAGAGGACCTTCCCGCACACGAACTTCTGGAACGACGGCGGCGTGCCGAGCTCGTAGATACGGAACTTGCGTTCGATCAGCTCCGTGTCGGCGTCGGTCCACTCGCCGGGCACGCAATCGACCCCGAGCGACTTGACCTTGCCCCCCACGTAGATGGTGCCGTCGTACATCGAGTCGCCGAGCCCGGGCCCGGCGTCGCCGCAGATGATCATGCGGCCGCGTTGCATCATGAAGCCGGTGTTCGACCCGACGGAGTCGCCGATGATGATCGTGCCGCCCTTCTGGTCGATGCCCGTGCGCGCACCGACGCGACCGCGGACGACGAGGTCGCCGCCGCGCATCGCAGCGCCGGTCAGCGAGCCGCCGTTCCCGTCGACGACGACGACGCCGCTCATCATGTTCTCGCAGCTCGACCAGCCCACGCGACCCGTAATGTGGATCTCGGGGCCGTCGATCAGCCCGCAGCCGAAGTACCCGAGCGAGCCCTCGAACGTGATCCGGCAGCGCTGGAGGATGCCGACGCCGAGCGAGTGCTTGGAGCCGGGATTCCGGACCGTGACGGCGCGAACGCCCTCCTCGTAGACGAGCCGGCGCAACTCGAGGTTGATCAGGCGCGTCGTCAGATCCTTCGCGTCGAAGACGGCGCGGCCGTCGGCGATCTCGGCCACGCGCGGCGCCTCGGCGTTCGGCTCCGCGAGCCCGCGCGCGTCATACGAGATCCTGCGCTCACCAACTAGAGACTCCATACCAGCACCTCCGCCTCATACGGGTCGTAGGTGTCGATCTCGTGGTCGATGATCGCGCGGATCGCGATCTCCTCCGACGCGAGCGCCACCATCTCGTCGGACTCGAACAGCACCAGCGGCTTTGCCGCCAGCTCGTCCTTGCAGACGCCGAGAGCGTCCTTCGTGACGCAGATGTACGTGAAGACGCCGTCCAGATCCTCGAGGCTCTTGCGCATCGCCTCGGACAGCGTCAGGCCCTCGCTCATCTTCTCCGCCAGGTAGACGGCGATGATCTCGGAGTCGCACTCGGACTGGAAGCGCCGGCCGTTTCGTTCGAGCCGGCGACGCCAGTAGAAGTAGTTCGTCAGCTGCCCGTTGTGGACAACGGCGATGTCGCCGAACGGGTACGCCCAGTACGGGTGCGCGCCCGAGATGTCGACGTCGGACTCGGTCGCCATCCGCACGTGGCCGATCGCGTGCGTGCCGGTGAAGCCGTCGAGCGCGTACTGCTCGCCGACCGTCTCGGCGTCGCCGAGGTCCTTGATGATCTCCAGCGACTGCCCGATCGACAGCACCTCGGCACCCGGCACGTCCTCGACCAGGTCGGTGAGCAGCTTCAGGTCGCCGCCGTACTGCACGACGGCGCGGAACGCGTACTCGGTCTCCGCCTCCACCGACTGCAGCCGGCCGCCGGCCTGCTCGATGCGCGCCTCGACCTCGGCCCGGTGCTTCTGCAGCCGGGCCTGAAAGTCGTAGTCGCGCGCATCGTTCGCGTCAGCCAGCTTGTACCGCATGACGACCGTTCCGCTGCTGCTACGCCCGTAGAGGGCGTACCCCGTCGAGTCGGGGCCGCGGTGCTTCATCGACTGCAGCATCGCGATCATGTCGCGGCCGATGTTGCGTGAGCCGTCGCGGTAGATGATCCCTGCGATTCCGCACATGGGCCTCTCCCGTCGTTGTCGTTGTCCGCCCCGCTACGGGAGGATGTCGAGGTACTCCTCGCGGTCCCAGTCGGAGACCGTCGCGCAGTAGCGCTCCCATTCGTCGCGCTTGTAGTGGCGGAACACCTTGTACATCTCGCCCGGCATCGCCGACTGGATCAGCGGATCGTCATCGAGGGCGTCGAGCGCGTCACCGAGGGTCATCGGGATCCTCCTGACCTCCTTGCCCTCGGCCATCGCCTCGTAGATGTTCCGCTCCTCCGGCTGACCGGGGTCGATCTGGTTCGTGATGCCGTCGTCCATCGCCATGATCAGCGCCGCCAGCGACAGGTACGGATTCACGGCCGAGTCGACCGAGCGGTACTCGAAGCGGCCGGGCGCCGAGACGCGCAGCGCGGTCGTCCGGTTCTGGAAGCCCCAGTCCGCGAAGACGGGCGCCCAGAAGCCCGTGTCCCAGAGTCGACGGTAGGAGTTGACCGTCGGCGCCGTGATCGCGGTCAGCGCGCCGAGGTGCTTCATGATGCCGCCGATCGCCCAGAGGCCGATCTGCGACGGCTTCTGCAGATCGCTGCCCTCGGGCATGAAGGTGTTCTCGTCGCCGCGCCAGAGCGAGATGTTGTGGTGACAACCGTTCGCGGACACGCCCATGAACGGCTTCGGCATGAAGCAGGGGAAGACGTTGAACTCGCGTCCGACCTGCTTGCAGACCTGCCGGAACGTCGACAGGTTGTCCGCGGTCCGCTCGGCGCGGTCGAAGTTGAAGTTGAGCTCGAGCTGCCCCGGCGCATCCTCGTGGTCGCCCTGGATCATGTCGAGGCCGAGACCGCCGCAGTACTCCATCACCTTGTGGATGATCGGCTGGAACTCGGAGAACTGGTCGATGTGGTAGCAGTAGGGCTTCGAGACGCCCTCGACGGCCGGCGTGCCGTCGTCGTTCATCTTCAGCCACATCATCTCGGGCTCGGTGCCGGCGCGCAGGTGCAGACCCGTCCGCGACTCGAACTCGGCCGCGATGCGCTGCAGGTTGCCGCGGCAGTCGGCCGTCAGATGCGCACCGGGATCGACGCGCTCCTCGCGGTTGCGGAAACAGACGCACCAGACGCGGGCGACGCGCTTGTCCCAGGGCAGCGTCATGAACGTCTCGGGCTGCGGGATGCCGACCAGTTCCTTCGCCTCCGGGCCGTAGCCGATGTAGTCGCCGTGCCGGTCGACGAAGAGGTTGGCCATGGCGCCGTAGACGAGCTGGAACCCCTTGCGGGCGGTCGTCTCCCAGTGCTTCGCCGGGATGCCCTTGCCCATGATCCGGCCGGTGACGGAGACGAACTGGTAGTAGACGTACTCGATACCTTCCGCGTCGATCTTCGCCCGCACCGCGCGGACTGCCTCGTCACGGCCATCAGCGCCGACGAAGCGCTCGAGATCGGTCATCTGATTGCCTCCTTCTCCCACAGCAGCGAAGCGGACGGCACCTTTGCCGCCACGCGACGGCGAGCGTACGGCCTCACGCCACCTCTGGCAAGAACGCAACGTGCACACCGCGACGCGCGAGGTGGAGGTTTCGAACACATCCGGTCGCTCCCGCCCGGCTTGGTCGACCGCGATACTGTTGCCGCGCACTAGAATCCGACGGCTGACGAGCAAGGAGTGGGTATGGCAAAGGTCGCAGACGAGGCGAAGTCGGGGCTCGATCCCCTGTTCGACCCCGAGTTCTTCTTCGACGACGAGCAGCGGGACCTCAGGCGTCAGCTGATCGAGATCTGCGAGCGCGACATCCGTCCGCTGGCCGATGCGAACGATCGGACGTCGACCTTCCCGCGCAAGAGCCTCGAGGCGCTCGGGCCGTTCCTCGGCCTGCTCCTGCCGAAGGAGTGGGGCGGCCTCGGCCAGAGCCACACGATGTTCGGCTCCGTGGTCGAGACGATCGCGCGCTACGGCGACGCCTCGTGTGCGATGTGCTACGTGATGCACATCGGCGCGGTCGAGGCGATCCGCCTCTGCGCGACGCCGTTCCACATCGAGACCTACCTCAAGCGGGTCGTCCCCGAGCGTCTGATCGGAACGCTCTCGTACTCCGATCCGGAGACCGGGTCGCACTTCTGGTACCCGATCGCGTCGGGTGCGACACGCGTCGACGGCGGCTTCAAGGTGACGAAGAAGGCATCGTGGGCGACCTCCGGCGGCTTCGCCGACTTCTACGTCTTCCAGACGACCTCGCCCGACTTCAAGGCGTACTCCGACCTCACCGTCTGGGTCTGTGACGCGAAGGACGCGGAGGCGAAGCCCGGCGAGTGGGATGCCCTCGGTCTGCGCGGCAACCAGTCCGGCTCGCTGCTGATCGACGACAAGTTCATGTCCTCAGACCAGCTCGTCGGGCGCGTCGGCGACGGCGCCTGGTCGAACGACGAGGGCGTTGACCCGTTCTTCCTGATCGGCTCGTCCGGCTGCTGGAGCGGCATCGCGCTCGGCGCGATCGACATCGCGATCCGCCACACGACCAGAAAGACGCACAAGGACGTCGGCCTGCGGGTCTGCGACTACCCGACGATCCAGGACGCGGTCGGTGAGGCGATCATCGACACGAACATGGTGCGGGCGATGCACTACTCCGTCGCGAAGGCGATGGACAACGTCACCGACAACGGGCAGCGGACGCTCGAACTGGGCGAGTACGCCCGCGGCGACTACCTGCCATGGCTCTGGCAGCTGAAGTTCGCGGCGGCGAAGAACGTCGCGCACGTCGTCGACAAGATGCTGCACTGCACCGGCGGCTCCGGGTTCAAGCGCGAGCCGTTGCAGATCGAGCGGTACCTGCGCGACGGCAAGGCCGGGTGGGTGATGGGGCCGACGAACGAGGTGCTGCGGCAGTTCGTCGGCAAGACCGCGCTGCTCGGTATGGACTCGCTCGACTACTGGAACCAGGTCGTCAACTGGCGCGCGATCACGAACGAGACCAAGAAGCTGACGGCCGAGGAGAAGCGCGAGTTCGCGGCGCGCCTGCTCGCGGAGGCCGAGGAGTGACCGCGTCTCGATGACGGTCGACCCGCAGGTGCTGCGATCGGTGATGGCGTCGTACCCCACCGGCGTCACCATCGTCACCTCGCAGCACGACGGTCAGCTGTGCGGCATGGCCGCGAACTCGTTCACGAGCGTCTCGCTCGACCCGCCGATCGTCCTCGTCTGCTGCCAACGGCACGCCCGCACCGCCGAGGCCGCGAAGCGCTCGGGCCGATTCGCGATCCACATCCTCCGCCACGACCAGGTCGATCACGCGCGGGCGTTCGTCGGGCGCGACGCGCAGCGCTTCGACGCGGTCCCGCACGATGTCGACGCGAACGGCGTGCCGATCCTGCGCGACTGGCTCGCGCTGATCGTCTGCGACACCTACTCGGTGATGGTGGCCGGCGACCACGAGGTCCTGTTCGGGGAGATCACGCACTGCGAGCGGGTCGACGCCGCTCCCCTCCTGTTCCACGAGAGCGCGCTGAAGATGCTGCCGAAGCTACCCGCGCTCGGGCCGACGGCGGCCGCGGCAGCCGACGACGACGATCTCTACGACTCGCTCGTACGGGTGCTGGCGCCGCCCATCAGGCCGCCTCGCTCGTAACCAGGCGGACGTTGGCACAGGCGAGCCCGGCGACCGTCGCGATGACCTCGAGGAGCCGCTCGTCGTCACGGTCGAAGCGGGACGGGAGCGCCGAGACGATGACCAGTGCACCCCGGCCAGCCGCGAACGGCGCCGCGACAGCGCCGTGGAGTGGGCCACCGGCGAATGCGGGTACGACCTCGGCGACGTCATCGACGAGGAAGGCGCGACCTTCGGTCTCGGCCTGGGCGGCGAGGCCCCTGAGACCAGCGTCGGCCGACGGCCCGTCGCGAGCCACGATCTCGCCGTCGAAGATGACGGCGCCCGCGTCGTGCGGCAGGGCGACGGCGAGCTCGGCGAGGACAACGGCGCCGATCGCCGCCACCGTTCGGGCGGCCCCGAGCGCGACCGCGAGCTGCTGCAGGTGGCGCATCTGTTCGAACGAGCGGCGACCTCGCGCCGCCATCGAGTCGCCCTGCGTCCGGCGGGCGAGCAGCCGCTCGTCGGCCAGCGTGATGCGGTCCTTGCCAAGCCGCTTCGCCTCGTACAGCGCCGCGTCGGCCGACGCGAGCAGGTCGCGGACGGTCTCGCCGTCCTCGGGGAAACCGGCGACGCCGAGCGAGCAGGTCAGCTTCCAGCCGTCCACCGGCTGCGCCGCAAGCGCCCGCTGTAGTCGCCGGCAGACGGTGCGCGCGTTCGCCTTGGACGCACCGGGCAGCAGCAGCGCGAACTCCTCGCCGCCGACTCGATAGGCGCGGTCGTCCGGCCGCACGCCACCTTCGAGGAGACGTCCGACGAGACGCAGCGCGTCGTCGCCGGCGACGTGCCCGCGGCGGTCGTTGAGGTCCTTGAAGTCGTCGAGGTCGGCGACGACGAGCGTGAACTCCTCGCCGGTGGCCCGGCATGCGTCGATCAGCGCCGCGCCGTCCTCGTGGAAGCGGCGGTGGTTCGGAAGGCCGGTGAGGGCGTCCGTGAGGGATGCCACAACGATCGCGTGGTAGCGCTCGAGGCTCGCGTGGACCGTCGCGACATGGCTGCCGACCAGTTCGGCCGCGGTCAGCCGCTCCGGGTCGAGCGCGCGTTCCGGCCGCGGCACCTGGATCGGCGCGAGCGACGAACCGGCGGCGATCGCCAGCGTGTCCTCGACCGCTTCCGGGTGCGCGGCGGCACCGTCGAGGCGCCAGCTGAGGACGTCGGACGCCGTCGTCGTCCAGGCTGTCTCGACCCCGACGAGCCCGGCCACGACACCGCACGCCGCGAGCAACAGGTCAGCCGGATCGGTGTGGCGGGCGAGCCGGACGAGCGCCCACGACAGATCGTCCGCCGCGTCCCCATCGCGGCGGCGCTGCTCGGGGCGATCGAGGGCGTCGTCGAAGGCATGGACCTCGGCGGCGAACGTCGTGCGGACCTCGGCAGCGATGTCGCCATCCGCCATCAGGACGGCACGCCCCGGACGAGCGCTACCGGCTGGGAGTCGCTGCACGACGGCGGAGCAGCCCGCGTGGGCGATGAGTTCGAGCTGACCGTCGCTCTCCACGTAGAGGGCGAGGCGGACGTCGGCACCGGCGCCGTCGCGCAGCCGGCGGACCAGCGCTTCCGCGAGTTCCGGCGCGTGCCGTGTACTGGCCACGTGTCCAACCGTACACTGCGAGGATGGTCCTGGAGCAGATGGCCGCCGCCGGGCACGAGCAGGTCGTCTTCCACGCGGATGACCGGACGGGCCTGCGTGCGATCATCGCGATCCACTCGACGGCGCTCGGGCCGGCGCTCGGCGGTGTCCGTTTCTGGCAGTACGCGAGCGAGGCAGACGCCGTGCGCGACGCACTGCGCCTGAGCGAGGCGATGACGCTGAAGGCGGCGGCCGCCGGTCTTGACCAGGGTGGCGGCAAGGCGGTCGTGCTGATCGACCCGGCACGACCGCGCGACGAGGCAACGCTGCGCGCCCTCGGGCGCGCGATCGACGAACTCGGCGGCCGCTACATCGCGGCCGAGGATGTCGGAGCGACGCCGCGCGACATGAACTGGATCGCGCTCGAGACGCCATGGGTGACCGGTGTGGACGAGGCTGACGGCGGCTCGGGCGACCCTTCGCCGATGACGGCGATCGGCGTCCTGCACGGGATCCGCGCAGCGCTCCGTGAGGTCTTCGGCGACCCGTCGCCGGCGGGGCGTCACGTCGCCGTCCAGGGGACCGGACACGTCGGGTCGAACGCCGTCCGCCTCCTCGTCGAGGCGGGCGCTCGTGTCACCGTCGCCGACGTCCGCCCGGAGGGGCCGGACGCCCTCGCCTCGGAGCTCGGCGTCGAGATCGTCGCGCCCGAGGAGATCGTCCGCCTCGACTGCGACGTCCTCTCCCCCTGCGCGCTCGGCGCCGTCTTCACGGCGACGACGATCCCACAGCTGCGGTGCCGCGCGATCGCGGGCGCCGCGAACAATCAGCTGGAGACGCCGGCCGACGGCGACGCCCTGCACGCGCGCGGCGTCGTCTACGCGCCCGACTTCGTCGTCAGCGCCGGCGGGATCATCAACATCGCCGGCGAGTTCGGCGGGTACGACCGCGCGCGGCAGGAGCTGCGGA
Organism: Actinomycetota bacterium; assembly: GCA_009885805.1. Taxonomy (GTDB): domain Bacteria; phylum Actinomycetota; class Thermoleophilia; order Gaiellales; family F1-60-MAGs149; genus VFJZ01. The sequence continues at coordinate 46,778 of VFJZ01000084.1, forward strand.
CGCGCGCCATCGAGGAGACGGTCGGGCGCGTGTTCGATCTCGCCCGCGAACGTGGCACCTCCCCGGCCCGCGCGGCGGAGCTGTTCGCGCGCGAGCGGATCGCGGCGGTCGCGCCGCTCGCGGGTCGCTGGCGGCCGGGCGCGCGGACGGCGTGGTCGCAGGGCCGGCCGCTGGAGCGGCTGCGCGGCGCGTGATCCCGCTGCGCGACAACGTGCCGACGCTCCGGCGCCCGATCGTCGTGTGGGCGCTGATCGCGATCAACGTCGCGATCTTCCTGTTCTCGATCAGCCGCCCGGATCTGTCGCTGCCCCGATACGACCGGGAGGGCACCGCGCGCGTCAGCGGGTTCGACGCGATCACGCTCGAGTTCGGCTTCACGCCGTGTGAGCTGGCATCCGACTGCGAGCGGGGCGGGTACGGGGAGACGCTCAAGGCCGGGTCGGGCAACCTCGACGACGTCGTCGAGGTCAGGGTCGAGCGCCAGCCCGTGTGGCTGACCCTCGTCTCCGCCATGTTCATGCACGGCGGCTGGCTGCACCTGATCGGCAACATGCTGTTCCTGTTCGTCTTCGGCAACAACGTCGAGGACGCGATGTCGCGGCTCAGGTTCCTGCTGTTCTACCTCCTCTCGGGCCTGGCCGCCTCGCTGACGCAGTTCGCCATCGACGCCACCTCGGAGGTGCCGAACATCGGCGCCTCGGGGGCGATCGCCGGCGTCCTCGGCGGCTACCTGCTGCTGCACCCGAGGGCGCGGGTCCTGACGGCGGTGCCGCTCTTGGTGTTCATCTACCTGGCCGAACTGCCAGCCGCGTTCGTGCTGATCACCTGGTTCGGGTTGCAGGTGCTCGACGGCTCGGCCGGGCTCGTCAACCCCGACGTCTCGTTCGGCATCGCCTACTTCGCTCACATCGGCGGCTTCGTCGCCGGATTCCTGCTGGCGTGGCCGCTGGCGCGGGCTATGGCAGGACGACGACGCGGTCGGCCTCCAACCGCGCGTTTGGCGTGAACGCGGCGAGGGGCGCCTGCAGGCCGGGCCCGTGCCCGATGTCCTCGACGTCGAAGAGCCGTGCGACGAGGTCGCACCGGACCCGGTAGGACCGCGAACCTGCGGGCCAGGCGCATGACACGCGGACGATGCGCGGCAGGGTCGAGCCCTCGACCGCGACGTGAATGTCCGGCGTGCCGTGCTCGGCCGCGAGGGCGTGGAGCTCGGCGAGGTGAGCGCTGCGCGAGAAGACCTCGGCACCGATCCCGCAGAGGTAGAAGGGGTCAGCCTCCCGACGTCGCGCCTTCAGCAGCATCGACTGGGCCTCGAGGCTCTCCGTGGCGCGGCGCTCGGCATCGGTGATCAGAGCATCCTTCTCGGCGATCCGCGTCGCAACGGTCGCGAGTTCGGCGCGCGCGGCGGCCAGTTCGGTCCGAACCGCCTCGAGGTCGACCTCGAGGCGCTCGCGCTGGCTGCGCTCGTCCTTCAGCTCGACGAGCGAGCCGCCGAGGTCGCGCTCGAGCCGCGCGAGGTCGGACTGCAGACGCACGACGAGCCGCTCGTGGTCGATTCTGTTGTCGACGTCCACCGGCAGCGGGCGCCGCGCTGCACGCTCGCCGACCAGCGTCCAGCCCGAGCGCTCGGCGCGTTCGGTGCAGAGCGGACAGACGGTCTGGACGCCGCGGTTGCGCGCGTCCTGGTAGGTGCGGGCCGCCTCGCCGACGAGGAGGTTCCGGCGGCAGAGCGCGCAGCGGGTGCCATGCTCCGTGTGGGTCGCCAAGGCGTTTGACTATAGCCGCTTTGCAGCGAGATCGGCGGCGACGCGGATCCCCCACCAGGGGGATCACCGCGCGGCCGCGGCCGTCGTAGCGTGGTCGTACCCCCTCCTCCCCACCGGTGCGGGCCCGCCGCTCAGGCGGCGGGCCCCCGGCGGGTCTCTCGACGAAGGGGCCCCTACTTCCTGATCCGCACCTTCCGCGTCACCTTGCGGGTGTTGCCGGCCTTGTCCTTGACGGTGACGGAGACGGTGTAGAGCTTCGCCTTCGTGTAGCGGTGGGTGACGCTGATGCGGCCGTTGCGGACCGACACCTTCACGGACTTGCCGTCACCGAAGCGAACGGTCGCCTTGCCCGAGATGCCGGACAGGTCGCTGATCGTCGCTCGGATCGTCACCTGCCGTCCGACCCGGCCACTCGCGGAGCGGATCCTCACCGTCGGCTTCGTCGTGTCGACGACGGTCAGCGCCCGCGTCACCGAGCCGGTGCGACCGCCGAAGTCGGCGACCGCAATCGAGAGGCTCAGCGCGCCTCGCTTCGAGCCCTTGATCGCGATCGTCGGGCCGGTGCCGGTGGCGGCTCCCGTCCAGGTGCGCGTGACGATCGGGCTGTTGCCGAGTCCCGTCGAGGTGTCGGTGTAGGTGACGGTCTTGCCGAGCTCGATCGTGTCCGCGCCGCCGATCGCGGCCGTTGCGCTGCCCTGCTCGATGCCGTGGACGGCGATCTCGGCGACGTCGGCGAAGTTGTTGGGGTTGCCGTGGTTTGTCACCGCCGTGAAGCGGACGAAGCGCACGTCGTTCGTGCCCGCCGTCGGCGCCACTAGGTTCATCGCGCCGCCCTGCTCAAGCGGGAAGCTCCCGCTCGCGGCAATCGTGTACGGCCCGGCCAGTGCCGGCGCCGTCTCGATCTGGAACTGATTGGTGCCGGCGTTCGCGGGGTCGCCGCAGATCGCGCCCGGGTCGACCGCGAAGCCGGTGACGTCGATCAGTGCAGGCAGCTGGATCGTGACCGTGCCGCCGGGGTCACTCGCCCAACCCGAGCCCTGCGAGCCGTCGATCGCGCCGATCGCGCCGCAACCGAAGATCGAGAAGTCCGACCCCGTGAAGGCACCGATCGCGCCGCCGCCCGAGCGCAGCGCCCAGCCGCGGCGCAACTCGACGTTGCGCGTGTTGGCGCCGGCCGTGAGACTGAAGCCGGGCGTGACGGAACGCTCGTAGCCGGCGCCGCCGGCCGTCAGGTACGGATACGTCGCCACCGGGAGCGCCGCGAGCGCGTAGGTGCCGTCGGCGGCGACGGTTGCGCCGGCGTTCCCGGGGAAACCGGAGTCCATACCGGCGAAGCCGACACGCGCACCGGCGAGCGGCGCGTGTGTCTGAACGTCGATCGCCGTGCCGCCGAGCGTGCCTGTCGGACCGCCGGCCGGCGGCGGCACCTCGAAGTTCGCGACCGGCGCCGTGTGGGCGCTGTCGAGGGTTCCCGCGAAGAAGCCCATCCCGCGCGTCGCGAAGGCGAGCCAGAGCGCGTTGCGATTGGCTCCCGCAAACAGCGTGGTATCCGCCTGGAGGATCGCGTTTCGCATGTCGAGGAAGCTCGGATCGTCCGGCGACAACTCCATCCCGCGCGTGATCAGGTTGCGGGCCGTCGCGGCGCCGAGGGAGGTGCGCAGGTCCCAGAGCAGCTGCGCCCAGATCTCACCGTCGGCGTGCACCTCCGGGAAGGCAAGGATCGACCCCAGTTGTCCGTACGTGTAGCCACCGGTTCCGCACAGGGCGGCGGCCTGCCCGACCGGGCAGTCGATCGCCTGCGTGCGCACGAGCCGCTGGCCGGCGGAGACGTACTCGCCGACGAGCAACTCACCCGGCGTCGTCGTGTCCGGCTCGCACGCGTCAGGGTTGCACGACGCCGGGTCGGCGAGGTAGTCCATCGCGTAGAAGTCACTCCAGGCCTCGCCCATCGAGCCCGCCTGGTGCGAGTTGAGCGTCGAATTGCCAAGCGAGTCGACGACGAGCCGGTTCGAGAGGCCGTGGACGTACTCGTGGTAGACGATGCCGGCGTCGTCGGCGCCGCTCGACGGCAGGAACGGGTC
>VFJZ01000004.1 GCA_009885805.1 Actinomycetota bacterium
GTGCGCGACTGGCTCGAAGTGACGGGCTGGGACAAGACCCCGCCCGGGCCGGAGCTGCCCGCGACGGTTTGCGACGGGACGGCGGCGCGCTACCGCGAGGCCTACGAACGCATCACCGGCGGCCGCTTCGGCGCCTACCTTGAGGAAATGGGGGTTTCGACGTGAAGGTGACCGTGCTCGTCCGTCCGAAGGATGGGATTCTCGACCCGCAGGGCGAGGCGATCGACCGTTCGCTCCAGGGCCTCGGCTACGCCAGTCGCGGCGTTCGCGCCGGCAAGGTGTTCGACCTCGAGCTCGACGCGGCGACCGCCGCCGACGCCAGGAAGGCCGCGTCCGAGCTGGCCGACGCCGTCCTGGCCAACGCGCTGATCGAGCAGTTCGAGGTGATCGTCCACGATGGTTAGTGATGCGGCACGGCAATGGTGCGGTGTTCGGAGGCCCCTGGGTCGTCCTACGCGTGGTGACCGACAGCTGCGCCGCAACCGGCGCAGCCGAAGGCTTCGCGGATGACCCGCCCGCTCGCTCCAGGAGCCTCGACCACAACCCCATTTCCGCGTCGAACCACTTGCCGCATCGGCGTGGTCACCTTCCCCGGGACGTGCGACGACCGCGACGCGATCCGCGCCGTCGAGATCTGCGGCGGCGAGGCCGTGCCGCTCTGGCATGGCGACGACGACCTGCGGCAGGTCGATGGTGTGTTCCTGCCAGGTGGCTTCTCCTACGGCGATCACCTGCGCTGCGGCGCGATTGCCTCCCACTCGCCCGTGATGGCCGCCGTGCGCGACTTCGCGGCCATGGGTGGCCCCGTGCTTGGCGTCTGCAACGGGTTCCAGGTGCTGTGCGAGGCCGGGCTCCTGCCGGGGATCCTCCAGCGCAACCACCACGGGCGTTTCAACTGCCTGGAGGCCGACCTCGTCGTCGAGCGAACGGCCGCGTGGACCGGCGACGCTGCGCCAGGCACGGTCCTGCGCGTCCCGGTCAAGCACGGCGAGGGTGCGTGGTACGCCCCTGACGACGCGGTCGAGCGGATCGAGGCGTCCGGTCAGGTCGTGCTCCGCTACGCGGACGACATCAACGGCGCCGCCGGTCGCGTCGCGGGCGTCTGCAACGAAGCCGGCAACGTGTTCGGCCTGATGCCGCATCCCGAGCACGCCGTCGACCCGCTGCTCGGCTCGACGGACGGGCGCTCGATCGTCGGTGGCCTGGTCGGACTCGCCGCCGTCGTCGGCACGTAGAGTTCGCATCGTGGACTGGCAGTCGCGACCGAGCCTGCGCTCGCCAATCCTGATCGCGGCCTTCCACGGGTGGAACGACGGTGGCAGCGCAGCGACGTTGGCCGCGACGTTCCTTCGAACCTCTCTCGACGCGGTGCCATTCGCGAGCATCGATCCGGACGACTACATCGACTTCCAGCAGACCCGCCCGCACGTCTCGCTGACAGACGGCATGACGCGGGCGATCACGTGGCCGGAGATCGCATTCTCGCACGCCCCGCTCCCCGGCGCTGACCGCGATGTCGTGATCTGCATCGGCACCGAACCGAATCTCCGCTGGCGCGCATTCACGACCGAGATCGCGGAGCTGGCCGAGGCGCTCGGCGTCGAACTCGCTCTCACCCTCGGCGGGCTCCTTGCCGACACGCCGCACACGCGACCCGTGCCCGTCAGCGGCGCGGCCCACGACGCGGAACTGGCCGAGCGGCTCGGGCTGCGACGATCGCGCTACGAGGGGCCGACCGGAATCGTCGGCGTTCTGCACGACACGTTCGGTCGCCGCGGTCTGCCGTCCGCGAGCCTGTGGGCGGCGGTGCCGCACTACATCGCCGCCAACACCAATCCGGCGGCGGCGCTGGCGCTCGTCCGTCAGCTCGAGGCGATCCTGGACGTCGATCTCGGGCCAGACGACCTCAGCGAGGCGAGCGACGTGTTCCTGCGCCAGATCGCGGAGGTGCTGGAGTCCGACGCCGAGACGGCGGTGTACGTGCAGGAACTCGAACGCCGCGACGGTGACGCGGACGCCGCGGCGTCGCTGCCGAGCGGCGACGACCTCGCGGAGGAGCTCCAGCGCTTCCTCCGCGAGCGCCGCGAGCCGCCTGCCGAGAGTTAGGGCAAATCGGGGAGGATGCCCCGGACGGCGTCGCGCAGAGCCGCCAGTTCGGCGGCGGTCGCGCTGACCGGCCCGCGCATCATCCGGTCGCCGCGTCGGTACCCGATCCGCATCATCTCGCCCGTGGCGGTCTCGACCCGCTGCACGACAAGTTCCTCGCCCGGCCGCGACTCGGTGGGGATTGCTGCCTCCGCGACGACGCGTCCCGGGCCGCACGGCGTCGTCACGACGCGCTTCATGGTGGTGTCCGTTTCCATGCCCGCCAGCCTGCCCTGGATCGGCGTCGCTGAAGACGCGCGGACCGTGTCGGGACCGGGTCGGATGCGGCGATTCCTGAGACGCGGTCGCGTACGATTCACGACACGTGCAGTCAGTCGCCGCCACGGAGCTGCATCGTCGTCTCGGCCTGACCGACGGTGAGTTCGCGCGGATCGTGGGCGACCTCGGGCGCAGCCCGAACGCCTTCGAGCTGGCCGTCTACTCCCTGCTCTGGTCGGAGCACTGCGGGTACAAGCACTCGGCGCTGCTGCTGCGGCGCTTGCCGACCACCGGCGCGGCCGTCCTGCAGGGGCCCGGCGAGAACGCCGGCGTCGTCGACGTCGGCGGCGGGCTCGCGATCGCGTTCAAGGTCGAGAGCCACAACCACCCCTCGGCGGTAGAGCCGTTCCAGGGCGCCGCGACCGGCGTCGGCGGCATCCTCCGCGACATCTTCGCGATGGGTGCCCGGCCGATTGCAATCCTCGACTCCCTGCGCTTCGGAACGCTCGACAGCGAGCGTGCACGGCGGCTCTTCGACGGCTGCGTGCGGGGCGTCGCCCACTACGGCAACTGCGTCGGCGTCCCCAATGTCGGCGGCGAGGTGATGTTCGAACCCGGCTACGAGTCGAACTGCCTGGTGAACGCGATGTGCGCCGGGGTGCTCGCCGTCGCCGACCTGCAGAGCGCCCGTGCAGCCGGGCCCGGGAACCTCGTCGTGCTGTTCGGCGCCCAGACAGGCCGCGACGGCATCGGCGGCGCGTCGGTGCTCGCCTCGCAGGACCTCGACGACGATCTCGAGAAGCGCCCCAGCGTCCAGATCGGCGATCCCTTCACGGGCAAGAAGTTGATCGAGTGCTCGCTGGAGCTGGTTGCCGGCGGCCTGCTCGTCTCGCTGCAGGATCTCGGCGCCGCCGGTCTCGCCTCCTCGACGTCCGAGATGGCGTCGAAGGGTCAGGTCGGCCTCGAGCTCGACCTCGATCGAGTTCCCCTCCGCGAGCGCGGCATGGAGCCGTTCGAGATCATGATCTCGGAGTCGCAGGAGCGGATGGCCGCGGTCGTCGAGCCGTCCCAGCTCGACGCCGTCGCCGCCGTCTGCGCACGCTGGGACCTGCCGTGCACCGTCATCGGCCGGGTCGTCGACGGCGACTCGCTCGTCTGCCGCTACGACGGTGAGATCGTCGGCGTGCTCGGCGTCGCCTCGCTGGTCGACGGCTGTCCCCGCTATGCCGTCGATCCGCAGCGTCCGCAGCGGCTCAGCGACGAGCCGGCCGACGTCGCCGACTACGCGGAGCCCGACGACCTCGGCGCGGTGCTCCTCGACCTGCTCGCCGCGCCGAACATCGCCTCGAAGGCATGGGTCTACGGTCAGTACGACCAGTTCGTGGGCTCGGGATCCGTCGTCCGCCCGGGGAGTGATGCCGCCGTCGTGCGCCTCACACCATCCGACCGCGCGATCGCCCTCTCGCTCGACGGCAACGGCCGCCGTGTGTGGCTCGATCCGCGACGCGGCGCGGCCGAAGCGGTCTGCGAGGCGGCACTGAACGTGGCCTGCGCCGGCGCCACGCCGACCGCGATCACGAACTGTCTCAACTTCGGCAACCCGGAGCGCGGCGAGACGCCGTACATGCTGACGGAGGCGATCGAGGGGATCGCGGAAGCCTGCGAGGCGTTCGGGCTACCCGTCGTCTCCGGGAACGTCTCGCTCTACAACGAGACTGCCTTCACGCCGATCCCGCCGACGCCGACGATCGGGTGTCTCGGTGTCCTCGAAGCGGCCGACCAGGCCGTTCGCCACTCGTTCGCCGCTGGCGACACGATCCTCCTGCTGGCCGCCCCCGGGGCTCCCGCGATCGACGGCTCGGAGTACCAGCGCACCGTGCACGGTCGCACGGAGGGCCGGATCCCCGACCGCAACCCGGCCGCGACGGCCACGCTCTGCCAGAGCCTCGCGACGGCGGCGCGGCAGGGCCTGCTGAGCGCCGCGCACGACGTCTCCGACGGCGGCCTCGCGGTCGCGATCGCCGAGGCGGCGCTGGCCTGCGGCGGCGCCGAGGTCGAGGTGCCGGATCGTGCGGGCCGCCCCGATGTGAGCCTGTTCGGCGAAGGTCACTCCGCAGTCGTCGTCGGCTGCGCCGCGCACCACGCCGCCGCCGTCGAGGCGCTGGGCGGACGACGGATCGGCAACGCCACCGCCGACGGCCGGATTCGGATCCGCTGTGCGGGCGCGGCGATCGACATCGCCAGCACCGCCGCCGCCGCCGCCTTCGAGGCGACCCTGCCGACGGCGATGGTGGGCTGAGCGATGTGTGGCATCTTCGGCATCTACGCCCCGGATCGCGATGTCGCCCGGCTGACGTACTTCGCGCTGTTCGCGCTCCAGCACCGTGGTCAGGAGTCGGCCGGCATCGCCGTCGGCGACGGGCGACGGATCACGGCGCAGAAGGAGCTCGGGCTCGTGCCACAGGTGTTCGACGAGACGAGCCTCGGCGCGCTTGCGGCCGACGCGGTCACGGCGATCGGTCACTGCCGGTACTCGACGACCGGCTCGTCGCGCTGGCCGAACACGCAGCCGATCCTGCGGCACCGCCAGGGTCGGACCGTGGCCCTCGCGCACAACGGGAACCTCACGAACACGGCCGAGCTCCGCGCGGAGCTGCAGGGACGCGGCGTCAAGCTCGAGACGACGTCAGATACCGAGGTGATCGCGGCGCTGATCTGCGAGCACCCGGGGACGCTCGAGGAGGGCGTGCGGTACGCGATGGGGCGCATCACGGGCGCCTTCTCCGCCGTCGTGCTCGACGGCTCGCAGATCATCGCGTTCCGCGACCCCGACGGCATCCGCCCGCTCGTCCTCGGCGATCTCGACGGAAACCCGGTCGTGGCGTCAGAGACCTGCGCGCTGGACATCGTCGGCGCCGCCTTCGTGTGCGACATCGAGCCGGGTCAGATGGTGATCCTGGACGCCGACGGTCCGCGCGTCGCCCAGGCGCAGCCGACGCGCCAGAGCGGTGGCGCTGCGCTCTGCATCTTCGAGTTCATCTACTTCGCGCGACCTGACTCGCGCATGGACGGCGTCGGCCTGCACGCGGCGCGTGTGCGGATGGGCGAGCGCCTGGCCACCGAGGCGCCGATCGACGCTGACATCGTCATCGCCGTCCCCGACTCGGGTACGCCGGCCGCCCAGGGCTTCGCGCGGGCGAGTGGCATCCCGTACACGGACGGCCTCGTCAAGAACCGCTACGTTGGACGCACGTTCATCCAGCCGGAGCAGCGGCTGCGCGACAACGGCCTGCGCCTGAAGTTCAATCCGCTGCCCGATGTCATCGCCGGGCAGCGCGTCGTCGTCGTCGACGACTCGATCGTGCGGGGCACGACCACGCGCAAGATCGTCCGAATGCTGTTCGACGCCGGCGCACTCGAGGTGCATCTGCGAATCTCGTCGCCGCCGATCGTCTCGCCCTGCTACTACGGCATCGACATGGCCGCCGGCGACGAACTGATCGCGGCCGACCGCTCGTCACAGGCGGTGTGTCAGCTCCTCGGCGCGACCTCGCTGGCGTACCTCTCGCAGGCGGGGCTGCAGGCGTCGACCGGCCAGCCCGCCGAGCGCTTCTGCCGCGCCTGCCTGACACGCAACTACCCGACCCCGATCCCGGACGACATCCGCGACGGCGGGCGCTTCCGCTTCGAAGCCGCGCCGGTCGCATGAGCGGCCACACGTATGCCGCCGCCGGAGTCTCGCTGGACGCCGCCGAGGCGATCGTCGGTCGCCTCTCGGCAGCGGTGCGATCGACCCGTCGGCCCGGAGTGGTCGACGCCCACGGCGGCTTCGCCGGGCTGTTCGAGATCGGCGGCGATCGACTTCTGGTGGCGGGCACAGACGGCGTCGGGACGAAGCTCGCGCTCCACGTCAGACACGGAACGTTGCACGCCGCCGGTATCGATTGTGTGGCGATGTGCGTCAACGACGTGCTGTGCACCGGTGCGGCGCCGCTGTTCTTCCTCGACTACGTCGCGGTCGGCCGGCTCGACCCGGATCGCGTGGCGCACCTCGTCGAGGGCGTCGCGGACGGCTGTCGTCAGGCGGGCTGCGCGCTGCTCGGCGGCGAGACGGCGGAGCATCCGGGCGTGATGGCCGACGACGACCTCGACGTGGCGGGCTTCTGCGTCGGCGAGGTCGAGCGTTCACTGCTCATCGACGGTCGCCGGGTCGCCGCCGGGGACGCCGTGATCGGGCTGGCATCGAGCGGCCCGCACGCGAACGGCTACTCGCTGATTCGGCGCCTCCTCGCCGACGGTCTCGAGATGACCGACGACCTGCTCGCGCCGACGCGGATCTACGCCGGGGAGGTGGCCGCGCTGCGGGCGTCGGCCGACGTACGCGCACTCGCGCACGTCACCGGCGGCGGGTTCGCAGGCAACCTGCCGCGGGTGTTACCCGCGGGGGTCGGCGCGCGACTCGACGAGGCGCGCTGGCCCGAGCCGCCGTGGCTGGCGCGTCTGGCCGCTGCCGGGGTCGAGCGATCGGAACTGCGTCGCGTCGTCAACTGCGGCCTCGGGATGCTCGTCGTCGTTCCGGCCGCCGATGTCGCAGCCGCCACGGCCGCAGTCGAGGCCCTCGGCACACCGGCCTGGCAGGTCGGCGAGATCGAGGACGGTGCCGGTGTTCGCTTTCACACTGCCTGAGGAGCGACCGCTCCGGCTCGGCGTGCTCGTGTCCGGTGCTGGCACCAACCTGCAGGCGCTGCTCGACCACTACCACGGCGGTACCGGCACCGCCGCGCGGGTGGCGTGCGTGGGATCGACCCGCGCGGACGCCCCGGCTCTGGCGCGGGCGGTTCAGGCCGGCGTGCCGACCGGCGTCTTCGTGCGCGCGCCCGACCGCGACGCCCGCCTGGCGGACTGGCTGGCGGAGCATCGGGTGGCACTCGTGGTGTGCGCCGGCTGGCTCGGCATCCTCGGCCCCGAACTGCTCGACCGCTTCCCCGCGATCAACGTGCATCCCTCGCTCCTGCCGGCGTTTCCGGGTGCCGACGCGATCGGCGACGCCCTCCGGCACGGTGTGCGAATCACCGGGGTGACCGTCCATCTCGTCGACGCTGGCCTCGACTCAGGGCCGGTTCTCCTCCAGACCGCGGAGGCCGTTCACTACGATGACGACGCACAGACGCTGCGGGAACGGCTTCATCGGATCGAGCACCGGCTGTTGCCAGCAGCGATCGACCTGCTCGCGGCCGGCCGGGTCGAGCTCGACGGGCGCATCGCACGCGTGAGGGACGGGGAGGATTCGTGAGGGAGATCCGCAGGGCACTCATCTCGGTCTCGGACAAGACCGGGCTGGTGCCGTTCGCGAAGGCCGTCCAGGCCCGCGGCATCGACATCGTGTCGACCTCCGGGACGGCGCAGGTGCTGCGCGAGGCCGGCGTCGACGTCACGCTGATCGAGGATCTCACACGATCCGCGGAGATGCTCGGTGGGCGCGTGAAGACGCTGCACCCGGCCGTGCACGGCGGCATCCTCGCACGACGTCACGACGAAGAGGACATGGCGTCGCTGCAGGACCGCGGCATCGAGCCGATCGATCTGGTGGTCGTGAACCTCTATCCCTTCCAGCGACTCGCCGCGCGACGCGACGTCGACGAGGTCGAGCTCCTCGAAAGCATCGACATCGGCGGCCCTGCCCTGCTGCGCGCCGCGGCGAAGAACTTCCGCGACGTCACGGTCGTCTGCGATCCCGATCGCTATGGCTTCCTGCTCTCCGAACTCGATGACAACGGTGGCGCGCTGTCGATCACCACGCGGCGCGAGCTGGCATCCGAGGCCTTCGCGCACACGGCCGGGTACGACCTCGCGATCGCGAACTGGTTCACCGACGCGACCGACTTCCCGGAGCGGCTGTTCGTCGAGCTGATACGGCACACCGAGCTGCCGTACGGCGAGAACCCGCACCAGCGAGCGGCGTACTACGCGGAGCGCGGCGCCCGCCGCCACGTGCTGTCGATGGTGCACCAGCACGCCGGTAAGGGCGTCACGTTCAACAACATCGCCGACATCTCGGCCGGGCGTGACATCCTGCGCGAGTTCACACTGCCGACGTGCGTGATCATCAAGCACACGAACCCCTGCGGCGTGGCGATGGGCGCGCGCATCGAGGAGGCGTACGCCAAGGCGCTGGCCTGTGATCCGGAGTCCGCCTTCGGCGGCGTCGTCGTCCTCAACCGGCCGGTGTCGCAGGCGCTGGCCGAGTCGCTGGCGGAGCACTTCGTCGAGGTCCTGTTTGCGCCGGCGTACGAGGACGGCGCCATCGAGGTGCTGGCGCGCAAGCCGAACGTGCGGATCCTGGAGAGCCGCGAGCGTCGGCGGGCGAATCCCGGTGAGCGCCACCACCGCCGCGTGCTGGGCGGCATGCTGGTGCAGGACTACGACTCCGAGTCGGAGGACCGCGACATGATGAACGTCGTCACGCAGCGGACGCCGACCGAGCGCGAGTGGGGCGACCTGACGTTCGCCTGGCGCGTCGCGAAGCACGTCGGCTCGAACGCGATCGTCGTCGCCAGAGACCTTGCCACGGTCGGGATCGGCGCCGGCCAGATGAGCCGGGTCGACGCGGTGCGGATCGCACTTGCGAAGGCGCGCGTTCCGGTCGACGGGGCGGCCCTGGCGTCAGACGCCTTCTTCCCGTTCGCGGACGGCCCGGAACTCGCGCTCGAGGCGGGCGTCCGGGCCTTCATCCAGCCGGGGGGCGCCAAGCGCGACGACGAGGTGACCGTGGCCGTCGACGAGGCGAGGGCGACGATGGTGTTCACGGGCCGCCGCCACTTCCGTCATTGATCCGCCTGACGGCCGCAGACGCCCGGCGCATCGTCGTCGACCGTCAGGGATTCACCAGCCGGAGCCGGACCGCGACGCTGGACGAGGTCGAGGCGGCGATCGAGCGGCTCGGCTGCGTCCAGATCGACTCCGTATCGGCGGTCGAGCGTGCCCATCGGCTGACGCTGGCGTCGCGGGTCGGGCGCCTACCGCCGGGCACCCTCAACCGACTGCGGCGGGAGGGCCGCGTCTTCGAGTACTGGGCGCACGCCGCGTGCCTGCTGCCGATCGCCGAGTGGCGCTACTTCGATCGTCTGCGCCGCACGCGCGAACACCCCTGGTGGGGCGGCGTGCTCGCCGAGTTCTCGACGTTGGCGGATCAGATCCTCGCCGGCATCGACGAGCGGGGACCGCTCTCGGCGGGCGCGTTCGGTGGCGCCGGGACCGGGTACTGGAACTGGACGCCGGCGAAGCGGGTGTTCGAGGCGCTCTGGACGGCAGGAGACATCGCCGTCTGCGAGCGACGCGGCTTCGAGCGCATGTACGATCTCACGGAACGCGTGATCCCGGCCGAGCACCGGACGGCCACGGTCGACGACGCCGAGACGCTGCGGCACCTCGTCCGCCGGACCTTGCGGGCGCGCGGGGTCGTCACTCACCAGCGGCTCGCCGACTACTACCGCCTTCTGCAGCGAGACGTGCGCGAGCCCGTCGCCGACCTGATCGCGACCGGCGAGGCCGTGCGCTGCCGGGTCGGCGACTGGGAGGCTCTCTGCGACCCGACCGCGGCTGCTGCGGCATCCTCACCAACCGGCCCGGCGACGGCTGTCCTGCTCTGCCCGTTCGACAACCTCGTCTGGGACCGCGCCGAGACGGAGCGCCTGTTCGGCTTCTTCCACCGCCTCGAGATCTACGTCCCGGCGCCGAAGCGGGTCTGGGGCTACTACGTCCTCCCGTTGCTCGTCGGCGACCGACTGGTCGGGCGGGCGGACGTGCGCGCGAACCGTGCCGAGGGCGTCGTCCGCGTCCTCGCGATGCACTGGGAGGGGCGGCCGCAACCCGCGCAGCTCGAGCGGGCGCTTCAGCGCCTGGCGCACGCGCTGAACCTCGATCCTTGTGGTATCGTGTGACCACATGACCGCAATCGGAATCAGAGAGCTTCGCGACACGCTGACAGCGTCGATCCGACGCGTGGAGGCCGGTGAGCGGCTGGAGATCACCCGGGACAGTACGGTTGTCGCCTATCTGGTACCGGCCGTCGCCGGCGACCGACTCGACGACCTCGTCGCACAGGGCCGGGCACGACCGCCACGGCACGCGCTGCGCCTGCCCACTCGACCCCGACCGTCTGCCGTCGGCCGGCCGACGGCAGAGACCATCGCCGACGATCGCGACGAGTGACCCTCTACGCCGACGCGTCGGCGCTCGTCAAGCTGTTCGTCCGCGAGCCCGAGTCCACGGCGGCCGCATCCCTGCTGCGACGGGCGGCGGCGGTCGTGACGTCGACGATCACGCGCATCGAGGTCACCCGGCAGGTCAGCATCCACGCCGCCGATCGGCTCGCGGAGGTCGATCACCTGTTCGACGGGATGACACTGGTCGCGTTCGACGACGCCGTCGCCGCGCGCGCCGAAGGACTCGTCTCGGCGCACCTGCGAACGCTTGACGCGATCCACCTCGCGACCGCGATCGAGTGCGGGGCGCGGGCGATGTTGGTGTACGACCGGCGGCTTGCGGCTGGCGCACGCGACGCCGGGATCGCCCCGACGATGCCGGGCGCGACCGCGCGCTGATCAGGTGCGCGCATTCGGGGGATGCTGATAGGCCTCCCGAACGCCGAAGCATTGTCGTGGAAAGGGGGCAACGCGCAATGAACACCATCAAGCAGCTCCTGGGTCGTCTCGAAGAGCAGCGCGGCCAAACGATGGCGGAGTACGCCGTCGTCCTCGCCGTGATCACGGTCGTCATCATCGCTTCGCTAACGGCGCTCGGCACCGGCATCGGCGGCGCGCTCGACGCCGTCACCGGCATCCTGCCGTAACGCTCGACGACGCTCGAACGCAGAGGGGGCGGCCGGGTCATCACCCGCCGCCCCCTCAGTCGTTCACCGCTGCAGCGTTCGGCGCGTCGCGCGCGACGCCAGCCCGGCCCCGTCGATCGACCGCACAACGAGCGTGTGCGGGCCGAACGCCATGCCACCGACGCGCAGGGACCAGGTACGCTGGCTCGAGCCGGGCCTGAGGCGGGCACGGACGAAGGTGCGACGGGCGGTGACGCAACTCGTCGTCCGCCACCGACCGCTGCCGCGATAGACGGAGCAGCGCGAGCCGACCCGCCGGTAGAGGCTTACCTCGACGCGGCGAATCCCGGACGACGGCGCCGGGTCGCGAGCCGTTCCGCGCAGGGTGAAGGCGGCGGCGACGGCCGGCGCGCGCAGCTTGACGCGACGGCCGAGCCAAGAGATCGAGGTGCAGATCAAGAGGAGACCGCCGCGTGCCGAAGAACCGCATACGACGGGAACCCGGCGTAAGGAATCCGGGTCTCAGACGTCGTACGGACATGACCAACGGCACCAGACCACTCACCACCTGCCCGGCCTGCGCCTCGCGCCTGATCTACCCCGTGTCGTTCGCGTCGCATCCTGATCGCGAACGTGTCGTCATCGAGCGCTGCTGTCCGGAGTGCGACCACAGCGACTGCGTGGTCTGCGACGCCGTCGCGGCAGCGGTCTGGGGGCGCCGCGAGCGGTCGATTCGCCGCGAGCTGGTGCGCCAGGTGATCGCGCTCGAACTCGACGAGATCCTGGCGTCGGTGTAGCTGGAACGCTGGGGCCTGGCCCCTACGTTCCACCGACCACTCCGGCTATGATCGCCCATCGGAGTCGGGAGGGGTGTGGCCAGAGCCGTGCCGGCGGTGCAGCTCGTGGGGTTGCGGAAGGCGTTCGGCGACGTCGTCGCCGTCGACGGCGTCGACCTCGAGATCGCAGACCGCGAGTTCTTCGCCATGCTCGGGCCGTCCGGGTCCGGCAAGACGACGGTGCTGCGGATGATCGCCGGCTTCGAGGTGCCGACGGGCGGCGCCGTGCTGCTCGCCGGTACGGACGTGACGACGGCGCCGCCGTACGACCGCGATGTGAACACCGTCTTTCAGGACTACGCGCTGTTCCCCCACATGAGCGTGCTGGAGAACGTCGAGTACGGCCTGAAGGTGAAGCGCGTCGACCGCGTCGAACGGCGGCGGCGGGCGAGCGAGATGCTCGACGCGGTCCGCCTGGGCGGCTACGGCGAGCGACGCCCCGGCCAGCTCTCGGGCGGCCAGCGTCAGCGGGTCGCCCTCGCTCGAGCACTCGTCAACCGGCCGAGGGTGCTGCTGCTCGACGAGCCGCTCGGGGCGCTCGATCTGAAGCTGCGGGAGGAGATGCAGGTCGAGTTGAAGGCGATTCAGCAGGACGTCGGCATCACCTTCATCTTCGTCACCCACGACCAGGGCGAGGCCCTGTCAATGAGCGACCGGCTCGCCGTGTTCAACGCGGGCCGGATCGAGCAGGTCGGCACGCCGCGGGACATCTACGAGCGACCGGCGACGGCGTTCGTGGCGGGGTTCGTCGGGACCTCGAACCTGGTGGACGGCGGCACCGCGACGGTGCGGCCCGAGCGAATCCGGCTACTCGCCGCCGGTGAGGAGCCACGAGAAGACGAGACGTTCTCCGCCGGGACGGTGCGGGACGTGCAATACCTCGGTGCCGAGAGCCGCCTGCGCGTGGCGGCCGGCGACGGAGAACTCGTCGTAAGCGTGCCCTCGGGCGCGCTCGGCGATGTCAGGGACGGCGCGGGGGTGCGTCTGGCCTGGCGACGCGAGGCGGCGTTCCGCCTCACACACGCGGGAATGAAACCCGAAGGAGGAGGAGACGCATGATTCGGAAAAAGGGCCTGCTGGCCGCAGCTGCGGTCACGGCGCTCGTCCTCGCCGCATGCGGCGGGGACGACGAGGGGTCGGGCGGCGCTGCGGCGCTGAAGGAACTCGGCGAGAACGAGGGTCAGGTCAACCTGATCGCCTGGGCCGGCTACACCGAGGACGGAGCGACCGACCCGAAGGTCGACTGGGTGACGCCGTTCGAGCAGGCGACGGGTTGCCAGGTGAACGTCAAGCTCGGCAACAGCTCGGACGAGATGGTGCAGCTGATGCAGAGCGGCGAGTACGACGGCGTGTCCGCCTCCGGCGATGCGACGCTGCGCCTGATCGCGGCCGGCGACGTGACGCCGATCAACCCCGACCTGATCCCGAACTACGCCGACGTGTTCGCCGGCCTGAAGGACAAGCCGTGGAACTCGCAGGATGGCGTTCCGTACGGGGTGCCGCACGGCCGCGGCGCCAACGTACTCGTCTACCAGAAGGCTGACTTCCCGACACCACCCGACTCGTGGGGCGTGATGTGGGATCCAGCCAGCCCCGTCAAGGGGAAGGTGTCCGTGTACGACTCGCCGATCTACATCGCCGACGCGGCGCTGTGGCTAATGGCGACGAAGCCGGACCTCGCGATCACGAACCCGTACGCCCTCGACCAGGCGCAGTTCGACGCGGCGGTCGCCCTGCTCGGTGAGCAGAAGGCGCTCGCGAGCCAGTACTGGGCGCTGTACACGGATCAGCAGGCGTCACTCGAGTCCGGTGAGGTCGCCGCGGGCACGAGTTGGCAGGTGATCGTCAACCTGGCGCAGGGCAACGGCGCGCAGGTCGACGCGGTCAAGCCCAAGGAGGGCGCGACCGGCTGGTCGGACACGTGGATGATCTCGTCCAAGGCGAAGAACCCGAACTGCATGTACGCCTGGATGAACCACATCATCTCGCCCGAGGCCAACGCCGCCGTCGCCGAGTGGTTCGGCGAGGCTCCGTCCAACGCGAAATCGTGCGCGTTGACGGCGAACACGGATCACTGCGCGACGTTCCACGCCGAGGACGATGCCTACTGGCAGGACGTCTGGTACTGGACGACGCCGACCGAGACCTGCCTCGATGGCCGCGCCGACGTTAAGTGCGTGCCGTACACGGGCTGGGTCGAGGCGTGGAACACCCTCCGCGCCTGATCTGACGAGAGAGTGAGCACCACCGCCACCGGTTCCGTCCCCATCGCCGGCCTCGCCCGCCGGATCGGCCGCGCCGTCACGCGCCGGCCGGTCCTCGGGCTGGCGGCGACGGTGACGGCGCCGGTGGCGTGGCTGCTCGTCGTCTACATCGGCTCGCTGCTGCTGCTGATCGTGACGGCGTTCTTCTCGATCGACGGCTTCACCCAGCGCACGACGACGGAACTGACGGCCGGCAACCTCGACACCGCCTTCACCGAGTGGGTCTTCGTCCGGACGGTCCTGCGATCGGTCGGCGTCGCAACCGCCGTCACCATGCTGTGCATCGCGATCGCGCTGCCGATGGCGTTCTACATCGCCAAGGTGGCGACGACACGGGTCCGGCGGAGTCTGATCGTGGCGGTGCTGCTGCCGCTCTGGGCCGGCTATCTGGTGAAGGCGTACGCCTGGCGCGCGATGCTGCAGGGCGGCGACCAGGGCGGCGTGCTGAAGAGCTGGCTCGGCTTCACTCCGGGCTTCGGGATCGCAGGCGTCATCGTCACGCTCACCTACCTCTGGCTGCCGTACATGGTGCTTCCGGTCTACGCGGGGCTCGAGCGACTGCCGGCCAGTCTCCTCGACGCGGCCGGTGATCTCGGCGCACGCCCCTGGCGCAGCTTCCGGACGGTGGTCGTCCCCCTGCTGGTGCCGTCGATCGCCGCCGGCAGTCTGTTCACGTTCTCGCTCAGCCTCGGCGACTACATCACGCCGAAGGTCGTGGGCGGGACGACGCAGCTGATCGGGAACCTGATCGAGCGGACGCTGCTGGCGCCGAACCAGCCGCTCGCCGCCGCCTACACGCTGTGGCCGGTCGTGATCGTCGTCGCGTACCTGGTCGCGATGACGCGCCTCGGCGCGTTCGAGAGCCTGAAGTGACGTGACGATCGCGCCCTCCGCACGGCTCGCCCTCCGCCTCTTCACGTGGCTCGGACTCGGCTTTCTCTACGTCCCGCTCGTGGCCGTCGCCGCGCTCAGCCTGAACACCGCGACGAGCCTCGCCTGGCCACCCAAGGGTCTCAGCCTGCAGTGGTGGGAACGCGCCGCCGACGCGACGGGCCCGCGCGACGCCCTGGCGACGTCGTTCAAGGTGGCGCTGGCGGCAACCATCATCGCGCTGCTCCTCGGAAGCCTGGCCGCGTTTGCGCTGACCCGCTACGCCTTCTTCGGCCGCAGCACCATCTCGCTGCTTCTGGTTCTGCCGATCGCGCTCCCGGGGATCGTGACGGCGGTCGCGCTGCAGTCGAGTTTTCTGCGCCTCGGCGTCGGGCTCGGGCTCGGTACGGTCGTCGTCGCGCACGCGACGTTCTGCGTCGTGATCACCTACAACAACGTGATCGCCCGACTTCGCCGGACGGGAACGAGTTTCGCCGAGGCGTCCGCAGACCTCGGCGCCGACCCGTGGCAGACCTTCCGGCACGTGACATTCCCCCTCGTGCGCTCGGCCGTCGCCGCTGGCGGCCTGCTCGCGTTCGCGCTCAGCTTCGACGAGATCATCGTCACGACGTTCACGTCCGGACCGGGCGTCGAGACACTGCCCCAGTGGATCCTCAACAATTTCAGCCGGCCGAACAACATCCCGCTGGTGAACGTCGTCGCGACCGTCGTCATGCTGCTGTCGATCCCGCTCGCGTGGCTCGCGCAGCGACTCTCGGACGGTGCCGCGGCGCTCGGCGGCGGACGCTGACACGAAGGAGCCATGAAGATGAACGCCGACACGACGCACGACTACCTGACGACGCTCTTCGATGTCCGCGGCCGGATCGCGGTCGTCGTCGGCGCGACGAGCGGTCTCGGCGAGGCAGCCGCCGTCGCCCTGGCCCGGGCGGGCGCGCATGTCGTCGTCGCCGGCCGCGACGCCTCGCGCGCCGCCGGCGTCGTCGAACAGATCGCCGGATACGGCGGGAGTGCCGAGGCGGCGAACGTCGACGTCCTCGAAGAGGCGAGCGTCGAGGCCCTCGCGTCGCAGGTGATGACGGCCCACGGCCGCGTCGACATCCTCGTCAACGCCTCGGGCGTGTTCGCGATCGCCGACGCGGTTGACGTCCCCCTCGACGAGTGGCGCCGGATCATTGATACGAATCTGACCGGAACGTGGCTCTGTTGCCGCGCGTTCGGACGGCACATGGTCGCGGCCGGGTACGGGCGGATCATCAACTTCGCCTCGACCGACGGCATCGTCGGCGTCACCGGGCAGGCCGCGTACTGCGCGAGCAAGGGCGGCGTCGTGCTGCTGACGCGGGCGCTCGCCGCGGAGTGGGTGAAGCACGGGATCACCGTCAACGCGATCGGGCCGACCGACTTCGACACACCGATGATCGCGGACGCGCTCAATGACCCGGAGTACCGCGAATGGATCGGAACGGCGATTCCGAAGGGTCGCGTGGGTCAGCCGGAGGAACTCGCCTCGACCGTCCTCTACCTCGCCTCGGCCGGCGCCGAGATGGTGGTCGGCGCGATCGCGATGGTCGATGGCGGCCGCACGGTCATCTGAGCCCGGCCTCTTCCCCCGTTTCCCTACCGATCTTGGCGGGGCATTGGTACGATCGCTGGCGCCAGCGGAACCGAGGGAGGTGGGCGGCGTGCAGATCGATGGCGAGGACCTGCTCGACGCGCCGATCGACTGCGTCTGGCAGGCATTGAACGACCCCGCCGTCCTCGCCCGCTGCGTGCCCGGCGTGACCGCCCTCGTCCCGACCGGGCCAGACGCCTACGACGCGGAGATCAAGCTCGCGATCGGCCCGCTGAAGGGGACGTTCAAGGGGACGGTGCGGATCACCGAGCAGGTGCCGCCCGAGGCGATGACGCTCACCGTCGACGGCGCGGCGCCGATGGGCGGCGTCAACGCCGCCGGCCGACTGGCCCTCGAGACACAGGGGACGGGGACACTGGTGCGCTGGCAGGCCGAGCCGAAGCTGCGCGGAACGCTCGCGACCGTCGGCGCGCGGCTGATCGGGCCCGTGTCCAAGCAGCAGACCACCGCCTTCCTGAAGGCAATCGAAGCCGAAGCGCGACAACTCGCAAGCAGCCGGAGGTAGACCACGGATGACAACGACCATGGCGATCAAGGTGACCGTGAACGGCGAGACGCGAGTCGCCGACGTGGAGCCGCGCACGCTCCTCGTGCACTGGCTGCGTGAGGACCTCGCGCTGACCGGCACCCACATCGGCTGCGACACGAGCCAGTGCGGCGCGTGCGTCGTCCACGTCGACGGTCGCGCAGTCAAGTCCTGCACGATGTTCGCCGCCCAGGCGGACGGCTGCGCCGTAACGACGATCGAAGGGCTCGGCGCGGCCGACGCCCTCCACGCCGTACAGGACGGCTTCTGGGAGGAGCACGGCCTGCAGTGCGGTTTCTGCACGCCCGGGATGATCATGACCGCGGCGGAACTCCTCGCGCGTAATCCCGACCCGTCCGAGGCCGAGATCCGGCACGCGCTCGAGGGTAACCTCTGCCGCTGCACCGGCTACCACAACATCGTCAGGGCGATCCAGCACGCCGCGAAGGGAGCGACGGCATGACCACCACCACGAAGATGATCGGCCAGGCCATCAAGCGGCGCGAGGACCCGAAGCTGATCACCGGCCAGGGCCAGTTCCTCGACGACGTGAAGCTGACCGGGATGCTGCACGCGGTGGTCGTTCGGTCGCCGTACGCCCACGCCACGATCAAGGGCATCGACGCTTCGAAGGCGCTCGCACTGCCTGGCGTCGTCGCCGTCTTCACCGGCGAGGACATGAGCGACATCAACCCGCTGCCGTGTGCGTGGGCGGCGGGCAAGGTCGACAACAACCTGAACACACCGCGGGCGCTTGCGGTCGGCAAGGCGATGCATGTCGGCGACGGCGTCGCGCTGGTCGTCGCCGAGGACCGCTACATCGCCCGCGACGCGGCCGACCTCGTCGAGGTCGACTACGAACCGCTGGCCGTCGTGGTCGACGCGAAGAAGGCGACCGAGCCTGGTGCGCCGCAGTTGCACGAGAACGCGCCGTCGAACATCGTGATGGACTGGGAGTGCGGCGACCGTGAGAAGACCGACGCCGCGATCGCCGCCGCCGAGGTGACCGTCCGCGAGCAGATCGTCAATCAGCGACTGATTCCGACGCCAATGGAGACGCGCGGCTCCGTCGCGCGCTACGAGCCCGCGACGGGCGAATTCACGGTCTGGATGACCTCGCAGGCACCGCACGTGATGCGGCTGCTGCTCGCCGCGTTCGTCTTCGGCATCCCGGAGACGAGCGTCCGCTGCATCTCTCCGAACATCGGCGGCGGCTTCGGGCAGAAGATCTTCGTCTACGCCGACATGGCGTTCACGATGTGGGCGGCGCGCAAGCTCGGCCGACCGGTGAAGTTCGTCGAGGACCGGGCCGAGAACTACCAGTCGTCCACGCACGGCCGTGACCACATCACGGACGTCGAGATCGCCGGCACCCGCGACGGCCGGATCACCGGTCTCCGCATCGACACCCTCGCGAACCTCGGCGGCTACCTGTCGACGATCGCGCCCGGCATCCCGACGACGCTCTACGGGCGCATCACGACCGGCGTCTACAAGATCCCCGCCGCCCACTGCCGCGTCCGCGGCGTCTACACGAACACCGCGATGGTCGACGCCTACCGCGGCGCCGGACGTCCCGAGGCAAGCTACCTGATCGAGCGGATGGTCGACCGCTTCGCCGCCGAGATCGGCATGGACCCGGCCGAGGTGAGGCGCCGCAACTTCATCCCGCCGGAGGACTTCCCGTACTCCAACGGGATGGGGCTCCTCCCCTACGACTCGGGAAACTACGGGCCGGCGCTCGACAGGGCGCTGCAGATCGTCGGCTACGACGCGCTGCGCGCGGAGCAGGCGGAGGCCCGCAAGCAGGGCCGCTACCTCGGCATCGGGCTCAGCTCGTACGTCGAGATCTGCGGCGTCGCGCCGAGCGCCTGGATCGGCCTGCCCGGCGAAGGCTGGGGCGCCGGCCTCTGGGAGAGCGCCAACGTCCGCGTGCATCTGACCGGCAAGGTCGTCGTCACGACCGGCTCGCTGCCGCACGGACAGGGCCTCGAGACGACGTTCGCGCAGATCGTCGCGGACGAACTCGGCGTCCCCTACGACGACGTCGTCGTCGAGTGGGGCGATACCTCGGGCACGCCGTTCGGCTTCGGCACGTACGGCTCGCGGTCGCTCGCCGTCGGCGGCACGGCGATCGTGAAGACGGTCGCGAAGGTGCGCGAGAAGGCGAAACTGCTCGCGGCGCACATGCTCGAGGCGCGCGTCGAAGACATCGTCTGGGAGGACGGCAAGGCGTTCGTGAAGGGCAGCCCGGACCAGGTGAAGACGCTCGGTGACATCGCCCTGCAGGCGGCCGTCGCGTACAGCCTGCCGGAGGGGATGGAGCCCTCGCTCGACGAGACGACCTACTACGACCCGCCGAACTGCACGTTCCCGTTCGGCACCCACGTCGCCGTCGTCGACATCGACGCCGACACCGGGGCCGTCTCGCTGCGCCGCTACGTCGCCGTGGACGACGTCGGCACCGTCATCAACCCGCTGATCGTCGACGGGCAGCTGCACGGAGGCATCGCCCAGGGCGTCGCGCAGGCCCTCACCGAGGGGGCGATCTACGACGACGACGGGCAGCTCGTGACCGGCTCGCTGCTCGAGTACGCGGTGCCGAAGGCGAGCCTCTTCCCGCAGTTCGAGACGGACCGCACCGTCACCAGGAGCCCGGTCAACCCGCTCGGCGTCAAGGGCGCCGGCGAGGCGGGAACGATCGCAAGCGCACAGGCGGTGATGAACGCCGTCATCGACGCCCTGCAACCGTTCGGCGTCAAGCACCTGCAGATGCCGGCGACGTCCGAGCGCGTCTGGAACGCCATGCACGGCGGCACCCGAGGAGCGAGATCATGATCACCACCGAGTTCAGCTACCAGAAGGCCGGCTCCGTCGACGAGGCCCTCCGGCTCCTCGCGGCCGCACCCGACAGTGCCCTGCTTGCGGGCGGGCACTCCCTGATCCCGTCGATGAAGCTCCGCGTCACCGCCGCGTCGGCGCTCGTCGACATCTCCGGCGTCGCTGCGCTCAAGGGCGTCAGCCGCGCCGGCGACACCTTCAGGATCGGCGCCTCGACGACCCACCGCGACGTCGCCGAGTCGGCCGACCTGCGCAGCGGCAGCCCGCTGCTCGCGGAGGTCGCGGGCGTGATCGGCGACCCGGCCGTCCGCAACCGCGGCACGATCGGCGGATCGCTCGCACACGCCGATCCCGCCGCTGACTACCCGGCGGCGATCATCGCGCTCGGCGCGCAGATCGAGGTCGCGGGCACGAGCGGCAGTCGCACGATCGCGGCGGACGACTTCTTTACGGGCACGTTCGAGACGGCCGTCGCCGCCGGCGAGATGATCACCGCCGTCACCGTGCCGGCGGCGACCGGCGTCGCCTACGAGAAGTTCGTCCACCCCGCCTCGGGCTACGCCGTCGTCGGCGTCGCCGCGGTCGTCACCGTCGCGGGCGGGACGATCTCGTCCCTCCGCGTCGGCGTCACCGGCGCCGGGCCGCAGGCGCTGCGCCTGACCGGGTTGGAGTCCGCGCTGGCCGGCAAGACAGCCGACGACGCGACCCTCCGTTCCGCCTGTTCGGGCCTCGTCGCTGCCGGCGACCTCGTCGGCGACCACCAGGCGAGCGCGGCGTACCGGGCCAGTCTCGTAGACACGCTCGCCCGGCGCGCGATCGCTCGGGCCGCGGCGCGCGGCTAACCGATCGGGCACGATCCCGCGGTGGATCGCCGCTGGATCGCCCTCATCGTCCTACTGCTCGGAAACCTGATGATCGTCCTCGACGGGACGATCGTGAACGTCGCGCTCCCGTCGATCCGCGATGACCTCGCGATGCCCGAGGCGTCACTCGCCTGGGTCGTCAACGCCTACCTGCTGACCTTCGGCGGTTTCCTCCTCCTCAGCGGCCGGCTCGGCGACCTGTTCGGGCACCGCCGCCTGTTCCTCGGCGGCATCACGCTGTTCACGCTGGCGTCGATCGGCTGCGGTCTCGCCAACTCCTCCGAGGTGCTGATCGCCGCGCGGGCCGTGCAGGGCCTCGGCGGCGCCGTGATCTCGGCCGTCGCCCTCTCCCTCGTCCTCCTGCTCTTCCCGGAGCCGGCGGAACGGGTGAAGGCGATGGCCGTCTTCGGATTCGTCGCGGCGGGCGGCGGCAGCATCGGCGTCATCGCCGGTGGGATCCTCACCGACGCGCTCGACTGGCACTGGATCTTCCTCGTCAACGTCCCGGTGGGGATCGCCGTGCTGGCGCTCGCCCGCGCGCTCGTGCCGGCCGACACGCCGGCGGGCCGCTCGCGGCTCGACGTCGGCGGTGCCCTCCTCGTAACGGGTGCGCTCGTCCTCGCGGTCTACGCGATCGTAAACGGCAACCGGGACGGCTGGACGTCCGGCCAGACGCTCGGACTGCTCGGCACGGCGGCGGTGCTGTTCGTCGCGTTCCTCATCCTCGAGCTGCGGATCGAGACGCCGCTCGTCCCGCTCGGGCTGTTCCGCCAGCGAAACCTCGCGACGGCGAACGTCGTCAGTGTGCTGTGGGCGGCGGCGCTGTTCGCCTGGTTCTTCCTCTCGGCGCTCTACCTCCAGACCGTCCTCGGCTACACGCCGCTCGAGGTCGGTCTCTCGTTCCTCCCGTCGAACCTGATCATGGCGGCGTTCTCGCTCGGCCTCTCGGCGCGGGTCGTGATGCGGTTCGGCCTCCGGGTGCCGCTCGCCGTCGGTCTCGGGCTCGTCGCCGTCGGGCTGCTGCTGTTCGCGCGGGCACCGGTCGACGGGACGTTCGTCGCCGACGTGCTCCCGAGCATGCTGCTGCTCGGCCTCGGCGCCGGCCTCGGCTTCAACCCGGTGCTGATCGCGGCGATGAGCGACGTCCCGCCCGAGCAGTCCGGCCTCGCGTCGGGCGTGATGAACACGTCGTTCATGATGGGCGGCGCCCTCGGTCTCGCCGTCCTCGCAAGCCTCGCTGCGGCGCGCACGTCGAGCCTCCTGGACGGCGGCGAGGACGAACTCGCGGCGCTGACGGGTGGCTATCACGCGGCGTTCGCGGTCGGCGCGGTGTTCGCCGCGCTCGCCGCCATCCTCGGCGCAACGGTCCTCCGAGCGACGATGCCGGCCGCCGACACGAGCGCCGAGGCCGTCAACAGCCACGCCTGACGGACGCGCTACCTTCCGTCCGTGGATCGAGCTGCCGACGACGCCCACGAGCGAGTCGTGCTGCGCGATCGCCCATACGACCGCGATCCGGATCTCGTGCTCCCCGCGCCCGATGTCGACGCAGTCTTGCCGTATGGCGGCAACGTTCCGGAAGAGGTTCTCCGCCTGGCCCTCCAGCGCCGTGCGCGGCAGCGCTGATCGGCCGGATCAGCGCACCGTAGACTCTGGTCGGGCCGGTAGCTCGAAGGTCGAGCAGGGGACTTTTAATCCTCCGGTCAGGGTTCGATTCCCTGCCGGCCCATCGCCTTGGTTGAGCCAGCGCGCGCCGGCGTCGATGGTGTGCTCGTGATCGAGGGCGCGCCTACGGGCTGCGCCCGCTCGAGCTCGCCCAGGGGCCGTTGTACCTCGTTGGTGGCCTGAGTTGAGTTTTTCGGACAATGGTCTTCACAATCCCACGGGACGAGGAGAAGATCATGGCGAGGGAACGAGGCCGGTTTACGCCGGCGTTCAAGGACGAGGCGGCTGCCGGCGAATCGAGGAGTCAACTGAACCCGGGGCGATTCACAACGCCTTCGTCAAGCCGATCCGATCCGCCAACTGCGCAACCATCGCGGTGCCGACCCGGCTCGTCAACGCGTCCTCATCCGCGACGATCCGCATCCGACCGATCCTCGGTGTAGCGTTCACCTTCAAGGTGATCCCCCTGAGCAGCGTTTTCGTGCCTCGACAACACGAACAATGCCTGCTCAGGCGGACATCACCGACCTCCCGCCAC
>VFJZ01000061.1 GCA_009885805.1 Actinomycetota bacterium
CGAACACGGGCTCCGGCTCCGGCTCGAACACGGGCTCCGGCTCGGGCACGGGTGGCGCTGCCGCCACGCTCATCAGCGGCGAGGCGGGCGCGTTGGCGAGGGCATACTCGAGTTCGAGCACGGCACCGGCAACTTCCACCGGGAACTCCAGCAGACCGAGCGACGACCGCTCCGACAGGAACTTGGCGGTATCGACCTGGGCGCCCGCCGCGACGCGAACGGCCGCGTAGCGCCACCAGGCGGTCAGCAGCGAGCGGACCCGCTTCCGGTCACTGGCGCCGTCAATCGAACCCGTGATCTCATCGATCAGGGCATCGTCGTCCGAGCCCGCCGCCGGAAGCGCCATCGCAGCCGGTATCGGCAGGACCGACGCTGCGCCTGAGTCCCCGGCGTGGGGGTACGATCAGGTGGCGTGCCCGCCGTGCCGCTCTTTCCCCTCGGGATCGTTGCTCTGCCGCGTGAGGAGATCCCGCTGCACATCTTCGAGCCGCGCTATCGCGAGCTGACGGCCCGCTGCTTCGAACGCGACGAGCCTTTCGTGATCGTCCTCGATGACGCCGAGGGACGCCGCGAGGTGGCGTGCGCCGTGCGCATCGTGCGTGTGCTGGAGCAGTTCGCGGACGGCCGGTCGAACATCCTCCTGCGCGGCGAGGGCGTCGTGCGGATCGACGCCGTGCACGAGGTCGAAAGCTTCGCGACGGCCGACGTCTCCGTCCTCGAGGAGCCCACCGAGGCCGCCGGCGACGACCTCCAGGCCGACGCCCTCGCCGCCTTCGCGGCGCTCAGTACGACCGCCAGGCACGAGGCAGAGCCTCCCGAGGCCGGCCCGTTCCTCTCGTACGCGCTCGCCGGCCGCGTCGAGCTGCCGGCACAGACAAAGCAACAGCTCCTCGAGCTTCGCGACGAGTCGGAGCGTCTCCGCCGTGTCAACCTGCTTCTGCGGAGCGCCCGGCGTGGGCTGGCGCTGACGGCTGCGGCGCAGGAGCGGGCGCGGCGCAACGGCCGGGTGCGCACGGCCGACGAACTCGCCGCCGAGCTCGGTCTCGATGACCGGGGCGGGCATTCGGCGTAACGCCGTGCCCCGGCGGCGTTCCGGGCGCTGACGGCGCAGGCCGCCGACGTAGTACCGGTTTCGCCGAAGCCCATCGGCCGGGTCGAGGCTCAAACCGGCCACGCCGGTCAGGTATCGTCAGGGGCGTCGATGAGCAGTGCGATCTCCCACCTCAGCCTACGGAACTGGCGAAACTTCCAAGAGGTGGACGTCGACCTCCGGGCCCGGGCATTCTTGATCGGCCCCAACGCCTCCGGCAAGTCGAACTTCCTCGACGCCCTCGCGCTCTTGAATCGTGGCTGCTTGCAGACCGCGAGGCGCTCGCCGACTACCTGGGAATCTCCGTCGACCTGATGCCCCCCCGATCCGGAGACACTGGTCGACCCGAAGGACACTCTGGCGAGGCTGGCGGGCCGCTCTCGGAGGCGCGCGATCACGGATCTAGCTCCGGTGCCCGACTCGGGTCGCAGGGTCGGGCCGGGCTACACCAGCGGGGTTCTGGAGTTCATCGCAACCTTGTGTGACCCGGGCCGAGCAGCGACGAACGCCGACAGTCTGGCGCGGTGCATCCAGTCGCTCACCGAACTCCGAACAGCGGCCGAGGTTCGTCAGTAGGCTGCGTCGGCGAGGCGCGACCGTCACGGCTCGACGACGACCGCATCGCCGCCGCGCCGATCGTCGCCGGCAGCCGCCAGGCGGGCACCCCGACGCGTCGCGACCTGGGCCCCGCCGAAGTAGATGTTCCGGTCCGGCCACGCGATGATCGTCTCGCCGCCGGCCTCGAGCTCGCGCAGCGTCGCCGCCGGGAAACCGACCTCGCAGTCGATGCCGGCGGCGCTCACGTGCAGGCGCGGGAGATCGACGGCGGCGCGCGGGTCGAGGCCATGGTCGATCAGCCCCGTCAGGACCCGGTACATCGCCGACCGGATCCGCGCCGAGCCACTCGACCCGGCGACGTGCAGGACGCCGTCAGGCCCCTCGACGATCGTCGGCGACATCATCGAGGTGAGACGATCGCCGGGCCGCAGACGGCGGCGACCCATCAGGTCCTCCTCGCCCAGCATGTTGTTCAGGTGCAGGCCGGTGTCACCGACGAACACGCCCGACCCGCACCCCGTCGAACTGGTCAGCGAGGCGGCGTTGCCGGCAGCGTCGACGACCGAGACGTGACTCGTTCCGCGCGGCACCGGCCGGGCCGCCAGGTCGACAGCCCCGGCACGGACGCGTGCGCGACCCGCCGCCAGTGCCTCCTCACCGAGCAGGCGTCGGGCGCCGCCGCGCGCGAGCAGCCGGTCGAGGGCCGGGCCCCGCTGACGTTCTGCCTCGCGCCCGATGACGGCGAAACGGCGGACGGCGTCGGCCGAAAGTGGATCGTCGACAGGCGGTAGGGCAGCCGCGAGCGCAAGCGCGTACGCGAGCAGCAACCCGCCGGACGACGGCGGCGCGTTCGTGAGGACGCGGTGACCGCGATAGCGCACCTCGACCGGACGTCGTCTGATGACCCGGTAGGAGGCGAGGTCCTCGGCCGTCAGCGCCGAGCCCGCGTCGGCGCAGAACGCGGCGATCTCGCCGGCGAGCACACCCGTGTACAGGTCGGCGGCACCGGCCGTGGCCAGGCGCGCCAGCGTCCGAGCGAGCGCGGGTTGAACCATCGTCTCACCCTCCAGCACCACGTGCCCGGCGGGTGCGAACACCGCCCGCGCGGCCTGGCTGAACGTGACGACCGGGACGAGGATCGCGCAGAGGCGGGCGTGGGCCTCGGTCAGGACGACCGGCGTCCGCGCCAACTCGACCGCCGGCGCGATCAGGTCAGCCCACGGCAGGGAGCCGAAGCGGCGATGCGCCTCGCCGACGCCGGCCGCCGTGCCCGGCACCGCGACCGAACCGGCCCCGATGTGGAAGCGCTGCACCGCCGTCCCGAACTCGACGTCGAAGCTCTCCAGCGGCCGGACCGGTCGCGCCAGCGCCCGTCCCGGAATCGCGGCGAAGAAGTCGAGGACCTCGACCCGCCCGGCCGTATCGCGGTGGAGCAGGAAGCCGCCACCGCAGGGCCCGCTGACGGTCGGCTCGGCCACCCATGACGCCGCGACGGCGGCGACGAGCGCGTCACAGGCGTTGCCGCCGCGCGCGAGGACATCGGCTCCGACCCGCGCCGACACGGTGTGCCCGGCCGCTATCGCACCCCCGCCGCCCCCGTGACGCGCGGGCAGTCGGGCGTCGGTCAGCGCAGGAACTCGGGCAGGTCGAAGTCGGTCGAGCCCGACACGTCGAAGCGTGGCTGCTCCGGCTCGATGACCTGGGGATCACGATTCTCGAGGTTCGCCTCGGCGATCGCGCCTTGCCCGAAGCCGGTGGCGATGACGGTCACCCACACCTGGTCGCCGAGGCTCTCGTCGACGGTTGCGCCGAAGATGATATTCGCGTCGGAACTCGCGGCCTCGCGAACGACCTCCGCGATCTCCATCGCCTCGTGCAGCGACAGCGTGTCGCCGCCCGCAACGCTGAGCAGGATGCCGGTCGCGCCGTGGATGCCGTGCCCGACCAGGGGCGACGTCACCGCACGCCGGGCGGCGTCGCGCGCCCGGTTGGGGCCGCCGGCCATACCGATGCCCATCAGCGCCGAGCCGGCGTCACGCATGATCGTGCGTACGTCGGCGAAGTCGAGGTTGATCAGGCCCGGCGTCGTGATCAGGTCGCAGATGCCCTGCACGCCCTGGCGGAGGATGTCGTCGGCGACGCGGAACGCCTCTACCATGCTCGTCCGCCGGTCGAGCACCTGCAGCAGGCGGTCGTTCGGGATCGAGACGAGCGTATCGACGTTGCGCTGCATCCGGACGATGCCGTCGTGGGCCTGCGCAGCGCGGCGCGAGCCCTCGAACCCGAACGGCGTCGTGACGATGCCGACGGTGAGCGCGCCGAGTTCGCGCGCGATCCGCGCCACGACGGGCGCGGCGCCGGTGCCTGTGCCGCCGCCCTCACCGGCGGCGACGAACACGAGGTCCGAGCCGCGCAGCGCACGGCGGATCGCCTCGTCCGATTCCTCGGCCGCACGGCGCCCGGTATCCGGGTCCGCCCCCGAGCCGAGGCCCTCGGTCAGCTGCTGGCCGATCGCGATCTTGACCGCCGCGTCCGACATCGCAAGCTGTTGCGCGTCGGTGTTCACGGCCAGGAACTCGACGCCGCGGATGCCCGACTCGATCATCCGGTTAATGGCGTTGACGCCCGCGCCGCCGACGCCGACGACGCGGATCACGGCGAGGTAGGCCGACGACTCGGCGCCCGGCGACAGGGCGGGGCGGCGCTGCCGCTCGGCGTCCGCCACAACGGCGCGCAGCGGCTTCACGATCGGCGACGCGAGATCGGCGACGGCGTCTTCGACGACCGACCTTGCATCATCTGTTGCCGCGAACAGCCCGGCTAACGGACCGTCGTGCATGCTAGCGCGCTTTTTTTGCACGTCGCAGTACCTCCTGCGCGAGATCGCGATATGCCTGCGCGGCAGCGCCGGCACTGTCGTACGTCAGCACGGAAGCACCGGACACCGGCGCCTCGGCCAACCGCACCGTCTTTTTCACCCTGGTCTTGAACACGAGGTCGCCGAAGTTCTGCTCGAGCAGGTCGAGCGCCTCGCGGGCGTGCAGCAGACGATTGTCGAGCATCGTCGGCAGGATCCCGCGGATCTGGACGTTCGGGTTGAGGCTCTCCCTGATCATCGTCAGCGTGTTCTCGAGCTGCACCAGGCCGCGCAGGGACAGGTACTCGCACTGCACGGGCACGATCACGCCGTTGGCCGCGGTGAGCGCGTTGATCGTGAGGAGACCGAGCGACGGTGGCGTGTCGATCAGGATGTAGTCGTAGTCGCCGGCGACCGCTATCAGCGCACGGTCGAGCGCGCGCTCGCGGCCGATCATCGACGACAGCGCCAGTTCTGCGCCGGCGAGGTCGATCGACGATACCGCGACGTCGAGTTCGACGTGGTGGATGACGTCCTCGATCGGCAGCCGGTGCGCGAGCACGTCGAACATCGAGCGCTCGACCTGCTCGGGATCGATGCCGAGGCTCATCGTCAGGTTCGACTGCGGGTCGAGATCGACCACCAGCACGCGCTTGCCCTTCTCGCGCAGCGCGGCGCCGAGGTTGATCGTCGAGGTGGTCTTCGCAACGCCGCCCGTCTGGTTGGCGAGGGCGATGACATCGGCTCCGCCTGGCGATTGGTCCGCCACGCGCAGGCGACCACGCGCCGAGGCGCGGTCAGGTTCGGTCGGTGCGGCAACAGACATACGGGCTGGGTTTCGCGGCACTTGGGTGTTCTCCTTCACCCGGAAGGTACCGCGGTCAGCGGCCAGGCGCGGGCCGCCGCGATCCGCTCCCCCGGGGGCGGATGCGTCGAACGGAACCGTTCGAGGTCAGGCGGTCGGAGTTCGGCGAGGTTCGACGCCACCAACCGCTCCATGGCGGCGGCGAAGGCGTGGCCGTCGGCGAGCCGGCAGGCGTACGCATCGGCGGCCCGTTCCCGGCGCCGGTAGTACCAGGCCTGAACGAACCCGAGCGGCCAGGCCAGGGCGCCGTAGGTGACGGCGAGCGCCGGCAGGGCGGCGGGGTCGCCCGGCCCCTCGTGGACGATGACAGCCGGCAGTCGCCCGACCACCGCCGCAGCCGTCAGCCACACGAGCAGTGACGTCGCGCCATCGATCGCGAACAGGCGCCACGTGTCCCGATGAGCGTGATGGGCTAGTTCGTGGGCGAGCACGGCCCTGGTCTCGGTGAGGCGATTCCGATCCACTCCGTCGCCGACGAGCGTGTCACCGAGCAGGATGCGACGCGTCGGGCCGAGCCCGACCACGGCCGCGTTCGCGCTCGTGGTCTTGCGCGACATCTCCAGCAGGCGGATGTCATGGACTGCGAGGCCCGATCGAGCCACCATCTCGTCCGCCATCTCGCGGAGCGGGCCAGGGGCGAGCGGCGCCGACCGCAGAAACAGAGGCAGCAGCAAGACCGGCGCCACCACGGTCATCGCCAGCGCGAACCCGACGGAGGCGGCGGCGCCGAGCAGGGGCCATGCCTGCGGCGCGCGCTGCTGCGCGACGATCACGGCGGCCGCGGCCGGGAGGCCGACGGCGGCGGCGATGACGAGCGCCTTCGCGCGATCGGCGAGAACACCCCGCCGGGCCTGCACGGACAGGCCCGCCGCCACCGCTGCGCGATGACCCGCCAGGGCGAACGGCAGGCCCGCCAGCTCGACGACGGCCCCGATCAGCGCCACGAGCAGAACCGCCCGTCCGGGCGCACCACCGGGCAGGAGATCGTCGACGGCCGCGGCCGTCAGCGCTGCGCCGACGGCGACCGTCACCGTGACGGCGGTCGCCACGCGTCGCCGACGACGCGCGGCCTGTCGGTACGCCCGCGCCTGCTCCTGGCGGAGATCGATCACGCAGTGCGCATGATGCCCACCACGACCTGCGGGCGCGGACGCGCGCCGAGCAGGACGGCGTCGGCATACGGGCCGAGCGCGAGCGCGTCGGCCCCCTGATCGAGCGCAGCCACGAGCACCGAGCGCGCGACGTCGCCCGCGAGGACCGCGAGCCGGTCGACGTCCGCCAGTGGCGCGTCGGGTCGGGCGAGGCGCAGCGCCGCGCGCAGCCCCGCTGCGACCTCCTCGCGCTCGGCGGCGGTCGAGCCGACGAGGGCCGCGGCCCGCATCGCGACCGCGTACGCGCCGGCGCCATCGGCGCCGAGGAGCGGCTCGATGCACGCGGCGAGGCCTGCGGCACGCTCCGCGGCGACCGGCGCCCCGCTCGCCGCCGACCAGCGGCCGAGGGCGACCGCCACCGCTCCACCACGAGTCTCGGCCTCGGCGATGCGGTCGGCGAGCGCGCGGACGAGTGCGACCCGTGACGCCTCCAGCCGAACCGGCTCACCCGGCAGGACGGCCGCCACCGAGGCCGGCATCGCACGAACCGCACGCGGCTCCCAGTCGAGGCGCTCGAACAGGCAGGCGCCGGTCGCGACCGGCCCGCCGAGGACGAGTCGCAGTGCCAGCACCGCCCGCGTTACCCGCCGCGTCGCATCCGGCAGTTCCGCCTCACGGTCACGGCTGAGCGCAACGTCGAGTTCGAGGCCGAGGAGCCGGTCACGGGCCAGGCCGTAGCGCTCGGGCAGGAGGCCCTGGCACTCAGGCCACGACTCGGCGAGCTCGAGCGGCTGGACGCGACGCGCACGGACGCCCTGCCCGAGTTCGAGCACGGCGTCGGGACCGCGCACGCCGATCAGCGGGGCGAAGGCGGTGAAGGACCGGCACTCCTGCGCGACGGCGTTCAGCATGCGGTCGAACATCTGGTCGAACACGGCATCGTCGAAGCTGAAGTCGCCAGCTCCCTCGGCGCTGCCGACGACGAGCGGCAGCAGGATCGCAGTCCGGATCGCCGCTTCGTCCGAGTCGACGTTGGGGGCGTGCGAGCGGGCGACCTGCAGGACTGCCGGATCCTCCGCGAGCACGTCGATCGCCTGGCGGTAGTCCGCGAGCGTCTCGAGGCGGTCGGCTCGCGCCTCGGTGAAGGCGCGGTAGAGCGGGCGGTAGTCGTACAGGGCGGGCCCGTCGGCGGCGGCACGGGCGTCGAGCGCCATCGGCACCTCGGCCCCGCCTGCGACGTCACTGGCGAGCTCGCGCAGCGCCGCCTGCACGAAGCACGCCGCGACCCGGCGGACGGCGGGACGGCGAAGGCTCGGGCTGGCGGCTGGCACGCCCGTCCCTTCGCCGACCGGCGCCCTGTTCCTGCCCCAGCGCCGGCGTCAGCGATAGCGGGCGGCGCTGTCGGCGAGGAACCGCAGCGCCCAGGCGCCCGCGAGGAACATGTAGGCGATCAGCACGACGCCGGTGAAGAAGGCGAGGAAGGTGGCAGCCGTACCGCCGGCGCGCTCTGCGATCGCGACCGCGCCGATGACGACGACGGGCGAGACGATCGCCGCGCCGACGACCACGGCGAGGCGGCCGGCGTCGGCCGGCCGCCACGGCTCGAGCCCGCGCCAGAGCAACACCGCCACGATCAGACTGGTCGCGAGGATCAGAGCGCCGGGCACGGCACGACCGTACGCTGTCTCGACCTCCCTGCAAAAGGGGGGATTCACCAGCTTCGCGCGGACGTACTGCGGCGGCGGGTAAACAGTGTGAACCGGCGCCGTGAGGCGCGAGCCTGGCAAGGAGCGGTCGCGAGAGGAAGGGCAGCGCCCTTTCCGAGCGGTCGCGACGCCGCTCGCTGGCTTGCCGGCGAGGTTCCAGGCGAGGCGGATCACGGATCCCCGGGCACCACTGTCTGCCCGCCGCCGTAGTTACGCTGTCAGGTTCTCCGGTGGACCGTCGGGGCGCACGAGGTACGTATTCTCGACACCGACGGCACCGACACCGGGGAAGACGAGCTTCGGCTCCACGGCGACGACGTTGCCGGCCTCGAGCGATCGGTCGAGCCCGGCGGCGAGGAACGGCGGCTCGTTCATCTCCAGGCCGACGCCGTGCCCGATGAACGAGACGGAGCCCATGAAAGAGTCGCCGAAGCCGGCCGCACGAGCCACCTCGAGACCGCGGTCGTAGGACGCCCGCCACGACACGCCGGCGACGAGCAACGGCTCAACTGTCTCCAGGATCTCCTCGCAGACCCGCAGCGCCGCGGCGAGCGGTTCGATGAGCGGCGCGGTCGCGAAGGTCCGCGTAGCGTCGACGAGATAGCCGTCGAGCGCCCCGACGAGGTCGACCGTGACCGCCCCACCCGGCTCGATCCGCCCGGCCCGCGGCCCGCGACCGACCGCGGGCGACGGGCCGTACCCGCCGAGCGGCGTGTCGGACGAGGCCGGGACGGCGGCGTCCGGGCCGGCCAGGACGGCGCCGTAGAAGACGTCGCCGTTCAGCCCCCGGAACCGGCAGGCGCCCTGGTGTCCGGCTGACCGCAGGACGTGCTCGAGTTCGACCTGCAGGTCGCGGTCGGTCGCACACGACGCCAGCAGGGCTGGCACGGCGGCGAAGGCCGCCCGGAGCTGCAGGGAGGCCCCACGGATCCGGTCGACCTCCCACGCCGACTTCCGCGACCGGGCACGCCAGAGCGCCGGCATGCAGTCGGCGAACTCGACGCCGTCGAACGTGCGGACGTAGCGCAGGTAGCGGGCCGCCGGCAGGACGTCGAGTTCGAGACCGAGCCGGTCGATCTCGCCGCACGCGGCCCGAACGGCGGGAGCGAGGTCGCGCAGCGAGGCGAGCGGCTCGATCCGCGCGAGCGGCGATTCGGCGCGTGCCCGCTCGAGGACGCGCCGGACGAGATACACCGGCTCGCCGGCCGCCGGGACGACGAGATGAGCGTCCTGCACTGTCCCCGTCAGGTAGTAGAGGTCGCTCGCCTCCACGATCAGAGCGGCGTCGATGCCATCGGCGACGAGCCCGGCCTGGAAGGCGTCGATACGACGCGCGATCTCCTCACTCGGGACTCCGGGCGCCATCCCGGAAACAATACGTCCGTGATCCTCCGCGGCGGTCGTATCTACACGGGCGATCCGGCCGTTCCGCACGTCGCCGCGCTGGCGGTCACCCGCGACGGCCGGGTGGCTCGGGGCGTCGAGGCCTGGGAGGGCGACGGCTCGCAGGTGTCGTCGGATCGGATCGAGCTCGACGGGCGGACGGTGCTCCCGGGCCTTGCCGACGCGCACGTCCACTTCCGTAGCTGGGCGCTCGAGCAACGCCTCGTCGATCTCGCTGACTGCATCTCGGCCCGGGACTGCGCGGAGCGCCTGGCCGCGGCGACTGGCGCGTGGGTGATCGGACGCGGATGGCGCGCCGATCAACTCGATCGCGAGCCAACCGCGACCCTGCTCGACGAGCTCTGCGGCGACCGTCCGGTGGCCGCATGGGCGAATGACCGGCACACGCTGGTGCTGTCGTCGCGGGCGATCGAGCTGACCGGCGCCGTGACGGCCGACGGACTCCTGCGGGAGCGCGACGCTTGGGCCGTGCCGCTGCCGGAGCCGACGCCGGCCGAGGCGCTCGCCGCCGTCGACCGCGCGCAACGAGCGGCACACGCCCGTGGCGTCACGCAGATCCACGACTTCGAGGGAAGCGCTGGCTTCGCCATCTGGCAGCAGCTGGCAGCCGATCGGTCACAGACGCTCCGGGTCGTCGCCGCGCAGCTGGCCGAGAACATCGACGCGCTCCTCGCCACCGGCCTGCGGACCGGGTTCGGCGACGGCCTGCTCCGCGTCGGGCCCGTGAAGGCGTTCATGGACGGCACCCTGTCCTCGCGCACCGCGTGGATGCTCGAGCCGTACGCAGACGGCGGCAGCGGCGAGCGACTGTCGACCGTCGCCGAGCTGACGGCGCTCGTGCGCGCCGCCACGGCCGGCGGTCTCGCCGTCGCCGTCCACGCCATCGGCGACCGGGCGGTGAGGGAGGCGCTCGACGCATTCGAGGCGACCGGTGAGGCGTGGCGGGAGGCCGGGCTACGGCCACGGATCGAACACGCGCAACTCGTCCACCCTGACGACCGAGCGCGCTTCGCGACGATCGGCGTGATCGCCTCCATGCAGCCATCCCATGCGCCGTCGGACCGGCCGACGGCCGTCACCGCCTGGGCTGAGCGGATCGCGAACGCCTACGCCTGGCCGGCGCTCGCGGCGGCCGGCGCCACGCTGGCGTTCGGCTCGGATGCACCGATCGAGGCGCTCGATCCCCTCGCCGGCATCGCCGCTGCCGTCGCCGGATCGCTCGGGCGCGGCGCCGCGGTCGCCGGGTTCACGTCGGGCGCGGCGCTCGCAGCGGGCTGGGAGCGGCGCCTCGGCCGACTCGCACCCGGGTTCGAGGCCGACCTGGTCGTGCTCGACGACGATCCGTTCACCTGTCCACCCGATCGGATCGGCGAGATCGACGTCGTCGCGACGATGGTCGGCGGCCGCTTCGTGCACGGCCGCCCACCGTGGTGAGCAAGCCGTCGTACCGACAGCTGTTCGCGCCGCGACGGCGGGCGCTCGTACTCGCGGCGTGCGGCGCCTCGTTCCTCGTCTCGTTCGACGCGCTGATGCTGGCCACCGC
The DNA here is from genome assembly GCA_009885805.1 of Actinomycetota bacterium. Lineage (GTDB taxonomy): Bacteria > Actinomycetota > Thermoleophilia > Gaiellales > F1-60-MAGs149 > VFJZ01. The sequence continues at coordinate 11,115 of VFJZ01000061.1, forward strand.
ACTGCCGTCTGCCGCCCGCGACCTCGGCGCACTCGAACGGTTCCCGCTCGTCGTCGGGGCGTACGCCGTCGCGCTCGTGATCGGCCTGCCGATCTCCGGTCTTCTGATCGCGCGGGCCGGACCGGGCCGAGCGCTCGGGGCCGGCGTTGCCCTGTACGCCGCCGGCGCCGTCACCGGCGCACTCGCGCCGACGCTCGAGCTGGTCGCCGCCGGGCGGGCACTCGCCGGACTCGGCGGCGGCATGCTGCTCGCAGCCCCACCGGCGATTTACACGATGGCGCTCGAGCCGCCGCTGCGCCGGTACGCGTTCGGCCTCAACTCGGCCGTCTGGGGACTCTCGGCGCTGCTCGGGCCGCTGCTCGGCTCGCTCCTCGTCGCCGGCGCCGGCTGGCGGTTCGTGTTCGCGGTCGAGCTCCTACCGCTCGCGGTCACCCTCGCGCTCGCGGTGGCCGGAACCCGCGGCGTGAGCGGGCACGCCCCCGACACCGCGCGCCTCGCCCCGGCCGGCCCCGCGCTGCTGGCCCTCGCGACCGTCGCGCTCCTGGTGTGGCCACTCGCCGCGATCGTGCCCGCGCTGCTCTTCTGTCTGCACGAGGCACGATCGAGCGGCCCGGTGTTCCCTGCCAGTAGCGCCGGCCGCCGCGTCAGCACGCTGGTAGCGGCGACGGGCGTCGCCTTCATGGGGGCACAGGCGTACGTCGTCCTCGACCTCCAGTCCGGTGCCGGCTGGGGCGTCGGCGAAACCGCGATCCCGCTCGTGGCGGCGACGGTCGCCTGGACCGTCGGATCGATGGCCGCCGCACCGCTCCACCTCGACCCCGACCGACAGCTGCTGGTCGGGCACTGGCTCGTCGTGATCGGCTGCGCGGTCATGGCCCTGCCCCTCGCCGGCGGTCTTGCGGTCGCGACCGGCTTCACGCTGGCCGGCCTCGGCATGGGTGTCCAGAGCCCCGCCGCCTTCCTCGCGATTGCCCCCGACCACGACCCGCGAGCGGCGGCGGCCGTGCCGCTGGCACGAAACGTGGGCGCCGGCATCGGGATCGCACTGGCCGGCGTCCTGCTCACCGGCCTCGCCGGAACCGACGCTCTCCGCGCGGCCGAGGCCGGCGGGGTCGTCCCCTCACTGCACGACGCCGCGCAGGTCGTGTTCGCACTCGCCGCCGTCGTCTGCGTCGCGGTGCTACCAGCGACGGCGGTCAGGCGACGCCGCGCAGGCGAGCCGCCGCCGGCAACGACTGCAGCTTGCGGAGGCTCTGGTTCTCGATCTGGCGGATCCGCTCACGGGTGACGTTGAAGGCTCGGCCGACCTCGTCCAGCGTCCGCGGCGCCTGCCCGTCAAGGCCGTAGCGGAGTTCCAGCACACGTCGCTCCCGGTATGGCAGCGAGGCCAGCAGATCACGCAGCGCCTCGTGGCGCAGGGTAACCTCGGTCATCTCCTCCGGCCGCGCGCCGGCGACGTCGGCCAGGAAGTCGCCGAGCGACGACTCCTCCTCGTCACCGACCGGCTTCTCGAGCGAGATCGGCGCCAGCGCCGAACGCCGGATCTGCTCGACCTCGTCGAGCGGCAGCGAGGTCGCCTCGGCCAGTTCGACGAGGGTCGGATCGCGGCCAAGTTGCGCCTGGAGCTTTCGCTCCACGCGGCCGATCCGGTTCAGCTTCTCGACGACGTGGACCGGCATCCGCACGGTTCGTGCCTTGTCGGCCAGCGCCCGGGCGACGGCCTGCCGGATCCACCACGTCGCGTACGTCGAGAACTTGAAGCCCTTGCGGTAGTCGAACTTCTCCACCGCCCGGACGAGCCCGATCGTGCCCTCCTGGATCAGGTCGAGAAACGGCAGGCCCTGGTTGCGGTAGTTCTTGGCGATCGACACGACGAGCCGGAGATTCGCCTCGACCATCGCGTTCTTCGCGAACAGGTCGCCGCGCTCGACCCGCTTCGCGAGATCGACCTCCTGCGCGCCGGTGAGCAGGCGCACCGAGCCGATGTCGCGCAGGAACAGCTGCAGCGAGTCGGTCGAGACCTCGCGCGTCGTCAGGTCGAGGACGACCTCGACGTCGCGGGCCTCGTCCAGCACCTCGACATCGAGCGCTTCGAGCGCCCGGAAGAACTCGTCGACCTGGTCGGCGTCGAGGTCGAGCCCGGCGAGGGCTTCGACGACATCGTCCTGGGACAGGGCCCCGGCCGTCTGCCCTCTGGCGACGAGCGCACGAGCCTGCTCGATGTCGAGCAGGCCGGCCTCGAGGTCGAACAGCCCCGCGGTGTCCTCGCCCTGTTCGCCCATGCCTCGCACCTTCCCGGTCCGGCTGGTATCCGCAGCATACGACCGGGAGCGGCGCGAGGAAGGATCGGTGGCGCTCAACGGGGCTCGAACAGCACGGCCAGACGCGCCAGGCGCGTACCGGGAGCCTCGGCGGCAACCTGGCGGAACTCGGCCGTCGCCCGGTCGCGGTCGCCGAGCCAGACCAGCATCATCGCGAGGTGGAACCGCGGCACCGGATCGCCGGCGTTGTCGCGGACGAGCGGCCCGACCGCGCCGAACGCCGCCGCCGGCTCGTCCTTCGAGAAGCCGCCGACGGCGAGGGCGACCTGCGCCTCGACACTCGTCGGATCGGCGCGGACCGCGCGCCGGTACACCTCGACGGCTTCGCCCCGCCGGCCGCTGGCCTGCAGCGATGCTCCGAGCTGCAGCAGGGCGGCAACGTCGTCCGGTCGCGCCCGCACGGCAGCCTCCAGATCGGCCAGCGTGATGCCCGCCGCTGGCTCGGCGGCCGGGACGAACAACGGGTAGCCGGACTGCATCGTCGGGTGCAGCAGGTCGTCGGCGCGCACCCCGTAGAACGACTCGGGCGCGGCATCCCGGACGGCTCGTAGCTCACCGGTCGCCTCCGTCAGACGTCCCGCCCAGACCAGCAGGACACCGAGTTCGTAGCGGGCGAATGCCGAGGTGGGAGCGAGCAGGCGCAGGCGCGCGATCGCGGCATCAGGCGTTCCGCCGTCGTACGACGCGACGACGAGCGCGATGTCCGCGCCCTCGACCCCCTGCGAACGCGCGCGCTCGAAGGCGGCGACGGCCGCCGCCCGGTCGCCGTCGACCAGCGCCTGCGCCCCCTCCGACATCGGCTCCGGGGCAGTCTCCGGCAGGGCCACGAGGGGCAGTCCCGGCAGCGGCGCGACGGTGACGATCGCCGTCGACGACTCTGGCAGATCCTCGCCGCTCCGGGCCGCCAGAGCGGCGACGGTGCCGGCCGCGACCAGCGCGACGGCGACGAGAACGAGAGGGCGCCTCTGCACCGCGCCAGGCTACCGGAATAGCGTGGGAGCACCGCTCGTTGACCGAATGTCATAGCAGGAGCTATGACGTACCATAAGCAACGCATATATGACTTCCTACCGAGAACTCCTCGCCCAGGTCAAGGGCGAGATCGCCGAGATCGAACTCGGCGAGGCGCAGGTGGCCCTCGAGGCCAGCGACGGGCCGGTGCTGATCGACGTCCGCGAGCTCGACGAGTTCGAACAGGGCGCGATCCGCGGCGCGGTCCACATCCCGCGCGGCAACCTGGAGTCGCGCATCGAGAGTGTCGTCGCCGACCGCGCGACGCCGATCATCGTCTCCTGCCAGGTCGGCGCACGGTCGGCCTTCGCGGCGCAATCGCTGCAGGACCTCGGCTACACGAGCGTGACGTCGCTGCGCGGCGGCTTCTCGGCCTGGAAGCAGAATGGCTACCCGTGGGAGACGCCGGTCATGCTCGACGCGGCGCGGCGGCGCCGGTACAGCCGCCACATCATGATTCCCGAGGTCGGCGAGGCGGGCCAGCTGAAGCTCCTCGCCTCGCGCGTGCTGATGATCGGCGCCGGCGGCCTCGGCTCGCCAGCGGCGCTCTACCTCGCCGCGGCGGGCGTCGGCACGATCGGCATCGTCGACGAGGACGTCGTCGACGACTCGAACCTGCAGCGGCAGGTGCTGCACTCGACCGAGCGCATCGGCATGCCGAAGACGGAGTCCGCCCGGCTGACGCTGTCCGCGCTCAACCCCGACGTCGAGTTGGTCGAGTACCGCGAGCGCCTGACGTCGGCGAACATCGACCGCATCCTGCCGGGCTACGACGTCGTCGTCGACGGCACCGACAACTTCCCGACGCGCTACCTGCTGAACGACGCCAGCGTCAAGCATGGCATCCCGGTCGTCCACGCCTCGATCTTCCGCTTCGAGGGACAGCTGACGGTGTTCAAGCCGCACGACGGCCCCTGCTATCGCTGCCTGTTCCCGGAGCCACCGCCCGCCGACATGGCGCCAAGCTGCGCCGAGGGCGGTGTCCTCGGCGTCCTGCCCGGCATCATGGGCACCCTCCAGGCCTCGGAGACGCTGAAGCTGCTGCTCGGCATCGGCGAGCCGCTCGTCGGACGTCTGTTGCTGGCCGACGCGCTCGAGGCGAGCTTCCACGAGGTCTCGCTACGCCGCGACCCGGCGTGTCCGGTCTGCGGCGTCGACGCCCCCGAGATCACCTACATCGACTACGAGCAGTTCTGCGCCGGCGGGGCGCGGGCCGCCCACTGACGCCATGGCCGTGAAGCTGCGTATGCCACCGATCCTCCGACCGCAGGTCGGCGGCGCACGCGAGGTCGAGGCGGTCGGCGCGACGCTCGGCGAGCTCCTCGACGACCTCTTTGACCGGCATCCCGGCGTCCGCGACCAGCTCGTCGACGCGCGCGGCGAGCTGAACCGGTTCGTCAACGTGTACGTCTCGAACGAGGACGTCCGCCTCGGCGACGGCCTCGCGACGCCGGTTCCCGACTGCTCGACGGTGATCGTCCTGCCGGCGATGGCCGGAGGCTGAGCATCGCCGTCAGTGCCGCCCCCCGGGATCTGCTCTCGGCGATCGGCTCGACGCCGCTGGTCGAGCTGCCGCGCCTGCGGCCCGAGGACGGCGCCCGCCTGTTCGCGAAGCTGGAGATGTTGAACCCGACCGGCTCCGTCAAGGATCGCGTCGCGCGCTCGCTGATCGAGACGGCAGAGGCCGACGGCGCGCTGACGCCCGGCCAGGTCGTGCTCGAGCCGACCAGCGGCAACACCGGCATCTCCCTGGCGATGATCTGCCGGCTGCGCGGCTACCGGTTCCGCGCCGTGATGCCCGCCTCGGCGACACCGGAGCGGGCCGACGCGCTGCGCCTGTACGGCGCCGAGATCGTCTGGTCGCCGGCCGAGTTCGGCTCGAACGGTGCCGTGCGGCTGGCCCGTGAACTCGCCGCCGCCGACCCGACGATCTACATGCCCTTCCAGTACGCGAACCCGGCCAACCCCGAGGCGCATTACCGCACGACGGGGCCGGAGATCATCGAGGCGCTCGACGGGCGCGTCGACGCGTTCGTCGCCGGTCTCGGTACCGGCGGCACCCTGATGGGCGTCGGCCGTGCGCTGCGCGAGGCGAACCCCGACGTGCAGATCGTCGCCGCTGAGCCGCTGCAGGGCGACGCCGTGATGGGGCTGCGCTCGCTGGAGGACGGCTACACGCCGGAGATCCTCGACATTCGCAAGCTCGACCGCAAGCTCCTCGTCTCCAACGAGGAGGCGGTCGTCGGACTGCGTGCGCTGCTCGATCGCGAGGGCATCTGGGCCGGTGTCTCGTCCGGCGCCGTGATCGAGGTCGCGCGGAAGGTGGCGGCGGCGATGGAGCCGAACCAGCAGGTCGTCTGCCTGCTCGCCGACGGCGGCTGGCGGTACGCGTCTGCGGGGCTCTGGGAGCGCGACGCCGACGAGCTCGCCGAATCGATGGAGGATCGGCTCTGGTGGTAGCGGTTCCGTCGCTCGTCCTGACCGGGGCGATCGCGGACGAGATCGTCGCGCACGCCCGCGCCGGGCTGCCCGACGAGGCGTGCGGGATCGTCGCGGGGCGCGACGGCGTCGCGAGCCGCTTCTACCCGGCGATCAACGCCGACGCCAGCCCGTACCGCTACGCGATCGACTCGCGCGACCTGCTGCGCATCGTCACGGAGATCGAGGACGGCGGCGAGGACGTCGTCGCCATCTACCATTCCCACACCCGCTCGCCGGCCTTTCCCTCCCGTACCGACGTCGAACTGGCGTTCTGGCCGGACGCCGCCTACCTGATCGTCTCGCTCGCCTCGGATCCGCCCGATCTGAAAGCGTTCGCGATCCGCGACGGCCGGATCGCGCGGCGCGAGCTCGTTACCTCCTGACGTCGGCGGCGAGCAGCTCCATCAGCAGCTGATCGTGCCAGATGCCGTCCGGGCCGCGCTCCGACTGGCGGAGCGTCCCGACCGGCCGGAAGCCAGCTTTCGTGTAGCAGCCGATCGCGGCGGCGTTCGCGGCCGCCGGGTCGATCGTGATGCGATGGTGGCCGCGTTCGGAGAAGAGGATGCCGCACGCGGCGCGGACCGCCGCGAGCCCGACGCCGCGGCCCTGAAAGGCGGCGCCGAGGTAGATGTCGACGCCGCCGTGGCGGTACATCGGGCTGCGCTCCTCCCACAGCCAGATGGCACCGGCGAGCTCACCGTCGACCTCGACCGCGAGCTCCGTCGTGTCGACGTCCGGCTCGCCCGAATCCGAGACCTCGCCCCACCAGCGGCGAACCGAGGGCTCCGCCCGGATCGCCGTCAGCGCGGGGCGTTCAGCGTCTGCGACCGGCCGCAACAGGACCTGCATGGCGGCAGGGTAACGGCAGGATTTCCGGACGCCGGGGGGAAGGTGCACAACAATTCGACCGATGCTGCGACGACTCCCCCTCACGCTCGCCCTGGCTGCGGCCGTCCTCGTTCTCCCCGCGCCGGCGCTGGCCGCCCTCAAGCCGCTCGCGCCGGGTGCCAAGGGTGACCGCGTCGCGGCGATGCAGACGTACCTGGCCGATCAGGGCTACCTGCCGTGGCCGTCCGTGGACGGGTCGTACGACTACCGCACCGAGCAGGCGCTGATGGCGTTTCAGGGCTGGAACGGCCTCGAGCGGACCGGCCGCGCCGACCTGAAGACCCTGAAGCGGATGGTGAAATCGACGGCGCCGCGGCCGTGGAAGCGCTACAAGGGACGGCGGATCGAGGTGCACGTCGCGAGGCAGGTCGCGCTGCTCGTGACGAAGACCGGCCGTGTCGTGCGCGCGATCCACGTCTCGACCGGAGCGGGCGGCCGCACGCCGCACGGCGACTTCAAGATCTACCGCAAGGAGATGATGTCGTGGTCGGTGCCGTTCAGCGTCTGGCTGCCGTACGCGAGCTACATCACGGGCGGCATCGCCTTCCACAAGTACCCGTCGGTGCCGGGCTATCCGGCCTCGCACGGCTGCATCCGCGTGTCGGCGCCCGAGGCCCCGGTCGTCTGGGACTACGCTGAGATGGGCACGCCGACGTACATACACGCCTGAACCGGTCAGGCGTCGGGCTCGGCCGGCTCCGGGCGCGGCCTGATCTCGACGTCGACGGCGACGATGCGGGCACCGTCCACCTCGTGCACCGTGAAGCGGACGCCCTCCTCCTCGATCCGGTCGCCCGGCTGCGGCGCGCGGCCGAGTTCGCCGAACACGAAGCCGCCGACGGTGTTGTAGTCCTCCTCGTGCAGCGCGCAGCCGAAGCGCTCGTTGAACTCGTCGATCGGGAAGGAGCCCGCGACGCGCACGCGGTCCTTCGTCAGCCGCAGGATCGAGATGTCGGGCCGATCGTACTCGTCGTCGATCTCGCCGACGATCTCCTCGAGCAGGTCCTCGAGCGTGACGATGCCGGCGGTGGACCCGTACTCGTCGACGACGATCGCCATGTGCGTGTTCGTGCGCCGCATCTCACCGAGCAGCTTGGACAGGGGCTTGGTCTCGGGGACGATGTACGCCGGCCGCAACAACGTCTCGATGGTCGCCAGTTCGCCGCCGCCGTTCTGGAGCGCGTCGTAGAGCCGGCGCAGGTGCAGCGTCCCGACGATCTCGTCGAGATCCTCTCGGAACACCGGGTACCGCGTGTGCGGGTGCAGCAGCACCACGTCCATCGCCTGCTGCGGCGTCAGGGTGACCGGCAGCGCGATCACGTCCGGGCGCGGCACCATCACCGCATCGACCTCGGTGTCGGAGAACTCGAACACCTTGTAGACCATCTCCTGCTCCTCGGCGTCGATCTTCCCGGCCTCCTTCGAGGCGGCGACGTGCCGCTTCAACTCCTCCTCCGAGTGCGCGAGCGAGCCACGGTTCGGCGGCGGCAGCCGCAGCAGCCGCGTGGTGAGCCCGGCGAGGATGTCGAGGAAGAGGATGAACGGCTTGAAGATGTTGTAGAAGACGAGCGCCGGCATCGCCGTGACCATCGAGACGCGCTCGGCGTTGACCCGTGTGAACGTCTTCGGGACGATCTCTCCGAGCACGGTATGGAGCGTGGTGAGGACGGCGAACGCGATCACGACACTCACGGTTGCCGCGATCCCGTCGCGCCCGGCACCGGTAAGGCCGAGGGCATCCTGGACGAGCCGCGAGAACGCCGGCTCTCCGACTGCACCGAGGGCCAGCGACGACAGCGTGATCGCTACCTGGTTCGCGGAGATGAACGTGTCGATGTCGTCGACGATGCGCAGCACCCGCTTCGCGCGCCGCGAGCCCTGATCGACCAGCTCCTCGAGCCGCGTCCGGCGGACCGTCAGGAACGCGTACTCCGCCGCGACGAAGAAGGCGTTCCAGAGCACGATGAGGAGGATCGAGCCGAGCTCGATCGCCGTCAGCGTACTCATGACGTGCGCTCCGGAGGTTTGTGACTGCTGGGGTCGCCGTCGTCGGTCAGGCGATGATCACCTGTGCGAAGTATACGTACCGGTGAAAGAACGGGATCTGATCCCTTTCTTTCACGAGCGCCTCGAGGTCGGACGGGCCGACCAGCACCGCCGCCGGGCGGCCGTTGCGGAACTCTACGCGTCGAGGTCGACAACGACCGGCGCGTGATCGGACGGCGCCGCGCCCTTGCGGAACATGCGATCGACGTGCGCCGCCGAGAGGTGGCCGGCGAGATCCGGCGTGCCGAGGACGTGGTCGATCCGCAGCCCCTGGCGCTTGTGGTACGCACCCGCCCGGTAGTCCCACCAGGTGTGCGCCTCGGGCCCCTCGTCCGGGTGAAGCTCGCGGTAGGCGTCGACCAGACCGCCGGCCGCGAGCAGCCCGGCCCGGGCCGCGCGCTCCTCCTCGGTGACGTGGGTGGAGCCGACGAACGCCTCGGGATTCCAGACGTCGAGGTCGGCCGGCGCGACGTTGAAGTCGCCGGCGACGACGAGCGGCCCGGAGGCGGCGAGTTCCGCGATGCGCCGGGCGGCGGCGGCGAGGAACACGAGCTTGTCGGCGAACGGCTCCGTCCCGACGGCCTGCCCGTTCGGGACGTAGACCGAGACGTACCGGACGCTGCCGATCGTCGCCTCGACCCAGCGCGCCTGCTCCGGGTTCGGTTCGCCGGCGAGGCCGGCGCAGACGTCGGTCGGATCGCCAGCGGCGGTCGGTGTCAGCAGCGCGACACCGCACCAGCGTCCGCCCGACAGGTCCGCCGCCCGATAGCCAGCGGCCTCGAGGTCGAGACGAGGAAACTGCGCGTCGTCGACCTTCGTTTCCTGCAGGAACACGACGTCGGGCCGATGCTCGGCGAGCAGCTCGAGCAGCCGGCCGAGCCGGGCCCTGATCGAGTTCACATTCCACGTCACGAGCCGCACGGCTACTGCTCCTGGATGGCTGCGAGCGCGGAGGCACGCACGTCCGGCGCCGCCTCGGGATCGTGCGCGATCGAGGCGAAGACGATCCGCGCCTCGTCGGCGCGGCCGGCGGCGAGGTAGCCCGAGGCGACGTTCCAACGCAGGCCCGGGTCACGTTCGGACAGGCGGGTCAGGCCGTCTGCGATCTCGATCACCTCGTCGATCCGTTCGGCCTGGCCGAGCAGTGCGAGAAGGTTGCCGATCGTCGAATCGTCCCCGCCACGCGTGACCGCCTGCTTCCAGTAGGCGATCGCGGACGTCTCGTCGCCGAGCGTCATGCAGAGGTCGCCGGCGACGCGGAGGATCGCCCAGCCCGACAGCTCACGGGCCAGCTCGCGCGTCCGTCCGAGCGCGGCGGCGGCGCCGTCAGGCCCGGCGACCAGCACCTGGATCGCCGCAACGTCGTCCGGATCGAGGCTGAGCGAGCGGCGCGCGGCGGCATGAGCCTCGACCTCCCGACCGAGCGCCATCAGCGTGTGCGCGCGATGCGAGTGGCCGAGCGCGGAGTTCGGCTCGGCGGCGACGTGCGCGTCGATCCGTGCGAGCGCCTCGTCGTGCCGCCCGAGATGTCCGTACGCCAACCCGCAGACCAGCAGCGCGTCGGGATCGCCCGGCGCCGCCGCCAGGGCCAGTTCGGCCGCGTTCCGCGCGAGGTCGTACTGGTCCATGTGCAGCATCAGGCTGCCGACGCCCGTCAGGTAGGAGGCGTTGTCAGAGTTCTCGGCGAGGTCGGCGCGGACGTCCTCGGCGAACTGCACGGCGTCGATCAGCAGCGGCTCGCCGTTCGGGCCGCTGACCGCAACGACCCGCCCCTCGGCGATCAGCCGCTGGGCCTCGTCGAGGTCGATCTCCTCGAACTCGCTCTCGTCGTCGGCCTCGGGGTCGTGGCTCACAGGGAGAACACTACGCGCCCGCCCGCCTCGACCCGCTGGGAGATCTCGCCACGTCGCTCGAGGTGGACGAGGTGCGCGAGTGTCTCCACGACGGCGATACGGCGCGCGTTCGGGCCGAGCCGGTCGCCCGTGATCCGCACCGACACCGTGTAGGCGTCGGCCGACCCGGCGGCGAGCGCGGAGCGCTGCGCGGCGAGCCGCTCGGCATGGTGTGCGCGGATCTCGGCGGCGCGGGCGCCGATGTCGGCGATCGGCTCGAAGTGGCCGGCGTGCGCCACCTCCGCCCCGAGGCGGCAGAGGCGATCGAGCGTCGCGAACTGGTCGCCGAGCGGGTCGGGGCGCGAGACCGGGTGGACACCGACGAACGGCGCGATCCGGTCGAGCATCGCGTCCGCGACCAGCAGCCGGCGCGACCGCGTCCCGAACAGCGCGATCTGTCCGTCTGCGTGGCCCGGCACCGAGACGACACGCCAGGTCTCACCCGCCGCCACGAGCACGTCGCCGTCGTCGATCAGCCGTGTCGGCGCCGCCGGATGGACGTTCGTGACGAGCTCCGCCCACGCATCGAAGACGGCCTCGACCACCTCCGGCGGGCAGCCGTGCTGCTCCTGGTGCCGCCGCGACGCAGCGACCGCGTCCGGGTCGTGCCAGTGCCGCGCCTGCGTCGCATCCGTCGGGCTCATCAGCACGTCCGCACCCGTCAGGGCCGCAAGGTCGCGGCTGCCACCGATGTGATCCGTGTGGTAGTGGGAGATCACGAGCCGCGCGATCGGCGGGTCGCCGAGCGCCGCGAGCGCCTGCCGCCACGCCGCCAGGTTCTCCGCCGTCCCGAGCCCGGCATCGACGAGCGTCCAGCCGGGCTCGCCCTCGAGCGCGTAGCTCCAGGCGTGGTCCAGTCCCTTCCACGGCAGGGGCAGGCGGATGCGGTGCAGGCCGTCGCCGAGGGACTCGATCACGCCTGCCACGGTAGCGGAGCAGCCGTGAACGAGCACGTCATTCGGCTCTGTAGAACCCAAGCGCCACCGCCGCCTCGATCAGGGCCTCGTAGCCGCCGAGCACCGACACCTGCGTGATGTCGCGGTAGGCGATCTCGCCGATGACGAAGAGCCGGTCGGAGCGGAGATACCGGACCGTCACCGTGCGGTCGTGCAGTCCGGTCACCAGCACGTCGTGGGGGCTACGACGACCCTCCACCCAGACCACGGCGACGCGCTCGTTGCGCGACGTCCATTCAAGCAATGCACTGAGCTTCGGCTCGAACGGCGGCACCACGACGTCCAGCGACGCCCGCCACGCATCGGTGCCGCGCAGGAACGGATACGCCGCCGTGAGTGAGCGGACCGATCTCACCTGGGCGACGCGTTACAGCCGCAGGCCGTCAGCCGCAAAGTTGTCGTCGAGGGGCCCGAAGACGAACCAGCGCTTCCCGACCGCAAGCGGAACGAGGTCGCGCCACCTTCTCGGGAGCTGCACTCGGACCGGCTTGCGCAGGGCCGCCGCAGCGGAGAGTTGCTTGCGTGGAGACGCCATCGGACTCTGAGCGTATGCGCCTTGACAGCGATAATGCCTCGATGCCTGCGCCGCCGACGACGCTGTTCTCCCCGGCCACCGCGGCCTGGTTCGCCGACGCCTTCCCGGACGGTCCGACGCCGGCGCAGGCGCAGGGCTGGCCGGTGATCGCCTCGGGCGCGCACACGCTGCTCTGCGCGCCGACCGGCTCCGGCAAGACCCTGGCCGCGTTCCTGCACGGCCTCGACCGGCTCGCCTCGGTTCCGGCGGCGGGGCCCGGTGTACGGCTCCTCTACGTGTCGCCGCTGAAGGCGCTCAACTACGACGTCGAGCGGAACCTCCGCGGCCCGCTCGCCGGGATCCGCGCCGCCGCCGACCGGCTCGGCCTCGCGCGCCCGGAGATCGGCGTCGCCGTCCGCACCGGCGACACGCCGCAGGCGGAGCGCGCCGCGATGCTGCGCCGCCCGCCCGACGTGCTGATCACGACGCCCGAGTCGCTGTTCCTGCTCCTCACCTCGCCGAACGCGCGCGAGATCCTCCGCACCGTCGAGGCGGTGATCATCGACGAGGTGCACGCCGTCGCCGCGACCAAACGCGGGACGCACCTCGCGCTCTCCCTGGAGCGGCTCGACGCCCTCTGCGAGCGGGACGTCCAGCGGATCGCGCTGTCCGCGACGCAGCGGCCGTTGTCGGAGATCGCTCGCTTCGTCGGCGGCGACCGCGACGTGGCGATCGTCGACGCCGGCATCCGCAAGGCGCTCGACCTGCAGGTGATCGTGCCCGTTGAGGACATGACCGCGCTGCCGGATTCCGCCGCGCAGAGCGACCAGTGGGGCGACCCGTCCGCGAACCAGTCGATCTGGCCAGCGATCTACCCGGAGCTACTACGACTCGTCGAGGAACACACGACGACGCTCGTCTTCGTCAACTACCGCCGGCTCGCGGAGCGCCTCGCGCTGCGCCTCAACGAACTGGCCGGCCGCGACGTCGCCCGCGCCCACCACGGCTCGCTCGCCCGCGAGGCGCGCACCCAGGTCGAGGAGGCACTGAAACGCGGCGAGCTCCGCTGCCTCGTCGCGACCTCCTCGCTCGAACTGGGTATCGACATGGGCACGATCGACCTCGTCGTCCAGGTCGAGTCGCCGGGATCGGTCGCCCGCGGCCTCCAACGCATCGGCCGCTCCGGCCACCAGGTCGGCGCGCCCTCCACGGGCCGCATCTTTCCGAAGTACCGCGGTGACCTCGTCGAGTGTGCGGTCGTCACTCGCCGCATGCGCGACGGCGAGATCGAGTCGACCCGCGTGCCCGTGAACGCCCTCGACGTGCTCGCGCAGCAGATCGTCGCCGTCTGCGCGACGGAGGAGTGGACGCTCGACGCCCTCTTCGACCTCGTCCGCCGCTCCCACCCCTACCGGGAGCTGCCGCGCAGCCAGTACGAGGGTGTCCTCGACATGCTGAGCGGCCGCTACCCGTCCGACGACTTCGCCGAGCTGCGCCCGCGGATCGTCTGGGATCGCATCGCCGGCACGCTCACCGGCCGCGCGAACGCCCGCCCGCTCGCGGTCGCGAACGCCGGCACGATCCCCGACCGCGGCCTCTTCGGCGTCTTCCTCGCCGACGGCACCGGCCGCGTCGGCGAGCTCGACGAGGAGATGGTCTACGAGGCCCGCGTCGGCCAGGTCTTCCAGCTCGGCGCCTCCGCCTGGCGGATCGAGCGGATCACCCGCGACCGCGTGCTCGTCTCCCCCGCCCCCGGCCAGCCCGGCCAGATCCCCTTCTGGAAGGGCGAGGGACCCGGCCGGCCGGCGGAGCTCGGCCGCGCGATCGGCGCGTTCGTGCGCGAGACCGGCGCGATGACCGAGACGCGCGCCGTGAAGAAGCTCGTCGCCGACCACGACCTCGACGAGCGCGCCGCCCGCAACCTCTGGCGCTACCTGCGCGACCAACTCGCGGCGACGCGCGTCCTGCCGAGCGACCGCACGGTCGTCGTCGAGCGCTTCCGCGACGAGATCGGCGACTGGCGGCTCTGCATCCTCAGCCCGTACGGCGGACGCGTCCACGCACCATGGGCGCTGGCGCTCGGCGCGCTGCTGCGGGAACACACCGGCGCCGAGACGCAGGCGCTCTGGTCCGACGACGGCATCGTCCTGCATCTGCCCGACGCCGACGAGCCGCCCCCGGCCGACCTCGTCGCGATCGATCCCGACGCGATCGAGGACCTCGTCGTCCGCGAGCTCGGCGGCTCCGCCCTCTACGGCGCCCGCTTCCGCGAGAACGCCGCGCGCGCCCTGCTGATCCCACGCCGCCGGCCCGGACAGCGCACGCCCCTCTGGCAGCAACGGCTGAAGGCGCAGTCGCTGCTCCAGGTCGCGGAGGTCCACGGCTCCTTCCCGATCGTCCTCGAGACCTACCGCGAGTGCCTGCAGGACGTCTTCGACCTCGACAGCCTCCGCGACCTGCTGGCCGGAATCCAGCGCCGCGAGATCGCCCTCGTCGAGGCGGAGACGCCGTACGGCTCGCCGTTCGCCTCCTCCCTGCTGTTCGACTACATCGCCCAGTACATGTACGAGGGCGACACGCCGCCGGCCGAGCGGCGCGCCCAGGCGCTCAGCCTCGACCGCGACCTGCTGCGCGAGCTGCTCGGCTCCGACGAGCTACGCGACCTCCTCGACGCCGACGCACTGGACGAGGTGGAGGCGACGCTGCGGCGTCGTCCCGGGCCAGGCCCCGACGGCGTCCACGACTGGCTGCGACGGCTCGGCGACCTCACGCGCGCCGAGATCGCGGACGAGGACGCGGTCGCCGTGCTGGTGCGCGAGCGGCGCGCCGCCATCATCCGCCTCGCCGGCGAGGAGCGGATCATCGCCGCCGAGGATTCCGGCCGTTACCGGGACGGCTGCGGCGCGCTACCGCCGACCGGCCTGCCCGACGTCTTCACCGAACCGGCGCCGCAGGCGCTGCGCGGCCTCGTCGCGCGGTACGCGCGCGGGCACGGCCCGTTCGCGGCGACCGCGCCGGCCAGCCGGCTCGGCGTCCCCGCCCAGCGGATCCTCGACGAGCTGCGCGCCCTGGAGGCAGCGGGCACCGTGGTACGCGGCGCGATGCGGCCGGGCGGCAGCGGCGAGGAGTGGTGCGACGCCAACGTGCTGCGGCGGATCCGCCGTGCATCGCTCGCCAGGCTCCGCGCCGAGGTCGAGGCGGTGCCGGTGCCGGCGCTCGGACGCTTCCTGCCCCGCTGGCACGGTATCGACGCCGGTGGGCGCGGCGGCCCCGACCGGCTGCGCGAGGTGATCGGACAGCTGCAGGGCGTCTCGCTGCCGAGCGTGATTCTCGAGGACGGCATCCTCGGCCGTCGCGTCCACGGCTACACGCCGCCGCTGCTCGACGCGCTCTGCGCAGCCGGCGAGGTCGTCTGGTGCGGCGCCGGCGACAACCGCGTCGCGCTGTGGTTCCGCGACGACGCGCCGCTACTCGGCCTGCCGCCGTCGGCGCTCGCACCGGGCGGCGATCTCGCCACCGCGATCCGCGAGCGGATCGCGGCCGGCGGCGCCTTCTTCGCCGACCTCTGCGCTGCGGCACCCGGCGAGCCGGCGGCAGAGGTCGCGGCGACGCTCTGGCTCCTGGTGTGGGCCGGCGAGGTGACAAACGACGCGTTTGCGCCCGTCCGCTCACCGAAGGCGCTGCGCGCCGCTGTCCGCCAGACCTCTGCACCCCGCGGTGGCCGGCGCCTGCGACGACGCGCGACCGCCGCCTCCCCTGCCGTCGCCGGTCGCTGGCTGCCGGCAGCGCCGCTCTTCGTCGGCGCGAGCGAGGCCGATCGCGCCCG
>VFJZ01000066.1 GCA_009885805.1 Actinomycetota bacterium
CCAGAGAACCAGTCGTGAACACCTGGAACCCTAGGAGCAGAGCGGCGTGCGCACCCCTACCCGACCCACGTCAACCGCAGGAGCGCCAGTTTTCCGCGCGTGCCTCGGCGTTCCGCTGCCTTACAGCGACTCGCGCAGCACCGCCTCGATCTCGGCCGCGCCGACCTCCAGCGGCGCGCACTGCAGCAGGCGCTGCTGCTTCAGTGCGCCCTCCACCATCACCGGCACGTCGTCGGCGTCGTAGCCGACCTCGCGCAGACCCGTCGGCACGCCGACCGACCGCATCAGCGCCAGCACCGCGTCGCCGAGCGCCGTGCGGTCGTCCCGCTCGACGGGCCGCGCGAGCAGCAGTTCGGCCGCCTCGCGATGCCGATCGGGCAGCGCCGCCTCCGTCATCCGGAACGCCGCCGGCGCCGTGATCGCACACGCCAGCCCGTGCGGCACGAAGCGCGCCTCGCCCGGGTAGCCGGGGGCGTGCCACGCGTGCCGCAGACCCGCGATCGGATACGAGCAGGCGTGCGGGATGTGGACGCCGGCATTGCCGAAGCCGACGCCGGCCGCCGTGGCCGCCATCATCATCCCGGACCGGGCCTCGAGGTCGGAGCCGTCGGCGACCGCCCGCTCCAGGAAGCGCCCGCACAGCTCGATCGCGTGCCGCACCCAGACATCGGCCAGCGGATGCGACCCCTGGTAGGCCGGGCGGTGCGCCGGATCGGGCGCCGCCTCCCGCGTCGTGAACGGCCGGGACGTGTACGCCTCCGCCGCGTGCAGCAGCGCGTCGATGCCACAGGCGGCGGTCACGGCCGCCGGCAGGCCGAGCGTCAGGTCGGGATCGACGAGGGCCACGAGCGGCCGCAGGTACGGATGCGAGATCCCGGTCTTCACCTTCTCGTCCGGCAGATCGAGGATCGCAACGGCCGTGACCTCCGAGCCGGTGCCCGCAGTGGTCGGCACCGCAACCAGCGGCAGGACGGGACCGGGCGGCGGCTTGGCGGCGCCGATCGGCGCGTTCACGTAGTCGCGCAGTTCGCCGCCGTGCTTCGCCATCAGCGCACAGACCTTGGCGGTGTCGAGCGCCGAGCCGCCACCGACGCCGATGACGCCGTCGTAGCCCCCCGCGATGGCGGCGTCGGCCGCTGCGCGCATCGAGACCTCCGTCGGTTCCCCGGCCGGCACCGCATGCACCTCGACCTCAATCCCGGCTGCCCGCACGGCTGCCAGCACCGGCTCGTGCAACCCGATCTGCGCGAGGAACGCGTCGGTCACGAGCAGGGCGCGCTTCACGCCGAGCGCGCGCAGGTGCGCCCCGGCCTCGGTGCTCGCGCCACGACCGAACGCCAGCTTCGGGACGGCCAGAACGGCCACGGTCTCCAGCGTCACGTCACACCTCGCAGGTTGTCTTCAAGCCGGTCCCAGTCAGAAGCGCCAAGCACCTCGTTCAGCTCCGAGAACGGCATCATCCGCGGCACGGCCGCCCGCGTCGAGCGGTCACGCATCAGCGTCGCCGCGAGATCCGCCGTCGAGCCCGCCGCCGCGAACAGCGTCGAGGTCGGATAGATGACGAGCGAGAACCCGAGCTCCTGAAACGCGTCGGCGCCGAGATCCGGCGTCTTGCCGTGCTCGGAGACGTTCACCATCAGCGGCGCGCCGATGCCGGCGCTGCCGATCCGGCGCAGGTCGTCCTCGGACTGCGGCGCGTCGACGAAGACGAGCCCGGCGCCGGCCTCGGCGTAGACACCGGCCCGCTCGATCGCGTCATCGAGCCCGAGGACGGCCGCCGAGTCGGTGCGCGCCACGATCACCGTCTCCGGCCGGCGCCGCGCACGAAGCGCGGCGCGCAGCTTCACGACCATCTCGTCGACCGGGATCACCTTCTTGCCCGCCATGTGCCCGCAGCGCTTCGGGAACACCTGGTCCTCGAGCTGCACCGCCGCGACGCCCGCCCGCTCCAGCTCCTGCACGGTGCGGACAACCTGCGGCACCTCGCCGTAGCCGGTGTCCGCGTCAGCGATCAACGGCAGCGAGCTGGCGTCGACGATCCGCCGCGCATGCTCCACCGACTCGGTCAGGGTCGTCAGGCCGAGGTCCGGCAGGCCGAACGCCGAGGCCGCGGCCGCGTAGCCGCCGCGATAGAGCGCCTCGAACCCGGCCCGCTCCAGCAGGCGCGCGGTGAGGGCGTCGTAGGCGCCGGGCGCGACGAGGATCTCGGGACGCGCGAGCCGGGCCGCGAGCGACATTCAGACGCCCCACTCCGAGTCGGTGACAGGGAACAGCCCCTGCAGCTGCTCGGCGCCGCGGCGGTAGACCATGAACGTCCGGCGGAACTCGATCACGACCTCGCGGCGCTGGTTGACGCCGCGGGTGCGGATACCGACGATGCCGACGTGCGGCCGGCTCGCCGACTCCCGCTTCGAGAGCACCTCGGACTCGGCCCAGAGCGTGTCACCGACGAACACCGGCTTCGGCATGTGGATGCCGTCCCAGGCGAGATTCGCCATCGCGTTCTCGCTCACGTCGGTCACCGACAGACCCGTTACCAGCGCCAGCGTGAAGGCGGAGTTGACGAGCGGCTTCCCGAACTCCGTCCGCTCCGCGAAGGCGTTGTTGAAGTGCGACTGGTTCGTGTTCATGGTCAGGTTCGTGAACCAGATGTTGTCGGTCTCGGTCACGGTGCGACCGAGCCGGCTGCGGTAGACATCGCCGATCTCGAAGTCCTCGAACAGCCGGCCCTGCCAGCCATCGACAACGGCCATCAGTCATCTCTCCTCGGTGGGACGTCGTGGAACAGGTCGAGCGGGCACAGCGCCGACACGGTCGGGTGCGGTACGTCGACGATCTGCGAGATGCGCAGATCGACGGCCGCCGAGCACAGGATGTACGCCTGCTGCGGCGTCAGCCCGCGCTCGGCGCCGAGCCAGTCGATCATCGCCAGCACGGCGTTGCGGGCGGCGAGCGTCGCGTCCATCGGCGAGACCGAGCCGTCGTCGCGGAGCGGGAAGCCGGTCGTGACGACGTGCCGGCGACCGCCGGCCAGGGCCGGCTCCGTCGACTCCACGAGCGGCGTTCGCGGTTGATGCGCCGCGCCGCGCATGACGTCGGCCCGCAGGCGCACGCGCCCGTGACACTCGACGGCGGTGCCACAGACCTCGCCGTCGCCCTGCGCGAAGTGCACGTCGCCGAGCGACAGCAGCGCACCCTCGACATCGACAGCGAGAAAGATCGTCGAGCCGGCCCGGACCTGGCGGACGTCGAGGTTGCCGCCGAGCTCCCGTGGCGGAATCGTGCGCACCGCGGTCGAGGCGTACGGCTCCGTCGCCGGGACGGCCGACGCCGGCAGCGGCGGCAGCGCTCCGCAGGCCGCCTCCCGCGCCGTCCATTCCGCCAGCCGTGCGTGCGACGGCGCGACGCCGATGACGCCGACGAACGGATCCGCGGGCACGCGCACACCCGGCATCCGTCCACTCGTGGCGACGCCGTCGCGCAGCGCCCACGTCACGAGGTACGGATCGGGATACAGGTCGGCGAGGAGGCCGAACCCCGGGATCAGCGCAGTCGAGCCGAAGTCGTCGCAGACGACCTCGAGGATGTCCACGCGCAGGACATCGCCCGGGCGTGCGCCGCGGACCGCGATCGGCCCGGTCAGCGGGTGACCGCGGCCGAGGTCGAGGGTCAGGAGATCCCGGTCGAGCGACGTCACCGTGATCTGCCCGTCGAGGCCGTCGCGGCAGTCGACGGTGATCGTGTCACCCGCGTCGATGGTGATCGCCGGCTCGAGGTCGGGGTGCCAGCGGTTGTGCCCCGTCTCCGGCAGCTCGACCAGTGGTCGCCGAACCGGTGGCGCCAGCCGGTGGTCGAGGATCGACGCCGCGACGTCGCGCGCGGTCGCCAGCTCCCGCTCGGTCCAGGTGCGCGGTGCGCGCAGGTCGTGGATCGAGAGGATCGCGACCAGTTCGCCGCCTCGCCGGACCGGCGTGACGATCTGCGCCGCCAGACCGCCGAAGCGCTCCCTCATCGCGTGGTAGCCGGGATCGTCGGACGCGGCCGCGCAATCCGGCTCGACCACCTGGGCGGCGCCGGCGAGCAGACGAACGACAACCGGCTGCCGCGTCATATCGAGCCCGGCCACCTCCCGGATCGACGCGACGCCCGGCCCGAGTGCCTCGTGCCGGACCGGGAACACCTCGACTGGGTCGTGCCGGCGCAGCGTCACGCGCGACGCATCGAGGGCGCCCCGGAGCCGCTCCAGCGCGGCGTCGATCTCCGGGCTCATGCCGTGCGCTCCTCCGGAGCATCGTCGCACTGCATTCGCCACCGCACGCAAGGGCCTCCGCTGCGCTCCGGCGGTTGCGTGCTCACGCCCGGCTCGCCACCCGCTGCAGGAACTCGATCACGACCTGCGCCGAGAGCTCCGGCAGTTCCATCAGGTTCGTGTGCCCGGAGCCGTCGACGATGTACAACTCGGCGCCCGGGATGGTCTCCGCGATCCAGCGCGCACCCGCACCGTCCGGGCCCGCGTCAATCGGCGTCAGGCAGTCCTCGGAGCCGACCATCACCATCGTCGGCGCCGTCACCTTCGGAGCCCACGGGCGGAGGTCCATCGTCGCCATCGCGTCACACGCTCCGGCAAAGATCGGCACCGAGCAGTTGCGCTCCAGCACTCCCTGAATCACGGGGACCACGCCACGGCCCTGCTCCGTGTCGAGAAACGCACGCGACAGGCACTTGGTCGCGATCTCCAGCGCCAGCGGCTCGCCGCCCATGCCGTAGGACTCGGCCAGCTTCTTCCATATCTCCCAGTGGGCGCGCGCCATGTAGTCCGACTTCGCCGACGGGCAGTCGAGGATCAGGCGGTCGACGCGATCCGGGTACTTGCCGGCGAACGCGAGACCGACCATGCCACCCATCGAGGTGCCGTGGACATGGCTGCGCTCGACACCGATGTGATCGAGGAGGCCCGCGATGTCATCGGCCCACGTCTCCATCGTGTAGTGCTGTTCCGGGCGCTCCGACAGACCGTACCCGCGCAGGTCGAACTCGATCACCTTGAAGTGCGGCGTCATCAGCGGTGTCACGAACCCGAAGTTCTCGTGCGCGAAGCCCGCGCCGCCGATCTGCAGCAGGTGGTCGGTGCCTTCGCCGTGCACGTCGTACCAGATCGTCGCGCCGTTGATCTGTGCTTCCGCCATGATCGAACCTCCTTCTAGTACGAGCGGGGCATGTCGAGGACGTTCTGGCCCAGGTAGGCCAGGATCAGGTTGTTGTTGACCGGCGCAGTCATGTACAGCCGGGTTTCGCGGAACTTGCGCTCAACGTCGTACTCCTCCGCGAAGCCGAAGCCGCCGTGTGTGTCGAGACAGGCGTTCGCCGCCTGCCAGGACGCCTCGGAGGCGAGCAACTTCGCCATGTTCGCCTCCGGGCCACAGGGTTGGCCGGCGTCGAACAGCGCAGCCGCCTTGCGCCGCAT
The DNA here is from genome assembly GCA_009885805.1 of Actinomycetota bacterium. Classification (GTDB taxonomy): domain Bacteria; phylum Actinomycetota; class Thermoleophilia; order Gaiellales; family F1-60-MAGs149; genus VFJZ01. The sequence continues at coordinate 5,465 of VFJZ01000066.1, forward strand.
CAGGTCGGCCGCCTCGACCGCGGCGTGCGCTCGCGCGATCGGGAACTGCACGCCCTGATTGGCACCGATCGGCCGGCCGAAGACCTCGCGCTGCGTAGCGTAGGCCGACGCCTTCTCCACGAACCAGCGGCCATCACCGACGCACTCCGCCGCGATCAGGATCCGCTCGGCGTTCATCCCATCGAGGATGTACCTGAAGCCCAGCCCCTCCTCGCCGACGAGCGCGTCGGCGGGCAGGACGAGGTCGTTGATGAACAGCTCGACGGTGGCGTGGTTCATCATCGTCCGGATCGGCCGCGCCTCGATCGTCGCACCGGCCTCGCGCAGATCGACCAGGAACGTCGACAGCCCCCACCACCGCTTCTGACCCTCACCGGGTGTACCGGTGCGGGCCAGCAGCAGCATCAGATCGGAGTGCGCGAAGCGCGACGTCCAGATCTTCTGGCCGTTCACCAGCCAGGTGCCGTCGGCCTGGCGGTCGGCGCGGGTGCGCAGTGCGAGCGTGTTCGAGCCGGCGTCCGGCTCCGTGACCCCGAACGCCTGCAGACGCAGCGCGCCGGAGGCGATCGCCGGCAGGTAGCGATCCTTCTGCGCAGCGGAGCCGTGCTTGAGCACGGTGCCCATGGTGTACATCTGGGCGTGGCAGGCGCCGGCGTTGCACCCCTGATGATTGATCTCCTCGAGGATCAGCGACCCATCGGCCAGCGTCAGCCCGCCGCCGCCGTACTCCTCCGGGACGAGGGCGCCGAGCCAGCCGCCCTCCGTCAGGGCGCTGACGAACGCCTCGGGGTACGCCTGGTCGCGATCGAGCTGCCGCCAGTACTCGCCGTCGAACCCCTTGCAGAGGTCGGCGACGCCGGCACGAATCGCGTCCTGCTCCTCTGTGAGGTCGAACGCCACGACCGTCAGGATGGCAGAAGCGGCGCGAGCGCGGCCCGGAAGGCGATGGGCACCGGCACCGGCCGGCGTGTGGTGCGATCGACGTAGACGTGCACGAAATGCCCGTCGGCGCAGGCGGTGTCGGCCCCCTCCCGGAAGAGGCCGATCTCGTAGCGAACGGAGGTGGTGCCGATGTGGGCGACGCGCAGCCCGGCATCCACGACGTCGGGGAATGCGATCGGCGCGTGGAAGCGGCAAGTGGTCTCGACGACCAGCCCGACGGCGTCGCCGTGCGCGAAGTCGAGGCCGCCCTCGGCTATGAGGTAGCCGTTCACGACCGTGTCGAAGAACGCGTAGTAGACGACGTTGTTGACGTGGCCGTAGACGTCGTTGTCGTGCCAGCGCGTGGTGATCTGCCGGACGTGGGGGAAGGCGGCCCGATCGGGTGGCGCGGCGCGGGGCATCGCTGCGATGATAGGCGGCTGTGACGGTCGAGTTCGGCATTCAGGGCAGCGGACAGTGGGCGGAGGGCCCGCTCGCGCCCGCCCACTTCCGCGATGTCGCGCGCCACGCCGAGGCCCTCGGCTACGACTCCGTCTGGGCCGGCGACCACATCTCCTTCGCGAACCCGATCCTCGACCCGTTCGCCGCACTCGCCACCTTCGCCGCACACACGGAGCGGATCCTGCTCGGCACGGGCGTGCTGCTGCTCGCGCTGCGGGCACCCGCCCTCGTCGCCAAGCAGGCGGCGTCGCTCGACTACCTGTCCGGCGGGCGCCTGCTCCTCGGCGTCGGCGTCGGCGGCGAGGGCAGCGGCGACTTTGCAGCGGCCGGCGTCCCGGTCGCCGAACGCGGCGCCCGGACGGAGGAGGGACTGCGGGTCCTCCGCGCCCTGCTCGGCGGCGGCGCCGTCTCCTTCCACGGACGCTACTCGGACTTCGACGACGTTCGGATCGAACCACAGGCTGACCGCACCGGCGGCCCGCCGCTGCTGGTCGGCGGCCGGGCGGAGGCGGTGCTCGTCCGCACCGGGCGCCTCGCCGACGGCTGGCTCGCCTACATGGTCTCCCCACAGCGCCTGGCCGCCGGACTGGCGACGGCGCGCGCCGCGGCCGTCGCCGCCGGCCGGCTCGCGGAGGAGATCGGCGGCGGCGTGGTCCTCCCGATCCATGTCGATGCCGACGGCGAGCGCGCGCGGCGACACGTCCGCGAGCACCTGAGCCGGCGCTACGCGCGCCCGTTCGAGGACCACCACGTCGCGCGCTATACCATCGCCGGCACGCCGGCGGAGGCCGTCGCCCGCATCGGCGAGTACGTCGCCGCGGGCGCGACCCGCATCGTCTTCAACCCGGCCGGCCCGGCCGGCAGCTACCTCGAGGAGATCGCCGTGCTCGCCCGCTCCGTCGTGACCCCCTGCCGGCAGCTCAGTCCATGACCGCGCTCGAGGATCCCGCCGCACCGCCGCAGCTCACGTCGCTGCTGGGCCGAATCGACGACCTCCACGCGGCGGAGGTTGCGCCCCGCGAGGCCGCACTCGCCCCCCGCCTGTCCGACCAGCGCGGCTACCTCGACGACGATGGCTTCCTGCATCCCGAGATCTGGCAGGCGCGCCGCGAGATCATGCGCGCCGCCGGCGCCGCCGGCGTGTACGCCTCGCACCTGCCGGAGGCGATCGGCGGTGGCGGTCTGTCGCGACGGGACATGGTCTTCGTCGAGGAACAGGTCTACGCCTACGGGGTCGGGCTCAACCCGGCGCTGCTGGCCTGGTCGGAGGGCGCGACGCCGCGGCTGATCTTCTGCCACGACCACCAGCGCGAGCGGTTCGTCGATCCGCTGGTGCGGGGCGAGTACACCAGCCTCCACGGCGTGACCGAGCCCCACGCGGGCTCCAACTTCTACGACTTCACGACCCGGGCGGAGCGGCGGCCCGACGGTCGTTGGGTGCTGAACGGCCACAAGGCGTTCATCACGAACGCGTTCGAGGCCGACGTCGCGCAGGTGCTCTGCGTGACGGATCCCGGCGAGGGCAAGCGCTCGTTCACGTACTTCCAGTTCCTCACGGCGGAGCACCGCGGCAAGGCGTTCCGCACGGGACGGCTGTTCCAGACGATGTGGGGTGACGGCATCACCGGCGAGTTCGTCCTCGACGACCTCGTCCTCGACGACGACGCGATCATCGGCGAGCGCGGTGACGGCTTCGACATCGCGCTCGCCTCGATCAACTGGACGCGGCTGCGGCGCGGCGGCATGTGCGCCGGCTGGGGGCGGTTCCTGCTGGAGCGGACGATCGAGCGCGCGACGTCGCGGATCGTCGGCGGGCAGCCGCTTGCCTCGAACCAGGGGATCGCCTGGAAGATCGCCGACATGTACGCCGACTGGTACGGCGCGCGTGCCCTCTCGCTGCAGGTCGCGGGCGAGATCGACGAGCCCGGCCCGTGGTGGCGTTCGCCGCGCCCACGTGAGGAGGTGCGCAAGATCTGCCTCCTCAAGCTCGCGAACGACGAGGCGTTCCACCGCATTGCCGACACGGCCGTGCAGATTCACGGCGGCGCGGGGATGCTGCGCGACTCCGACATCAACAAGCTGTTCCTGATCGCCCGCAACCTGAAGGTGCCTGGCGGCTCGGACGAGGTGCAGCGTTCAACGATCGCCCAGACACTGGGCCTTGGCTGAGGGGAGACCGAATGCGACTGCGAGACAAGGCGACACTGGTGACGGGCGGCGGCTCCGGCATCGGGCGCGAGACGGCGCTCCGGTTCGCCGCCGAGGGAGCGCGCGTCGCCGTCGCCGACGTGCGCGCGGAGGCTGCCGCCACAACTGCGGCGGAGATCGGCGGTGATGCCGTCGCCGTCACGATCGACGTCACTGCGCGAGCGTCGGTGGAGGCCGGCGTCGCGACGGCAGTGGCGGCGCTCGGCGGGCTCGACGTGCTCGTCTGCAACGCGGGCGTCACGATCGTCGGCTCGGTGATGGACCTGACCGAGGAGCAGTGGGACGCCGAGCTCGACACGAACCTGAAGTCGATCTTCCTCTGTGCGAAGGCAGCCTGGCCGCACCTGGTCGCCGGTGGCGGCGGCTCGATCCTCTCGACCGCCTCGATCGCCGGCACCTGGGCGATCCCCGACGACGCCGCCTACTGCGCGTCGAAGGCGGGCGTGATCATGCTGACGAAGTGCATGGCGCTCGACGGCGCGAAGGTGAACGTCCGCGCCAACTGCGTCTGCCCCGGCTACACGCAGACGCCGATGATCGAGGGCTACTTCCAGGCGCAGCCCGACCCGGAGGGCGCCCGCGCCTTCGCCGCCGGGATGCATCCGCTCGGCCGCCTCGGCGTGCCGGCCGACCACGCCGCCGCCTTCGTCTACCTCGCCTCCGACGACGCCGCCTGGGTGACGGGCACCGCGCTGGTCGTCGACGGCGGCCTCACCTGCGGGGTGTGGGGAGGCTGAGGAGCGGGAAGACGCGCTCCGCGGCACGGCGCATCGATGCCTGCACGAGCTCGTCCGGCATGCCCGGCCAGCCGAACCGGAAGATCAGCGTCGTCAGGCCGAGCCGGTCGACCTGCTCCTGCAGCTCGGCGGCGCAGCGCTCCGGTCCACCGATCACGAACCGCCCGCCGGCGGCGAGTTGCTCCCACTCGCGGTCGATCGTGTCGCCCGCCGGTAGCGCCTCGTCCTGCCCCCACTGCACGTACGCCCGGTACTTCGACTCGAGATAGGGACGGGCCTCGCGCACGGCGGCGCCGTCGTCCGCGCCGACGTACAGCTCCTTGATCGTCGCCAGTTCGGTGACGGGCGGCCGGCCGGCGGCGACTCGCGCGGCGTGGAACAGACCGACCTGGCGCTCCAGTTCGGCGACGTTGGTGTGGGGGTTCAGCAGCCACGAGTCGGACAGGCGCGCGGCCCGTTCGACGGCTGCGTCGGCGTTCGCGGCGATCCAGATCGGCGGCCGCGGGCGCTGGACCGGGAGCAGAGCGAGCCGCTGCTCGTGCAGGCGGTAGCCGGGGCCAGCGGCGGTGACCGTCTCGCCCTCGAGTAACCGGCGGACGACGGCGAGCTTGTCGGTGAACACCCGCACGCGCCGCCCGTCGACGCCGAACGCCTCCTCCTCGGGCTCGCGGTAGCCGAGGCCGACACCGAGTACGAAGCGGCCGTCACAGATCGCGTCGAGCGTGGCGGCGTTCTCCGCGACCTCGACCGGGTTCAGCAACGTCAGCAGCAACACACCGGTGTGGAGTCGCATCTCGCCCGCCTCGGCGGCGACGCGCGCGAGCAGCGGCACCGGTTGGGGCATCTGGTACGGGTCGGTGAGGAAGTGCTGACCGGCGGCGACGATGTCGAAGCCGAGATCACGGGCGAGTCGGGTCTGTGCACAGGCCTCGGCGATGATCCGGGTCGGCCCGACCGTGTCCGACTGCTGGACGTTGAGGAAGATCCCGACCTTCACGCTCATGCCGTGCGCTCCTTCGGAGCATCGTCGCACGGCATTCGCAACCGCGCGCAAGGGCCTCCGCTGCGCTCCGGCCGTTGCGCGCTCACGCCGTCAGGACCGCCGTCCGTCGCACCACCGGCGCCGCCCAGAACGCGTCGACGAGCGCGGCGGCGTCCGTCCAGGAGTCCAGCGGCAGCGTCCGAACCGGCACGCCGATCTCCAGCCGGTCGCCCGCGAACGGGAACGGGGCGAGGCGGGCGCCGGCGGCCGTTGGCTCGACGACGAGCACGCCATCTCCCGGGAGCGCGATCTCCATCCGCCCCTGCCCGGCCGGATCGCCGCGGCAGAGCCACAGCGACAACCGGTCGAACACCTGCAGCAGCACGTAGTCGTCCCACTCGACCTGCCCGTCGTGGAGCGCCTCCTGCTCGGCGACGAAGGCGTCGACGAGACCCTGCGCCTCGGGCGCCCGGGTGAGCCGCAACGCCGGCTGCGTTCCGTACCGGCCCGTATAGATGCCGGCCGCGTGCTTCGACACGAGGAGCCCGGCGCCGCGGTCCTCGGCCAGCACGGCCTGGACTCCGGCGCGGTAGAACCGCAGATGCTCGGTGACGTCGACGTCGAGGAAGTTGCAGGGCCGGCCTGTCGCCGGGTTCGGCTGCGGCCGCCGCTCCCACTCCTCCCAGCCGACGTCGTGCAGGCGGGCGGCGGTCACGAGCGAGGGGTGCAGCGGCGGGGCCCAGGCTGCGGCGAGGTCACCCGAGATGACGGCGTGGTCGACCTGGGTGACGATCTCGGCTTCGGCGCCGGTGGGGACGACGATCATGCGGACACCTCCGGGACGCGGGCGAGCCAGGCGTGGCGAACGACGGCGAAGGGGACGGCGCCGCGTTCGGCGGCGTCGGCGAGTTGGCCTTCGAGACGGTCGAGGGCCGCCGCGTCGAGGCGACCGGAGCGCTCGACCGTGCCGCGGAAGTAGGACCAGTTGTGGGCGAGGAAGGCATCGCCGGCGGGCGCGGACTCGAGCAGGCGGGCCCGCGACCGGACCGGCTGAAGGCCGGCCTCGACCAGCCAGCGACGGAGGTGCCGGCCGGCCTGGCCGTGGACCTTGGCGTCGGCGAAGGCCGCCGCGTACGTCCGAGCGAGGTCGAGGTCGTCGATGCCGAGCGCCAGCGTGTCCCAGTCGGTGTCGGCCGCCAGCACCCGGCCGCCGGGGCGGACGACTCGCGCGGCCTCGCGCAAGACGGCCACCGGGTCGGCGACGTACTCGAGCACCTGCACGAGACAGGCGACGTCGAACGCGCCGTCGGCGAAGGGCAGACTGGTCGCGTCCGCCTCGACGGCCGTGACACCGTCGCGCGCGGCCGCGGCGGCGAGCATCGCCGGCGACGAGTCGACGGCGGTGACGGCGGCGCCGCGAGCCGCGAGGGCCGCGGCGAAGACGCCCGGGCCGCAGCCGATGTCGATCGTCTGCTCGCCGGCGAGCGGGCCGATCAGGTCGATCTGGGCCTCGCGGATCGCGGCCAGATCCGGCGCCTCGTAGGCACGGCCGACGCGCTCGGCAGCGTCGGCGCTGTCCCAGAGAGATCCCGGCCCGGTTCCCGCTTCGCCTCGCATGGTGCGAAACCGTAGCGCGCGCGGTGGCTATGAGCGCAGCGGGATCGCGACCGGCCTCAGCGGCGCTCCGGTCGCGCCACGGAACTTCAGCGGGAACCCGAGGAAGGCGAACTCGGCGACCTTCTCCGCGGCGATCTCCTCCATGTCGACGACCTCGATGATCTGGGCACCCGCCGTTGCGAACATGTACGAGTGGACGGGCAGGAACGTCTCCGGGTCGGGGTTCGGGACGACCTCGAGGCTGAGGCTGTCGCCGGCGATGCACATCGCGCCCGCCTCCTCCAGCAGGTAGCGCGCGGCCTCGAGCCCGATCCCCGGCTGATCGGTGATGTAGCCCTGGACGTCCGGCCAGACCGTCATCCGTCCGGTCCGCACGTGCACGACGTCCTTCGACCTCAACTCGACATCGAGTCTCGCCGCGGCGGCGACGAGATCGGCCTTCGTGATCTCGTAGCAGGGCGGCAGGCAGTCGACGCCGTGCAGGCCGGCGACGTCGAGCAGGACGCCCCGGGCGATGATCGGCGGATAGTGCTCGGGGCCGCCCTTCAACCAGTGGCGGCTGCCGAGGTGCTCCTTCGCCGTCCAACCGTTCCAGAACATCCCGTGATGCCCGAAGTGGTTGAGCGTGTCGAGATGCGTGCCGCAGTGGACGTACATCTGCACGGCGTCGCCCGAGTACGAGTACTTCTCGAGCAACCGCGGGTCGACGCCCGCGAGGCCGTCGATGATCGCGCCGTCAGGCGTGTGGGTCATCCAGATGTCGTAGAGCGGGTCGCCCGCGGCGATCCACGACGGCATGCCCTTGAAGTACTCGACCGACAGGTCGAAGACGTGACGCCCGTCGAGGCGCGCGAGGATCTCACCCGAGAGCTCGGGCGTCATCCAGTTGAGCCGGCCGATCTCGTCGTCAGGACCCCACGGGCTCCTTGAGACGGTGACGTCGTCGCGATCGATCAGGGCCTCGAAGACGAACCCGTGTTCACCGCACATCGGAGCCTCCTGTGTCGTTACGGCCCGATGATGGCACGACCGGTCAGTCGATCAGGCCGCGGACCTTCCGCCAGCGGGCGGCGTCGGCCTCGAGGGCGCGGATCTCGCTGGCGGCCTCCTGCAGCAGACGGGCGGCGGCGTCGAGGCGCTGCGCAACGCTCCCGGACGTGCTGACGACCGGGGCCGGGGCGGCGGCCTTGGTCGTCCCTCGGGGACGGCCGCGGCGCTTCACCGGCGCCGCGACCTTCGCGGCGGCCGCGCTCGCCGCCGCCTTCGTCCGCCTGGCCCGGACCTTCACGACACCTGCCTTGCGCCCGGCGCGGTAGTAGCGCGCCTGGACGGTGCCGGCGCTCTCACCGGTCTCCCGCGCGATGCGCTCGAAGGCCGACTTGCCGCTCATCCCTTCGGCCATCAGTTGGCGAACGCGCTCGAAGGTCTTCTGCGTGGCGCTGTCAGCGCTCTGTCGCTTGACGGTCTGGCGGTCGGTCGCCATCTGCTGGTCGCTCCTCGGTAGGACTGGGCGGAGCGTACTACGCGCGCTCCCCCACACAGCCGGCAACTGTGCCGTCGCTCGCGAAGCCGCGGGCCACGGTCGCCCGGCTCGCGGTTCGTGCCGTCGCGGGGTCATTCTCGATCTGAAGTCGAACGTTAGACAACACAGATTGACCAACGCGTTTCTCGCACTATACGGGCTTACCTCCCCGAACGGGTAGGAAGGAACCCGCTCTTTCGGGCAGTAGGACACGATTCCATGAGGATTTACCGTGGTTTTCAGCAGTCTCACCCCCGGGGCTGCTTGCGCGCGTGCAAACGCGATCGAAGGGTGGTCGGTTCATGAGACGACGGACTATGCGAAGAGGGTTAGGCGCCGTTCTCGGCGTCGCGGCCCTGATGGGAGGAGGCGCGGCGAACGCGTCGGCCGCCGAGTTCATCAGGTCCGACCTCGACTTCGTCCTCCAACAGATCAGGATCGCGGAGGCCCACGCCGGCGGCGGCGATCTCCTCGGCCCCGGCGCGAATCAGGTCGGCAGCCCCGTGCTGCCGTTCGGCCTGCGTACCGTCGACGGCTCCTTCAACAACCTGCAGCCCGGGCAGGAGGACTTCGGCGCAGCCGATCAGCTCTTCCCCCGGATGCTCAATGCGACAGGCTCCTTCCGCGCTGGCCAGGCGTTCGGCGACTTCGGCAGCAGTATCACCCAGGACGTCGACGGACCCGGCCTGAACCAGAACATCGGCGATGCGACGTCGTACGCGAGCGGTCGCAACGTTTTCGACACCGGGCCGCGCGAGGCGTCGAACCTGGTCGTCGACCAGACCGCCCGGAATCCCTCGGCCGCTCAGGAGGCGCTCGAAACCGGCGCGTTGACCGTCGACGACGGCAAGGCGAACATCGATCCGTTCTTCTTCGGTAACGTCGCGCCGGACGAGGGCCTGTCCGCCCCGTTCAACACCTGGTTCACCTTCTTCGGCCAGTTCTTCGACCACGGCCTCGACCTGCTCACGAAGGGCGGCAGCGGCACGGTGTTCGTGCCCCTGAACGACGACGACCCGCTGATCGCGGGTGACAACGGCATCCTTGGTGACGCCGACGACTTGCCGGCGGCGATGCAGTTCATGGCGCTCACCCGCGCCACGAACCTGCCCGGCCCCGACGGCATCCTCGGCGACAACCTGCTCACCGCCGGCGACGAGAGCGCCGACGACATCCACGAGCACACGAACACGACGACGCCGTTCGTCGACCAGAACCAGACGTACACCTCGCACCCCGCCCACCAGGCGTTCCTGCGTGAGTACGAGCTGAACCTGGCCGGCCTGCCCGTCGCGACCGGCGCCATGGCCGACGAGCCACGTGTCGGCGGCGGTCTCGCCCGCTGGGCCGATGTCAAGGCACAGGCTCAGGCGATGCTCGGCATCGAGCTGCGCGACATCGACGTGCTCAACGTGCCGCTGATCATGACCGACCCGTACGGCCGGTTCTCGCGCGCCGGAAACAACTTCGCGCAGCTCGTTCCGGACACCGATCCCGGCCCGGGCGTCACGCCTGGCGCGCCGATCGCGGGCGATCCCGCGGCGAACGGCGGCCTCGGCATCTCGACGATCGACGCGGTCAAGACCGGCCACGGCTTCCTCGACGACATCGCCCACGCGGCGGTGCCGTTCGGCGACACCGACGGCAATCCCGGCACTCCGAAGGGACCTCTGGCCCCGGACGCCGACCTCGTCATCACGGCCGGCCCTCAGGCCGTCGGCGAGTACGACGACGAACTGCTCGACGAGCACTTCATGACCGGTGACGGCCGCGGCAACGAGAACATCGCGCTGACGACCGTCCATCACGTCTTCCACGCCGAGCACAACCGCCAGGTCGGCCTCATCAAGACGACGATCAACGCGCAGCCCGACGCCGCCTTCCGCAACGAGTGGAAGATCGGCGCCCTCGCCGCCGAGGCGACGAACGAGTGGAACGGCGAGCGCCTGTTCCAGGCGGCCCGCTTCATCACCGAGATGCAGTACCAGCACCTCGTGTTCGAGGAGTTCGCTCGCAAGGTGCAGCCGCAGATCAACATCTTCGCCGGCTACCAGAGCGAGATCAACCCGGCGATCGTCGCCGAGTTCGCCCACACGGTGTACCGCTTCGGCCACACCATGCTCACCGAGGAAGTCAGCCGGACGACGGCGGCCGGCCTTGACGCCAGCGAGCGTCTCCTGACCGCATTCCTGAACCCGGAGATGTTCGACGAGAACGAGAGCCTGTCCGCCGCCGAGGGTGCCGGCCAGGTTGTCCGCGGCACGACGCGAACGCGGGCGAACGAGATCGACGAGTTCATCACCGACGCAGTCCGCGACAACCTCGTCGGCCTGCCGCTCGACCTCGCCGTGCTGAACATCAGCCGCGGCCGGGACACCGGCATTCCGTCGCTGAACGAGGCGCGCCGACAGTTCTTCGCGTCGACGAGCCACTCGGCACTGCGTCCGTACGAGAGCTGGAACGACTTCAAGCTCGGCCTGAAGAACCAGCACTCGATGGTGAACTTCCTGGCCGCGTACGGCACACACGCCACCATCACGGGCGCGACGACGGTGGCAGCGAAGCGCGACGCCGCGATCGCGATCGTCTACGGCCCGAACGGTGCTGACGGCATCCTCGCCGACGACGTGCTCACGCTCGTCAACGAGGCGGCCGACAATCCGACCGCTCCCCAGCCGCCCGACGCGGCGGACTTCCTCGCCAGCCCCGCCTCTAGCTCCGGCGTCGACTCGATCGACTTCTGGATCGGCGGCATCGCCGAGCGCACGTGGCCCTTCGGCGGCCTGCTCGGCTCGACCTTCAACTACGTCTTCGAGACGCAGTTGGAGCACCTGCAGGACGGCGACCGCTTCTACTACCTCGGCCGCACCGCGGGGATGAACTTCCTCACGGAGCTCGAGGGCAACACGTTCGCCAGCATGATCATTGCGAACACCGACGTCACGCGCCTGCCGGCCGATGTGTTCTCCCGGCCGGACTACATCTACGAGATGGCGCAGGTGCCGATCGTGCTGCCCGCAGTGGACGACCCGCTCACGATCGATGCCAACGAGTCGCAGCTGATCCGCATGGCGGACGGCACGGTGCGATTCGTCGGCGGCGAGCACATCGTCTTCGGCGGCACTGCCGGTCCCGACCGGATGCGTGCCGACGACGGCGACGACAGCGTCTTCGGTGACGGCGGGAATGACCGGCTCGAAGGCGGCGCCGGCAACGACGCACTCGTCGGCGGTGAGGGCAACGACATCATCACCGACACCTTCGGCGACGACAACGTCAAGGGCGGGAATGGCCATGACGCCATCAACCCCGGCTCCGGCTTCGACCTCATCCTCGCCGGCAACGGTGACGACTTCACTATCGGCGGCGAGGATCCGTCCGAGACCTTCGGCGGCGGTGGCGACGACGTCATCGACGCCGGCGAGGACCACAACACCATCTTCGGCAACGAGGGTGACGACTGGATCCAGGGCGGCGACGGTGCCGACCTGCTCCAGGGCGGCAACGGCGATCCGTTCCAGACGGACACCGTGACCGGCCACGACGTCATCATCGGTGAAGGCGGCAACGACGACTACGACTCCGAGGGCGGCGACGACATCATGGTCTCCGGCCCCGGCATCGAGCGCAACGAGGGCATGCTCGGCTTCGACTGGGTGACCCATCGCGGCGATCCGCAGGCAGCCGTGTCTGACATGCGGCTGACCGGCCTGCTGCCGCCCGACCTCGACAACATCCGCGATCGCTTCGACATCGTCGAAGGCCTCTCCGGATGGAACTTCAACGACATCCTCCGAGGCGACGATCTCAACAACGCCGCTCCTCCCGGGATCATCAACAACGACCTGACGGAGGCGATGACCGATCCGGCCAACCCGGACGCGATCCAGGGCATCCGCGGCGTGCTCGGCATGCAGGCGGGCGACAACGCCACGCAGACGTCGTTCAACTCCGGCAACATCATCCTCGGCGGTGCCGGCAGCGACATCATCGAGGGCCGTGGCGGCGACGACCTGATCGACGGCGACGCCTGGCTGAACGTACAGCTCGACGACGGCCCCGACGGCCTGCTCCCGCAGGACGACATGGGTGCTTTCCAGGCCGCCATCTTCGCCGGCACGCTCGACCCGTCCGCGCTGCAGATCGTCCGCAGCATCGTCACCGGTGGTCCGACGAACAGCGACACGGTCGTCTTCTCGGACGTGTTCGCCAACTACACGATCACCGAGAACCCGCTCGACAACAGCTGGACGGTCGCGCACGACGACGCCCCGGCAGCTGATGGCACCGACACCGTCCGCAACGTCGAGTTCTTCCAGTTCCTGGATGGCCTCGCCGCTCCGGGTACGGCCGTCACGCCGGGCGCGCTCGGCACGGTCGCTCTGGCCGGACTGACGCTCGGTGCTCCGACCGAGGACACGCCGATCGTGGCCACCCCGACCGTCACCGATCCCGATGTGGCGGCTCCGGGAGCGCTCGTGTTCACGTTCGAGTTCCAGGCCAACGGCATCCCCGTCGGTACGGGTGACACGTTCACCCCGACGGACGCCGAGGTCGGCCAGACGATCCAGGTTCTGGCGACCTACACCGACGACAACGGCGTCGTCAAGACGGTCGCCTCCGTGGTGACTGGACCGGTCGTCAACGTCAACGACCTCCCTGGCGGGCTGCTGCGGATGAGCCGCAACACGCCGCGGGTCGGTCGCGTGATGACGGCGATCAACCGGGTCACGGACGACGACGGCCTCGCTGGAGCGACGTTCGCGTTCCAGTGGGAGACCGAGACGGCCCCCGGCGTGTGGACGGACTCCACCGGCCCGAACGCCGACACCGACACCTACACCGTGGTCGTAGCTGATGGCGGCTTCCGGATGCGGGTGCGGATGAACTACACGGACGACCGCGGGACGCCGGAGGAAGTCTTCTCCGACCCGACCGCGAACCCGACGCGCGTCAACCTCGTGCTCCTCGCGGCGAACGTGCCGGTCGGAGTGACGAGCAGCGCCGTCCGACGGCGCGGCCTTCCGATCGTGCTGCGAACACAGGGAAGCACCAGCCTGGTGCGGGTCCGCGTGTTCGACGCTCGGAACCCGAAGGCGGCGAAAGCCACCGTCTACGTCAAGGTCCGGTCGGGACGCGTCTCGACCGCGATCCGGAACGCCGCGGTGCGCCGCGTGCTCGGTAAGGGCGGCAGCTTCACGATCGAGCTGACCCCGGGTCTGACCCGGACGAAGCTCGGCGAGTCGACGATCCGCCGCGTGACGGTCGTCCGCCGCTAAGGGGTCGACCGACGATAGGAACGAACCTGCGGGCCCGCTTCGGCGGGCCCGCAGTCGTCCTGGCCCGCTCTGGAATTCCAGACCCAGCGTGAAAGAGAGGGATCTGATCCCTTTCTTTCACGCTTCCACGGCCCGGCTACTCCGCAGCAGGGACTGGCGCGACCGGCGGCGCGTACCGCTGGGCGATCCCTGCGGCCTGCGTCCGGTTCGTGACGCGGAGCTTGCGGTAGATGTTCGAGAGGTGGAACTTCACCGTCTGCTCGGTCACCCACAACTTCTCGGCGATCCCGCGATTGCCGACGCCTTCGGCGACGAGCTGGAGGATCTCGAGCTCGCGCGGCGTCAGTGGAAGGTCGGAGAGCGGCGGGAGACCCGGCGCAGCCACCACGGGCCGGCTCGGGCGATGGAAGATCGCGCCGCGCGCCGCCTGGCGGATCACCGCACCGAGATCGGACGGATAGACGGCCTTCGAGACGACACTGGTCGCGCCCGCCTCCAGAAGCCGCTCGATCACCTCGAGGTCGCCCGAGGTCGCGAGGACGACGATCCGGAGATCTTCCCATGCGGCCGCCAGGCGCCCGATCTCCCGCAGCACGCTCTCGTGCTCGCCGGCGTCGCCATCGAGCACGACGACGTCGACATCGCCGGCAGCGACCCTCCGTCCTGCGTCGGCGCTGCTCTCGGCGATCGTCACCTCGAGCTGGTCGAGACTCGCCAGGGCGGCTTCGACGACCGTGCAGAACAGCGAGTCGTCGAGCAGGAGCAGGGCACGCGCGGGGCTCCGGCGGTGGCGGAGGCGGTTCATGCCGCGCTGGGAGGGGATGGTTACGTCAGACAAACGATGCTCTCCGAACGACGAGGAAGCCGCCAATCTATTTGAATCCTTCTGAAAGGTCAATACCCTCGACCGGGTGATCCCTGGCCATACGTCCAGCGCCGGCCTCCCTATTCGAACAGTCCTGCAGGGTCGCCGAATCGATGTTCAGAAGAAATACCTACAATTGCAGGCGCGTTGACAGCGTCCCTGCAATTGTTCCCAAAGTTCTTCCAAAGGTTCTCTGGTGGTACCTGCGGGATCGTGGTTTCACCTCCCTCCGAGGCGTGGCCGGATGTCCCCCGGCCAATACTGCCCCCCCGAACACAGCGAGAACCAACATGAGTCGAGTCGCCGCGACTATCCGCGTGCGTGCTGTCCTGGAGTACCTGCCCCTCGCCGTCGCCGGCGCCGTGGCAGCCGTCGCGACGCTCTCGCTGGTGCACGCCTCAGCGCATTCCCAGCCGATCGAGGTCGGCCCGTTCGCGCGTGACACCGCGCTGGCGCTGCCGTTCGCGCTGGTCGCACTGATCGTTGCCGGAGCCCTGGGGCGCCGCGCTGCCGTGAGCGCCGGACTCGGCGCCGCCGGCCGCAACGGGCTCGAGGTCCTGATCGGAGCGGTGACGTTCGCCGCGTTGATGCTCCCCGCGGCGGAGCTTCACGTCCGCCTGTTCGTGCCGGCGGGCCAGGCTACCGACGCCTGGGTCGCCCACGCGTTCGCCGAGTCCGGCGTCGTGCTCGGAGCGGCGACGATCGCGTTCGCACTCGGCCATCTCCTGCGCGCATTCCGCGGCGTCGCACCGGCGCGCCTCGGCTTCGGCGTGCTCGGCCTCGCCGCGATCGCGGGCGGCGTCGTCGCGGCCCCGGCGATCTCGGGCGGCGACCCGACCCAGAGTCTCCAGGCTTCGCCCAGCACCTGCACGGCAGCGAGCGCGGCCCGCACCTACGACGTGTCGGCGATGAACGTCCGCGTTCCCTTCAACCGCTTCGGCGACGCCCTCGAGCACGGGATGACCTTCGTCCTCGACGGCGACCGGGCGGCCGTCGCCAACTGGTCGCGCCCGCTGGCGGCCAACGCCGCCGACGATCCGGCGAGCAACCGCCGTCTGCGTCCGCGCCCGCTGGTGCTGCGCGCCAACGAGGGCGAGTGCGTCCACATCCGCTTCACGAACCGTCTGGCCGGTACGCAGGAGACCGGCATCCCGGTGAACCCGCGCGCTGCGATGCACGTCGCGGGTGCCTCGTACAGCGCCCAGACCTCGGACGGCGGCAACGTCGGCTACAACGACGACACGACCGTCCCGAACGCCGACGATCCCGCAACGGCCGACGTGCACGAGAACCAGATCGACTACTTCTGGGTCGCCCCGAAGCGCGAGGGCTTCTACCTGATCCGCGACACCGCGACGCCCGCCGGTGGCGAGGCGGACGGCGGCTCGCTGTCGCAGGGCCTCTACGGCGCGCTCGTCGTCGAGCCGGCCGGCTCGACCTGGCGCGACGCTGAGACCGGCAAGCTCTTGTACCAGGAGACGGGCGACCAGTCCGGCGATCTGTACGTCGACGCGATCATCTCGCCGCCCGGCGGCCGTGCCTTCCGCGAGTCGGTGCAGATCTCGCAGGACGAGATCCCATCGATCGGGCTCGGCTTCAACTACGGCTCCGAGCCGGAGCGGAACCGCGACGCGCGCGCCTGTCCCGACTGCGTCTCGGAGGAGACGTCGCTCTCCTCCTGGACGTACGGCGATCCGGCTCTGATCAAGCTCGCCAGCGGCATCGGCCCGTGGCTGCCCGACGCGAGCGACAGGAACGCCGAGGACTGCGGACTCAGCCACTGCTACGTCTCGAACGTCTTCCACTCATACAACGGCGACCCGACGAAGGTGCGCTTCGGTCACGCCGGCACGAAGGAGACGCACGTCTTCCACATGCATGCCCATCAGTGGTTGGCCGAGGACAAGGACGTCGGCGCGGCCGGACCGACCCCGTCGACGCCCGACGACGACCACATGCCCGAGTCGACGACGATCGACTCGCAGACCTACGGCCCGGGCGAGACGTTCACGGCCGACCTGCTGTTCGGCGCCGGCTCGAAGAACGGGACGTTCGGCGACACGATCTTCCACTGCCACCTCTACCCGCACTTCGCGGACGGTTTCTGGTCGCTGATGCGCGTCCACGACGTGCTCGAGGGCGGCGCCACGCTGCTGCCCGACGGCGTCAAGGTGCGGAGCGTCGCCGTGCTTCCCGATCGTGCGGCCCTCGAGTCGCCGACGGCCATGAACCCGGGCTACCCGCGGATGATCCCGGGCAAGCCGGGCTGGCGGGCACCGCAGCCGCCCGGAACGGTGACGCTCGGCGGGCCCTCCGGCACGCCGGCACCGCGCATCGTCGCGGGCGAGGAACTGACGCTCGCCGACACCGCCGTCGAGCGGGCCGTCCAGGCGAAGTACTACGGCGACGCCGCCGACGCCGTTCCGGGCGCGCCGTTCAAGGACCCGTGCCCGAAGGGCGCGCGCGCCGTGAACTACGACGTGTCGCTGATGCAGTGGAGCTCGGTGCAGAACAAGCAGGGCGACTTCGACCCGCAGGCGCGCTTCCTCGTGCTGTCGAAGGACGTCGCGGCGATCGTCGCCGGCACGAAGGAACCGGAGCCGCTGTTCTTCCGCGTCAACTCCGGCGACTGCATCAACTTCGCGATGACGAACCTCTCACCGAACTGGGTCGGCGGCGACGCCTACCTGAAGATCCGCCAGACGAACATGGCCGGCCAGCACGTCCACCTGGTCAAGTTCGACGTGACCGGCTCGGACGGCTCGACGAACGGCTGGAACTACCAGCAGGCGGCCTTCACGGACGAGCAGGCGAAGTTCAACGAGGCGGTGCTCGCCGGGACGAAGGCCTGCAACGACACGCCCCGCGGCTGCACCATCCCCGACGTGCTCTACCACGATCCGCTGTACAAGGGCATCGAGGCAGGGCAGACGATCAATGAGCGCTGGTACGCCGACTACGAGCTGCGCACGGCGTTCACCCACGACCACCACTTCCCGGCCGTCGACCAGAATCGTGGCCTCTACGGCGCGCTGATCGTCGAGCCGGCCGGCTTCGACGTCCGCAACCCGAGCACGGGCGACTACTACCAGCCGATCAACGACGTCAAGCATGGCCCGACCTGTGGTGACGCCTGTTCCGGCGAGGCCGCTTCGACCCAGGTCGACGTGATCGGCCCGGGCGCCGGGGACGACTTCCGCGAGTTCGGGGTCGCGTTCCAGGACTTCGTCCCGAGCGTCAAGGCCGGCGGCGATCCGCACGTGCCGGGCGATGTCTGGAACCCGCCGACGACACCCGGGTCGCTCCCGCTCGGCGATGGCGTGATGACCGTCAACTACAAGAACGCCCCGTTCCGCTATCGCGAGACGCTGAACGGGACGGGCGTCGATCCGGCCTACACGTTCTCGTCCCAGGTCTGGGGCGACCCGGACACGCCGATCCTGCGCGCCTACGCCGGCGACCCTGTCCGCATCCGCGCCATCCAGGGCTCCCAGGAGGAGCAGCACGTCGTCCAGATTCACGGCGTCAAGTTCAAGGGCGAGTCGAACGACCCCGAGTCGCCGCTCGTCCCGTCGAAGGCGATCGGCATCTCGGAGGCCCACAACATCGCCTTCGACGCCGCCGGCCTCGACTGCGCCCTCGGTGATCCCTGCCAGGCCGACTACCTCTACGGCTCCGGCGCGACCGACGACTACTACCTCGGCATGTGGGGCCTGATGCGCATCCACGGCCGGGCGCAGGACGGTCTGCTGCCGCTACCGGACCACGCCGTTCAGGCGTCGCCCGTGCAGACAGCCGCCGCCCGCCTGCTCCGTGCGCAGCGGACGCTGACGCACGCACTCGCCAAGGGTGCCCGCCCGGCCTCGGTCCGCTCGAACGTCGGCAACGCCAGGCGGACGCTACGGCTCGTCCAGAAGGACGTCGCGTCCGCGAAGACGACCTCGTTCCGCCCCGTCGGGCGCGACATCTCCTCGGCCCTGCGGGTGACGAACGGCAAGCTGCAGCGGTCGAAGCTCCTGCGCGCGAAGCGGTTCGTGGCGAGGGCTCGCCGCGCGCTCGCGGCCGCCGCAGCGGCGCCGGTGGCGGCACCGGCCGTGACGGGAACGCCTCCCGCGCGCGTCACCGATCCCGGCAACCCGTGCCCGGGCGACGCTCCGGTGCGCTCGTACGACATCGTCGCCCTCAACCTCGACCTCAAGTACAACCGCTACGGCGACCACGACCCGCGGGGCCTGATGTACGCCCTCGCCGCGGACGTGGAGGCGCTCAAGGCCGGCGCGATGAAGCCCGAGCCGCTCGTCATCCGCGCCAACGAGGGCGACTGCATCGAGGTGCAGCTGTCGAACGAGATCGACGCGACCTGGGATGACGTGAACGCCGGCATCAACGGCGATCCACCGTTGCCGAGCGAGCTGCCGACCGGCACCCGCACGGGCCTCCGGGTCTCCCTGCATCCGCAGCTCGTCAGCTACGACGTCCGCGGTTCCGACGGCGCCACGATCGGCTTCAACGGCGACCAGACGGTCGGTCCCGGCGAGCCGCCGATCCAGTACCGCTGGTATGCCGACGAGGTCGCGAACGGCGAGCTCGGCATGGCGAACCTCGTGGACTACGGCGACATCCGTGGCCACCGCCATCACGGCCTCGGTGGCGGCCTCGTGATCGAGCCGCAGGGCTCCACCTGGCACGATCCACAGACCGGCGAGGAGGTCCTCAGCGGCGCAAAGGCCGACATCCGCGTCGCCGGTGCCAAGGACTTCCGGGAGAACGTCCTGTTCTTCCAGGACGGCCTGCACCTCCTCACCCGCAACAACGAGGTCATCCCGGATCGGCCGGCAACGACGCCCGACCCCGACGAGCCGGATGCACCGCCGCTCACGGCCGACCTCGGCGAGAAGGCGTTCAACTACCAGAACGCCCCCTTCTTCCGGCGCCTCGGGCTCGCTCCCGGTGTCGAGATCACGGGCACCGCCGACGAGCTGTCGGGAGTGTTCTCCTCGAAGACGCACGGCGATCCGGACACGCCGATCTTCCGTGCCTACGAGGGTGACGCCGTTCGGATCCGCCTCGGTCACGCCGGCGACAAGCCGCTGCAGCACTCGTTCTCACAGTCGGGCGCAGTGTGGCTCGCCGAGGCGACCGATCCCGGCTCGCGCCTGATCGACACGGTCGGTGGCATCGCCCCGGGCCGCGTCGAGAACATCACCATCCCCAGCTTCGTCAACCCCGCCGGCGACTACCGCTACGGCAGCCCCGCCGCCTTCCACCATCTGTCGGGCGGGCTCTGGGGCCTGATGCGAGTGTACGCCGCGCCCACCGGCCCGGCGGCGCTGTCGCCGACACCGCTCCCGGCCGGGCCGGGACCGCAGAATCCGGACGATCCGCGCGCTGGCGGGCATCCGATCCTGCCGCTCGAGTCGGACACGATCCTCGTGTCGGCGTTCGAGGACCTGAACCGCAACGGTCGCAAGGACCGCGGCGAGGATCGGATCGCGGGTCTGACGGCAACCGTCATGTCCGGGAACACGGTCATCACGACGAAGCGCATCGGCGAGACAGGCAGCCCGCTGACCGTCGCCACGGGCAGCTACACCCTGCGGCTGACGCCACCGCCCGGCTGGCGACTGACGACGACCGCGAAGCCGAAGGTCACGACCAGGGGCAACAACGACCGTCGCGTCGTCCGGATCGGACTGCGCTACGTCGGTTGAACACGAGCGCGCCGGGATCAGAGCGCCGCGTGGCGGCAAAGGATCCCGGCGCGCATCCGAGCGGGTCAGCCGACGACGTTGACGTGCCCGACCTTGCGGCCCGGACGCGCGGCCTTGCCGTAGAGGTGGATGCGGCCGGGGTTAGCGGCGAGGTCGGCCAGCGCCGGGACGTCGCCGATCAGGTTGGTCATCACCGTTGGTCGCACCGGCTCGACGGCCCCGAGCGGTAGTCCCAGCACCGCGCGCACGTGATTGCTGAACTGCGAACAGCCGGCGCCGTCGATCGTCCAGTGCCCGGAGTTGTGGACGCGGGGCGCGAACTCGTTCGCGATCAACTCGCCGGCCGTCGTCTCGAACAGCTCGACGGCGAGGACGCCGACGTAGGCCAGACGGTCGAGGATGACGCGCGCGATCCCCTCACCACGCGCCTGCAGTTCGGCCGTCAGTCCGGGCGCCGGCGCGGTGCTGGTGCGGAGGATGCCGTCGCGGTGGACGTTCTCGGTGAGCGGATAGACGACCGTCGAGCCGTCGGTGGCGCGCGCGGCGATCACGCTCAGCTCGCGCGCGAACTCGACTGCTCCCTCGAGGATCGACGGAGCGCCGCCGATCGATCGCCACGCGGAACCGACATCCTCCGGGACGGCGATCCGCGCCTGCCCCTTGCCGTCGTAGCCGCCGCCACGTGTCTTCAGGAACGCCGAGCAGCCGATCGCCGCGACGGCCTGCTCCAACTCGTCGAGGGTCGCCACGACTCGCCACGGCGCAACGGCGATGCCGAGGTCGCCGAACAGGTCCTTCTCGCGGACGCGGTCCTGGGCGATCGCGAACGCCTCGGCCGGCGGCCACGTCGGCACGTCGCGCGCGAGCCGCTCGAGCGCAGCGGCGGGCACGTTCTCCCACTCGGCCGTGACCGCGTCGCAGGTCGCCGCGAGCCGGTCGAGGGCGGCCGGGTCGTCCGGCGACGCGACGATCAGCTCGGCGACGTGGCCGGCGCAGGCATCGGGCGAGGCGTCGACGACCGTGCAGCGAACGCCGAGTGGCGCGGCGGCCAGCGCCAGCATCCGCCCGAGCTGGCCGCCGCCGAGGATGCCGAGCCTCATGCCTCCGGGCGCGGGTCGGGATGTGCCAGAACGTCGCTCGTCTGGGCGGCGCGGTACTCCTCCAGCGCGACGCCGATCGCCGGCCGGCCACGAGCGACGATGGCGGCCGCGAACATCGCGGCATTGACGGCTCCGGCGCGACCGATCGCGAACGTCCCGACCGGCACGCCGGCGGGCATCTGCACGATCGAGAGCAGCGAGTCCATCCCGGACAGCGCCTTCGACTCGACGGGCACGCCGAGCACCGGCAGGGAGGTCTTGGCCGCGCACATACCGGGCAGGTGGGCGGCGCCACCGGCGCCGGCGATGATCACCTCGAGCCCGCGGTCGCCGGCAGACGACGCGTACTCGAACAGCAGGTCCGGCGTCCGGTGGGCGGAGACGACGCGCGTCTCGTGCGCGACACCGAGCCGCTCGAGGGTGTCGGCGGCGTGGCGCATCGTCTCCCAGTCGGAACGCGACCCCATGATCACGCCCACCAGCGCGGCCTCGGCCACCCTGCTCCTCCCCTCGCGTTCGGTACCGTGAGCGTACCGTGCTGATCCTCTTGCCGCCGAGCGAGACGAAAGCAACGCCGCGGCGCGGCCGGCGGCTGGACCTCGCGACCCTGTCCTTCCCGGAACTGACCGCCCGCCGGGAGTCGCTGCTGGACGACGACCTTCGCGACGCGCCGACGCTCCCGGCTGCTCGCCTCTACACCGGCGTCCTGTACGCGGCGCTCGACCTGGGGACGATCCCGGCCGCCGCCGCGCGACAGATCGTGATCGTCTCGGCGCAGTACGGGGCCCTTCGCCCGGCCGATCGCGTCGCGCCGTACCGGCGGCAGCTGGAGCCGTCGCACTGGCGCGAGACACTCGGCCCCGTCCTGACGGCCGCCGCCGGATCCGGTCTCGTGCTCGACTGTCGGAGCGCCGCCTACGCGGCGGCCTGGCGGCCGCCACCCGCGATCGCCGCCCGCACCGTTCACGTCGCCGTCGCGGAGGAACGTGACGGTGTGCGGCGTGCCGTCTCCCACCTGGCGAAACGGACGCGGGGCGAGGTCGTCAGGCACCTGCTGCTGACGCGCGCCCGCCCGCGGACGCCGCAGCGCCTGGCGGCGGCCGTCGGTGCCTGCTTCACCACCGAACTGGAGCCGCCGCCGCGGCCCGGCATGCCCTGGACGCTGACGGTCGTCCTGCACCGCCGCCGGTTCGTTCCGCCCGGCTTCGTTCCACCGCCGGGACTCGTCACCGAGCGCCTGGTGCTCGAACCGCTCGGGCCGCAGCACAACGAGCGCGACTACGCCGCCTGGACGTCGAGCGTCGCGCACATCCACGCAACGCCCGGGTTCGGCGACAGCGCCGATCCGTGGCCGGTGCCGATGACGCTCCGGCAGAACCTGGGCGACCTGGAGATGCATGCCCGGCATTTCCGTGACCGCGACGGCTTCACCTACACCGTGCTCGACCCGCTCGGCGGGGACGTGATCGGCTGCGTCTACATCTATCCGGGTGCCGCGGAGCGGACGGCCGCCGTGCGCTCCTGGGTGCGGGCGACACACGCCCACCTGGACGGCGAGTTGGACCGCGCCGTCGCGGACTGGCTCGCCGGGCCCGACTGGCCGTTCGCGGCCGTCAGCGACGCCCCGCGACCGCGGTGATCTCGGAGGGCGCGCCGGTCAGCAGTTCGTGACCGTTCGCCGTGACCGCCACGACCGCCTCGGCCTGGTACATGCCGTGGGCGCGCACGGCGATCGGCTCGACGGTGAACACCATGCCCGGCTCGAGCACGACGTCGGAGCCGGCGATCACGTCCGGCGGCTCGGTCGTGCCGAGGCCGAGACCGTGCCCGAGTCGGCCCGGTGCCGCCTCGCCGGGAATGGCGGCAGCCGCGGCGACCTGCCCCATGGCGACGCCCGGTGCGACGGCCGCCACGCCACGCCTGGTCGCGTCGACGACGATCTCCTGGCAGGCGATCTGCTCCGCCGACGGACGGCCCACCACGCAGGCGCGCGAGTGATCGGACCAGTAGCCGTCGACGCGGCAGGCGATGTCGAGCCAGATCAGTTCGTCGCGCCGAAGGACACGATCACGCGGCGCCGACAGCAGTCGATCGTAGGAGCCGCGGCCGGACGTCAGCATCACCCAGCCGGGCTCGTCCGCGCCCTCCTCCAGCATCAGCCGCCGGACGCGGCGCCCGAGCTCCCGCTCGGTCTCCCCCGCGCGGATCTCACCACCGAACAGGCGCGCGTAGACGCGGTCACCGATCGCGCTCGCCGCCCGCAGGCGCTGCAGTTCCGCCTCGCTCTTGACGAGGCGCGCCGCCCAGAGCGCCGGGCCGGCGTCGCCGAACGGTCGGTCGTACAGCGCCTCGATCGCGCGATGCTCGTCGAGGCCCGTGCCGATCCGATGCTCGCCGCCGAGTTCTGCTCCGACACCGTCCCCGGCGGCGGCGAGCGCACGAGCGGCGGCGGCCGGGAGGTCACGCGGGACGGCGTAGCGGACGATCGCGTCGACCGGCGGATCGTCCAGCGCCACCGCCTCGGACGCGACAACCGTCACCCGGCCCGTGCCGTCGAGTACGAGCAGGGTCGGTCGCGTGCGGCTGATCCACGGCTGCTCGAGCGCGAAGCCGCCGAGGTAGCGCACGTTGGCCGGGTCGGAGACGAGGGCGCCGGTGAGGCCGGCCGCGGCGAGCCCCGCGGCGGTGCGCACGCGCCGGGCGCTCAGTTCCGCGACAGAGAAGGGTTCCGTCATCGAGGACCATGGTGCCGGGTTCCCGCTTCAAGCGCCACCTGCTCGCGTGCCTGGCGATCGCGTTCGTGGCCGGCGCCTGCCACGAGGAGGTCGCACGGCTCGCCGGGAGCGACCTCGAAACCGCCCGGGCACGGTGGCAAGAGCAGCACCCCGCGATGTACTCGATGAGCGTCGAGGGCACGAGAGTTACCCGGGGCCCGACCACTGTCAATGGGAGGCCGCGCATTTCATCGCGCTCGGTCTCGACGTGTACATCCACGATCCGCGCGGCGTCCTCCCCGACGCGGACACGGTCGACCGGACGCAGACCATTCTCACCGCGAACCTGCCCGAGGCGGCGCGCGACACGGGCTTCCGCCGCGGCGGCGCCGCGTTCTGGGTCGGCCCCGCCCGAGCCGGGCTCGGGTACCTGGTCAGCGGTGAGCGGGCACGCGTCTACATGCTCGATGCCGCCGGCGCCATCGGCTGCGCGTAACGGGCGCCCGGCCCTATTCTGACGCGATGGCTCTCGACGACTATGCCCGCTACCCGCTCCTCTTCGGCCCGTCGCCGATCCACCGCCTCGAGCGTCTGACCGCAGATCTCGGCGGCGCGGCCCTCTGGGCGAAGCGCGACGACTGCAACTCCGGCATCGCCTTCGGCGGCAACAAGACGCGAAAGCTGGAGTACCTCGTCGCCGACGCGCTCGCGACCGGCTGTGACACGCTCGTGTCGATCGGCGGCGTGCAGTCGAACCACACGCGCCAGGTGGCGGCGATCGCGGCCCGCGTCGGCCTGAAGTGCGTCCTCGTGCAGGAGAGCTGGGTCGACTGGCCCGACGTCACCTACGACCGGGTCGGCAACATCCTCATGAGCCGGCTCTGCGGCGCCGACGTGCGACTGGTGAAGGCCGGCTTCGGGATCGGCTTCAAGGAGTCGTGGGAGCAGGCGCTCGGCGACGTCAAGGCAGCCGGCGGCACGCCGTACGCGATCCCGGCCGGCGCCTCCGACCATCCCCTCGGTGGCCTCGGCTTCGCCGGCTGGGCACGTGAGGTGGCCGAGCAGGAGGAGACGCTCGGTGTCTTCTTCGACACCATCATCGTCTGCTCGGTGACCGGCTCGACGCAGGCCGGGATGGTCGCCGGTTTCGCGCTGGAGGGGAAGGGCCGGCGGGTGATCGGCATCGACGGCTCCGCGAAGCCGGCCGAGACGCACGCGCAGATCCTCCGCATCGCCCGCGACACCGCCCGGAAGATCGGCGTCGCACGAGAACTGGACGTGGTCGACGTGATCCTCGACGATCGCTATCACGCCGGCATCTACGGCATCCCGGACGAGGCGACGCTCGACGCGATCCGTATGGGCGCCCGCCTCGAAGGGATGATCACCGACCCGGTGTACGAGGGGAAGAGCCTCGCGGGCATGATCGACCTCGTCCGCCGCGGTGAGATCGCCGCCGATGCCAACGTCCTTTACGCGCACATCGGCGGCCAGCCAGCACTGAACGCGTACGCGTCGCTGTTCACGAATGGCTGACGTGCGTCAGGCGGCGACGAGGCAGGTCGGGTCGACGTACAGGTAGGGATCGCGGAACGCCGCGAGCGCGCGCTCGGAGGGAACCGGTGCGTGACGCTCGACGCCCCCGCCGTCCGAGAGTTCGATCGCGACCGCCCCTGAGTTCGCGTCCCAGACCAGCCGCACCCGCTCCCCGTGGCGGTTGATGCGACTGGCCAGTTCACGCGTCATGCTTCTCACGCTAGTGCCAAAACGTGCGAATCGCTACGGGGATTCCCGAGACGTTCGAGAGGACTCCCCGCAGCGACCTCCGCCTACGTCACGCCGAGGCTCCGCAGCCGCAGCGCGAGGCGAAGCGCGTGGTCTCCCGCCGCGCGCAGGGCGCCGTTGCCGGCCGCCGTCCGCAGGGCCTGCAGCCGCGTATCGACCTCGTCCCGCTCGGCGGCCGACAGCGTATGGGCGAACCGATCGCGGATCCACTCCAGCGTCGCGACGTCCGACAGCACGCCGGTGCGGTTGCTGGCCATCGCGTCGAGCAGCACGCGGTGACTCCGGAGTTCGAATCGTCCGCGGTCGATGGCGACGACGGGGCGGTACTGCAGTTCGAGGTCGCCATCGTCGCGATCCGCCGCGCGATCGCGGTCACCGCCTCCCAGTCGCGCGCCTCCACGGCGCCGAGCACGCCGTTGACGGCGCTTCGTAGCAGCGCGAGCTGTGGCGGTGCCGGCGTCGTCAGGGCATCGATGGAGACGGACAGCACGTGGTCCTCGAAGTCGCCGCCGGTGCCGGTGGAGAACTCGCCACGCGCGGGCGCCAACACCTTCGACGAGTGCGCTCCGTCGAGGTGGAGTTCGTCCGTGACGATCGCGCCCGCGATCGGCCCGTGCGGCCCCGGCACCGTCTTGCCCACCTTCGCCACCTTCATCTCCTCGAACACGGCTCCGAGGATGTTCTCACTCCGGTAGACGTCGCCGAGCTTGGGGTTGGCCGGCATGAATCATCGCCGCCGGGCCGTCTGTTCCCGCCAAGACCGAGCCGTCGTCGGCCTGCGCGTAGCGGTCAAGCGCGACCTCCTCGAGCCTGCCGCCCGCGGTAGGCGGCGTACTGCACGGTCACGGCCGCGACCTTCTTGGAGTCCCAGTCGACCGTGACGGTGCCGGGCATCAGGGTGCTCTCCGAGCGAAAGGCGTCACCCTCCACCAGCCCGAGCATGACGTTCGCATGGATGGCCGAGATCGGATAGAGCGGATTCGTGATCGCCGTCGGGTTGGTGAAGTTCGGCTCGGCGAGGTCGACCCGGGCCGACGCCGGCGCACAGCCGGCGCCACCGTGCGTTTCGCAGTCGGTCGGTGTGACGTACGGCTCGGCGTGTGCCCCGCCGGCGCCGGTGACGAGCGCAGCCGCCGCGGCGGCGATGATCGTAGGGGTTCGCATCGGGTCCTCCTGGTTGGCAGACTGCGCCCGACCGTACGGGCCGCCGATGAGCGGACGGTGAGCGATGCTCTACCGTTCACGGATGCCGTACTTCTCCGAGGCCGAGTACGCCGAGCGTGTGCGGCGGGTGCGCGAGCGGATGGCCGCGCACGGTTACGACCTGCTCGTCAGCGTCGACCCGTCGAACATGCACTACCTGACGGGCTACGACGGCTGGTCGTTCTACACGCCCCAGTGCGTCGTCGTCCCGCTCGACGGCGACGTCTTGCTCGCGACGCGGTTCATGGACGTCGGCGGCGCCCGCGTCACGACGCGGCTCGGCGACGACGACATCCTCGGCTTCCCCGATCGCTACGTACAGGCGCGAGGCAAGCACCCGTTCGACTGGGTCGGCGCGCAACTCGCCGGGCGCGGCCACGGGCACGGGACGGTGGCGGTCGAGACCGATGCGTATTTCCACTCGCCGCGGGCACAGGCGGCGCTCGAGGCGGCGATGCCCGACGCTCGCTTCACCGACTCGGCAGAGCTCGTCAACTGGGTGCGCGCGGTCAAGTCGGACGCCGAGATCACGCTCATGCGCGACGCCGGCCGGATCGCCGAGGTCGTGATGCAGACGGCCCTCGACACGATCCGACCAGGGGTCCGCCAGTGCGATGCGGTCGCCGCGATCCTGGCCGCCCAGGCGCGCGGCGTCGACGGCATGGGCGGCGACTACACGTCCTTCATGCCGATGCTACCGACCGGTGACGGCGCCGCCACGCCGCATCTGACGTGGACCGACGCGCCGTTCGTGAGCGGCGAGGCGACGATCATCGAGACCGGCGCCGCGCGCCTGCGCTATCACTGCCCGCTGGCGCGGACGCTGCACCTCGGCCCGCCGCCGCGACTCCTGTCCGACACCGCCGAGATCGTGCGGGAGGGCCTCGACGCGGCGCTTGCGACGGTAAGACCCGGCGTCCGCTGCGAGCAGATCGAGGCCGCGTGGCGCGAGGTGATCACACGTCACGGGTTGGAGAAGGAGTCGCGGATCGGCTACTCGATCGGCATCGGCTACCCGCCCGACTGGGGCGAGCACACGATGAGTCTGCGTCCCGGCGATACGAGCGAGATCGCCGAGAACATGGCTTTCCACATGATCCTCGGTATGTGGATGGGTGGCTGGGGCTACGAGATCTCGGAGTCGTTCGTCGTCACCGCGAACGGCGCCGACTGCCTGACACACCTGCCGCGCAACCTGCACGTCGTCGACTGACGCTACGACACCTGGACGACGATGTTCCCGACGTGGCGCTTCGTCGCGAACACCTCCTGCCCCTCGACGAACCGCTCGAGCGGATAGGTCGCTGCGAGCAGCGGCTTCAGCGTGCCGCCCTCGATCAACCGCACGGTGTCCTGAAACGCACCGACGGGCGGCACCGTCGCGCCGTAGAGCGTCAGGTCCCGCAGGTACATCGTCCGCAGATCGAGGTCGACGACCGGCCCGGCGATTGCGCCGCTGCAGACGTAGCGACCGCCCTCCCGCAGCGCGTCGAGCAGGTCCGGGAAGGCCGCGCCGCCGACGACGTCGGCGACCACGTCGAACGGCGCGCGATCGTCCAGAGCCGGGTGCTCGCGCGGAATCACGACCTCCGCGCCGACGGCGCGAACGGCATCAGCCTTCGCGGCTGCGGCAATCGCGAACGGCACGGCACCCATCGCCCGTGCAACCTGGATCAGTGCGGTGCCGACCCCACCCGAGCCGCCGGTGATCAGGACCCTCTCACCCGGTTCGAGCTCGGCCCGGCGCAGCATGTTCAGCGCCGTGTTCGAGGAGGTCGGGAAGGTCGCGAGCTCGGCGTCGGTCAGATTCGAGTCGACCGCGATGGCGTTCGCCGCCGGGACGACGACGTACTCCGCGAAGCCGCCGTCGCACTCCGAGCCGACGTAGGCGAGCGGGTCGCGCAGCCACGGGTCGATCAGCACCCGCTCGCCGGCGCGATCGGCCGGCGACACGATGCGGCCGCAGATGTCCGCCCCCTGGATGCGGGGGAACTCGAGCTCGCCACCCCAGCCGCCGCCGTCGTCCTCACCCTGCGAGTACCAGCCGACCCGGGTGTTGACGTCGGTGTTGTTCATGCCACAGGCGCCGACCGCGACCAGCACCTCGCCGGAGCCTGGCTCCGGCACGGGCCAGTCCGTGCGGTACTCGAGCACCTCCAGGCCGCCGTGGCGGGTAGTCACGATTGCGCGCATCATCTCTGCCACCTCACGCCGACAGCTTAAAGCCCTCGTACCCGGCCGCGACGACGCGATCGCACTCCTTTCGGTAGGTGCCGACACCACCGACGTACGGCAGCAGCATGCGCGGCTTGCCGGGCACGTTGGCGCCCATGTACCACGAGTCCGCACGTGGATAGAGGGTGCCCTCACCGACCTCGCGCGCGTGAGCGATCCAGCGCTCCTGCGCGGCCGCGGTCGCCTCGATCGTCGTCAGTCCGCGCTCGCGCATGTGGTCGATCGCAGCCGCGATGAACGCGACGTGGTGCTCGATCGAGCCGACGACGTTCGACAGCACGGACGGGCTGAGCGGCCCCGTAACCGTAAACAGGTTCGGGAAGCCGGCGACCGCGAGGCCGAGGTACGTCGTCGCGCCGCCGGCCCACGCGTCACGGAGCGAGCGGCCACCGCGTCCGCGGATGTCGACGCCGAGGAGCGCGCCCGTCATGGCGTCGAACCCGGTCGCGAGCACGAGCACGTCGAGCACGAACTCCTCGCCGCCCGCTCGCACGCCGGCGGTCGTCACACGCTCGAAGGCCGCCCCTCGCAGATCGACGAGCCGGACGTTCGGCCGGTTGAAGGCCTCGAAGTAGCCCGTGTCGATGCACATCCGCTTCGTCGCCAACGGATAGTCCCGTGGACAGAGCCGTTCGGCCAGGTTCGGGTCCTCGACCCGCCCGCGGATCTTGTCGCGCACGAAGTCGGACAGCAGCTCGTTGGCGTCGGCGTCGGTGAACAGGTCCGTGAAGGCCGAGTGGAGGATGAAGCCGCCGATCCGGTACCGGTCCTCGAACTCCCGCTCGCGCTCCGCTGCGCTGACCGTGAAGACGCTGCGCGTGGCGCCGGGCCACGGGTTCCCGCCCTCGGTGACGCGTGCCATCGCGCGCCGCTCGGGGTAGCTCTTCTTGAGCAACGCGAGCTCGGCCGGGTCGAGCGGGCGATTCCAGCCCGGAACGCTGAAGGCCGCCGTCCGCTGGAAGACGACGACCTGCGCGGCGGACTCGGCGAGCGTGGGGATCGCCTGGATCGCCGACGATCCGGTGCCGAACACCCCGACCCGCCGACCGCTGACATCGACGCCCTCGTGCGGCCAGCGGGCCGTGTGGTGGGCCTCGCCGGCGAACTCGTCGAGGCCGGGGAGATCGGGGATCCGCGGCACGGACAGGCACCCGGTCGCCATCACCAGGAACGACGCCGTGAGGTCGTCGCCGCGATCCGTCCGCACCAGCCACCGCGCGGTCGTCTCGTCGAACGACGCGCTCTCGACGCGGACGCCAAGCTCGATGTCACGCCACAGGTCGAAGCGATCGGCGACGTGCTCCAGATAGGCGAGGATCTCCGGCTGCGCCGCGTAGCGCTCGGTCCAGTTCCAATCCTGCTCGAGCTCCTTCGACCACGAGTACGAGTACGACAGGCTCTCGACATCGCAGCGCGCGCCCGGGTAGCGGTTCCAGTACCAGGTGCCGCCGACGCCGCCGGCCTCGTCGAGCACGCGGACGGTGAGCCCGGACTCGCGCAACCGCCGTAGAAGATGAAGGCCGGCGAACCCCGCACCGACGACGACCACGTCCGTCACGGGCACAGGCTAGCGCTCGTCGGGCGGGCACCACGACGGCTAGACTGGCGACGCGTTTCGCCTCGACGATCGTGCCGCTCTTGTCACCGGCGCCGCCTCCGGTATCGGTGTCGCCACCTCGACGGCGCTGGCTCGCAACGGCACGGATGTCGCCGTCACGTACTTCGCCGGCGATCCCTACGACGTTGCCGCAGTCGTCGCCGCGGTCGAGGCAGAGGGCCGACGCTGCGTGGCGATCGAGTGCGACGTCGCCAGCACTCCCGCAGTCGGAGCGGCGGTCGCGCGGACCGTCGCCGAGTTCGGGCGCATCGACATCGTCGTCGCGAACGCCGGCATCGCCCGCGTCGTGCCGTCGCACGAACTCGATGATGAGCGCTGGCTGCACCTGTTGAACGTCGATCTCGCCGGCGTCTTCCGCTGCGGGCTGGGGCCGACTGCTCGCGACCAGTTCGATCGTGGGCGCGTTCCTCGGCTGGGCCGAGCAGGTCCACTATACGGCCGCGAAGGCGGGGATCGTCGGACTCGTCCGCAGCCTGGCCGTGGCCGCCGCCGTGGCGACGCTCGACGATCCGGCCGTCGTCGACGTCGAGCAGATCGTCGTTCACGGCGCACCCGAGGACGTCCTCCTGGAGGCCGCCGCCGATGCCGACCTCCTGATCGTTGGCGCGCATCATCGCCGGATCGGCAGGGGCGTTTCGTCGGCCGTGCTAACCGAGGCCCCGTGCCCGGTGATCGTCGTCCCGGCAGTGCAGCGGGGCTAGAGCAGCGGCAGCACGTCGTCGGTCAGCGCGACGGCGCGGCGCGCAAGCGGCGCGATCAGGGTCTCCCGGGTGTTGCCGCCTCGGCTATGCGTGAGGTAACCATCGAGGCGAGAGTCGAACCAGCCGATCTCGACGAGGCAGCGGATGAGATGGAAGATCGGCAGACGCGCAGCGTCCTCGTCGGTGAGGACCCGGTGCCGGAGATAGCCGCCGAGAAACGCCGCACGGAGATCGTCGAACTGCGCGTGGTCCGCGAACTCGTGGAGCGCGACCGCGATGTCGTAGAGGTGCCATCCGAACGCGGCGTCGTCGAAGTCGATGGCCGAAACACGGCCGTCGGGGCGAACGAGCAGGTTCGACGGCAGCAGGTCGGCGTGGATCAGGCTGAAGACATCCCGACCCTGTCCGTACCCTTCGAGCCAGCCGAGCAGACGCTCTCGCACCTCCAGGATCCGGCTCTTCTCGTCCGGCGAGAACTCTGGAACGTCCCAGAACGGCCCCCACCAGGGATCGTCGCCGATCAGCCCCTTCGCATCCAGCACGTGCCGGACGAAACCGGGCGGCTGCTCGAAGGTCGCCGCCTGTTTGTGCATCTGCGCCACCAGGGCGCCGAGTTCATCGAGCAGGGGCATCAGGTCGATCTCCCCGCGGGCGACGGCGACGTCGAGCGGTTCGCCGTCGACCCACTCGATCAGCCCGACGTAGCGGATCTCCCCGTCGACTCCGTAGGGAACGGTCGCGTAGCCCGATCCGGTCCGAGTCTGGACAGGCCGGGGCGTATCGACACCGGCGTCGCTGAGCGCGGTCGTCCAGGACGCCTCGCTCTCGAGGGCGGCGAGGTTGTGGTAGCCGGGCCGGTGGACGCGTAGCGCGAACCGGCGGCCGCCTGGCGCATCGACACGATAGACGGTGTTCTCGCTCGCCGAGACGAAGGCGACAAGGGCGCCGGCGAGGTCGAAGTGCGCCAGGGCGCGCGTGACGACGTCCTCCATCGCCCCCGGCGGCTCCACCGCTCAGCCGCCGCGCAACACGTCGGCGAGGGCCTCGAGGAAGAAGTCGGCCTGAACCTGGTCGAACACGAGCGGAGGGCGGATCTTGATCTGGTTCTCGTAGGCGCCGGAGGTGCCTGTCAGGAAGCCGCGCTTCCTCAGGCCGTTGCAGATTCCCGCCGCCGCGCCGCGGTCGGGCCGCTTCGAGACGCGATCCTCGACGCACTCGATGCCGAGGAACAGGCCGCGGGCGCGGATCGCACCGATCCCCTCGATCGGTGCCGCGATGACATCGATCTGATCTTTCAGGTATGCGCCGAGCGTCGCCGCGTTGTCGGCGAGGCGCCGCTCCTCGAGCTCGGCCAGCACGGCGAGCCCGACGGCGCCATGCACGGGACTGGCCGCGAAGGTGTTGAAGTAGTGCGTCCGCTCGCGGAAGGAGTCGACGAGGTCGGCACGCGCCGCGCAGGCGCCGAGCGGGAACCCGTTACCGATCGGCTTTCCCATCGTGACGATGTCCGGGACGACATCGGTCCCCTCATATCCCCACCAGCGGCCGGTCCGGCAGAACCCGGCCTGGACCTCGTCGAAGATCACGAGACCACCGGCCTCGCGCACCATCGCCGCAGCGCGGGCCATGAAGCCGGGCGGGATGTCTGGCAGGCCCTCGTTCGCGAGGATCGAGCAGAAGAGCACGCCGGCGAACTGGACGCCCTCGGTCGCGAAGTCGTCGATCGCCGCGCGAAGCTCGGCGAGATACCGGTCGCAGAGCGCCCCGCTGGTGAGGCCCTCTTCGATCGGCCGGTACGCGTCGGGGAACGGGATCGAGTGGACGTCGGGGCGCCCCCGAGCCGGGGCGTACGTCAGCGATCCGACGAGGTCGCTGTGCCCGTGGTACGCCGCATCGGTGCAGACGAAGCCACGGCCACCGGTCGCGATCCGCGCCATCTGCATCGCGACCTCGTTCGCCTCCGTTCCGGTGCAGGTGAAGACGACGCGCTCGATTCCGTCCGCATGGAGGCCGAGCAGGCGCTCCGCGTAGTCGAGGATGACGTCGTCGAGGTATCGGCTGTGCGTGTTGAGAGTGGCTGCCTGACGCGCGAGCGCCTCGACGACGCGCTGATTGCAGTGCCCGACGACCGGGATGTTGTTGTAGAGGTCGACGTACCGGCGACCATCGGCGTCGTACAACCACGCGCCTTCGCCACGCACGAGGTGCACCGGGCTGTCGTAGAACAGCGGGGTCTTCAACCCGAGAAGCTCGTCCCGCCGCGCCGTGATCTCGTCGGTCACCATCCGTTCCTGCCCCTCGTGATGGGTGGACCGGGATAATGCCATGCGGTTGCGTCGGGAGACCGCGGCGATCGGAGGCTGTCCGCAGTGCCGCCGATTCGGCTCTATGCTGGCGGCTGCCATGCGCGAGCCGCCCGCCCCGCTCGACGTCCGCCCTCTGGCGCCCCTGATCGGGGCGGAGGTGCGCGATGTCGATGTCGCCCGGCTCGACGACGAGGCGTTCGCCTCCGTGCGGTCCGTCCTGCGCGACCGGCTCGTCGTCGTGTTCCGCGACCAGCGGCTGACACCCGGCGAGCAGCTCGCGTTCGCCGAGCGATTCGGGGAGGCCGAGCCGCCGCATCCGGTGTTCGCGCGCGTGCCGGAGGAGCCGCGAGTGAGCGTTCTCGAGAGCCGCGGCGGCGAGCCGCTGTACACCGACGAGTGGCACGCCGACACGACGTTCCGGGCCCACCCGGCGCGCGGGTCGCTGCTCTACGCGCGGGTCGTGCCGCCGGTCGGCGGGGACACGCTGTGGGCGAACATGGAGGCCGCGTACGACGCCCTCTCGACGCCAGTTCGGTCGACAATCGACGGGCTCACAGCCACCCACGACATCTTCGGCGGCGGCCCCTACGGCCGGGTCTCGACGTACCGCGACATCGTCCTCGGGCGGGCCGGCGGTGCGGCACGGGTCGAGGAGATCGCGGCCGAGTACCCGCCGGTGTCGCACCCCGTCGTGCGGGTCGATCCGGACACGGGGCGCCGTGCGCTGTTCGTGAACCGGTCGTTCACGACCGGCATCGACGGGCTCGCGAAGCTCGAGAGCGCGTGGCTTTTGGGGATGCTCCTCGAGCACGCCGAGCAGCCGGCCTTCCAGGTCCGCCATCGCTGGAACGTCGATGATCTCGTCGTGTGGGAGAACCGCGCGACGCTCCACTTCGCCGTCGCCGACTACGCGCCGGCGCACCGCCTGATGCACCGCGTCACCGTCATCGACGACCGCCCCGTCTGACATGGCTGGCACCTGACGATCGATCGGTGGTCGTTTGGTGGGGGGCGCGACGGGCGCGCCCCCCACCAATGTGATGTCGGCGCTGCTAGCTGGTCTGGAACTGCTCGACGAGGCGCTACAGGGTCTCGGCGGTGGCGGCGAACTGCTGGGCGCTGGCGGCGACCTGCTCGGTCGACGCGCTCGTCTCCTGGGTGGACGCCGAGACCCTGCTCGGTAGCGGCGCTGGTCTCCTCGGAGACCGACGAGATCTCGGACAGCGCGCTGTGGACGCTGGTGATCTGCTCGGCGATCTGCTCGAACGCGCCGATCGCCTCCTCGTTCACCACCCGCACCGCCTCACCGCTCGCTGCCTGGATCTCGACGATCAGCGTCGAGTCGACCCGGCCGTAGCCTGGGACTCTTCGGCTGTCCAGATCACCCATCGCGGCCGCCATCCGCGCCGCTGTCTCCGATCCGCTCGAGGCGGTCTCCCGCGCCGAGTCGGCCGTCGCGCGCGCCGCCGACAGCATCTGCACCTGCCGCTCGGCACCCTCCGCCACGTCCAACACTGCGTTCGCGATCTCCCCGACCGCCCGACCAGACTCCTCACTGGTCGAGGCCATCTCCTGGGAGGACGTCGCGACGCTGTTACTCGACGCCGCGATCTCCGAGATCGTCGCCGTCAGATTCGCGCGCATCAGGTTGTACGCCTCGACGGACGCGACCGTCGCATTGCGGATGATGTTGACGCTGCGCGCCTCATCGCCGATCTCATCGCCGGCCGGATCATCGATCAACGGCGTCACGAGCGTCACCGGGAACGTCAGATCACCGTTCGAGATCCGCTCCAGCCCCTGCTGCAGGTCCGCGGCACAGTGCTTCGCGAGCATCGCCAACCGATCATTCACCGGCGCCAACCCCCGCTTGATCGACCGCGTGATCAACAGCGCACAGAGGATGGCGATCACGATCGCCCCGACGATCACGCCGATCGAGATCGTCTCCGAGGAGGCGCGGGTGTCTGAGATATCCTGCACCAGGGCCGCGGCCAGATTCTCCGTGTCGGCGAACATCGATTCGAACGTCTCGTTCAGCGTCACGACGTCCGGCACTGCCTTCTCGACCCACAGTTCGTAGGCTGCCTCGGCGTCGTTGGTGCTGGCGTAGTCGGCGAGGATCGCGTCGCGCGTGGTCTTGAACGCCGCCCAAGCCTGCACGTACTGCGCGAAGTCCTTCTTCTCGGCTGCGGTGTTTATCGTCTGCTTCACCTCGGCCATGCGCTTTTCGATCGTTGCGTCTTCAGCCGCGACTGCCTTCCCCAACTCGGCCGCGGCGGTCGGGTCGCTGGTCAGCAAGACACGCATCGCCAGTGCCTGCTCCTCATTCACCAGCGAACGCGCCTCGCCCAGGTGGCCGAGCGGGATCGTCGCGTTCTCGTCCATTTCCTCGGCCGCCGACCGGAATCCGCGGCACCGACAGGCAGCCCGTCGCCATCACCAGGAACGACGAGTCGAGGGCCCCGCCCTGATCGGTCTGCACCTGCCACCGCGCCGTCCGCTCGTCGAATACGGCTCGTTCGACGCGGACGTCAAGGTCGATGTCCGGCCACAGCTCGAAGCGATCCGCGACGTGTTCGAGATACGCGAGGATCTCCGGCTGCGCCGCGTACCGCTCGGTCCAGTTCCACTCCTATTCGAGCTCGGCCGACCAGGAGTAGGAGTACGACAGGCTCTCGACGTCGCAGCGGGCCCCCGGGTAGCGGTTCCAGTACCAGGTGCCGCCCACGCCGTCCCCGGCCTCCAGCTCGGAGTCGAAGCTGTACGAGTAGTCGATGCTCTGGATGTCGCAGCGCGCTCCCGGGTAGCGGTTCCAGTACCAGGTGCCGCCGATGCCGTCTGCGGCCTCGAACACCTTGAC
>VFJZ01000014.1 GCA_009885805.1 Actinomycetota bacterium
ACGCTGCCGCTGCCCGCCGGACAGCTCGCCCGGGTAGGTGTCAGGCGGGAGATCTCCGAGGCCGACATCGGCGAGCAGGCCGCCCACGCGTGCGTCGCCGCCACCGTCCCAGAGGCCGTGCGCCCGCAACGGCTCCGCCACCACCTCGCCGACCGTGAAGCGCTCGTCGAGCGAGTCGTACGGATCCTGGAAGACCATGGCGACGGCGCGGCGGACGGCACGGAGGCCACGCCCGGACCGCGGATACACGTCACCGCGGAACCGCAACTCGCCGGCCGACGGCCGCTCCAGGCCGACGATCAGGCGGCCGGCGGTCGACTTCCCGGAGCCAGACTCGCCGACGAGGCCGAGCGTGCGGCCGGCCTCCAGGTCGAACGACACGCCGTCGAGTGCGTGCACCGGCCCGTAGTGCCGGTGCACGTCAGCCAGCGAGATGACAGGCGGCATGCCGTCCCTCCCCGATCAAGCGCGACCCGGGTCGCTCGGTGCTGCAACGATCGATCGCGACCGGACAGCGAGGATGGAACGAACAGCCGGACGGAAGTTCGCCCGCGGGCGGCTGCCCGACGATCGTCAGGAAGCGCGCCTTCGCGGCGGTATCGGGCTGCTCCCGAGCCGCCTCGATCAGCGCCCGCGTGTACGGGTGCGCCGGCGCCGCGAACACGTCGCGGACGGGGCCCTGCTCGACGATCCGGCCGCCGTACATCACCGCGACGTCGTCGGCGATCTCCGCGACGACCCCCATGTCATGAGTGATCCAGACGATCGCGAACCCGCGCTCCGCCTGCAGTGCGCGCACCAGCGCCAGGATCTCCGCCTGCACGGTCACGTCCAGGGCTGTGGTCGGCTCGTCGGCTACCAGGACCTCGGGCGCCAGGGCCAGCGCGATCGCGATCATCACCCGCTGCCGCATGCCGCCGCTCAGCTCGTGGGGAAACTTCCGCGCGACCAGGTCTGGCGCCTGGATACCAACCCGGCGCAGCAGGTCACCGGCGCGGCCGGCCGACTCGCGGCGCGAGAGGCCCTGATGTCGCGCGAACACCTCGCCGACCTGACGGCCGACCCGCATCACCGGATTCAGCGCCGCCATCGCGTCCTGGGCCAGATACGAGACGACACGACCACGCACGTCTCGCAGGTCACGGCCCCGGAGGGACGCCAACTCGCGGCCGCCGACCTGGACGGAACCGGTCAGGCCGGTGCCGGGCGGCAGGAGGCGAGCGATCGCGTGGGCGAGAGACGATTTCCCGGACCCTGACTCGCCGACGAGTGCCAGCGTGGTACCGGCTGGCACGGCGAGCGTCACATCGCGGACGGCGACGAAGCGGCCGTAGCTGACGCCGACGTCCACGATCGCGAGGTCGCTCACGCCGGGTCGGTCCGCGTCCGCGGGTCGACGTAGGCGCGCACGACGTCGGCGACGAGGTTGAAGCCGATCACGACGACGGCGCCCAGGATCACAGTGCCCATCAGGACCGGCCGGTCGAGGTTGACGAAGCTCTCCTGCGCCAGCAGGCCGATGCCGGGCCAGCCGAAGACGCTCTCCACGAAGATCACGCCGGACACGTAGATCGCGATGTCGAGACCGGCCAGCGTGATGACGGGCGACAGGCAGTTCCGCAGGAGGTGCCCGCGCATCACCTGCCGCGGCGTGAGGCCCTTGGCGACCGCCGTCCGCGCGTACGGTGACGACGCCGCGACGCGGATCGACTCGGCGACGACGCTCGCGTAGTAGGGCACGCCGAAGAGCCCGAGCGTCAGCGCCGGCAGCACCAGTTCCGGCAGCCCCGGGCCACCAGACAGAGGCAGCAGGTCGAGCTTGTAGCCGAACACGTACAGCAGGAGGAAGCCCAGCGTGTAGGTCGGGATCGAGAGCAGCAGGATGTTCATCGCCGCCAGTGCCGGCGAGCGCCGGCGCCTGAGGCCGTCCCACACTCCCACCAGGCTGCCGAGGACGATCTCGATCACGAGGCCCGCGCCGGCCAGGAGCAGCGTTGCCGGCAGCCGCTCGAGCAGCATGTCGATGACGGGCCGGCGGCGCTGGTAGGAGACGCCGAGGTCGCCCTGCGCGGTCCGTACCACGTACGTCGCCAGCTGCGTCGTGACCGGGTCGTCGAGGTGGAGGTTG
Source organism: Actinomycetota bacterium (assembly GCA_009885805.1). GTDB lineage: Bacteria > Actinomycetota > Thermoleophilia > Gaiellales > F1-60-MAGs149 > VFJZ01. Next base: position 2,129 of record VFJZ01000014.1, read on the forward strand.
GCGCGGACGGTCTGCAACACCACCTCGTCCGCGCGCGGCCCGGCCACGCGCCGCGCCGGGTCGCCCGGGACGAGGAATTGCAGGACGAATGTGAGCAGCACGACGCCGCTGATGGCAATCAGGCCGAGCAGAGCGCGAACCGTCAGGTATCGAGCCATGACCGCCTCAGGGAGACGGCGCCACGTCGGGCCAGCGCCTCGGCGATCAGGACGAAGGAGAGGATCGTCAGCACGATGCAGGCGAGCGGCACGAACAGCATCTGCGGCGCGTACTGGAAGGCGTCCTGCCCCTCCTCCAGCATCGATCCCCACTCCGGCGTCGGTGGCGGCACGCCTGCGCCGAGGTAGCTGAGACCCGCGCCGATCGCGACCACGGAGGCTCCGTTCAGGGCGCCCACGGTAAGGAGCAGCGGCGCGAGGTGCGGGAGGATGTGCCGGCGCACGACCGTCAGCCCGCCGACGCCGGCAGCGACCGCGGCGTCGACGAAGACGCGCCGCCGCAGCGCCAGTGTCTCGCCGAACACGAGCCGGGCCGTCCAGGCCCAGTAGAGAACGGTCACGACGACGACGATGCCGCGCACGCCGGTGCCGAAGATCGAGGCCAGGGCCAGCCCGGTGATCGCCGTCGGTACGCTCAGGAAGACATCGGTCAGGCGCATCAGGACCTGCTCGATGAGGCCGCGGTAGAAGCCGGCGACGACGCCGACGATCGCGCCCAGTGCCATCGAGGTGAGATTCGCGAGGAGGGTGAACTGCAGCGTCGTCCGGCCACCATGCGCCGCGCGCGCGAGCATGTCGCGACCGATCTCGTCCGTACCGAGCGGATGGCCGGAGGCGCCGATGCCGACCGGCAGCCCTTCGATGTCGAGACCGTCGATCGAAGCCGCGTAGGGGTCGCCGAAGAGGGGCGCGGCGAGCGCGAACACGGCCATGACGGCGAACAGACCGACGCCCGCGTAAAGCGTGCCGCGCGCCGCCCGGACCTGGCCGCGTCTACGCGATCCAGGCGCGGTCGTAGTAGGCGCCGTAGACACCGGAGTAGTGGTAGTTCTGGATCCTGGCGAGGTCGACGCCCATCAGCCAGTTGGCGGTCTGGAGGTAGACGTGGACGGCGTCGTCGCCGACGATCTGCTCGACCTTGGCGAGCAGCGTGTCGCGCTCGATCTGGTCCGGCGTCTGTCGCGCCTCGGCCGTGAGACGGTCGACCTCGGCGTTCGTGTACTCCGTGTAGTTGGAGCTGCCGCCGGTCTCGTAGTACTGCGAGATGAGGTCGATCATCGTCGGGTAGACGGCGTAGTAGAGCGAGAACCAGGCCTCGCACTTGCCGTCGGAGGTGAGAGTGAACAGCGCATCCGCGCTCGCCTCGCTCCGCAGCTTCACATCGAAGCCGGCCGCCGCCCACTGTTGCTGGAGGATCGGGCCGAGCTTCGTCTCGTCCTCCGAATCGGATGAGATCCAGAGGTCGAAGGCCAGGTCGGTGGCGCCCGCCTCGGCGAGCAGCGCCTGCGCCTTCGCGAGGTCGAAGCCGTAGGGCTCGAACGTGCGCGGGAAGCCGGGCAGGTCCTCCGGGAACGGCGCCCCGAAGGTGGTCGCCGTGTCACCGGTGATGCGTGAGAGCTGGTCGCGGTCGGTCGCGTAGTTCAGCGCCAGGCGCACGCGCTGGTCGGCGAACAGGGGCTGGAGCTTCTGATTGAGATTCACCCAGCGGTTGGAGAACAGCGCCTCCTCGTAGATGAAGTCCTTCAGCGTGTCGTTGGCCCGCATCTTCGCGAGGTTCTGGGCGTCGAGCCCGTCGTACAGGACCTGCACCTCGCCCTTCTCCAGCTCGAGGATCTGCACGCCGGGATCGAGGCCCCAGCGAAACTCGATCTGATCGACGTAGGGAAGGCCTGGCCAGTGGTAGCCCGTGTGCCGGTCGAACAGCATCGTCTGCGCACCCGGATCGTAGGTCGTGAGCTTGAACGGCCCGTTGCCGACAACGTGCCCCTGGAAGTCGGCGCCCCACTTGTCGACGTCCTCCTTCGGCACGGGCGCCATGAATGGCTGGGTGAGCGCGTAGAGGAAGGTGACGTCGGGCTGAATCAGCGTCACCTCGAGCGTCAGATCGTCGACCACCCTGATGCCAGGAACGCCGATCGCGCCCTGCTCGAACCGATCCTGCGCACCGACGATCGTGTAGATGTAGCTCGCCGCCCAGCTCTCCGTGGCCGGGTCGAGGACGCGGTCCCAGGCGTAGGCGTAGTCCGCCGCGACTACGGCACGGCCGTTGTGGAACGTGACGCCCTCGCGCAGCGGGATCGTGTAGACCAGGCCGTCGGCGGAGATCGTCGGCAGGTCGGCGGCGCAGTGCGGCTGCGGCGAGCCGTCCTCCCCGTAGGTGTAGAGCGGCGCGAACGTGACGTTGCAGATCGAGTCCCAGCTCGTACCCGAGTAGCCGACGGCCGGGTCGTTGGAGTTGCCCTCCGCAGCGAAGGCGACCACGATCTTGCCGCCCGGCGTGCCGCCGGTCGCGGGCGGGCCCGGCATGCCGACACCGGGCCCGTCGGTCGCGGTGGTGCTACCCGTTGTCGAGGGGGCGGCCGTCGTGCCACCGCCGGAGGTCGTCGGCGGCAGCGACGAGGACGAGCCGCCACAGCCAACCAGGTAGATGGCGAGGATGCCCGTTCCAGCGCCGCCGAGGAGTTCGCGGCGCGTGATCGGCCGGGGTCGTCGTGGGTCGGTCATCGTCCCTCCTCGCGTACGCAGGCCCTACGGTCGTGGGCAATCCTACCTGCTCGGCTGGTCTGGCGAGAGAGGCCAGTGAGCGGTTCTCGAACAGGTCCAGCGTGGTAGCGGAGCGGGACGTTCCGCAGCGCGACGAGCCAGTACGCGGCGCTCGGGGCACCCAGTTGGGCCGCGACGTCCTCGGCGGCGATGCCGTCCCCGACGATGGTGACGACGTCGCCGACGCGGGCGTTCGGGACCGCGGACAGGTCGACGACGGTGTACTCCGCCGAGACCGACAGCACCGGACAACGGCGGCCGTCGCAGAGCATGTTGGCGACGGTCCCGGCCGGTGCCGGCAGGTAGCCGTTGTCCATGCCGAACAGGATCACGCCGGCCGGCCGCCGGTTGACGTGGATCAGCCGCGCACGCAGGGCCGTCAGCGCCTTGTGGAAGCCGAGCGGCTCGGCGCGCGCCCCGGCGAGCGGGTGCAGCCCGTAGACGAGGTGGCCGGGGGCGATCGTGTTGAGCGGGTCCGGGAAGCCGCCGGCGATCACGGAGCTGGCCGCGCCCTGGGCGTAGTCGACCGTGATGCCGTGCTCGGCCTCGACCGCGCCGACGAGCGCCGCGAACGCGGCCATCCCGCGTCGCGATCCCTCCTCGCCCTCGGCCGAGCCGTAGGCGACGTGGGTGTAGATCCCCTCGAGGCGAACGCCGGGCTCGGCGAGCACGGCTCGGACGAACGCCGGCGCCTCATCGAGCCCGACGCCGAGGCGGCCGAGACCGGCGTCGACCTTGACGTGGACGGCGACGTCGCGCCCGGAGACCGAGCGCAGGCCATCGGCCGAGTAGATCGTCGGTGTGAGGCCGTGGTCGAGGAGCACGTCCACGCCCGCCGGGAGCTGCGAGCCGTAGAGGAGGATCGGGATCGTCACGCCGACCCGCCGCATGGCGATGGCGTGGTCGAGGTTGGCGGTGGCGAGGCCGTCGACGCCGAGCGTCTGCAGGTGCAGGGCGACCCGCTCCACGCCGTGCCCGTAGGCGTTCGCCTTCACCGGCGCCAGGATCTTCACCGTCCGCGCCGCTCGCTCGCGCAGCAGCGCGACGTTGTGGGTGATGGCGTCGAGGTCGATCTCGGCCCAGGCGGGCCGAGCGTCGGCGTAGCTCACGTGAGACAGCCGGCGCCGAGGGCCTCGACCGGCGGCACGCCGCGGTCGTCGGGGACGATGTGCGCCGGCCGCGTACTGCGGCTGGTCGCCTTGTTCGAGAACGCGTTGTAGGTAAGGGTGATCAGCCGCCGCGACCAGGGCGAGAGGTTCGCCGTCGAGCCGTGCAGCAGGTTCACGTTCATGAAGATGACCGATCCCGCCGGGCCGGTCGGCGCGACGATTCCGCGCTCACGCACCTGTTCGCGGATCACGTCCGGCTCCGTGTAGCGAAACGTGTACGACGTCCCCTGATCGGTCGCTTCGGGCAGGTCGTCAGCGAGCACGTGCGAGCCAGGTACGAGCATCAGCGGGCTGTTGAGGTGCGTGACCTCGTCGAGGAAGATCAGCGCGTTCACCATCCGCGGCTCGGCGATGTGGTCGTCGGCGCGGTAGGCGGGGTAGTCCTGGTGCCAGAACCAGACGTCGCCGTTGAACGCCGCCTTGCAGTTCACGCCCATCTGAAAGACGTAGATCTGCTCGCCGAGCAGCTCCTCGACGGCGGCGACGAGCGCCGGGTGCCGCGTGAGGTCGCGGTAGGTGTCGCGCCACAGGTGCGGGTTGACGACGGTGCGCGGCGTCGCGCCGTCCTTCTCGCGGATCACGCGACGCTCATCGGGGTCGCCGGCGAGGATCGCGTCGAGATCGCCGGTCAGCGCGGCGACCTCGGCGGTGGACAGAAGTCCGGGCCGGAAGACGTAGCCCTGGGCGTCGTACTCGCTGCGCATGGTGGAATCGTTCCACAATGCCGGCATGAGCCGGACGAGCGGACCGTCGGAGCTGCTCGTCGCACTCGACCGCAGCGACGCCGAGCCCCTGCGCGAGCAGATCGCCGAGCAGTTGCGCGCCGCGATCAGGCTCGGAACGCTCCGGTCCGGCACGCGGTTACCGGCCTCGCGCGTGCTCGCTGCCAACCTGGGCGTCTCGCGCGGCGTGGTGGTGGAGGCGTACGACGAGATGCATGCGCAGGGATTCCTGGCGATCTCGGCGCGGTCGGCGCCGGTCGTCACCGCCATCCCCGGCGACGTTGGCCCCGCACCGGTCGAACCGCCCGTTCGCGCACCGCTCGTCGACTTCGCGATCGAGACGGTCGACACGGCGCTGTTCGACCGCCGCGCGTGGCTGCGCGCGTACGCCGCGGCGCTTGACACCGCGCCCTCCGCCGCGCTCGCCTACGGCGATCCGCGCGGACGTCCGGAGCTGCGCAGCGCGCTCGCCGAATACCTCGGCCGGGCGCGCGGCGTCGCGGCGGAGCCGGCGCGCACCGTGATCTGTCAGGGCTCCATCCAGGGCGTGCAGATCGCCGCGCGCCTGCTCGCGGCAGCGGGCGCCCGGCGGGTCGCGATCGAGGATCCCTGCAGCGCGGAGGTGCGCGCCGCCACCGTCCGCGCCGGCCTCGAGCCGGTGCCGGTGCCAGCCGATGCCGACGGCCTCGACGTCGGCGCGCTGCCGACCGCGAACGTCAACGCCGTGCTGCTGACGCCGGCCCACCAGTATCCGGGTGGCGGCACGCTGACGCCGGAGCGACGACGGGCGCTGCTCGCCTGGGCGGACACGGCGGACGCGTTGATCGTGGAGGACGACTACGACGGCGAGCTGCGCTACGACCGACGCCCCGTCGGTGCCCTGCAGGGTCTCGCGCGGGAACGCGTGATCTACCTCGGCACCGCCTCGCGCACACTCGTCCCTGCGCTGCGGCTCGGGTGGATGGTCGTCCCGGCCGCGCTCGTCGCGGGCGCCATCGCGATCCGCTGGGAGCTCGGTGGCCCCTCCCCCGCACTCGACCAACTCGCGCTCGCCAGGCTGCTACGCACCGCCGCCTTCGAGCGCCACGTCCGTCGGCTGCGCACCGAGTACGGACGCCGGCGCGAAGCCCTCCTGGCCGCGCTGGCGCGGACACTGCCCGACGCCGTGCCGGGTGGCGCTGCAGCCGGCGTCCATCTCACGCTCACCCTTCCGGCCGCGGTCAGCGTCGCGGCGGTGGCTCGGGCCGCCGCGGCGCAGCGCGTGCACCTGCAGACGGTCGAGTTGTTCCGGGCCGAGCCCGCCGACGACACACGCACGCTCCTCCTCGGCTTCGGGCGCGTGCCCGCGCCGGCCGCACCTCTCGCCACCAGCATGCTGGAGCGTGTCCTCTCCTCCGCCGCCGGCCGTGCGCGCTGGTGACCGGTCCGCGCGCACCAACCCACACCCACCGAAAGGTCGATCCCGATCAGCAGATCTGACACTCCCGCAGGCCACTCCGAGGGCCTCGCGGACATCAGTGAGGAGCCCCGGCCCGACCGCGGAGACACGCCGACACCGACGGTGAGCTACTCGGTTCGCCTCGCCCGCGCGGACGTCGAGCGGCTCCGCGCCGCCGCCGCCCGCCACGGCGTCGGCGCGACCAGTCTCGCCCGCACCTACATCCTCCGGCAGCTCGCGCTCGATGCGGCGGGTCCGGCCGATCCACAGGTCGTCCTGGAACGTCTCCGCCAGGACGTCAACGACCTCACGAACCTGCTCCGCGCGTCGGCCTGAGTTTGCACCGTACCGACGGCGGCGCAGCGGCTGCCGCCCTGGACCGCTCCGACATCTGATTCTGGCCCTGTTCGACAGGGCCACGGCTCGCCTATCGTGCCGGGCGTGACCGTCTTTCCGCGGGGCGACGGCGTCTGGCTGAAGTGCCAGTTCCACGCCCACACGACGAACTCCGACGGCGACCCGACCCCGGCCGGGCTCTGCGATCACTACCTGCGCGCCGGCTTCGACGTGCTCGCCATCACCGATCACTGGCACGTCACCGAGCACGTCTGCGAGGGCCTCGTCGTGATGCCGTGCAGCGAGCTGTCGGCGCGCTGCGACAACCCCTGGCCGGAGGCGGAGGCCGAGGTGCTGGCGCTCGGCGTCTCCGTGCTACCGGAGGTGCGCGACTACTTCCCGACGATCGAGGCCCTCGCCGCCTGGATCCGCGAGCACGGCGGCGCGCCGTACCTCTGCCACCCGTACTGGTCGGGCCTCGGCCCGCAGCACTACCTCGAGGCGCCCTCACTCGTCGGGCTGGAGGTGTACAACGCCGGCTCCGACGTGACGCAGGGCAACGGCCTGTCGAGCGTGCACTGGGACGACATCCTCAGCCGCGGCGCGACGCCGTTCGCGATCGCGACCGACGACAGCCACCATGCCGGCCAGGACTCACGCCTCGGCTGGACGATGGTGCACGCCGCCGAGCGCTCCGGCGAAGCCGTGGTCGAGGCGCTTCTGCACGGCCAGGCGTATGCCTCGAGCGGCCCCGTCATCCACGACCTCCAACTCGACGGCGACGAGGTCGAGGTGCGCTGCTCGCCGGCCCGCTCCGTCTTCCTGCGCTCCGGCGCCTGGGGTGGCGGCGTCGTGCAGGCCGACCCGTTCGCCATGCCTTACCTCGGTCGTATCCTCCTCCGCAACGACGACGGCCTGATCACGGCCGCGCGCTTCTCCGCACCCGAGTACTGGCGGTGGGGCCGGATCGAGGTCGACGACGTTCGCGGACGCCGCGCCTGGTCGAACCCGTGGCGCCTGGATCCAACCTGATGTTCGACCAGCCGCTCGCGGTCCTCGCACCCGACGCGCTCGACGCGGTGCATGACCAGGGTATGCGGATCCTGGAGGAGATCGGCGTCGAGGTGCGGCACGAGCCCGCACTGGCGCTGCTGCGCTCGGCCGGGCAGTCGGTCGAGGGCACGCGCGTCCACCTCGATCGCGGCTTCGTCATGGAGCAGGTCGCGAAGGCGCCGGCTCACTTCACGCTGCGGGGTCGCAATCCGGCCCGCGCCGTCGAGATCGGCGGCGGCTCCCTCGTCCACACACCCGTCGGCGGGTCGCCTTTCTGCTCCGATCTCGAGCGCGGCCGCCGCGACGGCACCCTCGACGCGTACGTCGAGCTGACGAAGCTGGCGCACGCGGCGGACGCGATCCGCTGCCTCCAGTCGGGCGTGACAGAGGCGTCGGAGATCATCGAGACGAGCCGCTACCTCGACCTCGACTACGCCTGCCTGCGCTGGTCCGACAAGCCGTACGTCTGCTACGGAACCTCGGGCGAGAAGGCCGCCGACGGCGTCGAGCTGGCAGCGATCGCCTGTGGCGGGCGCGAGGCGATCGCGCAGACACCGGCGATCATCGGCATCGTCAATCCGAACTCGCCGCTGGTCTGGGACTCGCTGATGGCGGACTGCCTGATGACGTGGGCGGCGGCGGGCCAGCCGGTGGCGATGACGCCGTTCATGCTGGCCGGCGCCACCGCCCCGGTCTCGCTCGCCGCCGGGCTGTCGCTGCAGGTTGCCGAGGCGCTGTCCGGCGTCGCGCTCGCCCAGCTCGTCCGACCCGGCGCGCCGTGCCTCTACGGCTCCTTCTTCTCCGGTGTCGACATGCGCTCGGGCGGCCCCGCGTTGGGGATGCCGGAAGGCGTGCTGGCGACGCTCGCCGGCGGACAACTCGCCCGGCGCTACGACCTGCCCTACCGCGGCGGTGGCGGGCTCTGCTCCGGCAACGCCGTCGACGCCCAGTCGGCCTACGAGACGGCGATGATGCTGTGGGCGACGTACCACTCCGGCTCCGACCTCGTCCTGCACGCGGCCGGCTGGCTGGAGGGTGGGCTGACCGCCTCCTACGAGAAGTTCGTCCTCGACCTCGATGTGCTGCGGATGTTCGAGCGACTCCGCGAGGGCGTCATCGTTGACGCCGAACACCTCGCCTTCGACGCGATCCGGGACGAGGGGCCGGGCGGGATGTTCCTCGCCTCGCCGCACACCCTCGAGCACTTCCGCGACTGGCTGTTCCTCTCGCCGCTGTTTCGCTCGCAGGCGCACCCGACGTGGCTGAAACAGGGCGGCGCGACCGCGGACGTCGCGGCGGTCGCCGTCTGGAAACGCCTGCTCGACAGCTACGAGGATCCGGGCATCGACGCGGCGATCGACGAGGAGCTCCGGACATTCATCGCCCGCCGCAAGGCGGTGCTGGACGAATGACGCGCGAGGCGCGCCACGACATCCTCTTCGAGCCGCTGGCGATCGGTCCGGTGACGCTCCCGAACCGCTTCTACCAGGTGCCGCACTGCACCGGCTTCGGCGTCACCAAGCCGGCCAGCCAGGCGGCGTTCCGTGGCATGAAGGCCGAGGGCGGCTGGGGCGCCGTCTGCACCGAGTACTGCTCGATCTCCCCCAGCTCGGACGACGAGCCGTACGTGTCGGCGCGTCTGTGGGACGACGAGGACGTCGCCCGGCTCCGCCTGATGACCGAGGCCGTTCACGCACACGGGGCGCTCGCTGGTGTGGAGCTGTGGCACGGCGGCCTCGGCGCCAACGCGCGTGAGAGCCGGCTGCCGCCGCTCGCGCCCAGTCAGATGGCCAACGAGCACACGCCGTGGGTGGTCGCGCAGGCGATGACCGTCGCCGACATCGAGCGCGAGCAGGACGCCTGGGTGGCCGCCGCCCGCCGAGCGGTCGCCGCCGGCTTCGACATCGTCTACGTGTACGGCTCCCACAGCTACCTGCCGGCGCAGTTCCTGTCGCCGCTGACGAACCTGCGCACGGACGCCTACGGCGGGTCGTTCGCCAACCGCGCCCGCTTCTGGCTGGAGGCGATCGAACGCGTTCGCGAGGCGGTCGGCGAGCGCTGCGCGATCGCGGTGCGGATCGCGGCGGACTCGCTCGCGGCTGCCGGCGTCGACCCCGACGAGGGCGCCGCCTTCGTCCGCGCCGCCGATCCGCTCGTCGACCTGTGGGACGCGGCGGTCGGCGCGGAGGCCGGGGAGCACCGGACCGACTCCGGTGCCTCGCGCCATTTCGCGCAGGGGTACCAGATCGAGCTGACGCGCTGGCTGCGGGCCGCCACGTCCAAGCCGATGATCGGCGTCGGTCGCTACACCGATCCCGACCTGATGGCCGACCACGTCCGCAGCGGCGCGATCGACGTGATCGGGTCGGCGCGGCCATCGATCGCCGACCCGTTCCTCCCCGCGAAGGTCCGTGACGGCCGCTACGACGAGATCCGCGAGTGCATCGGCTGCAACCAGTGCTACTCGCGCGCCAACTACGGGCGCCACATCGGCTGCACGCAGAACGCGACGGCCGGTGAGGAGCACCGGCGCGGCTGGCACCCGGAGCGATTCGCGCCGGCGGCGAATGCGGACCGGGACGTCCTCGTGGTCGGCGCCGGACCGGCCGGCATGGAGTGCGCGATCGTACTCGCGCGCCGCGGTTTCCGCCGCGTCCACCTCGTCGATGCCGCCCCCGACGTCGGCGGGCACGTGGGCTGGCTGGCACGTCTGCCGGGCCTCGGCGACTGGGCGCGCGTCGTCGACTGGCGGCGGATTCAGTTGCGCCGCCTGCGCCGGCAGATCGAGGTCATCACGAATCAACCCCTCGACGCAGCCACCGTCCGTTCGTACGGCGCGGAGATCGTTGTCGTCGCGACGGGCTCACGGTGGCTGACGGGCGGCGATCCGCGGCTCGTCGCGCCGGAGAGCGTCGCCGACGGGCTGCCGGCGGGCGCCGTCGCGGTGCTCGACGGCGAGGGCTACCTCGTCGGCGCCGCCTGCGCTGAGCACGCACTCGGCCTCGGGCGGCGCGTGACGTACCACTCGCCGTTCGATCGCGTCGCGCCGTTTCTCGACGAGACGCTGGAGGGTGTCCTGCTGCGCCCGCGGCTCGCGACGGCCGGTCTCGCGCTGGCGCCGCTGCCGTCATCGCTCGCGGACATCAATGCCGACGTCATCATCGATGCGCGCGGCCGCCGGTCGGACGAGGCGCTGTACCACGAGTTGTGCGACGACCCCGGCGACCTGGAGGCCGTCTACCGGGTCGGCGACTGCGCGGCCCCGCGCATGCTCGCCGACGCCATCTTCGACGGACACCGTCTGGCGCGGGAGATCGACGGGCCGCAGCCCGCCGTCGCGCGAGTCTGGCTGCGCGGCTGAAGTGGTACCGGCGAGACGTGTCCGCGGCCACTGACGACGATCTGCTCGACCTGCCGGGTGGCGCCCTCGTCCGCCGCGGCCTGAGCGATCTCGCGGCGGGCGTCGAGTCGAGCGAGGCGATCCTCGTCCGCATCGGCCGGCCGCCCTCGCCGACCGCCCTTATATGCGCGCTACTCCGGCGCCTGGCGCCAGATCTCGCCCCGCGCGACGACCGGATCGAGCAGCCCGTCGCGCAGCCAGTGGTCGGACTCGTCGTCCGCCGCCGGGTCCGGCCTCTGGCCGGGGTAGCTGATCAGCCGCCGCACGCGCGGATGCAGGTAGTACGCGCCGGGGACGAGCAGGGCCAGGGCTGCGAACGCCTCCGGATCG
>VFJZ01000018.1 GCA_009885805.1 Actinomycetota bacterium
CGAGACGGCCATCGTCGTCGCCATCAGGCCGTGCCAGTTGAAGGCGTCGTCGCAGCAGGCTTCGACGGCGGCCAGCACGACTGGTAGATGCTCCGGCAGGCAGCCGGCGAGCACCGCATTGACGGCCACCTTCTCCACGGTCGCTGGTTCCAGGTCGGGCGGAACAACGCCGACGATCTCGTTCGGCGCCCGGCCCGTTGCGTCGAGCAGCGCGAGCACCCGCGCGGGCGTCGGTGGGATGACGGGGAGTCCGTCCGTCAGCCCGCGGCCGTGCAGCGCCTCGACCGGGTCTTCGAAGTCGCCCAGTTCGATCCGGCGGCTCCGCAGTCTGTCGCCGTCGTAGCGGGCACGCAGTTCGTCGACCCGCCCGGGGTCGGCAGAGAGCGAGCTTCAGCCAGGTTTGGACGGCGGCAGGTCAGGGCCGAGACCGGAGACGCCGGCGACGGCCTCCCAGCGCTCCCGGCTCCAGCCCTCGATGCGGTCCTCGATCACGCCGCCACGGACGCGAAGCAGTGCCGGAACGGTCGTCAGGTCGAGCCGCCACGATCGTTCGAGGTCACGCTCGTCCTGCACCGCGAGGCCGGGCGGGAACGACGCGTCGTCCTGCGAGTACAGGGTCAGGGCGGAGCGTCGTTCGAGATCGGCGAGCACCGGCACGATCACCTGGCACGTCGGGCACGTGGACTTGACGAAGGCGACGACGCCGTCGGGCAGGGGGGCGCTCACATCGGGGATGATGCCCGAGATGACCGGCACGCTCACGCCGTTTCGTCACCGGGTGTTCCGCGCCCTCTGGATCGCCTCGCTCGCATCCAACCTCGGTACGTGGATGCACGGGATCGGGGCGGCGTGGCTGATCACCGACCTCACGACCTCCGCGGCTCTGATCGCGCTGCTCGCGTTCGCGTCCGCCGCACCGACCTTCCTCCTGGCTCTGCCCGCCGGAGCGCTGACCGACGTGGTCGACCGCCGGCGGCTGCTGCTCGTCGCTCAGTGGTTCATGGCCGTCGTCGCGGCTACGCTCGCGGTGATCAGCGTCTTCGACCTGGCGACGATTCCGGTGCTGCTCGCGATGACGTTCCTGCTCGGCGTCGGCACGGCGTTGAACCAGCCGGTGTGGGCGGCGATCGTGCCGGAACTCGTGCCCCGCGAGGACCTGCCACAGGCGCTGGTGCTGAACGGAACGGCCTTCACGGCCGCGCAGGCCGTCGGGCCGGCGCTCGGCGGGGTGATCGTCGCGGCGTCCGGGGTCGAGGCCGTCTTCGCCCTCAACGCGCTCTCCTTCCTCGGCCAGATCTGGGTCGTCTGGCGTTGGCGACGTCCGGCGGACGAGCATCGCCTCCCGGCCGAGCACGTCGCCGGCGCGATGAATGCCGGGCTGCGCTACCTGCGCTTCGCACCCGCGCTGCAGACCGTCCTCGTCCGCGCCGGCGCCTTCATCTTCGGCATGAGCGCGCTGTTCGCGCTCCTGCCGACGATCGGCCGCACGCGCCTGGAACTCGGGCCGTCGCAGTACGGGCTGCTCTTCGGCGCGCTCGGGGTCGGCGCGGTCGCGGCAACCGTCGTCGTCCCGAGGGTGCGCGACCGCCTCGGCCTGGACGCGCTGGTGGCCCTCTCGTCGCTGACGATGGTCGCGCTGCTCGCCGGCATGGCGGTCTTCCGGGATCCGCTGCCGATCTACGGCCTGATGGCGCTCGCGGGCGTCGGGCAGATGGGTGTGATGTCGAGCTTCAACCTGGCCGCCCAGAGCGCGCTGCCAAGCTGGGTGCGCGGGCGCGGGCTTGCGCTGTACACGCTCGTCTTCCAGTTCGCGATCGCCGCCGGCGCGATCGTCTGGGGCACGCTGGCGAGCACGGTCGGGATCAGCACCGCCCTGCTGGCCGCTGCCGGCGTCGTCGCGGCGTCGAACATGCTGGCGCTCCGGTTCTCACTGGCCGGCGCTGCCGGGCGCGACATGACGCCCGTCCGCTGGCCCGAGCCGCAGGTCGCGGTGACGCCGGATCCGGACGACGGGCCGGTCCTGATCACGGCGGAGTGGCGCATCGATCCGGCCGAGCGCCCGGAGTTCGCGACGGCGATGGCGGCGCTCCGCCGCGCCCGCCGCCGGGACGGCGCGATCCGCCACGGCGTCTGGTACGACCTCAACGACCCCTGCCGGGTCGTCGAGAGCTACATCGTGCAGTCGTGGGGCGAGCACCTCCGGCAGCGCGAGCGGGCGACGGAGTCCGACCGACAGGCGTGGCTGACGGCGCGTGCGTTTCACCGCGGCGACGAGGGCGTCGCTGTCGGCTGGCACCTGCTGCTGCGTCCCGAACTGGTCGGCACCCCGCGTGAGGTCTCCGACTGACGGCGCCGGATCTCATGATCGCACTCGCCGTGACGTTCAGCGTCGCGGTCTGCGGTGGCCTCATCGGCCTGGTGCTGGGCGCACTGCGCCTGCCACCGCTGATCGCGCTGATCGGCGATGCGCGCGATGCCGCCGGGACGAACATCGCGCTGTCCGGCGCGACGGCGATTGCCGGCGCGTTCCGCCACGTCCGCGCCGAACGCATCCACAGGCGCGCGTTCCGGCTCCTCGTCGTACCCGGCATCGTCGGCGGCTTCATCGGTGGCTACGGCGCCGAGTACGTGTGGCGATCCCCTCGTCTGGGCCGCCGTCTGGTCATTCGCGATCGGGCTTCTCGGCGGCGCGGTCGGGCTCGTGCTCGGCTCGCTGCGCCTGCCCGCGCTGATCGCTGGAGCGTCGTCGCTCTCCGCGTCCCGGCCGCCCTGATCGGCGCGGACCTCGGCGCCCGCCTCAGCGGGCGCGTGTCGGACCGCAGCCTGCGGCGTGCCATCGCCGCGACGCTGGCCGTGCTCGCCGTGGCGCTCGCCCTCCAGGTACTCCGGTAGGCGTCGCCGCTCAGCCGCCGAGGTACGCCTTGCGCACGTCGTCCGAGGCGGCAAGGTCCTTCGCGGAGCCCTGCTGCTTGACGACGCCTGACTCCAGCACGTAGGCGCGGTCGGCGATGTCCAGTGCGGCGAGCGCGTTCTGCTCGACGAGCAGGATCGTCATGCCCTGCTCGCGGATCTGGCGGATCGTGTTGAAGATCAGTTCCACCAGCATCGGCGCAAGGCCCATCGACGGCTCGTCGAGCATCAGCAGGCGCGGTCGTCCCATCAGAGCGCGCGCGACCGCCAGCATCTGCTGCTCGCCGCCCGACAGCGTGCCGGCCTTCTGGTGGATGCGCTCCTTGAGGCGCGGGAAGAGCCCGTAGACGTACTCGCGGTCCTCGGCGATGCCGTCCTTGTCGTTGCGCAGGAAGGCGCCGAGGTCGAGATTCTCGTCCACGGTCATGCGCCCGAAGATGCGACGTCCCTCCGGGGACTGCGAGATGCCGAGCGCCGTCACCTCGTGTCCCGGCATGCCGCTGATCTTGCGTCCCTCGAACTCGATCACGCCCCGGCGAGGCGCGATGAGCCCGGAGATCGCCCGCATCGTGGTCGACTTGCCGGCGCCGTTCGAACCGATCATCGTCACGATCTCGCCCGCGTTCACCTCGATCGAGATGCCCTTGACGGCGGCGATGTTGCCGTAGTAGACGTGGATGTTCTCCACCTTCAGCATCGGCCCGGTATGCGCGTTCGTCGCCATCATGTCGCTCCGTGGGTCGCGGCCTTGCCGAGATAGGCCTCGATCACGCGCTCGTTGGCGCGCACCTCCTCGCCGGTGCCCTCGGCGATCTTCGATCCGTACTCGAGCACCGTGATGCGCTCCGACACGCCCATCACGACCTTCATGTCGTGCTCGATCAGCAGCACCGTCAACTGCTTCGCGTCGCGGACGCGGCGGACGAAGGCGATGAAGTCGTCGGACTCCTGTGGATTCATGCCGGCCGTCGGCTCGTCGAGCAGCAGCAACTTCGGCCGCAGGGCGAGCGCACGGGCGACCTCGAGCCGGCGCTGGTCGCCGTAGGAGAGGTTCTTCGCGAACTCGTCCGGGTCGCCGTTGACGCCGCAGAAGTCGATCAACTCGTGCGCCGTGTCGCGCGCAGCTTGTTCCTCCCGGCGCTGGCCGGGCGAGCCGAAGATCGTCTGCCAGAGGCCGCCCTTGAGGTGCGCGTGCATCGCGACCATCACGTTCTCGGTCGCCGTCATGGTGCCGAACAGGCGGATGTTCTGGAACGTCCGGGCCATGCCCATCGCCGCGATCTGGTGGGGCGCCCGGCCGGCGATCGGCTGGCCGTCGAACATCACCGTGCCCGCGGTCGACCGGTACAGGCCCGTGAGGACGTTGAAGAACGTCGTCTTGCCGGCGCCGTTCGGGCCGATCAGCGCAACGATCGAGCCGGTCGGGATCTGGAAGTCGACGTCGTTGACAGCGACCAGGCCGCCGAACTCGACGCGGATCTGCGAAGCGTCCAGAATCAGGTCGCTCACGCCACTCCCTCCGTCCCGATCTTCTCGATCTGCGCATCGATTTCGCGTGAGTGCTTCTGGCGCGCTGCGGGCAGCATGCCGTCGCGTCGGAACAGCATCATCAGCACGAGCACGATCCCGAAGATCAGGAACTGGTACTTCGGCACGCTGATCTCCGTCCCGAAGGTGTTGTTGACGGAGTTGCCGATCTCCTTCATTCCGGTGTAGTTGACCCAGGTCAGGATCACCGCTCCGAGGATGCAGCCGTAGACATTCGCCATGCCGCCGAGGATGACCATGCAGAGCACGATCACGGAGAACTGGAAGTTGAAGGTATCGACCTGGACGCCGCCGAGTGAGACGCAGTAGAAGGCACCGCCGATCCCGCCGGCGGCCGCGCCGACGCCGTAGGCCCACAGCTTGGTCCGCATCAGCGGGACGCCCATCAGGCTCGCGGCGAGTTCGTCCTCGCGGATCGCGAGCCAGGCCCGACCCAGCTTGCCGTCGCGCAGCCGCAGAGAGATCAGGATGAAGATGACGCAGAGCGCGAAGATCACGTAGTACCGGGTCTTGTAGTCGAACACGTTGATGGCGTCCTTGCCGACGCCGGTCCACGACAGCCAGCCCATGTCGAGTGGGTTGGTCGGGCCGATCCCCTTGGTGCCGTTCGAGAGGTTGAAGCCCTTGATCGACTCGCCGTTCCGGAAGGCCTGCGGCAGGATCTCGCCGAAGCCGAGGGTGACGAGCGCCAGGTAGTCCGACTTCAGCCGCAGGGTCGGCGCACCGATGATGACGCCCGCGATTGCCGCGACGACGGCCGCGATCGGAACGACGATCCAGAACGACAGGTTGATGCCAGGGCTGTCCGGGTTGATGGCGGCGTCGAAGATGTGGATGCCCGGGTCGATCTGGAAGAAGAAGCTCGACATCAGCCAGCCGGCGGTGTATGCCCCGAACAGGAAGAAGGCGACGTACCCGAGGTCGAGCAGGCCGGCGTAGCCGACGACGATGTTGAGACCGAGCGTGAACATCACGAAGATGCCGCACAGGACCATCGTCGTGAGAGGGAACCAGCGGTCCTCGAAGGCCCCGACGTTGGTCACGACCGTCGGCACGGAAAGGCCGCCGATCAGGAACAGCGCGGGGACCGCGACGCGACGCAGCCGCCTCGCGCCCGTGCCCGTGCCCGGTGTGGTCACGACCGCCATGTCACACCTTCTCCGAGGTTGGTGAGCCGAGAATGCCCGAGGGCCGGAAGACCATCAGCGCGATCAGGATGCTGAACACGACGGACTGCGACCATTCCTGCCCGAGACCATGCGGCGCTCCGTCGTTGAGGCCCTGGATCAGTCCGATCAGCAGGCCGCCGAGCACCGCACCTGTGAGGTTCCCGACACCGCCGAGCACCGCTGCGGTGAAGGCGATCAGGCCGAGCTGGAAGCCGGCGTCGTAGCGCGTCGTGCCGTTGTTCTGCAGGTACATGATCGCCGCCGCACCCGCCATCGCGCCGCCGAGGGCGAAGGTGAAGGCGATCGTCCGGTTCGTGTTGATGCCCATCAGCCGCGCCGCGTCGGGGTCCTGGGCGGTTGCGCGCATCGCCTTGCCCTGGCGCGTCTTCTGGACGATCCAGGTCAGCAGCAGGAGGAGCGGAATCGTGATGATGACCGTGAAGAGGTACGTCCATGGCACCCGCACGTCGCCGATCTCGAGCGAGCCGCCGGGGAGGACCGCGTTCTGCGACTTCGGCGCTGATCCGTTCCAGATGATGCCGACGTTCTGGAAGATGAACGAGACGCCGACCGCAGTGATCAGCGGCGCGAGCTTCGGCGCGTTCCGCAGCCGCCGGTAGGCGAGCTGGTCGACCGAGACGTTGATCGCGGCGCAGAAGGCCATCGCCGCGACGAACGTGAGCGCAAACACCGCCCAGCCGGTCGGGTTCGACGTCTCCTGACCGAACCAGTCCGAGATGATCATCGCCGAGAACACCGACCCGAGCATGAACAGGTCGCCGTGCGCGAAGTTGATCAGTTCGATGATGCCGTAGACGAGCGTGTAGCCGAGCGCGATCAGCGCGTACAGGGCGCCGTTGCAGAGCCCGAGGATCGCGACCTGAATGACCTGCGTCGGCGAGTCGATGAAGTTCCAGAGGATCCAGAGCCCGATCAGGCCCAGCAGCGCCACCCCGACGACGTTCGTCGCGTTCCACTCGCGCCCACCGCCCCGTACGGCCTGCGACATGCTCGACATACTAAGTACCCCACCCCGTCCGTTGAATGAAGCGGGGTGGTCCGGCCACCCGGCCGGACCACCCCGCAGTCAGTGCACGTAGATCGTACTAGGGCCGATCAGGCACCGAGGGGCCACGGCTTGAGGAAGATCTCTTCGTTGCCCTGCATGATGTTGAAGGACATGTCCTTCACCGTCACGTCGCCGCCCGCGTCGATCCCGAACTCCTTGCCCAGGATCGACTTGTCGGCCGGCACCGTGATGCCGGAGAAGGCCGCCGCCAGCACGGACGGGCGCGTGCCGTCCGAGTTCTCGATCGCGAGCAGGATCAGCTGCATGGCAGCTGCGCCGTAGATCGAGTAGAACGAGGCGGGCTCATGGCCGTAGTCGGTGTTGAAGGCGGTCACGAACTCGCCGCCGAAGCCGCCCTGCTTGACCAGTTCGGCCGTCGGGACGCCCGCGAACGAGATGTACATGCCCTGCGCTTCCGGCATCGCCCGCAGTTCGGGATAGCCGGTGAAGCCGTCGGGCGCGAGCAGCTTGACGGCGCCATCGTTCGGGCCGAGGACCTTGACCTTGTCCTTGACGAGCTGCTGACCGTTGTTGTCGTTGATGCCGCCGAGGTAGACGCAGTCGGGGTTCGCCGACTTGACCTTCTCGAACAACGCGGTGTAGTTCGGCTGCTTCGAGTCCCAGCCGTCGTTGGCGATGATGTTGATGCCGTTATCCGGCCCTGCATCGGCGAACGCCTTGGCGACGCCCTGGCCGTAGGTCTGCGTGTCGTTGAGGACGTAGCAGTTCTTCAGACCGAGCTCGGCGGCGAACTCAGCGCCGGCCTTGCCCTGGAAGTCGTCGGTGGCGATGATCCGGCCGTAGTTGCGCACGCCGGTCGGGTAGAAGATGTCGGGCTCGCCCGGATCCCAGGCCTTCGTGATGCCCGGGTTCGTGTTGGCGTGCGAGATCATCAGCATCGGGCCCGACGGATCCTGGTTCAGGATCGGAACCTCGAGCTTCGCGCAGCCGGAGTTGTAGGTGCCCATGACGGCAACCTCGGCGGCGTTCTGGACGTGCGCGTTCGCGTTCGCCGTGCACGTCGCGGCGTCCCAGGCGCCGGCGGCAGCGGTCGAGTTGTCGTACTCCTTGAACTCGATCGTGTGCGCGCCGGCCTTGTTGCCGACCTGCTTCAGCAGCAGGTTGATGGCCAGGTTCGTGTCGGCCGACGCGTCGGCCGAGGCACCCTGCAGCGGCAGGTCGGACGAGACAACGACCGTCTTGCCCTCAGCCGGCGCCGCCCCGCTGTCGGTCGGTGCGACCGCCGTGCTGCCGTCAGCCGGCGCGGCCGGCTCGTCGTCGCCGCCGCACGCGGCCAGTACTGTCGCGCCGATGACCGCGAGGCCCAGCACGAGGGTCTTCTTCCACCCTGTATTCATCCATTCCCTCCGAGTGGTGGTTCCGCGCGCCCAACAGGCGGGCATCCTCCGCGCCCATCCTGCAGATCCCGCACGCGCGTTCGCGAGAGTATACAACGTCGGCGGAAGAACGGCGAGAATTGGGCGGCGTGGGCCGCTGGGGGCCAGGTCCCTATGTCCCATAGCCGCCGCCGCCCGCACCGAGCAGGCGCAGCGTATCGCCGCGGCGTAGCCGCACCTCGCCCTTCCCCGGCAGCTGCTCGAACAGGTCGCTGCCCGCGCGGCGGACGAGGATCGCGCCCGTCGCACCCGGACCGCCGCCGGCGCGGCCACGCGCCGCGAAGGCCGCGTTGGTCTGCTCGATGTAGTAGATGCCGTAGCCCTCGTCGGCGAGCAGCGTGTAGTCGCGCAGCATCCCGTCGCCGCCGCGCTGCGCACCGGCGCCGCCCGAGCCGGTGACCAGTTCCGTCCGATCGATCCGCCAGGGGTACTCGAGCTCGGCGATCTCGGCCGGCAACAGCGCGCAGTTCGACGTGTAGGAATCGATCGCCGCGTCGCCCGGAGCGCCCGGCCGTGCGCCGCCGCCGCCGCCGAGGATGTCGGTCATGATCGTCGGCCGGCCGGTGCGAGGATCGGTCGCCTGGATCACGAACGTCGGGAACGAGACGTGGGCAGCGGCGACCGCCCGGCCGGGGAGGAGGTCGCCGAGCGCTTCGACGACGACGTCCGTCAGCCGCTGGACGGCGATGTGGCGCGTCGAGACGGCGGCGGGGAAGCGCGGCCGCAGCAGGCCTCCCTCGGCGCAGTGCAGGTGGACGTGCCGGGTGAGGCCGTCGTTCTGTGGCACGTGCGAGCCGCAGAACGCGCGGACGCCGAAGTAGACGGCGGCGTGGGACGACGCCCACGGGACGTTGATGCCACCCGGCGACTGGGGCGCGGAGCCGTCGAGATCGACGTGCAGTTCGCCGTCGCGCACCTCGATGCGCACCGCGATCCGCAGCGGCACGTCGCGGACGACGCCGTCGTCGTCCATGAAGCCCTCCGCCTCCACGGCTCGCGACGGCCACGAGGCGAACTCGGCGCGCGCTCTCGCCGACGTGGTCGTGAGGAGACCCGTGACACCCTCGAGCAGCGTCGCGGTGCCGTAGCGGTCGGCGAGTTCGAGCAGCCGCTGCCCACCTCGGCGGAGTGCGGCGAGTTGCGCGTCGAGGTCGCCGAGCGTCGCGTACGGATCGCGGACGTTCGCCTCGATCAGCTGCCACAGCGGCCGCACGCGACGGCCTCGCTCGACGAGGAGGATGGCCGGGAACAGCAGGCCCTCCTGGTACAGCTCGGTGTTCTCGGCACTCTCGGTCCCCGGCACGCGTCCACCGACATCGATGTGGTGGGCGATCGAGCCGGTGTACCCGATCAGGTCGCCGTCGGCGTGGACGGGCGCGAACACCTGCAGGTCGGGCGTGTGGGTACCACCGAGGTACGGATGGTTCGTCAGCATCACGTCGCCCGGCCGCAGACCGTGCGGGTGGTTCTTCGCGAGGCCCTGCTGGAGCGAGGACTGCATCAGCCCGAGTTGGGCGGGAATCATCTCCGAGTGCGCGAGCAGGCGCCCCTCGGCGTCGAACACGCCGCAGGAGAAGTCGAGCATCTCGCGGATGATCGGCGAGTACGACGAGCGGTACTCGACGACCGCCATCTCCTCCGCGATCGAGGACAGTGCCGCGCCGATGATCTCCTGGGTGATCGGGTCGATCACGACCGCTCCAGGATCAGCGTGCCGGCGCCCGCGTCGTGAACCGTCCAGCCGGGCGGGACGACGACCGTGGAGTCCTCCTGCTCGATCACGATTGGCCCTTCGCGGCCGCCGCCGACGCGGAACGAGTCTCGAGCAAAGACGCGGTGGGCGACGCCTGCGATCGGCCGGGTGTACGTCTCGCCGGCCGGCGTCGGCTCCTCGGCGCCGATCACGGGTGCCGGCAGCGGGACCGTCGCCCGGCAGCGGACGGTGACGATCTCGGTCGGCGCGTCCGGCGTTGCGTGGCCGTAGGCGCGTCGATGCGCGACGTGGAAGGCGCGCACCGTTCGTGCGATCCGCTCGTCGCTCGCCGGCCGGCCGCTGAGCGGCACTGTCAGCTCGTACGCCTGGCCGCGGTAGCGCACGTCGAGGTACCACTGCAGGCGGCCGCGCGCACCGTCGAGGAGCGTGCGAGCGTCGCGTTCGACCGCCGCCATGACGCGGTCGAGGTCGGCCGCGAGCGCAGGGCCGACGACGCGGACGAAGCCCCGTGCGAGGTCGTGGCGGATGTCTGCCAGGAGCAGGCCGATCGCCGCGGTGATGCCCGGGTAGCGTGGCACGATGACACGGTCGATGCCGAGTTCGTCCGCGATCGCCGGCCCGTGCATCGGGCCCGCGCCGCCGAGGGCGACGAGCGCGAGCCGCCGCGGATCATGGCCTCGCGCGACCGAGATCACGCGCAGCGCGGAGGCCATGTTGGCGGTCAGGACGCGGACGACGGCCGCTGCGGCGGCCTCCGCCGTCAGCCCGAGCGGGCCGGCGACGCAACGCGTGATCGCCTCCCGCGCCAGCGCCGCGTCGAGCGGCGCACGCCCGCCGAGGAAGCGGGCGGGGTCGAGCGTGCCGAGGACGATGTGGGCGTCGGTGACCGTTGCCTCGGTGCCACCGAGGCCGTACGCCGCCGGGCCCGGATCGGCCCCGGCCGACGCCGGCCCGACGCTGAGCGCCCCGAACGCGTCCACGCGCGCGATCGAGCCGCCACCGGCGCCGATCGAGCCGACGTCGATCTGCGGCAGGGCGACGGGGTGGCCTGCGACCTCGCCCCGGAAGCGCAGTTGCGGTTCGCCGCCGATCACCAGCGCCACGTCGGCGGTCGTGCCGCCGACGTCGACCGTCAGCGCGTCCGGATACCCCGCCGCCGCTGCCACGCGCGCGGCGCCGATCACTCCGGCCGCCGGGCCGGAGGAGATCAGCGCGACCGGCAGCGCCGCCGCGCCGGCGCCGCGGGCGACGCCGCCGGATGAGCGCATCAGGTGGAGCGGTGCCCGGACACCGGTCGCGGCCAGCCGCACCGTCAGATCGCGGACGTACCCGCCGACCAGCGGCAGCAGCGAGGCGTTGATCGCCGTCGTCGTCGTCCGCGGATACTCGCGCAGCTCTGGCGCGACACGGGAGGACCGCGTCACCTCCAGGCCCGTGTTCGCGGCCAGGAGCCGCGCGGCGCGTTCCTCGTGGTCCGGGTTGAGAAACGAGAAGAGGAAGACGACGGCGATCGCCTCGGCGCCGCTCGCCCGGATCGCCGCGCCGACCGTCTCGACCTCGTCCTCGTCGAGCGGCGTCACCACCTCGCCCGCGGCGCCGATCCGTTCCCGCACCTCGAAGCGGAGGTCGCGGGGGACCAGTGGGGGCGGGTTCGGGGCTCGCAGGTCGTACAGGTGTGCGCGGAGTTGGGTGCCGATCTCGACGGTGTCGCGAAAGCCGGCCGTCGTGACCAGCGCGACGCGTGCCGTCCGTCCCTCGACGATCGCGTTGGTCGCAACGGTGGTGCCGTGCGCGAGGTAGGCGACCTGGTCGGCCGGGAGCCCGGACCGCTCGCCGAGCGCGGCCATCGCGTCGACGAAGCCGCGATCGATGTCTCCGGGCGTCGACCGCGTCTTGGCGACGAACGCGCGGCCGTCGCTCGCGACGCCGACCGCGTCGGTGAACGTCCCGCCGATGTCGACGCCGACGCGCATGCCTGTCAGGAGACGACCAGTCCGCGGAGGGACTCGTCGAGCGACGGCCACTCCATGCCGAGGCCGTCGAGGGTCGCCGCGAGGAGCTCGGCGACGACGGCGCTGCGCACGGCGTTGTGGTCGGCGGGGATGACGTGCCACGGTGCCCAGTCGGTCGAGGTCCGCTCGAGCATCGCGTCGTAGGCCTCCTCGTACGCGTCCCACTGCGCCCGCTTCGCGAGGTCGTCGGCGGAGAACTTCCAGTTCTTCACCGGATCAGCGAGCCGCTCCCGCAGCCGCTTCGCCTGCTCGTCGCGTGACAGGTGGAGCATGCACTTGACGAGCACCGTGCCCTCGTTCACGAGGTGTCGCTCGAACTCGTTGATGGCGTCGTAGCGTCGGCTCCAGACCGCCTCCGGCACGAGTGAGTCGACGCGTACGACCAGCACGTCCTCGTAGTGGGAGCGGTTGAAGATGCCGATCGCGCCTCGCGCCGGCAGCGCGCAGTGGACGCGCCAGAGGAAGTCGTGGCCGAGTTCGGTGGCGGTTGGCGCCTTGAAGGAGACGACGTTCAGATAGGTCGGCGAGACATGGTCGAAAACGGCCTTCGTCGTGCCGTCCTTCCCCGAGCAGTCGATGCCCTGCAGGACGAGCAGCACCGCCTTCGCCCGGGTCGCGGCGAGTTTCGCGGAGAGGATCGCGAGGCGCGCGCCGTGGTCGGCGAGCAGCGCCAGGGCCGCCTCCTTCGTCGCCAGACCGAGCCGATCGCCGGCGTCGCGAGAGCGGAGGGCCGCCTTCGCTCCCGGCCGGATTCGGATCCGTTCGAGCCGGTTCATCGCCAGGCCGCCGTCAGCGTGCCGTCGCCGTCCCGCCAGTGCGGGGCGAACGCCAGCGCCACGATCCGCACGTCGATGTCCGCCTTCTTCGGGCGTACCGAGACGGTCTCGAGTGGTTCCGTGACGGCGTCGAGACCGCTGTCGATGGTGGCGGCCTCGGCGCGGAACGCCTCTTCGAGTTCGGCGTGCCTGGCGGCGATCGCCTCGACCGTGTCCCGGGCGCGGCCCACGTCTCCGGACTGGTCGAGGACCCGTCCGGCGCCACGCAGGACGGTGGTCGCACCGGCGACGGAACGACGCCGGCCGAGCACGGCGCCGAGGATCGACGAGCCGAGTGAGATCGCCGTCTGCAGCTTCGCGCCGCGCGCCTGCTCGGCCTCGCGCGCGACCGCCTGGGACGCCCGGCGCTGACGCTCCTCGAGCGCGCGCAGCTTCGGCTCGTAGCGCGCCCGGAGCTTCGCGAGCGCCTCGTCGCGCGCCTCGCGTGCCGTGACCGCGAGGCGCTGCCGGAAGTCGCCCTCCGCCTCGCCCGGCCGCGAGGTCTGCCCGAGGCGGGCGCTGGTGAGCAGGGTGACCTCCTGCGTACGGTGGAGCCACGCGGCGAGATCGGTCGCAAAGCGCCGGTACGCCGCCGGCTTGAGCGCGTCGGTCGGGATCGCCCCGTAGGTCGCGCTGTCGGCGGGCCGCGTGTCGAGGTCGGCGACGACGACGCCGGCCTCGGTCGCGGAATCCCAGGTCAGCGTCACGGGGCCCGCGCCGAGCGGTGCGAGCACCGTCACCTCCGAGGCGACGTCGACGTCGCGTTTCACGTCGCTGATCCGGACGGTCGCGGCGCCGAACGCCATCGGTTCGTAGTGCAGGGCCGACGCGGCGGGAGCGGCTCCGCGCAGCGGCAGGTAGTGGTGGGGGACATCGGGCGGGAGGGATGGCGCCGACGCCGACGCCGACGCCGACACCGACGCCGACGCCGACACCGACGCCGACACCGGCGAACGCCCCGCCATCAGCGTCCGGATCTGCTCCCGCGTCACCGGCCCGCGCAGGTACGACAGCGCGAACCGTGACTGCAGCACGACCGGTCCGGACTCGTGCACGTTGTTCATCAGGAACACGCGCTTCTCCAGGCCCGAGATGATCTTCTCGAGCTCGCCACGGCTGAGCGTCGAGGCGGCAGAGGCGCCCTCGAGACCGTCGAGGAGCCGCTGCTTGTCGCGGTCCGCCTGCAGGCGCCCGATCAGCCAGGTGCCGGCGTTCGAGAGGCCCTTGTAGTCGAGGTCAGCGGGGTTCTGGGTCGCCATCACGACGCCGAGGCCGACGGCGCGCGCCTGCTTCAGGAGCGTCATCAGCGGGCGTTTCGAGGGCGGCTCGGCGACGGGCGGGAAGTAGCCGAACACCTCGTCGAGGTAGTAGATGGCGCGCAGCGTCGACGTGCCCGACTGCGCGCGCATCCAGGTCACCATCGCGTTCGACAGCAGCGTGACGAAGAACATCCGCTCGGCGTCGGACAGGTGTGCGATCGAGAAGATCGAGACGCGCGGCCTTCCCTCGGGCGTCACCAGCAGTCGCTGCGCGTCGAGCGGCTCACCCTGGAGCCAGAGCTTGAACCCCGGCGCCGCGAGCAGGTTGTTGATCTGCATCGCCAGTCCGAAGCGGTCGCTCTCCTTGAAGAACGCCTCGAGAGTGAGCACGCCGATCGTGTCCACTGGCGGTGCCTGGATCGCGGCGATCAGGCCAGGCAGGTCGAGCGACCGGCCCTCGGCCCAGTGGTGCGCGAGGATCGTCGAGATCAGGATGTGCTCGCGCGACCGGATCGGATCGGCGTCGATGCCGAGCAGGCCGAGGATGCCGGCGACGGTCGAGGAGACCGCGTCGGCGAGCGTCTCGGCGTCGGCGCCGGCCGGTGGCGCGAGCGTACCGAGCACCGAGACCGGCAGCCCGGCGTCGGATCCAGGCGTGTAGATGGCGAAGTCCGCCGCCGCCTTCAGGCGACCGATGCGGGCCCCGTCCTGGCCCGAGGCGGCGAGACCCTCGCTCCAGCGCCTCGCCGTGCGGGCGGCGAGTTCGTCCGGCGTCACGCCGGCCTGCGTCGCCTCGCCCTCGTCGATCCAGGGGCGGAAGTCGGCGGCGGCGAGATCGGGGAAGGTGAGGAGCAGGTTCGCGAGGTCGCCCTTCGGATCGACGACGATCGCCGGCACACCGTCGAGGACGGCCTCCTCCAGCAACGAGATGCAGAGGCCTGTCTTCCCCGAGCCGGTCATCCCGACGCAGACCGCGTGGGTGGTCAGGTCGCTCGCGTCGTAGAGGATCGGCTCGTCGGTCACCTGGCCGGCGTCGCGATCGAAGCGCCGGCCGAGGTAGAAGACGCCGAGGCCTTCGATTCCGTCCACCTCGGCAGTGTAGGGCTACCCCAAACCGGGCAGTGAGCCCTGGCCTCCGACCCCGTCGACGGCCTGTCGGTAGTCGCGCCACACGGCGGCCGCCAACGCGCGCAGGGCAGCGCCGCCGTCGGGGGAGGCCGCCCGCAGGCGCGTCTCGGCGATTGCACGGCGGACGAGCGCCTCGACCTCGTCGCGAGGGGCGGCCGCGAGTACCTCGCCGACCGTGCTCTCGCGATCCGCCAGGCGCCAGCCCGCGACGCAGGCGGTGTCGTCGACAACGAGCAGGGCGCCGCGTCCGGCCAGTTCGTACGCGATCCTGCTCATGCCGTGCACACCTGCGGATCGTCGCACGGCATTCGCCACCGCACGCAAGGGCCTCCGCTCCGCTTCGGCCGTTGCCTGCTCATGCCGTGCACACCTGCGGATCGTCGCACGGCATTCGCCACCGCACGCAAGGGCCTCCGCTCCGCTTCGGCCGTTGCCTGCTCATCCGCGAAGGATGGCATGCTGTCGAGGTGCAGGTCCTCGTCGTCGCCGCGACTGCGCCCGAGCTGGCGTGGGTGCGGGGCCGCGCGCCGACGCTGGCGTGCGGTGTCGGGCCGGTCGAGGCCGCCGCCGCGACTGCCACGGCGCTCGCGCGCGCGCGGCCCGACGCGGTCCTGCATGTCGGCATCGCCGGCGCCCGTGCTGGCGTCGGCGACGTCGTCGTCGGCAGCGCGTCCCACTACGACGACCTCCGCGCCGCCATCCCGGTCGCCCACCGACTGGACCCCGACCCCGCGCTCCTCGCGCGGGCGCGCGCGGCTCTTCACGGTGTTCGCGTCGAGCCGATCGCGACCAGCGCCGCCGTCGGCAGTTCGACCTCGGCCGCGGTCGAGGCGATGGAGGGGTTCGGCGTCCTGCGGGCGGCGGCGCTCGCCGGCGTCCCGGCGCTCGAGCTGCGCGCGATCTCGAACCTGATCGGCGAGGTCGACCGCGAGCGCTGGGACATCCCCGGCGCCCTCGCCGCGCTCGGCGTCGCCGGAACGGCCGTGCTCGACGCGCTCAGCGCCTGAGCGCGTTGGCGAGCATGACCTCGACGTCAGCGACGAGGTCGTCGGCGTGCTCGATGCCGACGGACAGCCGGATCAGGTCGTCGGGCACCTCGAAGCCGGAACCGTCGAGCGAGGCGTGGGTCATCGCGCCGGGGTGTTCGACGAGGCTCTCGACGCCGCCGAGGCTCTCACCCAGCGACCAGATGCCGGTCGCTGCCAGGGCGCGATCGGCGGCGGCGCGCCCGCCATGCAGACGGAAGGAGATCATGCCGCCGAAGTCCCGCATCTGCCGGGCAGCGACGGCGTGGTTCGGATGGTCGGGCAGACCGGGGTAGAGGACGTGCGAGACGGCCGGAGAGGCGATCAGCGCGTCGGCGATCCGGCGCGCGTTCGCGCAGTGCTCACGCATGCGCACGGCGAGCGTCTTGGCACCGCGGAGCGTCAGGAAGCAGTCGAGCGGCCCCGGCACCGAGCCGATCGCGTTCTGGAGGAACACGAGCTGCTCGGCACGCGCGTCATCGTTCGTCACGGCGATGCCGCCGACCGCGTCGGAGTGGCCGCCGATGTACTTCGTCGTCGAGTGCACGACGATGTCCGCACCGAGTTCGAGCGGCTGCTGCAGGTACGGCGAGGCGAACGTGTTGTCGACGACGACCTGGGCTCCGACCGAATGGGCGCGCTCCGCGATCGCCGCGATGTCGACGATCTTCAGGAGCGGGTTGGTCGGCGTCTCGATCCAGACGAGACCGGGCCCGCGCGTCAGCGCGTTCTCCACCGCCTCGAGATCGCCGAGGTCGGCGTACTCGAACGTGTGCCCCTGCGGCTCGAGCACCTTCGCGAACAGGCGGTAGGTGCCGCCGTAGACGTCGTTCATCGCGAGCGTGCGGGTCGGCGTTCGGAATGTCCCGAGGATGGCCGAGATCGCCGCCATCCCGGACGAGAAGGCGACGCCATGGGCGCCTCCCTCGAGCGACGCGAGGCACTCCTGCAGCGCGGTGCGAGTCGGGTTGATCGTCCGCGCGTAGTCGTGGCCGCCACGCATCGCGCCAACCCCGTCCTGCACGTAGGTCGACGTCTGGAAGATCGGGACGTTGACCGAGCCAGTGACCGCTTCCGGCTCCTGGCCGGCGTGGATCGCGCGCGTCTCGAATCGCATCAACGCTGCGCGAGGTAGTCGAGGAGGTCGCTGCGGGTCAGCACGCCGACGGGGACGACGCCGTCGGCGACGAGGACCGCCGGACGCTCCTGCAGGTCGGCGTAC
The DNA here is from genome assembly GCA_009885805.1 of Actinomycetota bacterium. Taxonomy (GTDB): domain Bacteria; phylum Actinomycetota; class Thermoleophilia; order Gaiellales; family F1-60-MAGs149; genus VFJZ01. The sequence continues at coordinate 17,269 of VFJZ01000018.1, forward strand.
ACGGCATCGACGACCTCGCCGCAGCGCACGATCGCCAGCGGCGCGCTCATCACCGTCGCGACCTCGGCGTTCAGCGAGTCGTGATCCTTGAAGACGCGGTCGAGCAGGTCGCGCTCGTGGATGGCACCGACGACGTCGCCGAGATCGAGCGGCTTGCCGTTGGTCGAGCGGACGACCGGTAGCTGCGAGATGCCGTACTGCTGCAGGAGGGCGATCGCCTCCGAGACGCGCTGGTGCGATTCGACCGCGACGAAGGCGGGCACCTCGTGCGTGTCCGACGTCTTCGAGCGGAGGAGCTGCGCGATCGACGGCCCCTCGCCCGCCCGCTCGACGAAGCCGTGCTGGATCATCCAGGCGTCGTCGAACACCTTCGACAGGTATGGCCGGCCGCCGTCGGGCAGGATCACGAGCACGTTCGTGTCGGGCGGACGCTCACGGCAGACCTGGATCGCGGCCTCGAGCGCCATGCCGGACGAGCCGCCGACGAGGACGCCCTCTTCGCGGGCGAGTCGCCGCGCGGCCAGGAACGCGTCACGGTCGGAGACGGTGATCCAGCGGTCGACGACCGTCGGGTCGAAGGTCGTCGGCCAGAAGTCCTCGCCGACGCCCTCGATCAGGTACGGCCGGATGTCGGGCGAGTTGTAGATCGAACCCTCCGGATCGGCGCCGACGATCTCGAGTGCCGGGTTGCGCTCGCGCAGGTACCGCGCGAGGCCCGTGACCGTGCCGCCGGTGCCGACGCCGGCGACCAGCACGTGGAGGTCAGGGCCCATCTGCTCCCAGATCTCCGGCCCGGTCGTCGCGTAATGCGCCTCGGGATTGCGCTGGTTCGAGTACTGGTCGGGCTTCCACGCCCCTGGGATCTCCTCCGCCAACCGCTGCGAGGTCGAGTAGTACGAGGCGGGATCCTCCGGCTCGACGTTCGTCGGGCAGACGACGACCTCGGCGCCGAAGGCGCGCAGCAGCGCGATCTTCTCACGCGACATCTTGTCCGGCATCACGAACACGCAGCGGTAGCCGCGCTGCGCGGCGACCATCGCGAGTCCGACGCCGGTATTGCCCGAGGTCGGCTCGACGATCGTGCCGCCGGGCTTCAGCAGGCCGTCCCGCTCGGCCGCGTCGACCATCGGCGCCGCGATGCGGTCCTTGATCGAGCCACCGGGATTCAGGTACTCGAGTTTGGCGAGCAGGCGGGCCCCACCCGCCGGCTGCAGGTGGGGAAAGCGGACGATCGGCGTGCCACCGATGACGTCCGTGATCGTCGGAAACTCGCGCATGGCGGCATGGTAGTCTCGCTGGAGTCCGGTCGCGGCTGCACACTGCCGGAGACTGACCAAGGAGCCCCCCCGTGCCTCTCGACTGTCCGCGCCGACGTCCGTCCCCCGCCCTGCTGATCGCCTGTCTCGCGCTGTTCGTCTCCCTGTCCGGCGTCGCGTGGGCGGCGACGGCCGGCCGCAACACGGTCGTGTCGACCTCGATCAAGAACGGCCAGGTGAAGGGCGTCGACCTGGCGGCGAACGCGGTCACGAGCGCCAAGATCCGGAACGGGCAGGTGCGCTCCGCCGACGTCGGTGACGACTCGCTGGTCGGCGCCGATATCGCCGAGGACACGCTGACCGGCGTGGCCGGTCTCCAGCTGCGGAAGATCAACTACCGGGCCGCGTCGAGCGCGCCGATCACCGACCTCCTGAACCTCGGCGGCCTCATCCTCCGCGCCTCGTGCACGGCCGGCGGGAACATCAGCGTGCTCGCGCACTCCACGGTCGACAACGCGGCCGTGCAGTCCGTCTTCATCACGGACGGTGGCCAGGCGCAGTCCGCGGACGATCCGGACTTCGACCCGATCGACAGCCTCGACATCTTCGGCGGTCTCGTCGCGGCGCAGCGGTCGGAGAACTCGGGCACGGTGATCTACGCGACCACGGACGGCCACGTCGTGACGGTCACCTGGCGCACGGCCGAGGCGGCTGGCTCGAACCCGTGCGGGTTCAGCGCTATCGCGGTCGGGAGCTAGCCGGTAGGCCCGTCGAGCCACGCATCGAGCGTCTCCGGCGAGTCGAACGATGCCGGAGGCGTTGTAGCGCGGCGTGATCGTCATGTCGCGCCACGGCCCGACCGACGGATCCGACCGGTGCCGGAACTCGCGGACGTCGACGACGATGCTCCTCGGCCGCTGCGCCTCGGCGTTTGCCGCGAGGCGCTCGAGCGTCCGCCTGAAGTCGTCGTGCTCGAGATCCATCTCGGCCTCCCGCTCGAATCAATGGTAGGACGGACGGGCGGTCGTCAGATCGCCGCCGGGCCGGCCTCCCGCCGGTCCTGTCGTCGGGCCTGACTCAGCGCGTGCAGGAAGGCGCGCACACCGGCTTCCGTCAGCGAGGGCGCGACGCCTTCGGCCGCGTAGTGACGCCCGCCGATCGCCACCGTGACGTGTGCCTCGGCCAGGGCGTCGGCGCCGGTGGAGAGCGCCTCGACCCGGAAGGCGACGAGGTCCGCGGTGACGCCGAGCGCGTCGACGACGGCGTTCAGCGCGGCATCGATCGGCCCGTCACCGGTGCCTTCGGCCTCGAGCGGCATCTCGACGCCCCGCTCCAGGAGCTCGACGCGCGACCACGCTCGCTCGCCCGTGCGCGTGATCGTCGACATCCGCAGCAGCTGGTACTGCTCCGCCTCCGCCCGCAGCCGGTCGCCGAGCAGCGCCTGCAGATCGCGGACGGTGATCTCCGCCTTCGCCGCCGCGACCTCGCGAAAGGCGTCCCACGCGTTCTCGAGATCGATGGCGGTGAGTCCGTCGTAACCGAGATTGCCGAGCGCGGCCTCGAACTCGGCGCGGGGCGAGTCGCGGTCGAGCGCTCGCCCGCCACGGTGTGGCCGGGCGAGCCCGGGAGCGGTCGGCGGATCGGTGTTCTCGGCCATGCGGTATCGTAAGACCGCTCGTGGGGCGGCGTAGCTCAGCTGGTTAGAGCAGCGGAATCATAATCCGCGTGTCCGGGGTTCGAGTCCCTGCGCCGCTATTGGGGTTGTTCTCGGAACCGTTCACGGTTCGTGCGGACCGGGACATCCTCGCTATCGTCCGCCAATGATCGGGGACCGTCTCCGCCGCTACGGCGATCTGATCGTCCGCACCGGCGCCAACGTCCAGCCCGGTCAGACGGTCGTGGTGTTCGCCGAGGTCGAGCACGCGCCCGTTCTGCGCGCCGTTGCCGATGCAGCGTTCCGCGCCGGGGCGGGCGTCGTGCTCCCGGTCTACCGGGACGCCCACGTGCGCCGAGCCCACGTCGCGCACGGGCCGGCGGCGACGCTCGGCGCGCCGCCGCCCCACCTGCTCCAGCTTGCGCACGGCCTCGATCAGGCGTGCGCCCTCGTCGACTTCGCCGGCGATCCGAACCCTGGCCTGTTCGACGACCTCGACCCCGAGCGCGTGGCCCGTTCCGTGTCGGTCGAGCTGCGAGCGGCCCTGCAGTCCAAGGTGATCCGTGGTGAGCTGAACTGGGTGATCGCCGCGGCCCCGACGGCGGCGTGGGCGGAACAGGTGCTCGGCGAACCCGATCTCGACGGGCTCTGGGATCTCGTCGCCGCCGCCACCCGGCTCGACGCGGAGGACCCGGTCGCGGCCTGGGCAGAGCACGGCCGCCGCCTCGCCGCCCGCGCCAACGCCGTGAACGACCTCGCCCTCGACGCCGTCCGCTTCCGGGGTGACGGTACGGACCTCGTCGTCGGCCTCGGCCCGGGCACACGGTTCGCGTGGGCCGGCCTCAGCACGACGGACGGCCTCCCCTTCGTCTGCAACCTGCCGACGGAAGAGGTCTTCACGACGCCGGACTGGCGCCGGGCCGACGGCGTCGTGCGCGCGACGCGGCCGCTCCTGCTCCAGGGGGTCGAGGTCGACGGTCTCGAGTTGCGACTCGAGGGCGGTCGGATCGTCGAGGCGCGCGCCCGGACGGGCCTCCCGATGGTCGAGCGCGACCTCGACTGCGACGGCCAGGCACGGTTCCTCGGGGAACTCGCCCTCGTCGATGGCACCTCGGCCGTCGGCCGCACCGGCCGCCTCTTCCGGGACACCCTGTTCGACGAGAACGCGACGTGTCACGTCGCCTGGGGCAGCGGCCTGACCGGGGTCGTCGACGGCGCCACCGACCTCGACGATGCGGGCCTGCTCGCGCGCGGCGTCAACGTCTCCGGCACCCATGTCGACTTCATGATCGGTGGTCCCGGTGTCGACGTCGACGGCCTGCGCGCCGACGGATCGGCGGTGCCGTTGATCCGAGACGATCGGTTCGTCGTGGGCGTGTAGCGGCGGCACTCCCCCGGCCGGGGGGGACGTCTCGCGGCCGAGGGAGCGAGATGATGTGCCTGTCCCTCCCCCGCCGGAACCCGCGATGCAACTAGTGCCCACGCCCGAAGATGTCCCCGCCGAGGCCGTCGCCGACTCGGGCCGGCGTGCAGCGCGCGTACCGGCGGACCGCCGCTCGGTGGTCTGCGAACTCGTCGGGCACGGTTTCGCCCTGCGGGGCCTCGTCGCGATCGACGTCTCGGCCGCCGGCTGCCTGCTCTCCGGCAGCGGCAACCCGCCGCCGATCGGGTCGATGGTGCGGCTGGACATCTGCGCTACGACCTACGGTGCCGCCGAGGCGATCGACGCCGACGTCGTTCGGTTGGAGCGTGGGGCGTTCGGCCGCTACGTGGTCGGGCTGCAGTTCGCCGCTGTCGGTGGCACCGCGTACGAGCGGATCCTCGCCTCGCGCGAGGCCTGCCGGGAGCGGGACGCGGACGTGGCGGCCGCCGACGCGATCATCGGCTAGGCTTCGTCCCGCTGGTCGGCGCCCCGCCGGCGAGTGGTGGCTGCCGGAGGCGCCGCCAACACCGAGCGAAGAAGGAGCAGGCACTGTGGCGAAGCCCGGTGCTCGCGTCGCGGTGACGCTCGCCTGCACCGACTGCAAGCGGCGCAACTACCAGACGAAGAAGTCCAAGCGCAACACGCCCGATCGCATGGAGCTGGCGAAGTTCTGTGCGACGTGCGGCAAGCACACGGCCCACCGCGAGACGCGGTAGGCCTCAGCGTGGCGCGCGACGACGACAATCCAGACGAGACCGCCGAGGGGCCCCCCGAGGAGGCCGAACTCGAAACCGACGCGGTCGACCCCGCGGCGTCCACCGAGCCGGTCGCTGCCGCACGCGCACGGCGTGAGCGTGCAACGCCCGAGCGAGAGGTCGTCAGCTCCGGGCGCGGCGGGGCAATGCGTTTCCTGCGAGAATGCGTCGTCGAGCTGCGTCGGGTTCAATGGCCGAACCGCGTCCAGCTCTGGCAGGCAACGCTCGTCGTCCTCGTCGCCGTCGCCCTGGTGGGCTTCTACCTCTACGGCCTCGACACCGTTTTCAGACCCCTCGCCGGCTGGCTCGCTGACCAGCAGGCCGGGTAACCGGGAGCCCCATGTTCCGCTGGTACGTCGTCAACACCTACTCCGGGCACGAGAAGAAGGTTCAGACCAATCTCGAGCACCGTCGCAAGTCAATGAATGCGGAGTTGAGCATTCGTCGCATCGTCGTACCCACCGAGATGCAGGTCGAGACCAAGGACGGACAGAAGGTCCAGGTCGAGAAGCGCGTCCTGCCTGGGTACGTCCTCGTCCAGATGGATGCGACCGCCGAGACGGTCTCGCTCGTGCGGAACACGCCCGGCGTGACCGGCTTCGTCGGCATGAGCGGTGGCGGCACGGGGCACATGCCCGTGCCCCTGTCGCAGTCCGAGGTCGACTCGATCCTCCACACGGCCGCCGCCGGCAGCGCCGAGGCGAAGCCGAAGGCCCGCGCCGAGTTCAATCTCGGAGAGGCCGTCAAGATCATCTCCGGGCCCCTGTCCGATTTCGACGGCGAGATCATCGAGATCAACGAGGAGGCCGGGAAGCTCAAGGTGCACGTCAGCATCTTCGAGCGGCAGGTACCCGTCGAACTCAAGTTCGACGAGGTCAAGAGGCTGGACTAGCTCCAGCTCGTCAGTGGGAGCCGGCCGCCGCGCCGGCGCTATCACCACGAGGAGGCCCATGGCCAAGAAAGTCGTCAAGATCATCAAGCTCCAGATTCCGGCCGGACAGGCGAACCCTGCGCCGCCGGTCGGCCCTGCGCTCGGTCAGCACGGGGTCAACATCATGGAGTTCTGCAAGGCCTTCAACGCCGCGACCGCCGGCGGCCAGCAGGGGCGGATCACCCCGGTCGAGATCTCCGTGTTCGAGGATCGTTCGTTCACCTTCATCACGAAGACGCCGCCGGCCGCAGTCCTGATCAAGGAGGCCGTCGGGCTCGAAAAGGGCTCGGACATCCCGCACAAGAACAAGGTCGGGAAGCTGACGACCGGACAGTTGCGCGACATCGCCGAACTCAAGCTGCCTGACCTGAACGCGAACGACATCGACGCCGCGATGTTGATCATCGCCGGCACCGCCCGCTCGATGGGTGTGGAGGTGGAGGACTGATGGCCGGCAAACTGCTGCGCAATGCGCGGGCGCAGGTCGATCGCGCCCGACCGTACGCTCCGAAGCAGGCCGTCGAGCTGATCCGCGAGCTGAAGACCGCCAAGTTCGACGAGACCGTCGAGGTGCACTTCCGGCTCGGTGTCAACGTGCGCCATGCCGACCAGCAGTTGCGAGGGACGATCATGCTGCCGCACGGCACCGGCCGCATCGCGCGCGTCGCTGTCTTCGCCCAGGGCGACAAGGCGCGCGAGGCGACCGAAGCAGGAGCCGACATCGTCGGCGCCGACGATCTCGCCCAGCGCGTGCTGGACGGGTTCACGGACTTCGATGTCGCGATCGCGACGCCCGACATGATGGTCGTCGTCGGTCGCCTCGGACGCATCCTCGGCCCGCAGGGCAAGATGCCGAACCCGAAGACCGGTACGGTGACGATGGATGTCGCGAAGGCGGTCGAGGACGTCAAGTCGGGCAAGATCGAGTACCGCACCGACCGCACCGGCATCATCCACGTGCCGATCGGTCGGAAGTCGTTCGAGACCGTGGCGCTGGTTGAGAACTACGCCGCCGTCCTCGAGGAACTGCTCCGCGTGAAGCCCGCGTCCGCGAAGGGCCGCTACCTGAGGTCGATCACGATGGCGTCGACCATGGGCCCGGGCGTGAAGATCGACACCGGCCGCGTGCGCGACCTGATGGAGGAGCTCGCTTAGCAGCTCCCGCGAGATGTCAAAGCGCTCGTCGCCGAAGACCGCCGGCAGTCACGTAAGCCCGGCGCAGGTGGCGCGTTGGTGCCCATGGGGAGTCCCTCTCCGTGCTGCATCTGCGCCCGCCGAACGGCGGGCGCCGACCAGCACGGAAGGAGGTGAACCACATGCTCAAGTCAAGAAAGGCCGCAGTGATCGACGAGATCGAGGCCGAGATGCGCGAAGCCTCGGCCCTGATCGTCGCCGACTACCGCGGTCTCAGCGTCGCCTCGATCACCCGCGTGCGCGACGGCCTGCGACCGCTCGGTGCGACGCTGCGCGTCTCCAAGAACACGCTCGCTCGCGTCGCCGCTCAGCGCACCGGCAACGATGCGCTCGCGGACCTGTTCGTCGGCCCGACGGCGATCGCGTTCTGCCAGGGCGACCCGGCAGCGGTCGCGAAGAAGCTCGCTGACGCCGCCCGCGAGACGCGCATCCTGCGCCTCAAGGGGGGCCTGCTCGACGGGCGCGTCCTCGACGAGGACAGCGTCAAGCGCCTCGCGACGCTGCCGTCGAAGGAGGTGCTGCAGGCCCAGGTCGTCGGGGTCGTCGCAGCGCCGCTGCAGACGTTCGTGACGCTGCTCAGCGCAGCGCCGCGAGAGTTCGTCGTCGTGCTCGATCAGATCATCCAGAAGAAGCAGGCGGAGGCCGCGTAGGCCCCGTCTCGAACAGGAGAACGAAACAATGGCTCTCGATGTCGAGAAGATGGTGGGCGAGCTGTCCACCCTGAGCGTGCTCGAACTGGTCTCCCTCAAGGAGGCGCTCGAGGAGAAGTGGGGCGTTTCCGCCGCGGCTGCGGCGGTCGCGGTCGCCGCACCGGCTGCGGGCGGCGGCGATGCGGCCGACGAGGTCGAGGAGAAGACGTCGTTCGACGTCCACATCACGGCGGCGGGTTCGTCGAAGATCCCCGTCATCAAGGTGATCCGTGCCGCAACCGGCCTCGGCCTCAAGGAGGCCAAGGACGTCGCGGACGCGGCCCCGACGGTCGTCAAGGAAGGTCTGTCGAAGGACGATGCCGACGCCCTCAAGAAGGAGCTCGAGGAGGCCGGCGCGTCGGTCGAGATCCGCTAGCGGATCTCCCTAACAGCGTTCCGCGTGGAACGAAGGGGCCTGGCCCCTTCGTTCCACGGGCTCTGCCGTGGATACTGTCGGGATGGCCCGCCGCTCCCAACTCCGTATCTACACGCTCGATCCGATCGGCGCCGACACGTTCGTCGCCGGCTTCCACGAGTTCCTCGTACCGCTTCGCGCCCGCTTCGGCTTCTCGCTCGAGAGTTCGTGGCTGAGCGAGGATCGCACGCGCTTCGCCTGGGTGACAGCCCATGACGGCCCGGAGGGATTCGAGGCGGCCGAGGCGACCTACTACGCGTCGCCGGAGCGCACGTCGCTCCCCTTCCAGCCCGGGCCGTTCATCGTTTCGATGGACATCTGCATGGTCGCGCCGACGCGCTGAGCTCCTACGACCGGGTTGCGGCGAGTGCCTGGATGACCGGTGCGGCGTCGTACGGCCTCGCAAATGCGAGGCCGACGATGCCGTCGTCGACCCGGACCGCCTGTGCCGTGACGCCGTCGACCACGGCTCGGCCGGCCGTGTCGGTCAGCCGGACGGTGAAGGAGGCACCGACCTGCACTCCTGCGGTCTCGACGCCGAGGCCGGTCAGCGCCAGATCGACGACGCGGCCCGAAACGACTCCGGACGGCGCGACGAGTTCCGCGAGGAGCGGACTGGAGGGCGTGAAGCGCTGCAGGAAACGACCGCGCAACGCGGTGACGAACTCGAGGCGGAGGCCGGCGCGATCGTCTGCCTGGTACAGCGTCCTGGCCCTCAGGCGGTGTCCGGCGCCGTCGCCGTCGACGAATGCGCCGTCGACGAGGTCGCCCACCCGAAGCGGCGGGGCGTGCGACACCTGCATGACCGGCGCCGCGGCCTCGACGACCCGGATCACGGCTTCCTGGCCGGAACGATCCCTGATCGCGACTGCCTGACCGGAGGCTGGGAACGGACCGCTCATCCGACTCAGCCTACAGATCGGTCGGGCCGACGACGACGGCCAGACGACGCGCGCGCCGGGCGATGTCCGCGTCGAGGGTCACGAGGCGACAGCCGAGGAGTCGCGCCAGCGCCACGTACTCGGCGGCGTAGGTGCGGACGAGTCCCATCCGGTCGGCGATGTCCCAGCTCGCCTCGCCGAGCGCCGGGTGGCCGTGCTCGGCGACCGGGGCACGATCGACCGCGCGGCGCAGACGGCGTGCCGCAGTCGCCGTGAGGTCGCCGCGGCGCGCCAACTCGTGCAGCACCGCGCGCGCCTCCGACCACATCAGCGGCGGGGCGACCAGATCAGGATCGGTCAGATGGGCGAAGCCGTCCTCGGCCGAACAGGCGGCGAGCACGACCGTGGCGTCGACTACGAGCACGGCTCAACGCACCCCTCGGCGCGTCCGCCGCAACGCCGCGACCCAGTCGGGCTGCCCCTCCCAGCCGGGCGGTAGCGCGAGCGTCGCAGGGAGCACGAGTCGCTCGACGTCCTCACGGAAGAGGAGGAGCCGAGGGCCGTCACGACGGCTCTGCAGCCGCCCGGCCCGGACCCAGCGACGAACGGTCTCCTCGGTCACGCCCGCAACCTGCGCTGCCTCGGGAACACTGATCACAGAAGGCATACTACACCTTCGTGGGCAAATTCATGCCGCGGCGCTTGCGTCGGACACGGTGTCGGTGCTAGCTTAGATCCCGGACTTCGGATGGCCGGGCGGCCACGTTTGCCCCTGCCTGTGCTACGCTTCGTGGCTGCCGCGCCCCCCCCGGGTGGTGCGGCCCTGTCGCCGTCACCCCGAACGCCGTGAGGAGGGGAGCGCATTTGGCTCCTGTCGCGTCCACCGCGCCGCGCAAGCGTATTCGCCGGAACTTCTCCCACCTGGAGCAGACTCCGCAACTGGCCCGGATCATTCCGGTGCCGAACCTGATCGAGATCCAACGGAAGTCGTTCGAGGACTTCCACGCGACCGGAATCAGGGAGACGATCAGCGACATCTCGCCGATCGAGGACTACACCGGCTCCCTCGCCGTCGAGTTCGGCGACTACCAGTTCGACGCGCCGCCGTACTCGATCCGTGAGTGCCGGGAGAAGGACCTCACCTACGAGGCGCCGCTGTTCATGACGGTCCGGTTCGTCAACAAGTCGACCGGCGAGATCCGCGAGCAGCGCGTCTTCATGGGGAACATCCCGCAGATGACAGACTCGGGGACGTTCATCATCAACGGCACCGAGCGCGTCGTCGTGACGCAGTTGGTGCGGTCGCCTGGCGCCTACATCATGGAGCCGAAGGACCCGACGAAGCAGCTCTTCACGGCCAACCTGATGCCGGCACGCGGCTCGTGGCTCGAGCTCGAGATCGACAAGAAGGGTCTCGTCTTCGTCCGGATCGACCGCAAGCGCAAGCTCCACATCACCACCCTCCTGAGGGCACTGCCGCAGGAGGACCCGACCACGGGCGTCCCGCTCGCGTCGGTGACCGATGACGACATCCGCGACCTGTTCCGCGACCCCGACACGGGGGAGCCGAACGTCTACATGGACATCACGCTCGAGAAGGACGTTGCGAAGACGCCCGAGGCGGCGCTCGTCGAGGTGTTCAAGAAGCAGCGCCCGGGCGAGCCGCCGACGCTCGAGAACTCGAAGGCTCTGCTCCGCGCCCTGTTCTTCGACTCCAAGCGGTACGACCTGACGCGGGTCGGGCGCTACAAGCTCAACTCGCGGCTGGATCTCGACATCGATCCCGACGTGCGCGTGTTGACCAACCGCGACCTGGTCGAGATCGTCCGCCGGCTCGTGACGCTGCCGATCAAGCTCGGCGTACCGACCGACTCCAAGGACTTCGCCGAGGAGGCGATGCAAATCCCGCGCCCGGAGGAGGTGCGCCGCGAGCTCGACGAGTACGAACACTTCGGCAACCGCCGTCTGCGCACCGTCGGCGAACTCGTCCAGGAGGCGTTCCGCGTCGGCCTGTACCGCATGGAGCGCGTCGTCCGGGAGCGGATGACGACCGAGGACGTCGACACGATCACGCCGCAGACGATCATCAACATCCGACCGGTCGTGGCGGCGCTGAAGGAGTTCTTCGGCTCCTCACAGCTCTCCCAGTTCATGGACCAGACGAACTCGCTGTCCGGCCTCACCCATCGTCGGCGCCTGTCGGCGCTCGGTGCCGGCGGCCTGACCCGCGAGCGCGCGCCGATCGAGGTTCGCGACGTCCACAAGACCCACTACGGCCGGATGTGCCCGATCGAGACGCCCGAGGGGCCGAACATCGGCCTGATCGGTTCGCTGTCGTCGTACGCGCGCGTCTCGGAGCATGGCTTCGTGCAGGCGCCCTACCGGGTCGTGCGCGCGGGCAAGCCGACCGACGAGGTGCACTACCTGGACGCCTCCGAGGAGGAGCGGTTCCTGATCGCGCAGGCCGACAACCCGATCGATGCGAAGAAGGGCGCGCTGATCTCGCCGGTCCTCGTCCGCACCCGCGACGAGGAACTGGAGCTGGTCCCCGCCGACCAGGTCGACTACATGGACGTGGCGCCGGAGCAGGTCGTCTCGGTCGCCACGGCGCTGATTCCGTTCCTCGAGCACGACGACGCGAACCGCGCCCTGATGGGCTCGAACATGATGCGCCAGGCGGTGCCGCTGCTCATCCCGGAGGCGCCGATCGTCGGCACGGGCCTCGAGTACCGCGCGGCCGTCGACACCGGTGACGTGAAGGTCGCGCTCCGACCCGGCACCATCAAGAGCGTCGACGCCAACACGATCATCGTGACGACCGAGGATGGCTCCGATGACCGGTACGACCTCGTCAAGTACTTCCGGTCGAACCAGGGCACCCTGATCCACCAGAAGCCGATCGTGCACGAGGGTGACCGGGTCGAGGTCGGCGATGTCATGGCCGACGGCTCGTCGACGTCGCTCGGCGAACTCGCTCTCGGCAAGAACCTGCTGGTCGCGTTCATGAGCTGGGAGGGCTACAACTTCGAGGACGCGATCATCCTCTCGGAGCGGCTCGTCAAGGACGACGTGCTCTCGAGCGTGCACATCCACGAGTACGAGATCGATGCGCGCGGCACGAAGCTCGGCGACGAGGAGATCACGCGCGACATCCCGAACCGCTCCGAGGAGTCGCTGCGCAACCTCGACGAGAACGGCATCGTGCGCATCGGCGCGGAGGTCGCCTCCGGGGACCTGCTGGTCGGCAAGGTCACTCCGAAGGGTGAGACCGAGCTGACGGCGGAGGAGAAACTGATC
>VFJZ01000003.1 GCA_009885805.1 Actinomycetota bacterium
CCTCGTCGTCGTCGTCCTCGGTCGAGGTGCCGCCGGTCGTGGCGTCGTCATCGTCGTCGTCGGTTGTCGTGCCACCGGTCGTGGTGCCACCGGTCGTGGTGCCCGTATCAGTCGTGGTGTCGCCGGTCGTGGTGCCCGTATCCGTGGTCGTGGTGGCCACGGTCGTGGTCGCCTCGGTCGTCGTCGACGCCGTGGTGGGAGCCGTGGTCGTGCCGAGGGTCGTCACGCTGTCCGACCCGGAACCCGGCAGCGACCGGGCGAGCGCGCCCGTCCCCAACCCCGCCACGATCAGGCCGACGAGCAGGGCGACTCCGTATCCGATCTTGTTCTTCTTCATGACCACACCATGCCCGGTGGCGGGTCAGCAGTCGAAAAGGTGAGGGTTATGAGTTGGTAAAGGATCGCGTCGACCGCAGCGGCGGTGGTTCGTCGACGAAGCCGCGGATCCGTGCCCTCATGAGCAGGCGATCGTCCAGCCCGTCGAAGATCGTCCGGCGCAACCCGAAGCGGTCCCACGGTCGCTGGTTCGTGCCGTACTCCGTGCCGACGGCGGCGACGTAGCCAGCCTCGGCGCAGAGACGCTGCTCACGCTCCCCGAAGTAGCCGCGCGGGTAGCAGTAGAGCCTCGCCGGCCGCCCGAGGTGGCCGGTCAGTACCTCGGCGCAGCCGACGATCTCCTCACGCGCGGCGGCGTCGTCGAGGGCCGGCAGGTCGCGGTGCGTCAGCGAATGCGCCTCGAAGCGCACAGCGGACGTTCTCTCCACGTCGCGCATCTCGTCCCAGGCGATGAACGCCGGGTGCCGGTCGGGGCGGTAGATGTCGTCGAACCGGACGTCGCCGTCGACCGCGCCCGGCACGACGAAGATCGTCGCCGGCCAGCCCCGCTGTGCGAGTTCGGGAATCGCGTGGTCGAGCAGTTCCGCGTAGCCGTCGTCGAACGTCAACGCCAGGGCGCGTTCGCCCGCTGCGAGTTCCATGCGGTCGAGTCCGGCCAGGTCGACGACGCGGAATCCACTCGCCTCGATCTCGGCGCAGGCGCGGCGGAACGAGCGCGGGCTGACCGCCAGCACGTCGAGTCCGTGCCCCACGCGGTGCCAGTAGAGGACGGCGAGGCCGTCGCGCGGCTCCCTGCGCCTGGCCGCGGCTGCGGCCGAGAGGCGGACCAGCGTCGCCTTCGTCACGGCCCGCGCGAGCCGCGCTCCCTGCCTGGTGTTGAGTCCGCGCGCCACGGCCGCACCGTACAGTGCATCAGATGCGGCGTGGTCTCCTCGTGCTGGCTGCCCTCGCGGTTGGCGCGCCGGCGGCAGCCGGCGCGCCCGTGACCGCCTACTCGCTCGGCACCGTCGGATTGCAGGTGCAGGAGTGGGACTCAAGCCTGCACGACCTGAACGTCGGCCTCGGCGGTCACATCGCCGTTCCCGTCGGCGTCGCGGCGGCGCCGGTCGTCGTGATCGAGCACGGCTCGTACCCAGTGTCCGCACGCCCGGTGGGGAGGCGTTGAACGACGCGACCTATCCGTGCCGCCCGGGAACGATCGCGATTGACTCGGCTGCCGGACACGCCGACCTTGTCTCGGCCCTTGCGGACGCCGGGTTCATCGTCCTCTCGATCAACGCCGGCGCCGCCTTTCCGATGGACAACGCGCTGCCCTACGGCGACGGCTTCGAGTCGTCGACGACCGGCGCCTTCGATGTCCGGGCGCAGCTCGTCGACCTCCACCTTGCCGCACTCGCCGTCGCGAACGTCGGTGGGCCGAACGCGTTCGGCCCACCCCTGGCGGGTCGGGCGGATCTGTCGCGCGTCGGGCTCGTCGGCCACTCCCGCGGTGGTCAGGGGATGGTCGAGGCGGCGCTCCGCAGCCATGTCGACTTCACGGTGCGCGGGCTGTTTCTGATCGCGCCGACGAACTTCTACGACCAGACACCGCCCGACCTGCCGCTGCACGTCCTCCTCGGATCGTGTGACGGCGACGTCTGGAACCTGTCCGGCGCCGCGTCCTACGACGCCGCCAGGGGCGGGCGGACGACGCCGATCTCGCAGACCCTCGTCGTCGGCGCCAACCACAATTGGCACTCGACCGCGTGGGGCCCCGCGACGAGGTGGGGATTCGATGACGCGCCGACCTCGAGTTCGTGTCGCGCCGGCCAGGTCGGCCGCCTCCGCCCGACGAGTGCCCGGCAGCGGTTGGTGCTCCGAACGCTGGCGAAGGCGTTCTTCCGGCGCCACCTGGGCGGTGCGCCACCGTCGGCCGTGCTCGGCGAGACGTGGCTCGACTCGTCCGTCGTCGGCGTCGCGACCGTTCCGTCGTACGAAGGGTCGGCCGTCGACCGGCTGGACATCGACCGTCCCGCGCAGCGCTCGCTGACGGCGCTCGGCACGGCCGTTCGCGGCCGCGGTCTGGCGCTCGGCTATCGCACGCTCGCGCCGCCGTCGCTCGGCGCCGCGCCGCCCGCGCCCTGGTCGCCGCACCGCCTGTCCCTCCGCACGGTGCGCTGGAACGCGCCGGGCGGGTCGGTCTCGTACCCGCTCGCCTCGTTCGACGCGAGTTCCTACGACGCCGTGTCGTTCCGGATCGCGGCCGACACCTGGGTCCGTCGTGGCGCGGTCAGCTTCAACGTGGTGCTGCGCGACACCGACGGTGGCAGGCGGTCGGTTCGCGTTCGTATCCCGGCGCAACTGCCGAACGCCGGTGCGTACCGCAAGGCCGTACTCGGGACGGTGCGGATCCCGCTCAGCCGGTTCGGCGGCGTCGACCTGGCGAGCCTCCGCGTGCTCGAGTTGCGTGCGGTCGGCCCGCGCGGCGCCGCGCTCCTCGCCGACGTCGCGTTCGTCCGCCTGCCGTAAGGTGAGGGAGATGCGATCGGTCCTCTGTGTCGTCGGAGCGCGCCCCAACTTCGTGAAGATGGCGCCGCTGCAGCGCGCCCTCGCCCGCGGCGGGGTCGACGCGCCACTGCTGCACACCGGCCAGCACTACGACCGGGTCCTCTCGGACTCGGTGCTGGAGCAACTGGGGCTGCCGGCCCCGACCCATCACCTCGGCGTCGGTTCGGGCAGCCACGCCGAGATGACGGCCGCCGTGATGATCGGCGTCGAACGGGTGCTGCTGAGGAGCGGTACGACGCCATCGTCGTGCCCGGCGACGTCAACTCGACGCTCGGCGCCGCGATCGCCGCCGCGAAGGTCGGCGTCCCGGTCATCCATCTCGAGGCGGGCCTGCGCTCGCGCGACTGGACGATGCCGGAGGAGATCAACCGCGTCCTCGTCGACCGCATCGCCGACCTGCTGCTCGTGCACTCCGCCGATGCCGTCGACAACCTGCGCGGCGAGGGCACGGAGGAGCGGCGGATCGCCCTGGTCGGGAACACGATGATCGACTCCCTCTTCGACCTCCTCCCGGCGGCGCGGGCGACGGGTGTCCGTGACCGTCTCGGGCTCAGCCAGGGCGGGTACGTGCTGGTCACGCTCCACCGGCCGGCCCTCGTCGACGACCCGGACCGGCTCGGCGCGGTGCTCGAGGTCCTCGACGGCGTTGCGCGGAGCCTGCCGGTGGTGTTCCCGGTGCACCCGCGCACCCGCACCCGCCTGGAGTCGGCGGGCATCGATCTCGGCCGCGTCCGGGCGCTGCCGCCGCTCGAGTACCTGGAGTTCGCCGCGTTGCAGGCCGACGCCCGGCTCGTCGTCACCGACTCCGGCGGCGTGCAGGAGGAGACCTCCGCGCTCGGGGTCCCGTGCCTGACCTACCGCACGACGACGGAGCGGCCGGTGACCGTCACGCACGGGACGAATCGGCTGGTCGGCCTCGACCCGCAGTCCCTGGCGTCGGCGTGTCGAGAGGCGCTCGCGGTCGACCCGCCGACGGCGCCGCCGGTGATCCCATTGTGGGACGGGCGCGCCGGCGAGCGGGCCGCTGCGGCCGTCGCGGCGTTCGTCCGCGCCGACGCCGTCGCCTGAGGGTGTCGCAAAGGCGTGCGGCACGAATGCGACACGGGTGATCAGCGGGTGCGCGCGACGACGGCGCCGGAGACGAGGCGCCGACCGTCCGCCAGCCGCACCGCCACGCGGACGGTGTAGGCCCGGCCCGCGCCGAGACCGCGCACCCTGACGAGCCCGGGGCGGACCCGGATCCGCTTGCCACCGACGATCAATGTCCCGTTGACGACGGCCTTCGGGATCCGCACGACGACGTGGTGACGCCCGGACGCGACCACCCTCGGCCGCAGTTCGGAGATCTTCGGCGTCCGCACCACCCGCACGCGGATGACTGCCGCCGGCGAGGTGCTGCCGGCGCCGTCGGTCGCCGTGACGCGGAACGTATAGGTGCTGCCGACCTTCAGGCCCGCCACGGTCGCGCGGAGCGTCGTCACCGTCTGCGTCGTGGCGCGGTTCGCCGTCACGTTGTACGCCTTCGCCGCCCCCGCGCTCGGCGCCTTCCAGGCGAGCGTGACCGTCGTGCCGGAGAGCGCCGCACTCAGCCCCTCGGGAGCGGAGGGAACACCGGCCGGCGGCGGCTCGCCGGCCCCACCGCCGCCGTCGACCGGACCGCCGCCGCCGGGTGTGCCGTCCAGCAGTTCGTGTGCGCCGGGCTCGGGCGCGGTGCCGCAGAAGGTCGTCGGCGCGCCGTCGCAGCCGGCGTTGAGAGTCAGGCCGGACGGCGTGGTCACGCCGCGATCGCGGACGGCCGAGGCCGCCGTCAGGTGCAGGTCCGGCGCGGCCGGGTTCGGCGCCACGAGCGACGGCGCCGTGGTCGTGTCGCCCGCGCCCTTACCGGTCAGCGTGTTGAACGCCGCCGCCGTCGACACGAACTTGCCGTTCCAGACGAAGTCCGCACCGGGCGCCGACAGGTTGTTGCCGCGCTGGTCGTAGGCGGCAGCCGGCGTCCCCGAGACGTCGATCGCCTTGAAGAGCGCGCCCGTCAGGATGTTGTTCGTGATCGCGAGGCCCCGTGCGTTGCGAGTGACGATCCCCTCGGTCTCCGCGCCGTTCTTCCGGCCGCCGAGAATCGTGTTGTGCGAGATCCGAAACGCCTGACTCGGCGAGGTGTCGACGTAGATCGCGGTCCGCACGTCGCTGATGCGGTTGCGCGTGATCGTCACGTTCCCCTGCGTCGTCGTGTCTTCGAACCAGCCGATGGCGATCGGGCATCCCGAGAGCGCGTTGCCGGAGACGGTCGCGTCCTGGAAACGGATCGACACGCAGTTCGTGTAGGCGCCCGCGACGGTCGAGTCGCGCAGCGTCTGACCGGCTCCCTTGAGATAGAGGCCGTGCGTGCCGTACGTGATACCTCCGAAGCCACAATCCGTGACGGTCATCCGCTCGTACACCGACCCGGCACCCTGGTCGATGACGCAGGAGTCGGCGACGTGCTCGATCACGGTGTCGGTCACGCGCCACCCGCTCGAGCCCGTCGTCACGTTGATCCCGACGCCGGTGCCGCCGGCCGCGGCGATGCCGGAGATGCGCGAGTGCTCGATGATGACGCCGACCGACGGCGCCGACGGCGACTGGTGAAAGCCCTCGGCCGACGAGAGCGCCTCGATGTCCGTGAACCGCACGCTCTGCGCGCCCGCGAGGTAGACCGCCTGATTCCCGTTCCCCCAGTTGCGCAGCGTCAGATGCTCGAACGCGACGAAGCTCCGTCCGTAGACCTCGATGCCGGCGTACCCCGACCCGCCGGCGCCGTCGATGATCGCCCGACCGGTGCCGTAGGTGGTGAACACGATCGGCGCGGCGGCCGTGCCGTTTCCACGCGGTGACAGCATCCGATTCCAGACGCCACCGCCCGCGAAGCGGATGACGTCGCCCGCGGCGAAGGTCGTCGCGTTGACCTTCTCGACGGATCGCCACGGCGCCGCGATCGTCGCGGCGCCAGCGTCGTTCCCCGCAGGGCTCACGAAGTACTCGCGCGCCGCGGCCGGCTGGGCCGCGAGAGCGCAGGCGAACGCGAGGATGAGGGTACGACGGGACATGGCCTCCGGGAGGGCTGGGAGTGGTCGGGGCGCGGCGTCCGACGTGCTGGAGCACCTGCACGGCCTCGACAGACGAGGGATCGGCGCGCCACCCGTTCGAGGCGCCCCCGGATGGGGGAACGGCGCGTCGCCGTGCGTCAGGTTCCCCCTCCTGGGGTACCTCACCCGGTGCATTCCAGGCGGGTTGGACGGCGCAACCTATACTCCGACGCATGAGCCTCGGCACCGCGTGGCACGTGGGCGACGGCGACGGCGCCCGCACCGACAGTGAGATCCAGGCGTTCGTCGGGCTCCTGCGGCGCCGGAAGTTCGTCGTCGCCGCGATCATCATCGTCGCCGCGATCGGTGCCGCCGGCCTCGTCTCGATCACCGCACCGGTGTTCGAGGGCCGCGCATTGATTCGCGCCGATTCGTCGGCCGCGCGGTCCGGTACGGCGTCCGATCAGCGCGAGGCGAGCATCGGGCTCGCCAACACGCAGGCAAAGGTCATCACCGACCCGGGGTTCCTGACGGAGGCCGCAGCGGCCCTCGGCATCCCGTACCGCGAACTGTCGGCCAACATCTCCGCCTCGGTCGTCCCGGACACCGAGCTGATCAGGGTGACGGCGACCGCCGGTTCGCCGGACGGGGCCCGTGCGCTCGCGCAGCGCTTCGCCGAGCACGCGGTCGGCGACATCACGTCCGGGTACGCCGACGCGGCGGCGCAGCAACTGGCCGCCCTCCGCGACCAGCGCGACATCCTCCAGAGGGGACGCAGCGACCGCGCCGCCGAGCAGCGGCAGGCCCAGGCCCGCGGCGACAATACGCTCAGCGCGACGCTCGAGACCGAGATCGCCGACCTCGGCGGCCAGATCGGTCAGCTCGACGTGCAGATCTCGCAGACGATTGCGAGCGGGCCGCTGCTCAACGCGAGCGTCTCCCTGATCTCCCCCGCCACGGCCTCCGGAACGCAGATCTCGCCCCGTCCGCTGCGCAGCGTCGCACTCGGGGTCATGCTCGGCCTGATCCTCGGGATCGCCTTCGCCTGGCTGCTCGACCAACTCGACCGGCGCGTGCGGACGCTGTCGGAGGTGGAGGCGCTCGCCGGTGGTCTGATCCTCGGGACGATTCCGATCACCCGGTCGAACGACCCACGCGTCATGTCTGCGCTCGAGAACGCCTTCGACTTCGTCCGCGTGAACCTCGCCATTGCGCCCCGCGACGGTCTCGCGCCGGCGATCGCGATCACCTCGTCGACGGAGGGCGAGGGGAAAACGTTCGTGACGCTCGAGTTCGCTCGCGCGCTCGCCCGCGCCGGACGCTCCGTCGCCGTGATCGACGCCGACCTCAGGCGCCGGACGCTGTCGCTGCGGACCGGTGCCGATCGCAAGGCCGGCCTCGGCGACGTCCTACGCGGTGACGTCCCGGCCGAGCGTGCCGTCCACGCGCTGGGCGACATCACTGTCATGCCTGCCGGCCCGCCGACGCAGAACCCGTCGCCGCTGCTCGACTCGCGGATGTTCGAGGAAGCCCTCGCCGAGGTCCGGAAACGCTACGACTTCGTCCTGATCGATACACCGCCCGCGTCGCACATCGCCGACGCCACGATCATCGGCCGCCGCGTCGACGGCATAGTGATCGTCGCGCGCCTCGGCGTCGCCGAGCGGAACGGCCTCCGTGCGACGATCGGTCTCTTCCGTCAGGACGCCTTCAACCTCCTCGGCGTGATCGTCCAGTCCGAGGCCGAGACCCTCCGCGCCGACTACTACTACACGCCAGCGCGCAAGGGCGGGCTACTGCGCCGCACGCCGAAGCGCGACCGGCCGGCGAACGTCGCAGGCTCGGCGCGCGGCAAGAACTGACCGCCACCGGCGTGCGGGTCCTCTTCATCACGCCGTCGCTCGGCATCGGCGGTGCCGAGCGGCTCGTCGGATCGACGGCGGCGCGCCTCGCCGGTCGCGGACACATGGTCGCGGTCGCCCATGGCCGGAGCGATACGCTACGAGGCCCGCTCGACGACGCCGGCGTGCCGGCCCTGCGGCTCTCCGATCGGCGGCTCGGCCCGAAGACGGCGGTCGCGTGGGTCCGGGCCATTCGCGGGGTCGTCGCGAGCTTCCGGCCCGACGTCCTCTACGTCCACTCCGTCCTCGGCGCGGTGGTCGCGCGCATCGCCGCCCCGCGCACGCCGATGCTCGTGACGGTGCACGGGATCGCAGCGAGCGACGAGCGGTCGGCGGCCCTCCTCCTGCGCCTCGTGCGGTGCCGCGTGACGGCGGTCTCGGCCGCGTCCGTCGACGGCCTCCGGCGGCATCGCCTCGCGCCGCCCGTAGACCTGCTGCCTCCGGCGATCGACATCGCCGCACTGGAGGCCGCTGCCCGCCGCCCCGTGGCGGAGGATCCGGTCTACCACGACGCCCGGCTGATCGGCGTGGCCGATGCTCCGCTGCCCGGCTCGCCGCGTATCTGCTGCGTCGCCCGGCAGGAGCCGGAGAAGGGCGTCGACGTCCTGATCCAGGCGTTCGCGCTCGTTGCGCAGCTGCGGGCGGAACCGATTCTCCACCTCGTGGGAGCCGGCAGTCAGACGGGCGCCAACGAGGCGCTTGCCGCGTCGCTCGGCGTTCGCGAACGTTGCGAGTTCGCCGGCGTCCTCGCGAACGCCGCGCCGGCGTTCGCCGCTGCCGACATCGTCGTGCTCCCGAGCCGTCGCGAGGGTCTGCCGGTCGTCGCACTGGAGGCGCTGGCACTGTCCAGGCCGGTGGTGGCGACGCGGGTCGGTGGCACGCCGGCCGTCGTCCGGGACGGCGAGACCGGCTGGCTGGTGCCGCCCGAGGACCCCGCGGCGCTGGCGGCCGCGATCGAGGCGGCGCTGGACGATCCGGTGGAGGCCATGCGGCGCGGCGCTGCCGGCCGGGCACTGGTCGCGGCCGACTACGAGATCGGGCGCCTCGTGGACTCAATCGAGCAGCTCGTGGGCGGTTTGGTGCGATGACGCGGTGAAAGAAAGGGATCAGATCCCGTTCTTTCACCGCGTAGTAGCACCAGGCCGCGCCTGGATGAAGCTCGGCTCGTCGACGCCGTGGACCGCGATCAGCAGGCCGTCGAGGAAGAACTTCGTCGCCCAGTTGAGCGCGCAGAACGAGCAGTACTCGCCCCACACCGGATAGGAGCCGGGCACCCCCCCGTGCGCCGCGATCCGGCCGGCGGCGCGGCCGCCGACGCCGGGTCGGCCGAGCTGAACCCGGGCGACGTCTTCGAGCAGGGAGCGTCCGACGACATCGTCGTCCTCGCGGCCCGGCTGCGTCCGCGCGAGGCGCAGCAGCACGGTTGCGATCTGCGCCTCGCCGGTCAGGCAGCGCCAGGTGGCTGCCGGGGAGAAGCCGGGCCCGAAGCGTCCCGCGAGGAAGCCGTCACGGCGGTACGCCGCCTTCAGCGCGTCGGTGGCGACGATCACCGCCTGCAGCAACTCCTCGTCCCCGGTCAGCGCGTGGACGCCCTGCAGTCCCTCGAGGACGTAGGCGATCGTGTGCAGGAGCGGCACCTCGTCGGGACTGAAACCGGTGTTCGCAAACCAGCCGGCGGCGTCGCGCTGCGTCAGCGCCCAGCGGCAGTTGCGGAGTGCCGCGTCGACCAGGCCCTGCTCGCGGAGCGTCGTCCCGGCAACCGCCAGACCCCAGGCGCTGCGGGTGTTATAGGTGTGCACCTCGCCGCGGGCCAGCGCCGACAACTGCCTGCGCCACGAGCCGTCCGCTTCCTGGTGGTCGACGAGCCACGCCGCGGCGCGCTCGGCCGATCGTCGGTGGCGCCCGTCGCCGGCGGCGGTCGTCGTCGCCCGTCGCCTCGGAGTAGCCGAGGAACGTCGGGATGATGTAGCCCGTCGTCTCCGGGTACGGCGCGGCCCACGACCCCGTGAGCGTGTCGAACCAGCCCGCGACGCCGCCACCCCCGCCGGCGTCGTGCGCCGCACGCAACCACGCGTATGTCGCGTCGAGTGCCGCCGCGAGGTCGACATCGCCGCGCGCCGGGCGACGCGAGTCGCGCAGCCCGCGGAGGAGGTCGCCGCGGCGGGGCGCGGTCAGGGCGCGGACGATCCTTGGCGTCATCGCTCTCAATCTACCGATCGGCGACGCACGCGTGACCGGAGGCCGGCGGCGAGCGCAGCGCGTTCGGGCCGCTCGAGCAGGATCAGATGCGAGATCGGCGTCCCCTCGATCCGCGAGACCGCGATCAGCGCGGAAACGCCGTAGCACGTGTACGCAATCGCCGACGCTGTCGCCGCACCGGTCGCGCCGAACGGTGGGATCAGCGCCAGGTCGAGGGTGATCATGACGACGATCTCACCGCCCGCGAGCCACGATCCGAGCCCGGGCCGGCCGAGCGCGCGGAGCAGCCAGCCACTGACTCGCGCCATCGAGAGGAACCAGATGCCGGGCAGGAGGATCAGCATCGGCACGATCGCCTCCCGGTACGCGTCGCCGTACGCGAACAGGATCAGCAACGGCCCACCCGCGGCGACGACGAGGACGCCGACGATCGACCCGGTGCCGTTCAGGCGAAGCGCTCCCGCAGAGGTGCGCGCGTCGCCGTCGCCCGAGGAGATGACCGGCATCAGGGCCGTCGAGATCGCGTTCGGGACAAGGCCGACGAGTTCGGCCACGATCTGGGCGATCGCGTAGATCCCGACGACCGAACGCGGTGCGAACGCGCCCAGGACGAGCAGGTCGAGACGGGCGTTGACGACCTGGAGGAGGCTGGCGATCTCGGAGCGGATGCCGTAGCGATACGACTCGCAGAGGAGCGCCCGCGAGCAGCCGATGCCGCCCCGTGCGAGCAGCCACTGCCCACCGACGATCATCACGATCTGGGCCGCCATCACGGCGAGCAGCGCCCCGGCGAGGCCGGCGTCCGCGACCAGGCCGAAGAGGACGGCGCCGAGCAATGTCGCGAGGCGGCCGGCCGTCATCAACACCGTCTTACGGGCGAACCGCCGATGCGCTCCCAGGAGACCCGACGTCAGGTAGTCGAGAATCGTCACCGGGACGAGTGCGGCGGCGAGGAACCAGACAGTCTCGTCCGGTGGATCGGCCATCAGGTCGGGCGCCGTCGCCACCAGGATCGCCGCCACGACGACGGCGACGGCGCCGAGGGCGGCCGTCACGATCAGACCGTTGCCGATCAGCCGCGGCGTCAGGCCGGGGTCCTGGCTGGCGCGATACTGCGTCGCCACCGGCAGGCCCAGCCCGAACAGCGAGACGCCGAGGATCGCCACCACCTGCAGGATCGCCAGCAGACCGCGATCGGCCGGCCCCAGGTACCGGGCGATGATGATCGAGCCGGCGAAGCCGACGACGAGGACGCCGACCTCGCCGAGCGCCGCGATGCCGGCGCCGCGGCGCAGTGCGCTCGACGCGCTCGCGTGGGATTCCTTGGGAGCGTCCGCGTCGTCGGCCATGTCGGGAGAGTCGCCGCCGCGCGGCTACGCTTGGCAGGTGCGGGCTTCGGGGCTGCGGCGACCTCTCCCAACACTACTCGGAACGGCGGCCCTCCTCGTTGCCTCGTGCGGCGACGCGCGCGACCGTGATCTGGATCTGCGGCCGGCGTCGGCGCTCGCGAAGCTGCAGCAGTTGCCGCCGCCCGGCGTCGCGGCGCCGCTGCTCGCCCCGCGTGGTGGTCGGGCGGCGCTCCAGGTCGCGTTCACCGCGCCACCCGGAGTCGGCGTCACCGCCGATCTCGTGCTGCGCGGCCCGGGAGGCGCCACCCTCGCTCCGTCGGCCGTTCGTGCCTACCTCGTCGCGCGCATCACCGTGTCGCGCGGAAGCGACGCGGTGCCGGCCGGTCTCCGCGGCGCCGTTCCCGATCCGCTCCTGCCCCTGCCGGCCGTCGCCGTTCAAGCGCCGTTCCAGACGGTCTACGTCGAGATCGCCCCGCCGCGCGACGCGAAGCCGGGACGCTACAGCGGTGACCTCTCGCTTCGGGTCGGCGACGCCCGGGGCTCGACACCGGTCGTGGTCGATGTCGCTGCCGTGACCTTGCCGCAGCAGCGGGCACTGCGCACCTGGTTCCTCGTCTGGGAGGCCCGCGCCGAGCGGTTCGAGCAGGCGCCGATCGGCGCCGCGTACCGCGACCTGCTGCGATCGGAGCGGATCGGCGACGGTACCGAGACGAGCGCCGATCGGACGATCGGTGTCGACGCCTCGGCCACCGATGCCGTCGATGCTCGCGGAGTGCGGACGAGGGCGCGGGCGATTCGTGCGGCGCGGCCGGACGCGGTCCTCTACTCGTACGAGTTCGACGAGCCAGCAGCCGAGACGCGGGCCGACGTCGAGGCCTGGGGTCGGGCGCTCGCAGCGGCCGGGGCCGACGTCGGCCAGTTCGTCACGGCGCCACCCTGGGACGGGCTGGAACCTGGCCTCGTCGGCGTCTTCGCCGTCCATCTCCGCGACGCCGACGCCGCCCTCCGCGCGCGGGTCGCGGCCCTCGGCGCCGACCTGTGGATCTACACGTCGTGTTGCGAGCGGCCGGGCCATCCGACGCTCCTGCTCGACGACTCGGCCGCGTCCAACGCCGCGGTCGCGCCGGCAACGTGGCTCGCCGGCGGCCGCGGGCTCCTCTACTGGGGTGTCTCGGTCTACCGGGACGACCCGTGGCAGGTCGCCTCGATGGATCGTTCCGGCGTCGCGAACGGCGACGGCGTGCTGCTCTACCCCGGGCGCCCGGTCGGGCGGGACGGTCCCGTGCCATCCCTGCGCCTCAAGCTCTTCGACGCCGGCATGCAACTGGTCGACCTCGCGACCCTGGCGGACGCCCGCGGTGCGGGCAGCGAGGCGACCTCGGTGCTCGCCGCCCTGCTCCCGGGCGGTACCGCGGTGCTCGACACGGCTGCGTGGACGGCCGCGCAGGAACGGCTCGTCGTGCTCGCCGGCGGCTAAGCTCAGTCGGTGGCGCGTGTCGTCGTGATGCTCTGCGATGTCGATCTCGGGCGCCCTGACGGGTCGAGGACGCACACCGTCGAGGTCGCGCGCGGGCTCGCCCGTGAAGGCCTCGCGGTCGTGCTTGTCGCACGCGGCCCCGACCCCGCCATCGATGGTGTTCGCTACCGGGCCGGGGCGCCTTCGGTTTGCGGTCGCCTCGTCCGGATCGCCGGCGTGAACAGCGCCGCGATCGCCGCCCTTCGATCTGCTCCGAAGGGCGCGCGCGCGTTCTACGTCCGCAAGGACTGGGGGTCGCTCCCTGCGCTCGCCGTCGCCCGCCTGATCCTCCGCTGCCCGGCGACCGTCGAGGTGAACGACATGCCGTACGGCCGCGGCTACCGCCGCTCACCCGGCCTTCGTTCGCTCATCGTCGATCGCGCGAAGCGGATGGCGGCCGGCCTCACCTGGCGCCTCGCAACACGGATCATCGCGATCACCGGAGCGCTCGCCGAGGTGATCCGTCGCGACTGGCGGGTACGCCCGGACAAGGTCGTCGTGATCGGCGTGGGGGTTGATCCGGGCCAGTTCGATGGGCGAGATCGCGCTGCCGCCGTCGTGGCGTGTGGGCTCGATCCGGCGCGGCGGCACGTGCTGTTCGTCGGTGCGCTGGTCGGCTGGGTCGACTTCGAGACGCTCGTCGCGGGTGTCGCGGCGGCGTTCTCCGGTCGCAGTGACTGCGACCTCGTCATCGTCGGCGACGGTCCCTGTCGGGCCGATGTCGAACGCCTGGTCCTCGAGCACGGGATTGCCGGCCGCACCGTCCTGACGGGGTTCGTCGCCGACCGCGATCGCCTCGCCGCGTACATCGCGGCGGCGAACGTCTGCCTCCTCTGCCACCGGGTCGATCTGCTCGGTCGCACGGGCGCCAGCCCGGCGAAGCTCGGCGAGTACCTCGCCGCGGGTCGAGCCGTCCTCGCCGTGCGGCTTCCGGGTGTCGAAGAGGTCCTGACCGCCTGCGGCGGCGTCCTCGTCGAGCCCGGCGACGCGACTGCCTACGGCGCGGCGCTCCGTCGGCTTCTCGACCACCGAGAGGAGGCGGATCGGATCGGGGCCGCCGCTGCGAGCGCGGTTCGCGAACGCTACACGTGGGAGGCCGTCGCTCGCGGGACGGTGCCGCTGCTGTGGGCGCGCTGACGGACCTCGGCCGCACCGGCGTCGCGCTGGTCGCGCTGTGCTTCGTCGGCCTCCTCGGAGCCGCCTCGAGCGTCGAGCCCCTGATCGCGATCGGGGTGGTCGGTGCGACGGCCGCCTTCGCCCTCGCCTACCGGTCGGTGGCGATCCCGCTCGGGGTCACCGCGACGACGCTGTTCTACGTCGCCCTCGAGGGGCGGCTGCCGGTGGGCGGCACGACCGCCCTCGTGACGGCGTGGCTCCTGCTCGCCGTCGTGCTGACGCTCGCGCGCCGGGACGGCGAACGAGCGCCGACTGCGGGTGCCGTCGACGGATGTCTGGTCGCGCTCGGCGTTCTCGGCGCGCTCGTGATCGTCGGTACGACGTCGAGCCTTGCTCCGGAGTACGCCAGCCTGAAGGCGCAACTGTTCGTGGTCGAGGGCCTCGTCCCCTTCGCCGTCGGCCTGGTCGTGGCCCTCGCCCGCCACAGCCTGGTGCTGTTCATCCGCATCCTTGCGGCCGGCGGCCTCCTGACATCGCTCTATGGCGTCTACCTGCTGCTCGCCGGTGGCGCGGTGGAAGCCAACCAGGATCGCTTCACGATCTCGCAGCAGGTCAACCCGATCGGGTTCGCGCGTGCGTTGGCCGTGACCCTCATCGTGCTCCTCGTCCTGCTCGTCGACTCCCGCACGACGCGGACGCGGCTCGCGCTCGCCGTCGCCGCCGTGCCCGTCCTGATTGCGATGCTCAGCGCCGGTTCGCGCGGGCCGATGATCGGCCTGGTGGCTGCCGTCGTCGCGCTCGTCGCAGTTCGCCGCGGCTCCGGCGCCGGCTTCCGGCGCCTCGTCGGCTGGATCCTCGCGCTGATCGCGTTCGGTGTCGCTGCCGTCGTCCTCGTCGTCCCGCCCGAGACGGCCGGCCGTGCGCTCTCGATCTTCACAGGCAAGGACGAGTCCGGCGATTCTGCGACCCGATTCGAGCTCTGGGGGCAGGCACTCGCCTACCTGCCCGATAGCATCTGGGGCCTTGCGACCGGTGTCGGGACGGGCTCCTTCGCCGCGCTGTCGCCCGATGGGGACTATCCCCACAACATCGTGCTCGAGGTCCTGCTCGAACAGGGTGTCCTCGGCTTCGCGGCGCTCGTCGTGTTTTTCTGGCTGACGGTCAGGGCGGCGTGGCGTCTCGGCCGTCGAGCCGGCGTCGACGGTCGCGTCGGCTCGCTCGTCTTCGCCCTGACGGTGTTCTCCCTGGTCGCGGCGATGTTCTCCGGCGACATCGGCGCGAACGGCGGTGTCTTTCTCTGGGCCGGGATCGCGGCCGGGATGGTTGCGCAGGTGCGGCAGGGCGATCGCCGAGCGGTCAGCCGTGCGATTCCGGCCGGACAGTAGGATCAGACGGTGGTCGCTGCTCGCATCTCCCTCGTCGTCGACGAGCCCGGACTCGCCGCGCTCGAACCCGGCTGGGACGACCTCGTACGCGCGGCCGCCCGCCCCAGCCCCTTCCTCCTCCACGGCTGGGTGCACGAGTGGTGGCGGCACTTCGGCGGTGGCCGCCGACTGGCGGTTGCGGCGGCGCATCGGGACGACCGCCTCGTCGGTCTGTTTGCGCTCTGTGCTCGGCGGCAGGCCGGTGTCTGGGTCGGCGAGTTCCTCGGCGCGCACGAGTCTGCCCTCGCCGACGTGCTGCTCGCCCCCTCGGAGCCGATCCAGACCGCCTCCGGCCTGATCGCCGCAACGCGCGACTCGATGGGCGCGGTCGACCTGTTCGGCCTCCCTGGCGACAGCGTGCTGATGGCGGCGGCGCCGGTCGGTGCGCTGTGGTCGGTCGAACGGGTCTCGGCACCGACGATGACGATGCCCGACGGGTTCGAGGCCCTCTACGCCGAGCGGACCTCGTCGAAGACCCGCAACACCCATCGTCGGCGCCGGAAGCAGCTCGACGCGCTCGGCGAGGTGCGGTTTCGTGTCGCCAGGACCGCGGACGAACTCGTCCCGGCGCTGGCCGAGGCGCAGCGGCTGCACGCGCTGCGGTGGGCCGGGCGGCCGGACCTGTCGGAGTTCACGACGGTGCGCGGGCTGCCCTTCCACGCTGCGGTCGTCCGGCGCCTGGCGCCGCTCGACATCGTCCGGATCGTGCTGTGCGAGCTCGATGGGCGGGCGATCGCCCATCACTACTACTTCGCGCTCGACGGGCGGATGGTCGTTCACTGCCTCGCCTTCGACCCGGCCTACCAGGACGTCTCGGTCGGCCTCACGACGAACCTCGAGACGCTCCGAGCCGCGAGCGACGAGGGTCTCACGCGCGTGGAGTTCCTTGGCGGCGACGAGCGCTACAAGCTCGAACTGGCGGACGGGCCGGCGCCGCTGTACCAGGCGATCGGTCTCTCCCGAGGAGCTGGCGGGGCCGCGGTCACGGCCGCGCGACGGGCCGTCATCCGTCTTCGTCTGCGGCTCCGCTCGTCGGCCCGGGCGCGCCGCCTCTACGGCCGCCTCCGCGGATGATCCGTCGCAGCAGGGCCGACCGCTTCAGCAGACGCCGGGCGCGCAGGTCGGCGACCCTGGCGAGCGCCGCTGGCCGCCCGGCCGCGCCGTGCGCCCAGCCGACCCCGTCGTTGAGCGGCTCGTTGCGATCGGACAGGCCGGCCTTGTAGTCCTCGGCGCCGCCCAGCAACTCGATGCGGGTGGCGCCGGTCGCGCACGCGTGCTCCAGCGCCGTCAGCATGGCGATCAGCCCGGGTGCGTTGCGAGCGTGGGCCGGGTCGTGGCCGATTCGGAACAGGCTGACGGTGGTGCCGGCGCGGAAGGCATACTGGAACGCGACGGGGGCGCCGTCGAGTTCCAGCAGGACGAGGTACGCCGCCCCGTGCGCCGCCATCTGGGGGGCGACGGCGAGGCTGAATGCGCGGCCCGAATCGGTGCCGAAGAGGGAGCCGTCGCGGAGCCCGTCCCACCGCGCCCGATGCACGGCGAACGCCGCTGGCAGCAGTCGCGTGATGTCGTCTGGCGAAGTCGCGACGTGAACCTCCAGCTCGCCGCTCGCCTCCAGCCGCCGCCGCCGCTTGCGGTGCGTCTTCCTCGTCTGCGCGGAGACGTGAGCGGCGTAGATCGCCTCCCAGTCGGGTCCGGCGTCGAGAACGTGCGCGGCAACCCGCTCGATCAATGTCAGGTCGCCGCCGCGGGCTGCGGCAGAGGTTGGACCAAGGCCCGCCAACTGGACGAGATCGGCGTGCGGGCGGGCGGCTGCCGCGAGGATCGTCGGCGTCTCCGGCGGCGCGGCCGGCGCCAGCAACAGGTCGCTCGCCTCGCCATCGAACCCGCCGACGAAGCTCCCGAGGCGCGCTCCGGCCCAGCGGTCGACCTGGAGCGGAAGTCCGCCGACGAGACGGCCGTCGAGTTCTGCGGCGATCAGCAGGATCGTCGTCGCGGCGGCAAGGTGCTCGGCGCGGGCCGCGAGATACGTGGCGAGCATGAAAGGGCTGGGCCGCGCCGAGGCGACGACCATCGCGTCCCACTCGCCGCCCCGGCGCCGCAGGTCCGCCGGTGAGAGCGTCGTGGCGATCGGCGGCGGCACCCGGGGATTCAAGCATGGCGAAGCGCTCAAGGATCCATGGCGAGCGGCCGATCGAACGGTCGATGGCCGCTCTCCGCGTTCGGGTGCTGACCGATCCGGCCGAGCTGGCCGCAATTGCCGGCCCCTGGGACGCGCTCGTGCGCAACGCCGCCCTGCCCTGCCCGTTCGCGCTGCAGCCGTGGCTCGACGAGCGGATGCGGCGCCTCGCCGGTCGCGTTTCCCCCGCCATCCTCGTCGCCGAACGGGGTGGGGAGGTTGTCGGCGGGTTGCCGCTCGGCGTCGAGCGGCGCGTCGGTGTACGGGTCGCGGGCCTGCTGCCCGGCGACACCGTCTCCCACGTCGACATCCTGGCCGCCGACGAGGAGGCGGGCGAGGCGATCGTCGCCGCACTGGCGACCGTGCCCGCCGACCTGATCGTCGCGACCGGCATCGTCCCGGCGTCGCGGCTGGCGCAGGCGCCCGGCTTCAGGCTCGTCGAGCGCGAACGCTCCCCGTTCCTGCTGATGCCAGACGGCTGGGACGCGGCCTACACCGGGCTCGTCTCGAGCCGGCGCCGGCGCGAACATGCGCGGTGCGCGCGGCGGCTCGCCGCTGTCGGCGAGGTCACGTTCAGCGACCACCGGACGCCGGAGGCCGTCGTCGCCGGCCTCGAGGAGGCCTTCGCGCTTCACGACGGACGCTTCGCTGCCGCCGTCGATCGGTCGGACTTCCGTTCACCGGTGGATCGCGCAACGCACCTCTCGAAGGCGAGACGCCTCGCCGAGGCCGGGCACGTCCGCCTCGCGTTGCTGCGCGTCGAGGGTGAGCTGGCGGCGTTCGGCTATTCGCTCGTCGTCGGCGACGTCGGCTGGCTGTTCCGCTCGGCGATCGCCGAGCGATTCGTGATCGGCCAACCCGGCATCCAACTGCTCCACCACGCCCTCCGCGAGATGGCGGCCGAGGGCGTGACTCGGGTCGAGTTCCTGGGCGGCGCGTATCCCTACAAGCTGGCCCACGCGACGGGTGAGGTGCCGCTGCTCCAGGCGACCGGCTACGCCGCCGGCGCCCCTGCCAGGGTCGTTCTCGCCGCGCAGCGCGCCGCTGTCGGCGCGCGCGTCACCCTCAAGCGCTCGGAGACGCTGCGGCGTGCGTACGTCTCGAGCCGGCGCCTGCTGGGTCGCCGGGCGGCGTAGCCGCTCTGGAACACTGCCGGGGTGCAACGGGCGCGGGCAGTCGTCATCGGCGGGGGAATCACGGGCGTCTGCGTTGCGCTGCATCTCGCGCGGGCCGGCCTGACCGACGTCGTCCTGGTCGAGAAGGGCGAGCTGACGAGTGGCGCGACCTGCCAGGCGGCGGGCCTGGTCACGAACTTCAACCCCTCGCCGGCGATGATGCGGCTGCGCAGCTACTCGATCGAGCTGTATCGCGAACTCGGCGTGTTCGAGACGGTCGGTGGGTTGCGTCTGGCCTCGACGCCGGACAGTCTCGCCGAGCTGAGGCGGGGCGTCTCGCGTGCCCGCGGCATCGGGCTCGAGGCGGAGCTGGTCGGCCCGGATGAGGCGGTCGCGCTACTTCCGGCAGCGACCGATCGGGACCTGTACGGCGCCGTCTGGATGCCCCGTGACGGGCACCTCGATCCGCACTCGGCCACCTATGCGGTCGCGGCGGCGGCGCGCGCGCTCGGCGTGTCGATCCGCACGCAGACGCGCGTGACGGGGATCGATCTCGGCCCCGATCGCGCCGTCCGCGGCGTCGTCACCCAGGCCGGCACGATCGAGTGCGAGATCGTCGTCAACGCCGCCGGGATGTGGGCGCCTCGCATCTCCGCGATGGTCGGCGCCTTCACGCCGTCGATCCCGGTCGACCACCAGCACCTCGCCGTGAAGCCGGTCGCCGGCCACGAGTTGCCGCGCGACATGCCCTGCTTCCGCGACCCCGCGAATCTGACCTACGGCAAGAGCGAGTCGGGCGGGATGATGATCGGCGGCTACGAGGGCGATGCGCCTTCGCGCTGGGAGGACGGAGCGCCGTGGGAGCACGGTGGGCGCTCGCTGCCCCCGGACGAGGAGCGATTCGCGCCCCTGCTGGACGGCGCCGTGCGCCGGTTCCCGTTCCTCGACGGTGCCGGGATCGCCAAGCTGGTCTGCCATCCCGACGCGATGACACCGGATGCGAACCCGCTGCTCGGGCCGTACCCGGGCGTCCGCGGCTACTGGCTCGCGGCCGGTCTGTCGCTGAACGGGTTCGGCGGTGCCGGCGGCATCGGCAAGACGATCGCCGAGCTGATCACCACGGGCGCGGCCGAGATCGACGTTAGCGCGTACCGCCCCTGGCGGTTCGCCGCGGTCTACCGCGACCCGCTGTTCGCCGCGGCCACCGCGCGTGAGACGTACCGTTACTACTACTACCAGCGCTACCCGCACGATGCCGACGAGTGGGGACGACCGCGTCGCCTGTCGGCGCTCCACGGCCGGATGCAGGAGGCGGGCGGGGTGTTCGGCGCCAAGACGGGCTGGGAACGGGTCGATCACGTCGAGCCGGGTCACCGGTCGCGGCGTTCGGGTGCGGATCAGCGCTCGTTCGGTTTCACGCGGCCGCCCTGGTTCGATCACGTCCGAGCCGAGCACGCCGCGTTCCGCGAGCGGGCCGGCATCATCGATATGACATCGTTCGGCAAGATCGCCGTCGAGGGGCCCGACGCGCTCACGCTGCTCGAGCGGGCCTGCTGCAACCGCATCGACCGTGCGGTCGGCGCCGTCGTCTACACGCAGATGCTCGACGCGCGCGGGGGCATCCTCGCTGACGTCACCGTCACGCGTCTGGCCGAGGATCGCTTTCGCGTGGTCACCGGCGCGGGCGCCGTCGCGACCGACCGCGGCCACATCATCTCGCTGATCCGGCCCGGCGAGCGCGTGGTCGTCCGTGACGTCACCGACGAGCTATGCGTGATCGGCCTCTGGGGGCCGCGTTCCCGCGACATCCTCCAGGCGGTCACGGACGAGGACGTCTCGGCCGCGGCCCTGCCGTTCCGGACCGCTCAGGAGATCGGCGTCGGCCCCGGTCGGGTCCTCGCGCAACGCATTACGTACGTCGGCGAACTCGGGTTCGAGCTCTACGTCTCGCCCCGCAACGCATTGCAGGT
This sequence comes from Actinomycetota bacterium, assembly GCA_009885805.1. Taxonomy (GTDB): domain Bacteria; phylum Actinomycetota; class Thermoleophilia; order Gaiellales; family F1-60-MAGs149; genus VFJZ01. The sequence continues at coordinate 20,715 of VFJZ01000003.1, forward strand.
CTACGACCGAGTCGCTGCCGCCGGCGCGCCGCACGACCTCGCGGTGTGCGGCTACCGCTCGCTCGAGGGGCTGCGGATGGAGAAGGGGTACCGGTACGTCGGCACAGACCTGACCCCGGGTGACACGCCTGAGGAGGCGGGTCTCGGCTTCTGCGTCGCCGCTGACAAGGATTTCACCGGCAGCGACGCGCTCCGGAGCCGGCCGGTCGCGAAGCGGATCCGGACGCTGCTCGTCGGCGACGACCCGTCGTACGTCACCGTCTACGGCGGCGAGGCCGTCCATCTCGACGGGGTCGTCGCCGGGCGCCTGCGCTCGGTCTCCTACGGCTACACGGTCGGCCGCAACGTCGGCTACGCGTACCTGCCGCCTGTCATCGCCGGGGGGACCAGAGTCGCCGTCGAGGTGTTCGGAGAACTCGTTCCGGCCGAGGTCGCAGCGGACGTCCTCTACGACCCCACAAACGAGCGCGTGCGCGCGTGACCGTGCTACGCGGTCACGTCCTCTGCCCGGATGCGTTCGGGCCGAGCAGGGTCGTGATCGAGGAGGGTGTCGTGGCGGCGATCGAGCCGGACGCCGACGCGCCGGACGGCGTCTGGATCGTCCCCGGCCTCGTCGACATCCAACTGAACGGCGCCTTCGGCGTCGACTTCGCGGCGCCGGAGGGCCTGCCCGACGTTCGCGCCCGTCTTGCGGCCTCCGGCGTGACGACGTTTCTGGCAACGCTGGTGTCGGCGTCCCCGGGCGCCTACGAGGCGCCGCTCGCCGCGCTGGTGCCGGATGACGCGACCGCCCTCGCCCGACTCGCCGGCGTGCACCTCGAGGGGCCGTGGTTGTCACCGGCGATGCCGGGCGCGCACGACCCGGCGGCGTTGCGTCCGCCGAGCGGGACCGAGATCGACGCCCTGCTCGCCGGCGGGACGATCCGCGTGGTGACGCTTGCGCCCGAGGTCGTCGGTGGACTCGACGCGATCCGGCGCCTCGTCGCGGCGGGCGTCCGGGTCGCGATCGGTCACACGAATGCGGACGCCGCGACGACCGTCGCCGCCCTCGCCGCCGGCGCGACGTTCGCTACCCACCTCTTCAATGCGATGCGACCGTTCCACCATCGCGACCCCGGTGCGGTGGGAGCGCTCCTCGACGCCGACTGCGGTGCGACCGTGATCGCCGACGGCGTCCACGTCGCTGACGAGGCGCTGCGTCTCGCGTGGCGGACAAAGGGCGCGGGTCGCCTCGCGCTGGTCTCCGACGGGGTCGCCGCGCTCGGACTCGAACCCGGCGCCCACCGGCTCGGGAACGTCGACATCAGCTCCGATGGACGGGTCTGTCGTCTCGCCGACGGCACCCTGGCCGGATCGGCGACGCCGCTGCTCGACGGCGTCCGCCGCCTCGTCGCTTGCGGCGTTCGCCTCGCCGATGCGGTTCGCGCCGCGACCGAGACGCCGGCGCTACTCGCCGGCCTCGACGCCGGCACGATCGCCGTCGGCGCCAGGGCCGACCTGCTGGTGCTGGACGACTCGCTGGAGGTGCTCGACGTCTACGCCGGCGGCGTCAGCGCGATGCGCCGAGCGTCGGCCGGGGATCGGTGACCGGGCCGCCGTCGAAGCGGACGACGAGCACGATCTCGACCGAGGCGTTGTAGGCGAGACCACGACAGCCGATCGCTGCGCGCGTCCCGAGACCGGCCGCGCCGAACACCTCGACCAGGAGGTCGGTCGCCCCGTTGATCACCCGCGGCTGATCGTTGAAGCCGAAGGCCGAGTTGACCCAGCCGGTCAGCTGCACGACCTGGCGGACGCGGTCGAGATCGCCGAGCGCGTGCTTGAGCGCCGTCAGCGAAGACAGCGCGGCATAGCGAGCCGCCTCGTAGCCCTGCTCGAGGGTGAGGTCGTCGCCGACGACGCCGTTCAGGTACGTCTCGCCGTCCAGTTCCGGGACCGTCCCGGACAGGTAGAGCAGCTCGCCGACGGCGAGATGCGAGACGAACTTGGCGCCCGACGTGTCGAGCGCGTAGCTCGCGTCGATCGGGGTGAGGCGCAGCCCGAGGGCCTCGAGTCGGCGTTCAGTTTCCATGGCGGGACGATACTGCCGCGGTGGAACTCGTGCTCGCGACCCTGCTGGTCGGCGTCGCCGCCTGCGTGCAGGGCACGATCGGGTTCGGGATGGCGCTGACATCGGCGGCCGCGCTGGCGCTGATCGATCCGGCCTTCGTCCCCGGCCCCCTGCTCGCGTCGAGCCTGCCCGTCTCGATCCTCGCGCTGCTGCGCGAGCGCGCCGACCTCGACCTGCGCGGGGTCGGCTGGGCGTTTCTCGGCCGCATCCCGGGAACGGCCGTCGGAGCAGTCGCGGTCGCCCGGATGTCCGTCGCCAGCCTGCACGTGGCCGTCTCGGCCTTCGTCCTCGCCGCCGTCGCCGTCTCGCTCCGGGCGCCGAGGTTCGAGCCGACACGAAACGTCCTCGTCGGTGCCGGCGTCGTGTCGGGCGTGATGGGGACGATCGCCGCCATCGGCGGCCCGCCGATCGCCCTCGTCTACCAGCACGCGACCGGGCCGCGCCTCCGCTCGACGATCTCGCTGTATTTCATCGGCGGCTCGCTGCTGTCGGTCGGTGCCCTCTTCCTGGCCGGGGCGTTCGGGCGCCACGAACTGGCCCTGACCGCCGTGCTCCTGCCCGGGACCACCGCTGGCTTCTTCTGCTCCGGGCCGCTCCTGCGACACGTCGACGGCGGGCGCCTGCGGCCGGCGGTGCTCGGCGGAGCGGCCGTCTCCGCGGTCGTGCTGCTCGTCACGGCGCTCAGCTGAAGCTGCGCGGCGCGGTGGTGAGAAGTTCGTAGCCCGTCTCGGTGACGAGGATCGTCTCCTCGAAGTTGGCGCCGCCGACGCCTGCGACCGGCTGACGCTTCTCGACGCACAGGCACATCCCGGGCTCGAGGACGACAGTGCTCGACGCGGTGATCCACGGCTCCTCCCAGCAAAGCGATGTCGAGTGGCCCCAGGCCGCGAAGCCCGTCGGGGCGGCCAGGCCGGCTCGGACGAGGGCGCCGCTCGCCCACTGCTCGTCGCAGGCGCGCGCGACCGCGCCGACGGTCACCCCGGGCCGGACGGCAGCGAGACCCGCAAGCGTGACGTCGCGGACGGCGTTGAGCAGCATCGCCTGGCGGTCGGTCGGGTCCGCTCCAACCACCCGGCTGCGCCCGAAGTCGAACAGGTACCCGTCGACGGAGCCGTACAGATCGACCCGTGCCATCTCGCCGGCGGCGAGGGCGCGGCGCGCGTCGTACGGCGCCGGCTGGCTCTGGGCGTAGTGGTGGGCGTGCGGTCCCGACGAGATCGAGATGCCGTGCAGGGCCGCGCCCTCGGCGACGACGATCGCGATGCCCGCGGCCGCCGCCTCGGCCTCGGTCGCGCCGGGCTGGCACGCCCGCATGATCGCGGTTACGGCCCGCGAGCCGATCGCGCTCGCCGCCCGCAGCAGCGCACGCTCGGCGGGGCTCTTCACGAGCCTCAGCCTCCAGCCGATGTCGCCGTGCGGCTCCAGTCGGTCGCCGACCCGCTCGGCGATGCGGTCGCGCCACGGCCACGCCAGGGTGTCGGCGCCGACGACGCCGATGCGACCGGCCGGCAGCGCCGTCGCGAGTAGGTCGGCGGTGACGCCGGCCACGTCGTCGGCGTGCTCGAAGCGGTCGGCGACGGCGAGGTCCTCGCGGAACGCCGGCATGTCCACGACGAGCGTCGCGGGGCCGTCCACGGGGAGGAGCAACGCGGCATGCGACCTCGCCGACCAGCCGGGGCCGTCCGGGATGAACGGGAACGGGGACGTGTAGCCCGTGAGCCAGTGCACGTCGTAGAAGCGGTCGGTGGTGTGGCCGCCGCGGGACCAGACGAGGAGGCCGGCGAGTCCGCGGGCGGCGGCGAGCGTCCGAGCGCGCGCCTGACGCTCGCTGAATTCGGCCGGCTCGATGCGGGGCGGAAGCGGCATGGTGCCGACATCGTCTGCGACGCTACCCGCCGTGTCCACCGCCACCCGTGTCCGCGTCGCGCTCGCGGTGACCGTGCTGATGTGGGGGTCGGCCTTCGTGGCGATCAGGGTCGGTGCGCAGGAGTACGCGGTCGGGCCGTTTCTGCTGCTGCGGTTCCTGGTCCCGACCGTCGTGCTCGGCCTCTGGCTCGCGCGGACCGGTCAGCGTCTGCTGCCGCCGCGCGCCGATCGCGGCCGGGTGGTTCTGCTCGGCGTGTTCTTCGCTGTCTACATCGGGCTACTCGTGGCGGGCGAGCGGACGGTCGACGGCGGCACGGCGAGCATGTTGGCGGAGACGAGCCCGCTGCTCACGGCCGCGCTGGCGGTGCCGCTCCTCGGCGAGCGGGCCGGCCGCTGGCTCGTCGCCGGGCTGCTCACGGGATTTGCGGGGGCCGCGCTGATCGCGCTCGGCGAGGGCGGCGGCGGGCGCCTCGAAGCCGGCGCGCTGCTGATTCTCGGTGCCGCTCTGGCCCAGGCGCTGCTGCTCGTCGCGCAGAAGCCGGCGCTCGAGCGCCAGTCCGCGATCGCCGTCATCGCCCAGGCCTCGGCAGTCGGCTTCGTCCTCAGTCTCCCCTTCACGGCGGGCCTCGTCGACGCGGTTCGGTACGAGCCGGCGGAGGCGACGCTCGCCGTCGTCTTCGTCGCGATCACCACGGGCGCCGTGTCGTACGTGACGCTGGCCTACGCCATCGCCCGATCGCCCTCGACCGGTCAGGTATCGAGCGTGCTCTACCTGGTGCCGCCGGTGGCAGTCGCGATCTCATGGTTCTACCCGGGCGAGACGCCCTCGGTCCTCGCCGTCGCGGGGGGCCTCGTCGCTCTCGCCGGGGTCGCGATCGCCCAGCATCGGTGAAGATGTGCGCATGGACTTCGTGAACACGGCCGCCGCGCTCGACGGTGGCGTCTACTCCCACGCCGTCGTCGAAGGCGACCGCGTCTACGTCTCCGGGCAGGTCGCGACCGACCGGGCGGACGGCGGTCCGCCACCCGGCGACATCGAGGTCGAGACGCGGGTCTGCATGGAGTTGCTGGCGGCGGTGCTCGAGGAAGTGGGCCTGACGTTCGCGGACGTCGTCCGAGTCGGCGTTTACATGACCGACCTGCGCGAGTTCGACCGCATGAACGGCGTCTACGAGGGGTTCTTCGCGCCCGGCCGCTATCCGGCGCGGACGTGCATCGGCGTCGCGGCGATCCCGGGTGGCTGCCGGATCGAGATCGACTGCGTGGCGCGTGCGTAGGTCGCCTGGCCGTCAAGCCGGCTTGACGCGCTGAAGGAAGGCGTCCAGCGCGGCTCCGACGGCCGGGTCGGCGAATGCCACCCGCTCCGCCTCGAACTCCCACGCCACCGCCGCTCCGTAGCTCGAGTCGAGCGCCAGGTCGATGCCGAGGCGTGTTAGACGTACGCCCTGGCCGGGTTTGGCCGCGATCAGCGCCGCCCGCTCCAGCGCGCGCTCGACCGACGTGCCGGGCTCGGCGCGCTCCTCGGCGAGCCCGATGGCATAGGCCTCGGCGCCCGTCAGACGCGGGTTCGCGAGGGCGAGCCACTTCGCCCGGCCAAGGCCGACCATCCGCGGCAGCAGCCAGGTCAGCCCGCTCGTCGGAGCGAGCCCGATGTCGACGTCGCCGACGGCGACGATCGCCTCGTCGTCGATGATCCGCATGTCGGCGAGGCACATCAACTCGAATCCGCCCGCGATTGCGGCGCCGTTCACGGCCGCGATCAGTGGACACGGGAGGGCCCGCACCGCCTCCGACAGGCGCCGGTAGCACTCCAGGTACGTACCGAACGCGGCCTCGTCGCCCGCCCTGATCTCCGCGAGGTCGCCCCCGGCGCAGAACGCCGGCGGCGCGCCGGTCAGCACCACGCACCGCGTCGCGGCATCGCCCGCCATCCCGCGGAGAGCCGCCGTCAACTCCGCCATCAGCGTGGATGACAGCGCGTTGCGCTTCTCCGGCCGGTTCAATGTCAGCAGGGTGACGCCCGGGCCGGGCGATTCGACGCGCAGGGTCATGGACGATCTCCTTCGTAGAGTCGGAACAGGCGTCGCGTCTTCAAGGCCTGGCGCGGCAACGCCTCGGGGGGCAGCAGTTCGATGCGTGGCGAGAAGCCGAGCCGCGAGCGGATCGCGGCAGCGATCGCGTCCGCATCGATGCCATCCGCCTCGACCTGGAGCAGCGGGTCGTAGTCGATCGGCGGCGCGTGTTCCAAAAGGACGCGGAACTCGCCGCTGACCGCCGGGCGCAGCGTCAGCAGGACATCCTGGATCGCGAGTGGGAAGACGTTGACGCCGCGGACGATGAACATGTCGTCCGACCGGCCGAGGAGTCGGAAGCGAAGGCCGTCCCGCCCGCACGCGCAGGGGACGCCGAGCACCTCGGCGAGATCGTGGCTGCGGTACCGCACGAGCGGACTCGCGCGCCGGTTGGGCGTGGTGTAGACCAGTTCACCGATGGCGCCGTCGATCGGTTGCAGGACGGCGCCGGTGGCCGGGTCGATCACCTCCACGACGACGTCATCGCCGGTGAGCAGGTGCAGTCCGCTCGCCTGCTCGCACTCGGCCGCCAGGTAGCCCGTCTCCGCCAGCCCGTAGATGTCGCGCGCGACGCACCCCCAGGTCTCCTCGATCCGCTCGCGGAACCCGGGCACGCCCATGCCGGCCTCGCCCGAGAAGAACCCGCGCTCCATCCCGAGCGACCGTGGCTCGACGCCGGCGTCGCGGGCGACCTGGGCGAGGCGCAGCGCGTAGCCGGGCGTCGAGTACAACGCCCACGGTGTGCGCATCGCCTGCAGCAGCGTGATCAGGCGCTCGCTCGCGCCGACGCCGTAGGGCAGCACGGCGCAGCCCGCGGCCTCGAACCCCATGTGATCGGTGACGCCGCCGACGTATAGCGAGTAGTTCATGCACTCGGCGATCACGAGGCCCGGACGGGCGCCGGCGCAGGCCACGACGCGCGCGCCGATCGCGTCGAGCGCGACGAGGTCCTCGCGCGTCATGCCGATCCGCATCGGAATGCCCGTCGTCCCCCCGGTGCCCTGGATCCGCACGATCTCTGACAGCGGCGCGCCCTGCATCTCGCCGAGCGGCGGGTGGGCGTCCTGGGAGCGGCGAAGCTCGTCCTTCGTCGTGAACGGCAGGTCGGCAAGACCGCAGGTGGCGAGGTCGACGCCCGCCTCGGCCCACTTCCGCCGGTAGAAGGGGCAGCTGTCGGCGATCCGCTTCACGCGGCGATCCCGGCCAGCACCAGCCGGACGTAGCGGTCGGCGATCGCGTCCGGGTCGAGGCGGCCGTCCGGCCGGTACCACAGGGCGACGTCGGTGCACATCGTGATCACGGCCGACGTCACGATCCCCGGCTCGTCGGTTCCGAGCCGGTCGATCGCCTGCCGGAACAGCGCCTGGTGCCGGTCGCGCAGCCCGATCACCTCGGTTCGGCCCGGCTCGTCGAGCGCCCGCAGTTCCGTGTCGGCGACCAGGACCTCCGGCCGTCGCTCGGTATGGAAACGGACGTGCGCGCGCATGCCGGCGGCGAGCCGCGCGGTCGGGTCGTCGCCGGCCTCGTCCATCGCGGCGGAGACGGTATCCGTGAGGTCGGCCATCGCGGCGCGCATGATCGCCACCAGTAACTCCTGCTTCGACCCGAAGTGGTGGTAGAGCGATGCCATCTGCAGGTCGACTGCCCGGGCCAGTTCCCGCATCGACGCGCCGTGGTACCCGCGCTCCGCGATCAGCGTCGCGGCCGCCCGCTCGATCGCGCCGACCGTGCTCATCCCTCTCAGCCCACCATCGTCAGCCCGCCCGAGACGGACAGGACCTGCCCGGTGCAGTAGCCGGCGGCCGCGGAGGCGAAGAAGGCGATGACGCGGGCCTGGTCGATCGGATCGGCCGCCCGCCGCATCGGGATGGCGCGGATCAGCTTCTCGATCAGCTTCGGATTGTCGCGCTGCTCCTGTTCGAGGAGCGGCGTCCAGGTCGGGCCCGGGCAGATGCAGTTGACCGTGACCTTGAACGGCGCCAGTTCTCGCGCGGCCGACTTCGTGAAGGCCATCACGCCGCCCTTGGCGGCCGCGTAGACGGTCTCGCCCTTCGAGCCGACCCGACCGGCGTCGGAGGCGACGTTCACGATCGTGCCCGACTCCTGCTCGACCAGAGTCGGTACGGCCGCTCGGCAGACGTGCAGTGTCGACCACAGGTTGACCGCGATCAGCTTCTGCCACATCTCGTACGGCTGCTCCCAGAAACGACCGGGCCCGTCCCAGCCCGCGATGTTGCAGATCGCGTCGAAGCCGCCGAGCGCGTCCCGCGCGGCGAGGACGGCCGCTTCGGTCGCCGGCCAGTCGGCGAGGTCGACGGCGAACGACGCGCGCCGACCGGACCCGTCGAGCAGGCCCATCGTCTCGTCGAGCCCGGCGGCGTTGATGTCGAGCAGGGCGAGGTGCGCGCCGTCGGCCGCCGCCAGTTCGGCGAACGACCGGCCCATGCCCGAGGCGGCGCCGGTGAGGAGGATCCGGCGCCCGTTGAGGGAGAAGCTCTCGTCCATGGTGGTCCTTTCAGAGGGAGGTCTCGGCCAGCTCGTCGAGCAGGCGCGCAACGTGCGGATGGGAGGCGGCGCCGGCGTGCAGCAGCGCCTTCGCCTTGGCGAGCGTGCGTCGGCCGGCCTGCGCCGTCGCCTCGGTCGCGATGGCGACCGCTTGCGTCCGCGCCGAGCCGGCCGCAACGGCCTCCATGACGAGACCGGCGGCGACCGCCTCGCTGGCGTCGAGCCGCTGGCCGAGGAGGGCGACCTGCTGCGCGCGGCCGAGGCCGATCGCGCGGCTCAGTCGCCAGAGGCCGCCCCACGTCGGCAAGAGATCGCGCGTCACCTCGGGCAGGCCGAACGTGGCGTCCGCGCCGCAGACGCGTGCGTCGCAGGCAAGTGCCAGTTCGAGACCGCCGCCGAGGCAGTACCCCTCGATGGCGGCGATCACGAGGCAGGGGTGCGCCTCGATCTCGTCCATCAGCCGTTGCCCGGCCACGGTCGCCGCGAGCCGCTCCTCCAGCGTGAGGTCGGCGAGCTCCTTGATGTCCTGCCCTGCGCAGAACGACCGCGTCCCGGCACCGGCGATGACGACCGCCCGCACCGCCTCGTCGGCGGCGGCCGCGTCGAGTGCGGCCCGCAGCCGCGCGACCTCGGCCCGGTCGAGCGCGTTGCGCCGCCCCTCGCGGTCGATCACCAACTCGACGACACTCATCGCAGCCCGTACACCTTCCGCGCCGTCTCGTTCAGCAGCGCGTGCTTCGACTCCGGCTTCAGGCCGAGATCGTCGAGCTGGCGCATGCACTCGGCGTGCCGCACCAGCGGGTAGTCGGTGCCCCACAGTGTTTTGCCGCGACCGCGACGCGAATCGAGGAACCGGATCATCTCGGGCTGCCAGTACTTCGGGGCGTAGGCGGACGTCCCGAGGTAGACGTTCGGGTGCTTGGAGCACAGCGCGATCGCCTCCTCCACCCACGGCCAGCCGGTGTGACCGCAGACGATCGTCAGCTCGGGGAAGTAAAGCGCGATCTCGTCGAGGTGCATCGGCCGCGCGACCTCGCCCGGCATGAAGTCGAGCGTGTGCCCGGTCGAGATCGTCACGACCGCGCCGAGCTCTGCGCACTTCGCGTAGTACGGCATGTACCAGGCGTGGTTCGGCGGCAGGCCGAACCCGTGCGGATGCAGGTGCATGCCGACGAACCCCTTGTTGCGGATGGCGTCCTCCATCTCGCGGACGCCCTCCATGCGCAGCCGCGGGTTGACGCCGTAGTGGCCGAAGATGCGGTCCTCGAAGCCGGCCGCGCGCGCCGCGACCACCTCCTCGACGAAGGTCTGCTCGATCGGTCGCTGGTGCCAGTAGTCCCACGTGAGGAGAGTCGGGATGATGATCCGCCCGATGCCGAGGGTCTCGAGGTGGGCCATGAACTCGGCCGGCGCGTAGCCGCGCAGTCCCTTCAGCCGGCCGACGGCCTCGAACACCGCCGACTCCGACGACTCGTGGAAGTTGCGCCGGATGTTGTCCTCGGTGAAGTGGCCGCACATGAAGTCGATCGCGAGGTCTTCCATCAGAAGGGCAGTCCCTGTCGTTCGAGGTGGCGGGAGATGATGAGCTGCTGGATCTGGGTCGTGCCGTCCAGGATCTGGAACGTCTTCGCGTCGCGGAAGAACCGCTCGACCGGGACGTCCCGCGTCAGGCCGGCGCCGCCGAGGACCTGCACGGCCTCCGTCGTCGCGCGCATCGCCGCGTTGCAACAGGCGTTCTTGGCGAGGGCGCAGCGGATCGAGGCGGCGCGATCGTGGCTCTCGGCGACGGCATCGATCGCCTGCAGCCACAGCGCGCGGGCCGCGGCGACCTCCGTGACGACGTCGGCGAGCAGGAAGCCGAGGCCCTGATGACGGATCAGCGGCTGGCCGAACGCCACGCGGGTGCGGGCGTGGTCGAGCGCATGGGTGAGCGCCCCCCGGGCGGTGCCGAGTGCGCAGGCGGCGATGTTCAGGCGCGCCTCGTCGAGGGTCGCCATCGCGAGCCGGAAGCCGTCGCCGTCGCTGCCGACGAGCTCGGCCCGGCAGCCGTCGAGGTGGAGCTCCGTCGCCGGCAGGCCGCGGAGGCCGAGCAGGTCCTCGTCGCGCCCGACCAGCAGCCCCTCGGCACCCCGCTCCGCGAGGAAGCAGGAGATGCCGGCCTCCGTCCGGGCCCAGATGCAGAAGACGTCGCCGACCGAGCCGTTCGTGATGTAGAGCTTCGAGCCGGTCAGCCGCCAGGCGCGGCCGTCGGGGACGGCGGTCGTCGTGAGCGCCGCGGCGTCGGACCCGGCGCCGGGCTCGGTGAGGCAGAAGCAGGGGATCGCGCTGCCATCGGCGATCCGCGGCAGCACGCGCGCGCGCTGCTCGTCACTGCCACCGTGCACGAGCGCGCCGACGCCGTCGCCGCAGTTGCCGAGCAGCATCGCGCAGGACGCGCTCGCCGCCGCGATCTGTTCGACCGTCTCGAACAGCGCCCGCAGTCCGATGTCGACGCCGCCGTAGCTCTCCGGCACCGTCGCCGCGAACAGGCCCGCAGCCGCCATCGCGGCGTAGACGTCCCGGGGGAACGCCGCTGTCCGGTCGATCTCGGCGGCGCGCGGCGCGATCACGTCGCGGACGAGGGCGTCGACGGTCTCGGCGATCACGCCGCGAGGACCCTGAAGACGTGGTCGGCGACGGCGACCGTGGCGCCGTCCTGGTTCGTGACGACGACGTCGGCGTGCCCGCGACCGTCCTCGAGCGACGTGACGACGTACGACGCGTCCAGCGTGTCGCCGGCGAACACCGGTGCCGTGTGTCGGAGCCGATCGAAGCCGACGCTCGGCACCGCGACGCCCGCGTCGGCGGTCGCGTCGACGGCCGCGGCCATCATGTACGCGATCACGAGGCTCCCGGGTGCGATCAGGGCGCCGTACGGCGAGGCGGCGGCGAAGGCGGCGTCGACGTGCAGCGGGTCGTCGTCGCCGGTGAGCGCGCAGAAGGCGGCGATCGTCGCCGCGCCGACCGTCGCCGTGTGGCTGCCGCGCGCGCCGATCATCGCTCCCGCTCGTCGCGCCAGCGGCGCGCCTTGTACGTCGAGCGCGGCACGTCGGCGGCGACGACCACCTCGCCGTGGATGCCGATCTTGCGGTGCAGTGCCTGCGCGACGGCCTCCGGGAACCCCTCCGGCGCTGCCGCGTGCGTCATCACCCGGAGCGTCAGGATGTCGGCCAGGCGAGCGTCGGACGTGAGGACGACCTCGTACTCGTCAACCTCGGTGAAGGAGAACACGAGGTCGTCGACCGCCTGCGGGAACACGAGCACGCCCTTGACCTTGTGCACGTCGTCCGTGCGGGTGACGGACGCCACCTCGACGCCGCCGAACGGCCGGCCACAGGGGCAGTAGCCGGCGTCGTGCCAGATGCCGCCGTCGCGGAGCCGGCAGCGGACGACCGGGTTGTCGAGGTGGTAGAGGCTGGTGACGACGAGTTCGCCGAACTCGCCGTCGGCGACGTGCCGGCCCGTTTCGGGGTCGATCACCTCGGTAATCATGAACGGGTCGAGGTTGTGCAGCAGGCCGGGGCGGGCGGCGCTGCCGATGCCGTGTTCGCAGGTGAACATGAAGTCGCTCCGCAACTGCGTGCAGCCGAAGCGATCGGCGACCGGCGCCTGCCAGCTGGCGGCGAGGTTCTCCAGGTAGGAGAAGCCGACGCCTTCGAGGCCGGTCAGGAGGACCTCGATCGAGTCGCACGGCGGCTGCGTGTCGGCGACGGCGGCGAGGTGGCCGAAGTAGGACGTCGAGCCATACAACGCCTTGGGGCGGAACTGGCGCAGCAGGTCGAGTTTCCGCGCGGCGTCGTACGAGCCCGCTGGTAGGACGGTGAGGCCGTAGCCGACCGCGCCCTCCCACTCGATCCGTCCCCCGCCGAGCATCGTCAGCGGCAGCGTCAGTAGCGCGAGGTCGCCGGGCTCCAGACCGGCCCAGCGGAACATGTAGCCGTACATCTCGATCATCGAGGCGAGCTCGCGCGGCGTCTGCGCGTGCACCTCGACGCCCTGGCCGCTCGTGCCGCTGGTCGTATAGATCTGCAGTGGCTCGCGGAGCGAGACGGCGTGGGCGAGGCGCTCGCCCCACGGGGGATGCTCGCGCTGGTCGGCGAGGAAGTCCGCCTTCTCCACCGTCGGCACGAGCGCCGCGAGCGCCTCGAGCGAGTCGACCCGGCTGACGTCGGCGCCGGCCCGGCGCCAGTGCTCGCGATAGAACGGGTTCGTCGCCATCGCAGCGGCGAGGACGTCCCCGAGGCGCTCCGTCTGCAGCGTCCGTACGGCGTCCCGGTCGAGACGCTCGTACCGTGGGTTGTGGATGCGCACGACCCGACCTCCTCCCCTACCGAACGATCGATAGGGAGCATACATCGGACGCGGGGAGGACTGGCGCCCGAGCTGACGAAAGCACGCCCGGGGAGGACATAACCAATGGGACGCCCGCGCCACTCAAGCCGCCAGATCGATCGACTGCTCACCGCCTTCATGGGAGACCCGAGCGCCTGGCGCTACGGCTACGAACTCGCGAAGGAAGCCGGCATTCCGACCGGCACCCTCTATCCGGCGCTCCTGCGCCTGGCCGACGACGACTTCCTCGACGACCACTGGGAGCTGCCCGACGATCGCGGCGGGCGCGTGCGCCGCATGTACCGACTGACGCCCGCCGGCCTCGAGTTCGCCGCGGGCCGGCTCACCGTCGATCGTCGAGACGGCACCCGCCGCGGCCCCGTCACGGTCGGTCCCGCGGCGTAAGCGGCCATGTCGTTCGAGCAGCCGGTCGACTCGGGGAAGATCGCCCGGTTCGTCGACATCGCCACGTTCATGCGCGCGCCGCAGATCGACGATCTCGCGCGCGTCGACATCGGCCTGTTCGGGATCCCGTTCGACCTCGGCCTCGCCTACCGCCCCGGTGCTCGCCATGCGCCCGCTGCCGTCCGCGAGGCTTCGCGGGTGATCCGCCGTGTCAATCCCACGACTGGCATCAATCCGTTCGAGCGCTGCCAGGTGGCGGACGTCGGCGACGTCAACTGCCATCCGTACGACTACGACGCGGGCATCGATGCGATGACCGCGTTCGTGCGCGCGCTCCGCGGGCACGGCGTCGCGCCGCTCGCCTGCGGCGGCGATCACATCATCACGCTGCCGTGCCTGCGCGGCCTCTACGATGGCACGCCGTTCGCCCTCGTCCAGTTCGACTCCCACTCGGACACCCTTGACACCTTCTACGGCCGCCGGGTCACGCACGCCACGACCATCAGGCGCGCGCACGAGGAAGGGCTGATCGACGCCTCCCGCTGCGTGCAGATCGGCCTCCGCGGGTCGCTCTGGGACGGCAGCGACTTCGACTACGCGCGGGATGCCGGCATGCGCGTCATCACCTACGACGAGTACGACGCCATGGGTCGGGACGCAGCGATCGCCGAGATCCGCCGGGTCGTCGGCAGTCACCCGTGTTACGTGACGTACGACATCGACGGCCTCGATCCGGTCTACGCGCCGGGAACGGCCGTTCTGGAGCCGGGTGGCTTCTCGATGCGCGACTCGCAGGTGATCCTGCGGAGCATGACCGGGCTCGACATCGTCGGCGGCGACGTCGCCGAGGTCTCGCCGCCGCTCGACGTCGGCGGCATCACCGTCACGAACGCCGCCAATCTCATGTTCGAGATCCTGTGCCTGATGGCAGCGCCGCGATCCAGCTGATCACCTCGGCCCAGGCGGGGGTCGACGGGTCGAGATGCTCCAGGTGGCCGCAGCCGGGGAGCTCCACGTACGTCGCGTGCGGCGCGGCGGCGACGTAGCGGCGCGAGAGTTCCACGGGGACGTGCTCGTCCGCGTCCCCGTGCAGCACCAGATGCGGCGTCGCCACGGGACGGTCGACCGGGGAGGGAGCGCCGGCGGCCACGAGGCGCTCGGCCGCACCGGCGCAGGCTCCCAGCCGAACGGCGAGGTCGAGGTCCGTGACGGGGGCCTGCGCCACCGTCGGCAGCTTCAGCTGGGCCGCCGCGAGGAGGGCCAGATGCCCGCCGGCGGAGTGCCCGACGACGACCTCGGCTCGCGCGCTCGCGATCGCGGCAAGGACGTCGTCGAGCGGCTCGGGCCAGGTGCCGCCGGCGTCGAGGCGCCGGTACTCGACGTTCGCCGTCCGGTAGCCGCGCGCCCGCAGATCCGCGGCGACCGCCGCCTGCAGCGTGCGGTCGTAGCGTGCTCGCCAGCAGCCGCCGTGCACGAGCGTGACGACCGGCCCGTCGCCGTCGCCCTCGACGTCGACGACCTGCTCGGCGTGAGCGCCGTACCTCACCGGACGAGCGCCGCGAGGGAGTCGGCGGCGCGGTCGCAATCCTCGTAGCTCGTGTACAGCGCGGTGGGAGCGAACCGCAGGACGTCCGGCTCGCGGAAGTCGCAGATCACGCCGTGCTCGCTGCGTAGCCGGCCGGCCAGCTTCCGGGCGTCCGGCACTCGCAGCGACAGTTGGCTGCCGCGTCGTGCCGGATCGGCGGGCGTCAGGAGGGAGACACCGGTGATGGCATCGAAGCGGTTCGCGAGGTAGCCCGTCAGCCGCTCGGAGCGGGCGCGAAGGGCCGGCATCCCGAACTCGTCGAAGAGGTCGAGCGAGGCGCCGAGCGGCGCCAGTGCGAGCACCGACGGCGTCGACAGCGCGAAGCCCGCGGCGCCGGCACCGGGTAGGAAGGCGTGCTCCATCCGAAACCGGTCGGCAGGGTCGACACCCCACCAGCCCGCGAGTCGCGGTGCCTGCTGGTGGCGCTCGTTGACGTAGATCGCGCCTGGCGCGCCCGGCCCGCCGTTCAGGTACTTGTAGCTGCACCAGGCGGCCGCGTCGACGTCCCAGCGATCCAGTTCGAGCGCGATGTTGCCCGCCGCGTGAGCGAGGTCCCAGATCGCGATCGCGCCGGCCTCGTGAGCGCGCCGGGTCATCCCCTCGATGTCGGCCGCAGCTCCGGTCAGGTAGGAGACGCCCGCGAGGAGGGTGACGGCCACCGTCTCGTCGATCACGTCGGCGTGCGCCCGGACGGCGTCGGCCGCGTCGAGTCC
Organism: Actinomycetota bacterium; assembly: GCA_009885805.1. Taxonomy (GTDB): domain Bacteria; phylum Actinomycetota; class Thermoleophilia; order Gaiellales; family F1-60-MAGs149; genus VFJZ01. The sequence continues at coordinate 36,342 of VFJZ01000003.1, forward strand.
GTGCCAGGCTGCGTGGCTCGCCGCGACGTGCGCGTCCGAGCCGAACGCATCGGCGTCGATGACGATGCGGAAGCGCTCCGGCGACGGCCGGTAGAGGGCGGCGAGCAGCAGATGCAGGTTCACGCTCAGCGTGTTCATCACCGCGACGTCCGGCGCGTTGGCACCGACGACCCGCGCCATGGCCGGCGCGAGGGCGTCCGCCGACGCGAGCCAGACGGCGTCGAACCACCCCTCGACCGCCAGCTCCGCCCACTCATCGAGGCGGGCAGCGAGGGCCTCGCGCGTCGCCAGCGGCTGCAGGCCGAGCGAGTTGCCGGCGTGGTAGGCCTCCGGCGGCAGGGCGAAGCGATCGCGCGCCGGTGCGGGGTCGCTATCGTCGTCCATCGATCTGCCAGGATAGAACGATGCCCACCCGCATCGTGATCGACTGCGACCCCGGCACCGACGATGCCATCGCCATCCTGCTCGCCGCCGCCAGTGACGAGCTGGATCTGGCTGCGGTCACCGTCGTCGCCGGGAACGTCGGTCTCGACCGCACGCTGCCGAACGCCCTGCGCGTCCTCGAGTTGGCCGGGCGCGCCGACGTCCCGGTCAGCGGCGGCGCGGCGCGACCGTTGATCTGGCCGGTCGAGCAGCGTGCCCTCGTCCACGGCGTCGACGGCCTCGGCGACGCCGGGATCGGTCCGCCGGCGGCATCCGCGCAGACGACGCACGCCGCCGACGTCCTCGCCGCGCTCGACGGGGCCACCCTCGTCGCGATCGGGCCGCTCACGAACGTCGCCATCGCCCTCGCGCGGCATCCCGGCGCCGCGGCCGGTATCCGGCAGCTGATCTGGATGGGCGGCGCGTTCGCCGGCGGTAACGTCACCGCGGCGGCGGAGTTCAACTGCTGGTGGGACCCGGAGGCGGCCGCGCGCGTCCTGCAGGCCGGGATCGACCTGGTGATCGTGCCGCTCGACGCCACGCGGCACGCGACGGTGACGCCGGCGGAGATCGCCCTGCTCGCCCCCGACGCGCAGGCGATGCTCGGCCACTACCTGGAGGTCTGCCGGACCCGGTACGGCGTCGACGAGTGCCGCCTGCACGATCCGCTTGCCGTCGCCGTCTTGCTCGACGAGGCGGTCGTGGAACTGGTCGATGCCCGGGTCGAGGTCGACTGTACCCGCGATGTCTCGCGCGGAGCAACGCTCGCCGAACGTCACGGCCGCACCGGGCCGGCGAACGCCCGCGTCGCGTTCGCCGCAGATACCGAGCGGTTCCGCTCGCTGCTTCTTTCGCACCTGCGCCAGAAGTGATAACGGTTATCAGTTAGACTCCGATGCTCGTGGTCGGGTACCTGTCGCTCCCCTTCGTCCAGCGTGGCCTGCTCGAGGTGCTGTTCCTCGCAGTCGCGGCAGGAGCACTTGGTCCGTGGATCATCCTCAGGGGACTGGCGTTCTTCACCCACGCCGTCGGCACGGCGGCGTTCCCCGGCCTCGTCCTCGCCAGCGGTCTTGGCTTTGCCCCGGTACTCGGCGCCTACGGCGTCGCCGTCCTCTTTGCGGGATCGCTCGAGGTGCTGCGCCGCCGGCGCGGCGACCGGATCGACAGCACGACGGCGATCGTGCTCGTCGGTGCGCTCGCCGGCGGGGTGATCCTCGCCAGCGACGTGTTCGCCTCGCGCGCGTCCGTCGACTCGCTCCTCTTCGGGAGCCTCCTGCTGGTGGCGCCCGGGGACCTGCTGCTCGCTGCTGTCACCGCCGTCGGTGTCACGGTCGTCGCGCTGTTCGCCGCTCGCGCGTGGCTCGCTACCGGATTCGATCCCGAGCGCAGCGGCAGCGGGGGACGGCGCTCGCGGGTGCCTGATCTCCTGCTCTACGGCGCGGTCGCTCTCGCCGCGATCGCGACCCTGGCGGCGGTCGGTGCACTTCTGACCGCCGCGCTGCTGATCGTGCCGGCCGCGACGACCCGCCTCGTCGTCCGGCACGTCGGCCGCTGGCAGATGGCAACCGGTCTTCTCGCCGCGGTCGAGGGTGCGGCCGGGCTGCTCGTCGCGACCGAGCTGAACCTGCCGCCGGGCCCGACCATCACCGTCCTCGCCGGCTCCCTCTTCGCGCTCGTCGCCGTCGCACGGACACGTGCGGCCGCGGCCGCGGTGGCCGCAGCCGCGGCCGCGGTGCTCCTGGCCGGCTGTGGTGCCACCGACGACGACGACCGCGCCGTCGCCGGGCCGCGCATCGTCGCCACCACCGCGCTGATCGCCGACTGGGCGTCTGCGGTTGCCGGCGATCGGGCGGACGTCCACGCGATCCTCGCGGCCAACGCCGATCCGCACACCTATGAGCCGCGACCGCACGATCTCCTCGCAACCGCGGCGGCGGCGGTCGTGATCGCCAACGGACTCGGCTTCGATGACTGGATCGAGCCGGTCGCCGAGCAGGCCGGCTTCAACGGCCGGCGGCTCGATCTGTCGGCCGGCATGCCCGTCCGGCGCGGCGATGATCCGCACTGGTGGAACGATCCGCGCAACGCGGAGAGCGCGGTGCGCCAGATCCGCGACGCACTCGTCGCCGCCGACCCTGGGGGCGTGGTGACGTACCGGCGCAACGCGGACGCCTATCTCGCGCGCGTCCGGGCGCTCGATGCGGCGATCGCGGCCTGCCTCGCCACGATCCCGCCCGGGCAGCGGACGCTCGTGTCGGATCACGACGCCTTCGGGTACCTCGCCGGGCGCTACCGGATCACGGTCGTCGGCGCGGTGCTCGGCTCCGGCTCGGGCCAGGCGCAGCCATCCGCGGCTGACCTCGCCGCGCTCGTCGAGACGGTCCGCCGCGAGCGGGTGCGCGCCGTCTTCGGCGAGGAGGCGCTGTCCCCGGACCTCGTCCGGCAACTCGCACGGGAGACGGGCGCGCGTGCCGATCTGACCCTGTACGGCGACGGTCTCGGCCTGCCCGGCTCGCCCGGTGGGACCTACCTCGGGATGATGGCCGCGAACGCCAGTGCGCTCGCGACCGGCTTCGCGGGCGAACGCAGGGAGTGCGGATGACGGGGGAGATCCTGCTCGAGGCCCGCGACCTCGCGATCGGCTACGACCGGCGGGTCGTCGTCAGCGGTCTCACCTTCTCGATCGCCGCCGGGCAGCGACTCGGGGTGCTCGGACCGAACGGCGGCGGCAAGTCGACGCTGTTCCGTGCCGTCGCGGGCGCGTTGCCGCCGCTCGCCGGCAGCCTCGTCATCCGCGAGCGCGTCGGCGTCCTGCCGCAGACCCAGCGGTCGCGCCTCGACTACCCGGTCAGCGCCCTCGACGTCGCGCTGATGGGGGCGCTCGCGCGTCACCCCTGGTGGCGTTCGGCCGGTCGCGCGGAGCGGCGGCGGGCGCTCGAGGCGCTCGCCGCGGTCGGTCTCGCCGACCGGGCGGACAGTCTCTTCGGCGAACTCTCCGGCGGTCAGCGTCAGCGGGTCCTGCTTGCCCGCGCGCTCGTCGAGGAGGCGCAGCTGCTGCTGCTCGACGAGCCGTTCAGCGGCATGGACACGGCCTCGGCGACCGCCACCCTCGCCCTCATCGATCGCCTCGCCGCGCGCGGTCTCGGCGTCGCGATCGCGACGCACGACCTTGACCAGGCCCGCCGGTTCGACACGGTGCTGTGCCTGAACGGCCGGCAGATCGCGTTCGGGCCGCCTGCGGCCGTCCTCACGCGCCCGGTGATCGAGGAGACGTACGGCGGCGCCATCGTGGACGTCCCCGGCGGGGGCGGCGGAATCCTCCCGGCCCACCATCACGACCATGCCTGACCTGCTTGCGCCCTTCGAGCAGGAGTTCGTCCGGCTCGCCGCCGCCGAACTCGTGCTGGTCGGCCTCGCGGGGGCCGTGGTCGGCTGCTGGGTGGTTCTCTACGGCCTCTCGTACGCGGCCGAGAGCCTCTCCCACGCCCTGCTCCCGGGGCTCGTCGCCGCCGGGCTGCTCGGCGTCCCGGCGCTCGCTGGCGGCGCGGTCGGCGCACTCATCGCGGCGGTCGCGATCGCCGCGATGGCCGGCGTCCGGCGGCTCGACCGCGATGTCGCAACGGCCGTCGTGGTGACGACCGCGCTCGGCTCCGGCGCGCTCCTCGCGCTCGCTCCGGCTACGCCGCGCGGCCTCACGGCTGCACTCTTCGGTGACGTCCTCGCAGTCTCGCCTCGCGATCTGGCCGCGACGGCGGTGATCGTCGCCGTGCTCGCCGTTGTCCTCGCCGTGCTGCACCGCCGGCTGCTCGCCGACGGGTTCGACGAGGCGGCGTCCGGCGCCACCCGGGTCGCGCTGCTCGTCTGCATCGCCGCCGCCGTGCTGGTCGGCACGCGGGCGCTCGGCTCGTTGCTCGTCGTCGCGATCCTCGTCGCGCCCGCCGCGACCGCGCGCCTCGTGACGCGGCGCGTTCCGGCGATGCTCGCGACGGCGATGCTGGTCGCGGTCGGCGCCGGTGTGGCCGGGATCGAGATCTCGTACCACGCCGACACGGCGGCCGGTGCGACGATCGCGCTCTGCCTCGTCGGCGCGTACCTGGTGGCCGCGGCGCTAGGTCGCGGCGGTGCAGTCCGGGCAGGTGCCGCGTAGCACGACGTCGTGCGCCTCGATTCGGTGGTCGACGCGGGCGGCGGCCCGTTCGATCGCCTCCTCGAGATGCGGGTCCTCGAACTGGCTGACCCGGCCGCAGCGGTCGCAGACGAGGTGGTGATGGTGCTCGCCGCCCGGCTGCGCGGCCTCGAACCGGGCGGTGCCGTCGCCCATGTCGAGGCGTCGGACGAGGCCGAGCCGGACGAGCAGCTCGAGCGCGCGGTAGATACTCGCAATGCCGACGCGCCCGCGTTCGCCCCGCAACTCGTCGGCGAGGTCCTGTGCGGTCGCGCAGCATGCGCGCGCCGCCAGCGCGTCGAGCACCTGGTCGCGAGCCGCGGCCGATCGATGTCCGGTCTGCCGCAGGACGGCACCGGCATGCGTTCGCCAGCTGTCGGCCTGTGCGCTCGCCACACCCTCATGGTACCGTCGGAGCGTGGTGGGGCGCATTCTGGTGCTCGACGGGCATACAACCATCGCCCTCGCCGTCGTCCGCGCGCTCGGTCGCGGCGGCTACGCCGTGGGCGTGGGGGCCGATCGGGCGTCCTGCCTCGCGGGTCGTTCCCGGCACTGCCTGGCCGCGCACGCGCTGCCGTCGCCACTCGGGCCTCGGGCGGACTACGCCAGGGGCCTCGCCCAGGTTATCGCCGCCGACGAGTACGACTGCGTGTTCGCCTGCGACGACCTCACCATCGCCCGCCTCGCGACGATCGATCTCGCGGTGCCGGCCGTGCCGACGACGGGCGTCGGCTGGCGCAGGCTGACGGACAAGGCGGAGCTCGCAGTGGTCGCCGAGGCGGCCGGCGTCCGCTATCCCCGCACGCTTCTCGCGGCAACCGGCGATGCGTTCGACACCCTCGGGCTGCCGCTCGCGGTGAAGGCGGTCTCGTCGGGCGTCGCCCACGAGGACCGCATCGTTCCTGCCAAGGGCGCCGTCATCGCCCTTGACCGTGCCGCCGCGGAGGCGGCGATCGCCTCCTTCACCGCGCGCGGCGCGCCCGCGATCGTCCAGGAGTGCGTGGTGCGCCACACCAAGCTGAACGCCGTCGTGTTCCGCCACGACGGGGCGACGACCGTGCGCTACGCGCACCGCGTCCTGGCCGAGTATCCGACGGCTGGCGGCGTCGGCGTCTCGCTCGTCTCGATCCGGGCCGATGCCGGTCTCGGCGGCTCGTGCGTCGACGCGCTGGAGGCGGTCTGTCGCGAGGCGGGTTACGACGGAATCGCGCACGCCGAGTTCTACGTCGTCGACGGCGAGCCGGTGTTGATCGACGTCAACGCACGCTGCTGGGGGTCGACCTGGTTCGGCGAACTGCAGGGACTGCGAGTGCCCGAGCGGGCCGTGCGCGCGGCGTGCGGCGAGGCGTCACTGCCGCCGGCGAGCTACCGCCCGGGCCGGCGCTTCCACTTCGTGCCGGGGCTGCTCCGCTGGCTACGCGACGGCGGTCCGGAGCGCGGCCCGCGCTGGCCGCTTGTCCGGACGATCCGGCCCTGGGACGGCTTCGATGCGGTCTCGTTCCGGGATCCCGCCCCGCTGCTTCCGCTAGCCTCTCGCCGATGAGCGCGACGGAGTTGTCGATGATCGCGTACTGCGATCTCGCCGGGTTCGTCCGCGGCCGCTCCGTTCCCGCCTCCGACGTGGAGGCGCGGACCGCCGGCGTCGGCTGGGTGCCGGCGAACCAGGCGATCAACTGCTTCGGGGCGCTCGCGGAGCCGAATCCGTGGGGGCCGGTCGGCGATCGCCGTCTGCTGCCCGATCACGAGACGAGGGTCCGCGTCGTCGGGACGGGCGACCGCCCGCCGCTCGACTTCGTGCTCTCCGACGCGGTCCATACCGACGGCTCGCCGTGGGACGCGTGCCCGCGCACCTTCCTGAAGCGCGCCGTCGATGCCCTGCGCGCCGAAACCGGGCTCCGGCTGATGGCCGCGTTCGAGCACGAGTTCCAGGTTGTCGCAATGGTGCCGCACACCTTTGCGACACCCGAGGGGCCCTTCACCCTGCAGGCCCAGCGCGACGCCGAGCCATTCGCCGGTCTCCTCCACGGCGCGCTCGCCGAGGCCGGCTGCGAGCCCGAGATGATCCTCCCCGAGTTCGGTCCGGCGCAGTGGGAGGTCGTCGTCCGCCCGGCCGAGGGGATCCGGTCGGCGGATCGCGCGGCGATCCTGAAGGAGGTCGTCCGCGACGTCGCCCGTGGTCTCGGCAGGCGCGCGACGTTCGCGCCGCTGACCGCGCCCGACGGCATCGGCAACGGCGTGCACGTCCACCTCAGCCTGCTCGACGACGAGGGGCGAAACGTCCTTCACGACGCTTCGTCGGCCGGTGGGCTGTCCGCACTCGGCGGGTCGTTCGCGGCCGGGCTCCTGCGGCACCTACCCGCGCTGCTCGCCTTCACCGCGCCGAGCGCGATCTCCTATCTGCGCCTGACGCCCCATCGCTGGAGCGCGGCCGCCGCCGCGCTCGGCTATCGCAACCGCGAGTGTGCCGTTCGTATCTGCCCGGTCGCCGAGATGGCCGGTGGCGACCTCGGCCGCCAGTTCAACCTCGAGTACCGCGCGCTGGACGCGACGGCCTCGCCGCACCTCGCGCTCGGCCTGCTCGTGCGCGCCGGCCTCGCCGGCATCCGCGAGGAACTCGCAACCCCGACGATCCTCGACCGCGACCCCGGCGAGCTCACGGGCGCGCTGCCGGGCGACCTGCCGGCCGCGCTCGCCGCCGTGACGGCCGACGGCGTCCTGCGCAGCTGGCTGCCGGACGAGCTGTGGGACTGCTACCGATCGCTGAAGGCGGCCGAGCTGGCCGAGGTCGAAGGCCTCGACGCCACCGCTGCCTGCCAGCGGTACACGGCCGTGCTCTGAGCGTGAACATCACGTACCTGCACCAGTACTTCGCCACGCCGGACAGCGCGACCGGAACGCGCTCCTACGAGTTCGCGCGCAGGCTGGTCGCGCGGGGTCATCGCGTGACGATGATCTGCTCCGACGCCCAGCTGCCGCCGGCGCTCCGGGCGACGCGCGCCGTCCGGCGCGAGACGATCGACGGCATCGACCTGCGGATCATCGGCGTCGCGTACACCAACGAGATGGGGCACGCCGCGCGGATCAGGAGTTTCCTGCGTTTCGCGCTGCGCGCGTCGGTCGAGACGGCACGCGTACCGGCCGATGTCGTCTTCGCGACCTCCACTCCCCTGACGATCGCCCTCCCCGGCATCGTCGGTCGCGTCGCGCGTCGCGCGCCGCTCGTGTTCGAGGTACGGGACCTCTGGCCGGAGTTGCCGATCGCCGTCGGTGCCCTGCGCGGTCGCGCGCCGATCGCCGCCGCCCGCGCGATCGAGTGGTTCGCGTACCGGTCGGCCCGCGAGGTCATCGCGCTCTCGCCGGGGATGGCCGACGGCGTTGCCCGTCGCGGCATCCCGCGCGAGCGCATCACCGTCATCCCGAACGGCTGCGATCTGGCGGCCTTCGACGTCGACCCGGCGTCGGGCGACACGATTCGGGCCTCGGTTCCCGGCCTCGTGGTAGGTGCGCCCCTGATCGTCTATGCCGGGGCGTTCGGCGTGATCAACGGCGTGTCCTGGCTCGCCGACCTCGCCGCTGCCCTGAGGCCGCTCCGGGATGATGCCCGCTTCCTGCTCGTTGGCCGGGGGGCCGGCCGCGATGCGCTGCTGGCGCGTGCGCGCGAGCGGGGCGTCCTGGACGAGACGCTGTTCGTCCGCGACCCGCTGCCCAAGCGCGAGATGCCGGCGCTGCTCGCCGCGGCAACCGTCGCGACGGCCCTGTTCGAACCGGTGCCCGAGATGGAGGCGACGTCCTCGAACAAGTTCTTCGACGCGCTCGCTGCCGGTCGCCCGCTCCTGATCAACTACGGCGGCTGGCAGCGGGACCTGCTCGAGACGAGCGGTGCTGGGATCGCCGTCACGCACGCGGACCTGCGGGCGGCGGCGCGCGAACTCGCTGGCCTCCTCGCCGATCCCGTCCGGCTCAGCGCGGCCGGTGCGGCGGCGCGTGTCCTGGCCCGCAGCGAGTTCGATCGCGACGAGCAGGCGGCCCGCTTCGCGGCGGTCCTGGAACGGGCGGGGCTTAGCTCGACGCGTCGCTGATGGCCGCGAGCGCCGCGAGCAGGTCGCGCCCGCTCTCGCCGTACAGCGGCGAGCGACCGTCGCCCAGCATCACCTCGGCCATTGCCACCGCGCGCGCGGTCGTGGTCGGCACCACGATCAGATCGGCGACGCGGAGTATCTCGTCCCTGACCGCCGGGTTCATGTACGGGTTCACGGCCGGGTTCGGGATGATCTTGGTGCGCCGCACCTTCGCGGCATCCTTGGCCGCCTTGCGTAGCGCGTTCGCGAGCCCGGCCCGGTGGCGGACGGAGGCGAGGCGCAACTGGACGGCCTCCGGCAGCGACTCCACGCTCACCTCGCCGCTCGCCAGGGCCTCGAGATGCGGACCCCGCCGCTCGCCGGCCCGGTACACCAGGATCGCCACGGCGAGCGCGGCGGCGACCGCGAGTGCGACGACGATTGCGGAGGCCACGCCTGGATCCTACTCACTCAGCGTGCCACCATGCCGCCCATGGCCGAGCATGTCTTCGATCCGAGCATCTTCCACCACGTCTGGGATCGGGACATCCCGACCGCCCTGACCGTCGCGCCGGGCGACGTGGTGCATTTCGACGTCCTGATGGCCGGTGAGCGGCAGATCGCCGCGGGCTACACCTATGCGGACTGCAGCTTCGACTTCGACACCCTCTACAACCTCTGCGGCCCGATCGACGTGGCCGGCGCCGAGGTCGGCGACACGCTCGCGATCGAGGTCCTCTCGCTGCAGACCGGGCCGTACGGATGGTGCGCGTTCCTGGAGGGCGTCGGCCTCCTTCCCGACGACTTCCCGGAGCCCTACGTCCATCACTTCGATCTCACCCGCGGCGAGACGACGACGCTCTGCGACGGCGTCGAGATCCCGATCGTGCCGTTCTGCGGGACGATGGGAACGTGCCCGGATCGGCCAGGGCAGTTCGCCCCGTTCCCACCCCACGAGGGCGGCGGCAACATCGACACGCGCCACATCACCGTCGGCACGCGCCTGTACCTGCCGGTGCACCTGGCCGGTGGCCGCTTCTCCTTCGGCGACCCGCACGCCGCACAGGGCGACGGCGAGGTCTGCGTCGCCGCCATCGAGTGCGGCATGAAGGCGAGTCTCCGCTTCGGGCTCCTGAAGCGCACCTCGCCGGGTCCGTGGTTCGTGACGCCGCCCGGATCGCTGACGCCGGCCGCCGACGTACGTGGTTACTACGGCACGACCGGGATCGCGCCGGACCTGATGGAGGGTGCGCGGATGGCGGTGCGCGCGATGATCGAACTGCTCGGCATCGAGGAGGGGCTCGATCCGACCATGGCGTACATGCTCTGCAGCCTCGCCGGCGACCTCAAGATCTTCGAGATCGTGGACATGGGGATGTGGAACGTCGGCATGTGCATGCCGAGGGCCGTGTTCACGGGCTGATGTTCCTCGATCTCATCAGGCGGCGGAACCCGGCGTTCGTCGAGGCCGTCTTCGCGTTGCACCAGGCCGGGGAGCTGCCGTCGGGGGCCTTTGCGATCGACCTCGACGCGGTCGAGGCGAACGCGCGGGCGCTCGCCGGTGAGGCGCGGCGCCTCGGGCTGGAGATCTTCGCGATGACGAAGCAGGTGGGCCGCAACCCGGCGTTCATCGCCGCCGCCGCGCGCGGCGGCATCGACGCGTGCGTCGCGGTCGACACGGCAGACGCCCGCGCCGTCGTCGCGGCCGGGTCGCGGCTCGCACACGTCGGGCATCTCGTGCAGGTGCCGTTCGCGGAGGTCGCCGCGATCGAGGCGTTGCGTCCCGCGAACTGGACCGTCTACGCGCTGGAGCGCGCCGTGACCGCCGCCGCACAGGCCGCCCGCGCCGGCCGGACGCAGGAGTTCCTCGCGCGCATCTGCGGGCCCGGCGACGTCTTCTACCGGACGCAGGAGGGCGGGTTCCCCGCCGACGACGTGCTCGGGGTGGCAGAGGACATCGACGCGCTCGACGGTGCCCGCTTCGCCGGCGTGACGACGTTCCCCGCCTTGCTGTTCGATCATGAGACGCGCGCCGTCCGCGCAACGCCGAACCTCGTCACGCTGGAGCGCGCGGCGCAGCGGCTCGCGGCAGCAGGTCTCCTGCCGCGCGTCAACGGCCCCGGCACCACGTCGTGTGCGGTGATGGGCATCCTCGCCGACCACGGCGTCACCCAGGTCGAGCCGGGCCACGGCCTGACGGGCACGACGGCGCTGCACGTGTTCGAGGACCTCGTCGAGGTCCCCGCGGTCTGCTACGTGGCCGAGATCTCCCACCATCACGCCGGCGAGGCGTACGCCACTGGCGGCGGCTTCTACGTCGACCCGATCTTCCCCGACTACCAGGTGCGCGCCCTCGTCGGTCGTGACGCTGCGCAGGCGACGCTGGTCGATGCCGAACTGCAGTCGCCGGCGGGGATCGACTACCACGCAATGCTCCAGCAGCCCCGCCCGCTCGCGATCGGCGAGACGACGATCTTCGGGTTCCGGCCGCAGATCTTCGTCACCCGCGCCCTCGTCGCCCCGGTTGCGGGGGTTGGCGGTGGACGGCCTCGCGTCGCCGGCATCTGGGCCGCCGACGGGAGCGAGGTGGCGTGGCCGTGACGCTGGAGGGGCCGTTCTGGAATCACCTGCCGATCCGGATCCGCTTCGGGGATGGCGTCACGGCCGAACTGCCCGGCATCCTCGCCGCTGCCGGGCTCGGCCGCCCCTTCGTCGTCCTCGACCCGAACGTCCCGAACCCGCCCGTCCCGGCCGGTGCGACCGTGTACGAGATCGCGGCGCACGAGCCGACGACGGCGAGCGTCGAGGCCTGCGGCGCGGCGCTCGCCGCCTCGGGTGCCGACGTCGTCGTCGCGATCGGCGGCGGGTCGGCGCTCGATACCGCGAAGGGCGCACGGATCGTCGCCGCCGCGGGTGCGCCGATCAGACGGTTCTGCTGGCCCGGCGCCGACGTCTCGACGATCCCGGCCAGCCCGATCCGTCTCGTCACGATCCCGACGACGTCCGGGACCGGCTCCGAGGTCACCGGCGGCTGCGTGATGTACCACGACGGCCACAAGGTGTCGGGCGCGAGTCCGGTGAACCGGGCCGACTGGGCCCTGGTCGACCCGCTCCTGACGCACGCGCTGCCGCCGGCGGCGACGCTCTCCACGGGCGTGGACGCGCTGGCCCAGGCGCTCGCGGCGGTCGTCGTCCGCGTCCGCACGCCGATCGGTGATGCGATCGGCCTCGAGGCGACTCGCATCTGTGCGGGCGCACTGCCCGCCGTCGTCCGCGACCCCCACGATGCCGCCGCGCGCAGCGCGATGGCGCTCGGCTCGATGATGGCCGGCCTCGCGATGAACATCTCGGAGGCCGGCACCGAGCACTCGCTGGCCGAGCCGCTGGGGTCGGTCTACGGGTTGCCGCACGGGCTCACGATCGGCCTGGTCCTGGCGGAGACGATGGACGTCGATCGCCGGCACGTGCCCGATCGCTTCGAGCGCATCGCCGACGCGCTCGGCGAGCCCGCCGACTCCTCGGCGGACGGCTCGCGGGCCGTTCGCGGCGTGCAGCGGATCCTCGCCGACTGCGGCTTTCCGACGATGCGTGACTGCGGCGTACGTGAGGCCGACGTCGACCGGCTCGTGACGCTGTGCGAGGAGGCGTGGATCCCGGTCGAGCCGGGCCCGTGGACGCGCGACGACATCGCGGGCGTCTACCGAGCCGGGCTGGCGCTCGCCAGCCGAGCCGGAACCTGAGCCGCCCAGGATAGGCCGTCCGGCCGTGGCGCAAGCGCTCCCGCGTGGCGTAGGGTGGCGTCATGATCCACTCGAACCTGCGGCTGATCGCCGTTTGTGCGGCGGTGTCCGCCCTGGTCAGCGCGACCGCCGGCGTTGCCGCTAGCAGGTACGTCGTATCGAACTCGGCCCAGATCAGGCCCGGCGTGGTCAAGACGTACCACCTGTCGAATGGCACCCGCATGCAACTGAAGGGCATCGCCGGCCCGGCGGGACCCCAGGGCCCGAAGGGGCCACCCGGCGTTGCCGGCCTGCCCTCCGCGTCCGGCACCGCCAGGGTGGGCGTCGGCCCGGTGCTGATCGGCGCGAACACCCGCGCGATCACGCTCGTCCAGGGGACGGGGCGGATCGCGGTTCCGGCCAACGGTCGCGTCGCGGTCGTCGCGAACTACACCCTGTCGACCTTCACGTCGGGCAACGGCGCCTGCCGGGCCGTCGTCGAGACCGGTCCGGGGACGAACGCCTACACGGCGCTCGGGCTTGGCAACCGAAGTTATTCGTTGGCGGCGGCTGGGTCAACGGTCGTGACGATCTACGACCGCAGTCCGGCCCTGGCCGGAGGGAGCCTCAATGTCGGCGTGGAGTGCAGCGCCGCGGCCGGCGAGGTGTCCCTGAAGGACCTGGGCCTGCTCGTCTTCACGACGCAGTGACGGTCAGCCGAGGAGGTCGCCGAGTCGCCGGGCGCGTCGGAGAATCTCGACGTCATCGAACGGCAGTGGCTCGGCGAGATCGGGAGCGACGTCCGCCAGCGCGGCCCGGGCCTCGTCCGTGAAGTGCACCGTGCCGTCGTCGTCGATCCGATCGATGCCATCCGCGCGCCCGATCCGCTCGCAGAACGCCGCCGCCTCATCCGCGTCGACATTCGGCGGCAGGTCGAGCGCGACGGCTCCGGACGTGATCCGGACCGGGTAGCCACCGGGGAGACCGTGCGGCGCCGGTGTCGACCAACGTAGCGGCTCGCTACCGGGCAGCAGCGCCTCCAGTACGGGGAGGGTCGCGGCAGCGGTGACGTGGTTGTAGCGCAGGCCCGGAGCGATCGGCAGTCCGCCGTAGGCGAGGTCGTCGGCGCGAACGGCGTCGTCACCGACGTACACGCGCGGCCCGTCGTTCGGATCGGCCGGCGGCGTCGACTGCATGACGCCGTAGACGTGATGGTGCTGGCCGACGACCCGGATCAGCGGCGGCGTCTGGCCGGGATGCTGCTGCCGCCAGGCGGACCGCGCTCGCAGCAGGAGCATCGAGACGTTGCCGAGCCCGACCGTTGGCGCGAGGCCGTGCCGGGCGAGCAGCGGATGCGTGATATCCGGCAGCGACAGGTTGGCGACCGGGCCCGTGTAGCCCTGTTCGCGGACGGCGCGCATCACCGCGACGAGGCAGGGCAGTTGAAATGGCAGCCGTAGCGCGAGACCGGCCCCGCCAATCGCCCGGGCGACGGCGTCGCTGCGGCCGACGAGGGCCCAGGGGCTCTGCAGGGACGCCGCCTGGACGACGAGGTCGGGCCGCAGGTCGCGCAGCAGACGCTCGAACGAGTACTGGTCGCGCGGCTCGGTCTCGACCGCCCGCACGGTCACGTCGTAGCAGGAGACGAGCGTCGCGGCCTTCTCGCGCAGACCGCTGCCGGCGACGTCCACCAGGACGAGTTCGCGGACACGGCCCGACGCCGCCAGGCCTGCGGCGAACCGCTCGCCCATGTCCCCGACTCCGATCAGGAGAACCTGCGACATCGTGAGCGAGCATACTATGGCGGCGCGTCAGGCGCGCTCGACGCGGATCCGCAGCTCCTTGAGGCCGTTCGTGAAGTTCGAGCGGAGCCGACGCGGCGGCGCGATCACCTCGATCCGGCCGACGCGGGCGAGCAGTTCCTGCAGCATCACCGTCAGCTCCAGGCGGGCGAGATGCGCACCCAGGCAGAAGTGGGGGCCACCGCGACCGAAGGCGGCGTGCTCGTCGCGCTTGCGGGTCAGGACCATCCGGTGCGGGTCGGCGAAGGCGTCCGGGTCGCGATTCGCCGCCGCGAACCAGACGACGACGCGTTGTCCGGCGGCGATGCGGACGCCGCGGATCTCGGTGTCCGCCGTCGCCGTGCGGCGGAAGTGCCAGACCGGCGAGGCGAGGCGAAGCAGCTCGTCGACCGCGGTCGGGTAGAGCGCCGGGTCGGCGCGGAGGGCGTCCATCGCCCACGGGTTCTCGATCAGCTGCAGGAGGCCGAGTGCCATCCCCTGCCGGGTCGTCTCGTTGCCGGCAACGACGAACAGCGCGAAGTTGTTGTCCAGCGCGACGTCGTCGAGCAGCGCGTCGTCGATGCGCATGTTGGCGAGGATCGAGAGCACGTCGTCGGTCGGCTTGGTGCGGCGGGCGTGCAGCATGGGTCGCCCGAGCGCCGACATCTCGACGGCGGCCTCGGAGCCGAACGGCAGGTACTTGAACTCCTCCGCCTCCGGCGAGCCGGCCAGCACGTGCGCGATCTCGGGATCGGTGTCGATGATCATCCGGTCGCCGAGCGCGACCAGACGGTCGAGGTGCTCCTCGGGCACGCCGAGCATGTGCCCGAGCGCGCGGATCGGGATGACGGCGGCGATGTCGTGGACGAACTCCAGTTCGTCGCCGCGTGCGAGCGCCGCGTCGATGGTCTGGACCGTGAGGCGGCGGATGGTGTCCTCGTAGGCTGCGACGGCGCGCGGGGTGAAGTCACGCGCGAACTGGCGGCGCCAGGCCGTATGGCGGGGCGCGTCCGTCTCCATGAAGTTGCGCCGCGCCTCGAGGACGTCCGGTTCCATCCACTCGATCTGGGCAGCGCCGTTCGCCTCGGACGAGAAGAGGCGCGCGTTCTTCAGGACGTGGACGACGTCGTCGTACCGCGTCACGTTCCAGAAGCCGTCGCCAGGCTCGGGCCCCGCCTGCCAGTGGACCGGGGCCTCGCGCTGGAGCAGTTCGAAGACGTCCCACGGTTCGCGCTCTGCGAAGAGGTCGTGGTCGAGCAGGTCGACGTCGGCGAGCGTCAGTCCGGCGGCCATGCGGATTGTATACAGTATCCCGTTCGAGGATGCAAGCTACGCTTCGCGTCGGTGGCGCGCGCGAACCCGTACCGCAGGCCCGATCACTTCGCGCAGCGGGCGCAGAAGAGCGGCTATCCGGCTCGCTCGGTGTTCAAGCTCGCGGACATCGACGGCCGCGCGCGCCTGCTCCGCCGTGGCATGCGCGTGATCGACCTCGGCGCGGCGCCGGGATCGTGGACGCTGTACGCCGCCGAGCGCATCGGCGCCGAGGGACGCGTGCTCGCCGTCGACCTGCAGCCGATCACCGTCGCCCTGCCGCCGACGGTGACGGCGATCGTCGGCGACGCCCTCGACCTCGCCAACGACGACCTCGCTCTGCACGCGCCGTACGATCTCGTGCTCTCGGACATGGCGCCGGCAACGACCGGCTCGCGGCAGACCGACGCGATCCGGTCGGCCGCCCTCGTCGAGCGGGCGATCGGGGTCGCGGACGCCCTCGCCCGGCCGGGCTCGGCTTTCGTCGCGAAGCTGTTCATGGGCGCCGAGTACGACGCCGTGCGGGAGCTGCTCCGGCATCGCTACGACGCGCTTCGCACGCTCAGGCCCGAGGCCGTGCGCGCGCGCAGCGTCGAGGTGTTCCTCGTCGCGACCGGGCGGAAGGCGTGATCCCACCGGAGGTCGCCGAGGACCTGTCCGCCGGCCCCGCGTTCGCCACGCTCGTCTCGGACTTCCTCCGCGACGCGCGTTCGCGGACGGTGACGGCGCCACCGGTGGGCGTCTTCGCGGACGTCGCCGCGCTGTTCGACGAGCCGGCGCCCGCCGTCGCCCGGTCGCTGGCCGATGTCCTCGACGACGTGCGCCGGCGCGTCCTTCCCCACACGGCCTGGTTGCACGATCCGATGCACATGGCGCACCAGTTGTCGACGCCGCTGCCGGCCGCGATCTGGGCCGAGGCGCTCGTCTCGGCGCTGAACCAGTCGCACGCCGTCTCCGAGCTGTCGCAGGCGACGACGGCGATCGAACGACGGGTGATCCGCTGGCTCGCCGATCTCGCCGGCCTCGGCGCCGAGGCCGGTGGGACGATGACGGTCGGTGCGACGGAGGCGACGTTCTCGGCGCTCCTGGCGGCCCGCAACCAGGCGCTGCCCGACGCCTTCGACGACGGTGTCCGCGGCGGCGAGGCCGTCGTCTACTGCTCCGAGCACGCCCACTACTCGGTCGAACGTGCCGTTGCCCTCCTCGGGCTCGGACGTCGCGCCGTCGTCGGCGTCCGTTCCGACGCGGCGTTCAGACTCGATCCGGCGGCCCTCGATGCGGCACTCGCGGCCGAGCGCAGGACGGTTGTCGCCGTCGTCGCGACGGCGGGATCGACGGCGGTCGGCGCGTTCGACGACCTCGTCGCGATCGGCGAGATCTGTGCTCGCCGCGGCGTGTGGCTGCACGTCGACGGCGCCCACGGCGCCTCGGCGCTGCTCTCGGCCCGTCACCGGCACCGGTTGCGCGGCGTCGAGCAGGTGCGATCCCTCGCCTGGGATCCGCACAAGATGATGTTGCTGCCGCTGGCTACCAGCGCGCTCGTCGTCGCGGACGAGGGCGACCTCGACGCCGCCTTCTCGCAGAGCGCCCCGTACCTGTTCCACGATCCCTCGGCGCGTCCGCCGGACCAGGGCGTGCGCTCCTTCCAATGCTCCCGTCGCGCCGACGCGCTCAAGCTCTGGATCGCGTGGCAGCGGTACGGCAGCGACGGCTTCGCGGCGCTCTACGACCACCTCTGCGAGACGACCCGGGCGATCTACGAACTCGTCGACGAGCACCCGTCGTTCGAGACGCTGCACGAGCCAGTGCAACATCCTCTGCTTCCGGCTGCGTGACTCCGACGGCCGCGAGGAGCGCCTGCGGCCGGCGTGGAACAGTTCAGGCGGTGGGCACGTCTCGCTGACCCGTCTGAACGGTCGACCAGCGTTGCGGATCACCGTCATGAATCCACTGACCGAGCCGGAGGATGGCCGCCGGCTGCTGGACGGCCTGGCGGGGCTTGCGCCGCACGTGTAGACGCGGCCGGACGGCGCCGAGCAGGTCCTCGCGCGCGCCGAGCCGGCCGATCCGAACACCGCGGCTCGCGCCCGACGCGCCGATGAAGCGGCCCCCGCCCAGGTAGATGCCGACGTGGTCGGAGGTGCCGCCGCTGCCGAAGGCGAGGATGTCGCCCTTCCGGAGCCGCTTCACGCGGGGCAGCGTCTGCCACAGGACGTTCGACTGGTGGGGCAGGTCGACGCCGAGCGAGCGGTAGACGGCGACGACGAGGCCCGAGCAGTCGACGCCGCGGCGGCTGGCGCCTGCCCAGACGTACGGTGTATCGATGTACGTCCGGGCGATGACCGCCGCTCGCTCGCCGGCGGAGGGCGGCGGTGTCGGAGCATGGGAGACGCCGGTCGACGCCAGTGCGACGGCGACCGGCACGAGTGCTGTGTCCAGCATCGAGCGGGGGTCCTTTCGGTGGTCACCTGCGGGCCGGTCCGGCCAGCGGCGACGGTCGGGGAACGCGCGACGCCTGCTCCATCGGAGCGGCCAGCGCGAACCCCTTCGCTGTCGTTGAGTGTCAAACCCTATCAGGTGCAGGAGAAACGTCGTCCGCGCCTTTCAGCCGATTTCGGCATGTATCGTCTCGCCCATGTCCGATGGCCTCCTGCTGGTCGCCGAGTCCAAGGCGAACGGCGACATGTATGCGGCGTGCCGCTTCCTGACCGCCGACCCGGTGCTCTACCTGGAGACGGGCGACCGGCGGATCCTCGTCGCGACCGGCTTCGACGTCGAGCTCGCGAAACGCACGTCGGCGGCGAGCGAGGTCTGGGCGGTGGAGGAGCTGGTCGCCGCCGAGCGGGCGCAGGGGCTGGGCGAGGCGGAGCTCGACCTGGCGCGTGCGCTGAACGCCGTGCGCCGAGCCGGCGTCACGGCCGTACGCGTTCCCCGCTGGTTCCCCCTGGCCGAGGCCGACCACCTCCGCGCGAACGGCGTCGAGGTCACGCTTGACGCCGCCGACACGGTCGCGACGCGCCGGCGGACGAAGGGGGCGGCCGAGATCGAGCTGCTCCAGGCCGTGCAGCGCGAGGTGGAGCGCGGCATGGAACTCGTCCGCGACACGCTCCGCCGCTGCGACGTCGGCGGGGATCGGACGCTGCAACTCGACGGGTCGACGCTGACGTCCGAGCGTCTCGCCGCCATCGTCCAGCAGGCGTGGCTTTCCCGCGGGCTCGAGCCGGTCCCCCCGATCATGGCCGGCGGCGCGCAGGGTGCCGATCCGCACGAGCACGGGCACGGGCCGCTGCGGGCGGGGGAGTCGATCGTCTTCGACCTCTTCCCGCGCCACGCGACAACCCGGGTGTACGGGGACATGACGCGGACGTTCTGCGTCGGCGAGCCGCCCGCGGAGGTGAGGGAGGCGCACGATGCGTGCCGGGCTGCGATCGAGGCCGCACTGGCGGCGGTGCGGCCCGGCATGACCGGCCGCGACCTCAACGGCATCGTCTCCGACCTGTTCCGGGAGCGGGGCTTCCCGTCCCAGATGCACCCTGCCGAGACACTCGACGCGCCGCGGCCGTGGTCGTACATTCATGGACTCGGCCACGGTGTCGGCTTCGAGGTGCACGAGCCGCCGAGCGCCGGGACACAGGGGTTCTCGCCGCTCGCGGTCGGCGACTCGTTGACGATCGAGCCGGGTCTCTACCGGCCCGGCGTCGGGGGCTGCCGGATCGAGGACCACGTCATCCTGACCGCCGACGGCTGCCGCAACCTGAACACGATGGACTACGGCCTCGTGGTCTGAAACGCGGCGATCCGGCGACACGCTTCGAGGAGCCGGTCCTCGTCGGCGACCAGTCCGATCCGGACGTGCCCGGCGCCCGACGGGCCGAACCCCTCCGTGGGCGTGACGCCCACACCCTGCTCCTCGAGCAGCGACAGTGCCCACGAGATCGAATCGAGCCCGCTCGCGGAGATGTCGGCCATCACGAACATGCCGGCCTCCGGTTCGTGCGGCTCGATGCCGGGGACGGCGCGGAGCGCGTCGACGACGACCCGGGCGCGACTCGCGTAGGCGGCGCGCATCGCGGCGGTCGCATCCTGCGGCGCCGTCAGCGCCGCCAGGCCGGCGTCCTGGACGAACGGCGGCGACCCGAACAGCATCGACTGGACCAGCACGTCGACGTGCCCGGTCAGTTCCTCCGACCCGACCACCCAGCCATGCCGGAACCCGGTCATCGCGTGGGACTTCGACAGCGAGCCGATCACGGCCACACGATCCTCGGCACCCCGGATCGCGAGGGCGCTCACGTGCTCGCCGTCGTAGACGAGGTCGGCGTAGACCTCGTCCGTGACCAGCCAGAGGTCGTGCTCGACGGCCAGCCGCCCGAGTTCGTCCAGCGTCGCCCGTGACAGCGTCGCGCCGGACGGATTGTGGGGCGTGTTCACCACGATCAGCCGCGTCCGCGGCGTGATCCGCGCCGCGACATCGGCCGGATCGAGCTTGAATCCCCGCGCCGCGCGGAGCGGGACGTGGACGACCCTCGCGCCCGTCGAGGCCATCACGCCCTCGTAGGTCGCGTAGGACGGTTCCGGCAGGAGGATCTCGTCGCCGGCCTCGGCGAGCACGAGACAGACGGCGAACAGCGCGGCCTGTGCGCCGGGCATGAACACGACCTGCTCGGGCCCGATCGGGCGATGCGCGTAGCGCTCGACGTGGCGCGCGATGGCGGCCCGCAGGGGCGCCTCGCCGCGGGAGTCGGTGTAGAAGTTGCGGCCGGCCCGGATCGACGTGACGAGTGCGTCGGCGATGTGGTCGGCGACCGCGAAATCCGGCTCGCCGATCGACAGGACGATGACGTCGTCGCCGGCCCGCGAACGGGCCTGGGCCCGCTCGTGCACCTGCCAGACCCGGGACCCCTCGCCGTGCAGCCGGGACGTCAGCGAGGCGTAGCGCACGCGTTCAGTCGCCCCACATCGTGCGGACGTTCTCCCACGCCGCGTCGGCCGGGTCGGTGGATGGCGCCAGGAAGCGGGAGCCGTGGTGTCGGTGCGCGGGCGCCGTCCAGGTGCCGCGCGCGACGAGACGATCGATGTTCGCGCGGTAGACCTCGTCCACCTCCGCGTGCTGGGCCGGGTCGGCCTCGAGCCAGAGGTTCCGCGGATGGATCGGCTCGTCGTACATCTTCCGGAACAGCTCGGTGCGGAGGTCCTTCAGCCAGTTCGAGTTGAGGTTCATCGCCCTGAAGTTGCGGAGCGCCTCGACGTCGACGATGCCGGCGCAGAAGCTGTTGGCGCCGCCGCGCGAGAGCCCGAGGACGTTGCCCTGGTAGTCGACGACGTGTCCGCTGCCGCCGCCGATGTCGTACGGGTGCTCCATCTGCGGGTGGACGTACACCGGACCGACGTTCGGGCAGACCATGTAGACGTTGTTGAAGTGCGCGTGGGCCCGGTTCTGCAGCAGCCACGTGCCGCCGGCGTCCGGTCCGGCCTGGGTCATCGGGACGGCCTCGGAGGGACGGTAGATGACCTCGGCGCCACCGAACGTGAGGGCGCGGATCGCCTCCGGATACTCCCCGTCGGAGCAGCAGATGGTGCCGATGGTGCCGATGTCGGGCGTCCGTAGCACGGGATAGAACGCCTCCGGGCCGTCGCCGAACAGTTCGACCCAGCGGTCGTAGATGTCGTGCGGCGTGCATGAGCGCTCACGACACCAGAGATGGTTCTTGGCCGCGCGGTGGACGATCTCGCCCTGCGGCGAGATCACGAACAGCATGTTGAAGAAGCGGTCCGGCATCACCTCGGGCCAGCGCGCCTTGCACTGGCAGATGATGTAGGTGTCGTAGAGCTTCGCGAGCGCTGCCAGCCGGTCGGTCTCGGGTCCAGGCAGGTCGATGAACAACTCCCGTGCGGCGGTCGTGTGCGGGATGTCGAAGATCTCGTCCGTGAAGCCGGTCAGCGCGCCCTCCGCCAGCGCGATCAGCCGCACCGGCATGTTGATACCGATGATCGAGACGGCGGCGTGAATCGCGTCCTCGATGATGGCGAGGTTCCGCTCGATGTGCTTGCGGTGGCCGATGCCGTGTACTACGGTCGAGACGCCGACGGCCATGTAGGGAGCGACGGGCTGCATGGGGGAAGAGTACGGAAGGGAACCGAGCCGGGGTCCGCACCGTCGGAGCATGCATGATCCGATCCATGCGCTTCCTCATCTCGCTACCCGTGATTCTCGCGCTCGCCGCCTGCGGCGGCTCCGACCCGGCGGCACCCGGCGCCGACAGCGTGGCCGGCATCGATCACGCGACCGGCGCGACCGACGTCGTGCTGCAGATGTCGCTCAGCGGCGGGTTCGTGCCCGTCGAGTACAACCTGCGGTCGGTGCCGATGGTCACGATCTACGGCGACGGCCGCGTCGTCGCGGACGGTCCGGCCCCGGCGATCTTCCCGGGGCCGGCGCTCTACCCGCTGAACGAGGGCCGCATCGACGAGGCAACCCTGCAGACCCTCCTGGCCGCGATCGACGACGCCGGGCTGAACGCCGGCGCGATCGACTTCGGGCAGCCGCCGATCGCCGATGCGCCGTTCACGGTGCTGCAGCTCACGACCGGCGGGCGGACGCTCGCCCACTCGGCGAACGCGCTCGACATCACGGACGGCCAGGGCCTGACGACCGACCAGATCGACGCTCGCAAGCGGCTCTCCGGCATCGTCGCCAAGGTCCGGGAGACCGCCACGACGGCCGCTACCGCCCCGTATGTCGCGGCGGCGCTGTCGGCCTGGGTCGGCCCCTACCAGGGCGATCCGACCACTGACGCGCCGGTCGTCTGGCCGCTCGGCTCGCCCCTCGCCGCCGACCCGTCGAGCGGCACCGGCTATGGCTGCATCGCCGTCACCGGTGCGGACGTCGAGACGCTCCGCGGCGTCCTCGCTGAGAAGGCGAACGAGGCCACGCAGTGGGTGGCGGCAGCGGACACTTCCGCCACCTTCCGCGTCGTGCTCCGCCCCAGCCTCCCGCACGAGCAGCCCTGCCCTGCCGGCTGATTAGTCCCATCGCTCAACCCGGGGCCACCGGCGGCCGATGACCTGTCTGTGGCCCTATCTGCGTTCGCCTGGCCGGCCTCGCTCGTCGTGCTCGTTGCGTACACCGCGCACGTCGTAACGGGCGCCGGCAAGGAGCAGGTCTCCATCGCGGCGTCGAACTGGGTTTACGTCGGCTTGATGGGCATGGCGGCCGCCGGCCTCGTCGTCGGCGGCCTCCGGCGGCGCACCGAGCGCCTGCCATGGGTCCTGCTCGGCCTCGGGCTGGCGTCATGGGTCGGCGGTGAGGTGGCATGGGCTATCGATCAACCCGAGGCGCCCTCCTACAGCGACATTCTCTACCTCGGTTTCTACCCGCTCGCGTACGCCGCGATCGTGCTGCTGCTCGCAACCCGCGTCCGGCTGCCGGGCGTCGGCGCCGCGCTCGACGGCGCGATCGTGATGCTCGGCTCGGCTGCCGTCGGCGCCGCCGTCGTCGTGCGCGAGGTGTCGGCGGCGACGGGCGGGTCGGTCGCCGAAGTCGCCGTCGTCCTCGCCTACCCGGCCGCCGACGTGCTGCTGATCGCGCTGGTCGTGACGACGCTGTCGACGGGCGCCTGGCGCCGAGAGCCGATGTGGTTGCTGCTCGCGCTCGGTCTCGCCGCGCAGGCGGTCGCCGACTCGATCTACGCCTACCAGGCGGCCAGCGGCACCTACCTGGATGGCACCGCGCTCGACACACTGTGGCCGATCGCGGCGTTCCTGATGCTCGCGGCCAGCCGAAGGCCGGTCGGCGAGCCCGTGCGACGCAGCCTCGAGGAGGCCCCGGTCCTGACCGGGGCGGCCGCGATCGCAGCCTCGGCGATCCTCGCCGGGGGCTCGCTCGGCCGACTCGATGTGCTCACCGCCGCCTTCGCCACCGCTGCGGTCCTCGGCGCGCTGCTGCGCCTGACACTGACGCTCCGCGAGAACCGGCACATGCTGCAGGCCGCGCGTCATGCCGCGACGACCGACGCGCTCACGGGGCTCGCCAACCGGCGCCTGCTGTTAGAGCGACTCCAGCAGGCGACCGAACGACCGGAGCAGACCGCGCTGGTCCTGTTCGACCTGGACGGCTTCAAGGACTACAACGACGCCTTTGGTCACGTCGCGGGAGATGCGCTCCTCGCCCGGCTCGGTGCACGCCTCCGGGCCGCCGCCCAGGACGCCGGCGGCGAGGCTTTCCGTCTCGGCGGCGACGAGTTCTGCGTGCTGGCGCCCCTCGCGGACGATCTCGCAGCGCGGCTCTCGGAGGCGCTCCGCGAGTCGGGCGAGGGGTTCGCGGTCGAGGCGTCGGCGGGCCTCGTCGAGATCCCCGGCGAGGCCGACGACGCCGTTCAGGCCCTGCAGGTCGCCGACCAGCGGATGTACCGTGAGAAGCACGGCAAGCCCCGTCGCCGCTCGGAGGTCTACGGAACCCTGCTGGCGGTGCTGAGCGAGGGCGAGCCGGCCGTGTACTCCCACGCGCGCGACGTTTCGAGGCTCGCGGAGCGCGTCGCGTGCGCGCTCGATCTGCCGCCGGCGGAGGTTGCCTCCGTCCGCCGCGCCGCCGAACTGCACGACATCGGCAAGATCGCGATCCCCGATGCGATCCTGCACAAGCCCGCTCCGCTCGACCAGCAGGAGTGGGCATTCATGCGCGATCACACCCTCATCGGCGAGCGGCTCGTCGCCGCCGCCGGCGGGCTCGATGACGTGGCGCGGATCGTGCGCGCCAGTCACGAGCGCGTGGACGGCACGGGGTATCCGGACGGCCTCGCCGGCGATCGCATCCCGCTCGCCGCGCGCATCGTCGCCGCCTGCGACGCCTTCGACTCGATGACGACGGATCGCCCGTACCGCCCCGCGATGACGGTTGACGCCGCGCGGCGCGAGCTCGTGTCGGCGGCCGGGACGCAGTTCGACCCGCTGGTCGTCGCGACTCTCGAGCGACTGCTCGCCCAGGAGCGGACGCAGGCGGCGTAGCCGGTCGCTGCTGCGCTTCGCTCGGGCTCAGAGCCCGAACATCCGCTCCAGGTCGTGCCGCGAGTAGGCCTGGAACGCCGTCAGCGTCTCGGTGTTGGCGACGCCGTCGACGTGCAGCAGGTGTCCAGTCACGAGCGCCGCCATCTCGTCGTTCGTGCCGACCCGCAGGAGGGCCACGAGGTCGTAGCGGCCGGCGACGGAGAACACCTCGGAGACGCCGTCGATCTCGACGAGCTGCTGCGCGACGTCGACGATGCGCCCCCGATCCGTGTTGATGAGCACGATCGCGGTGACCACGCAGCTATCGTAGCGATCGATGGGCTTCATCGAGGACGAACGCGCCTTCGTGCGTGGCTTTTATCCGACGTTCGAGTGGATCGAGTCGGCGGCGCCGACGATCCGAACGGCGCCGCCGGTGCCGCTCGAGCGGGCGCGGGTCGCGCTCGTCACGACCGCGGGTGCGTACGTCACCGGCCAGACGCCGTTCGACCGCGGGGACGACGGCGATCCGAGCTGCCGCTGCTTCGCTGCCGACGCGCGCATCCGCTTCTCGCATCCGGGCTTCGACACGGTCCGGGCCTATCGCGACCCCGACGTCGTGGTGCCGCTGGTGACGCTGGCCGCGCTTGCGTCCGACGGGATCATCGGTGCCGTTGCGCCGCGCGTGTTCTCGTTCATGGGGTACGTCCCAGACCCGACGACGCTCCTCGCGGAGAGCGCGCCACGGGTGGCGCGAGAGCTTCTCGCGGACGCGGTCGATCTCGCCCTGCTCGTCCCGGCCTGACCGGTCTGCCAGCAGACGGTCGGTCTGCTCCACCGAACGCTTGACGAGCACGGCGTTCCAGCGGTCTCGATCACCCAGGTCCGTGAGGTCGCGGCGCTCGTGAAGCCGTCGCTCGCCTGCCTGGTGGAGACGCCGTTCGGTCTCACGCTCGGCGCGGTCGGTGACGGCGCCCGGCACCGGCGGATCGTCCTGGCCGCACTCCGGGCCGCCTACGACGAGCACGCGCCCGGGACGATCCTCGATCTCGGCGAGCGCTGGACGGCCGACGACGAGCGGCAGCGGCAGCTGGAGGTGAGGTGACGCACCTGCGAGTGGCCGTCGATGTCGGCGGTACGTTCACCGACGTCTGCGTACTCGACGAAACCACATCCGACGTCTCCGTCGCCAAGGTGCCCTCGACGCCGGCCGACCCGATGGAGGCGGTCATGGCCGGCGTGGCGGCGGCCGGCGTCGACCTGCGCGACGTGGCCCTCTTCTCGCACGGCACCACCGTCGCGACGAACGCGCTGATCACGCGTCGCTTCCCTCCCGTCGCGATGGTCACGACGCGGGGGTTCCGCGACGTGATCGAGATCCGGCGCGGCACGAAGCAGGACCTGTGGGATGCCTACAAGGACGTCGCGCCTCCCTACGTGCAGCGGCGCCACCGGCTCGAGGTCGACGAGCGCGTCGACTACGCCGGCCGCATCGTCACCGCGCTCGACGAGGATGGCGCTCGGGCGACGGCGCGTACGCTGCGCCGGCGCGGCATCGAGACGGTCGCGGTCTGTTTCGTCAATGCCTACGCGAACGACGCCAACGAGCGGCGGATGCGCGAGATCCTGGTCGAGGAGATCCCCGGCGTGACGGTCTCGACGTCCAGCGAGACGCTGCCGGAGATCTTCGAGCACGAGCGGTTCTCGACGACCGTCGCCAACGCCGTGCTCGCACCGCTCGTCGGCGGCTACGTGCGACGGCTGTCGGACCGCCTGCGCCAGGGCGGCTACGGCGGCGACCTCTTGCTCCTCCACTCCGGCGGCGGCGTGATGACGCCACGCCTCGTCGATCGCTATGCCGTTCGGCTCGCCGCCTCGGGTATCGCGGCGGGGGCGATCGCGGCCCGCCACATCGCCCTGCTGGCCGGTCACCAGCACGCGATCGGTCTCGACATGGGTGGCACCTCCACCGACATCTCCCTCGTCTACGACGGCGAGCTGCGCGTGACCAGGGAGTGGTTCGTCGAGTACGGCTATCCGATCTGCTTCCCGTCGATCGAGGTGCTGACGATCGGCGCCGGCGGCGGCTCGCTGGCCTGGATCGACGAGGCCGGCTCGCTCCGCAACGGGCCGCAGTCGGCCGGTGCCGATCCCGGTCCCGCCTGCTACGGCCGCGGTGGGACGGCCGCGACGAACACCGACGCCAACGTCGTCCTCGGTCGCCTCTCAGCCCGCCTCGTCGACGGAGCCGTGCCGCTCGACGCCGAGGCCGCCGCAGCGGCGGTCCGGCGCTCGGTCGCGGCGCCGCTGGGGCTCGACGAAAGCGCGGCCGCCCGCGCGGCACTGCAGGTCGCGAACGCCAACATGGCGGATGCCGTCCGGCTGATCTCGATCCGTCGCGGCTACGACCCGCGCGAGTTCGCACTCGTCGTCTTCGGCGGTGCCGGGCCGCTCCACGGGGCCGCCCTCGCCCGCGACCTGGCGATCCCCACCGTGATCGTGCCGCCGAACCCGGGGATCACGTCGGCCCTCGGCTGCCTCCTCGTCGATATCCGCCACGACCTCGCGGCGATGTTCCTGCGGCCAGCGGACGACGTCGATCCGGCCGAGGTCGAGACCGAGTTCGCGAAGCTCGAGGCCGAGGCCCGCGAGCGCCTGGCGGTCGAGGGCGTCGCCGTCGGCGACATCAGCCTGCAGCGCTCGCTGTCGATGCGCTACCTCGGGCAGTGGCGCTCTTTGGACGTGCCCTGCGGCGTGGGCGCCGGCGCGGTCGAGGCAGCGGTGGCGCGGTTTCACGACGAGCATGCCCGCGAGTTCTCCTACCGCCGCGACGGTGCGGCCGTCGAGCTGTACCAGCTCGGGCTGCGCGCGATCGGCGTGACACCGAAGCCGACACTGCGGCCGCGGCCAACCGCGGCCCGGGCCGTCGCGAGCGAGGCGTCACGCCGTCCGGTGTACTTCGACGAGCATCCCGCCGCAATCGAGACTCCGGTCTACCGGCGGTCTGACCTGCCCGTCGGCGTCGTCCTCCACGGCCCGGCGGTGATCGAGCAACTCGACTCGACGACCCTCGTCCCACCCGACGTCACGGCCGTCGTCGACGAGTGGCTCAACATCCGCATGACATTCGACGGGGAGGCACAGTGAGCGAACTGCCGGCGAACCGCGTCTCCACCCTCGACCCGGTCACGTTCGAGGTGTTGAAGAACGCCTTCTCCACCGCCGTCGACCTGATGAGCGAGCAGATCCTCCGCACCTGTCACTCGTTCGTGATCTTCGCGCGCGACTTCTCCTGCGCGCTCTGCGACGCCCGCGGCGACACGATCATGCAGGGGTCGCAGGACATCGCCGTCCACGTCGGCACGCTGCACTACACCTGCAAGGCCGTGATCGAGGCGTTCCCCGAAGACATCCATCCGGGGGACGTGTTCGCCGTCAACGACCCGTATCTCGGCGGCACCCACTTCAACGACGTCCGCATCATCCGGCCGATCTTCCACGAGGGCCGGATCATCGCCTACGCGCAGGCGAACGGGCACTGGGCGGACGTTGGCGGTTCGGTCCCGGGCTCGTTCGACGTCAACGCGCGCGAGCACTTCGGCGAGGGTCTGCGGATCCCGCCGGTCCGCCTCTGGGATCGTGGCGTCTACCGCTCCGACGTCGCGCGGCTGATCTTCTCGAACACGCGCGTTCCCTCCGACAACGAGGGCGACATGCACGCGCAGGCGGAGGCGACGAGGATCTGTCAGCGCGAGGTGCTCCGGCTCGCCGCGAAGTACGGCGTCGACACCGTCGTCACGGCGATGAGCGAGGTGCAGGACTACGTCGAGCGCATTACGCGGGGACGCGTGGCGGCGCTGCCGGATGGCGAGTGGGAGACGGTCGACTACATCGACTCCGACCCAGCGGCCGGCGAGGGGCTGATCGCCGTCCGCGTGCGGATGACGATCAGCGGCGATCAGCTCCACTACGACCTGAGCGGATCCGACCCGGCGGTCGGATCGTTCCTCAACTCGGCGTACGGCGCCTCCGTCTCCGGTGTCATGGCCGGCACGAAGACCTTCTTCCCCGACGTCCCCCTCAACGCCGGCTTCTACCGCGCCGTCACCGTCGAGCTCGGGCCCGAGGGCTCCGTCGTGAACGCACCGTGGCCGATCGCGGTCACCGGCTTCTGCTCGGGGCCGTACGAGAAGATCATGAACGCCATCTTCGAGCTGTGGTCGCAGGTCATGCCCGAGCGGGCGATCGCCTGCTCGTTCAACCTCGAGTACCTGCTCGTCGGCGGCCGTGATGCACGCCGGCCAGACCGGCCGGTCTTCATGTGGTACGACTGGATGGTCGGCGGCTGGGGTGGTCGGAACGGCCGCGACGGCAGCACCGCGACGGCGCCGATCTTCGGCGTCGGCCTCGCCGTTCAGCCCGTCGAGGGGCAGGAGCGACTGTCGCCGGTCATGACGACGCGGCATCAGATCCTGACCGACTCGGGTGGGCCCGGCGAGTTTCGCGGTGGCTGCGGCGTCGAGAAGGGCGCGACGCTCACGGCCGCCGAGCGCACGGTGATGTCGTACTGCTGTGACAGGGCGCGCTCGATCGCGTGGGGTATCGACGGCGGGCTGCCGTCGCTGCCGCACGGCGTCTGGCTCGACCCGGCCGCCGGTGACGAGCGGTTCCTCGGTGCGGTCTTCTCCAACGTCGCCGTGAGCGCAGGCGACTCGTTCCAGCGGCCGTCGGCCGGCGGCGGCGGCTACGGCGATCCGCTCGATCGCGACCCGGCGGCGGTGCTGGAAGACGTGATCGACGGCTACGTCTCGATCGGACGCGCGCGCCTCGACTATGGCGTCGTCATCGAGGCGGTCGACCCCGAGATCTGCTCGTATCGGATCGACGCCAACGCGACCGCGCAGGCGCGCGCGGAGATCGCCGTCCACCGGCGCGGCTGGCAGCTGGAGGACGCCGAGGCGATCGCCGTGCGGTATCGGAGCGGTGAACTCGGCGCGATGGATCTCGTGCGCCGCTACGGCGTCATCGTCGACTGGGGGACCGGCGAGCTGCTCCCCGAGACGACGAGCCAGTTCCGGGAGATGGTTGCGCGCCGGTCGGTGGCGCACTGGCCGTGATCTCCCGAGCGGCCCGGGGCCTCACCGGACGAGGTCTGGTGTCGTCGTCCGCCAGGCGCCGCCCTCGAGGACCTGCTCACGGACGACACCCGCCACGTAGCGGCCGTCGCCGGGCCGGCCGCCGAGGCGGATCGCGCGCCAGGTCGTCGGCGTCGACTCGACGACGTAGAGCGGCGTCTTTAGCAGGAGCCCGCCGGTTGCCGGCGACGGGTCCCCGGGCTCGCCGTCTCCCGCGAGGAGCAGGAAGAACGCCGTCATGCCGGTGTACGTCGGTCGCTGCGCGTACGAGTCCTGGAGACAGTCGCACGGGTTGAGCCGTAGCCTGCCGCCGCCGATGTAGTCGCGCTCGAGGTGGATCTGGGCGCGAGCCGCGCGCATCGGATCGCCGGCGCGCCGGAACAGGTAGACCTGGGCGGCAAGCGTGCACGACTGCAGGTACGAGCGACCGGACCAGGCGACATCGCCGTTGGGGGCCTGCAGCGCGGCGAGTGCGCGTTCGGCACACTCGATCGGACGGCCGGCAAGGCGCATCGAGACCGTCGTCAGGACGTGGTACGCGAGTGGGTACGCCGGCGGGTCGCCGATCAGGCAGACGCCGCCCGGACCGTCGAGGCGCGGCATGCCGTCGAGGATTCGCTCCGCCACGCTCGCGAACCGCTCTGGAACGGGCGCATGGGCGTCGGGTGGCGGCAGGATGCGACGAGTGAACGAATGCCCCGTCGGGCCAGACCGGGTCGGCCGCTCATGATCTGGGAGGCGCCGATCATCGCGGCCGCGTACCGGTCGTTGTCGGGGTTCACCGCGTACGTGCCGTTGGCCTTGGGTTTCCAGCCCGCGACCAGGTCGCTGCCGATCGCCGCGGGGGTCGCGGCGAACGTCGCCGGTGCCAGCGCCAGGACACCCGCCAGGACGGCAGCGGCGCTACTCGTCTTCAGGACCGAGATAGCGAACCTCGGAGAAGACCCGCCGGATGATCGGCTCGAACGCGCTGATCGGCAGCGTGTCGTACGCCGGGTCGAAGCAGTTCTGGTCGTACTCGGCGCAGAACTCGACGCAGGCGTCGTACCACGGATGATCGCGGTACCGATCCCGCGCGTTCGGATCCTGCCCGTAGTGATGCGCGTAGTAGAAGCGCTGGAAGAGGCCGTGGTACTTGACGATCCAGCAGACCTCCTCCCGGACGTACGGCTTCATGATCGCCGCCACCATCTCGCCGTGCGTGTGCGGTGCGAGGGCGTCGCCGATGTCGTGCAGCAGCGTGGCGGCGACGTACTCGTCGTCACGGCCGTCGCGCAGCGCGCGCGTCGCCGACTGCAGCGAGTGGTCGTAGCGCGTGACCTTGTAGCCGGGCAGCGAGAGTCGCAGTTCCTCGACGGCGGAGAGAAGGCGGTCGGGGAGCGTGTGGCAGTACTCCTCCTCGACCCGGGCCAGCAGCGCGTAATCGTCGGCGGTGCCGTCCGCCATGTGGACGAACGAGACGGTTTCCATCGGGTCCAAGTATGTCAGGTCGCCAGCTCGCGCTCGCGCAGGACGCGGCGCAGGATCTTGCCCGAGGGCGACTTCGGGATCGCCTCGATCAGCTCGCAGTCACGGATGCGCTTGTGCGGCGCGACGTGTCCCGCGACGAAGCCCATGATCTCCGCCGGCGTCAAGATCGCATCGGCCTTGAGCACGACGAACGCCTTCGGGATCTCGCCCGCGTCCTCGTCCGGTACCCCGATCACGGCAGCGTCTGCGATCGCCGGGTGCGTCAGCAGCAGGCCTTCCAGCTCGGCCGGCGGCACCTGATAGCCCTTGTACTTGATCAGCTCCTTCAGCCGGTCGACGATCGTGAACCACCCCTCGCCGTCCACGGTCGCGATGTCGCCCGTCCGCAGCCAGCCGTCCGCGTCGATCGTGGCCGCGGTCGCCTCCGCGTTCCCGAGGTAGCCGGTCATGACCTGCGGCCCGCGCAGCCACAGTTCGCCGACGGTCCCGTCAGCGCCGGTGGACGGATCGACCAGACGCGCCTCCGTGTTCGGGACGAGGCGGCCGGCCGATCCGTACACGGTCGGCAGTCCCTGCGGGCTCGCGTGGGTGACGGGGCTGGTCTCCGTCAGGCCGTAGCCCTGTCCGACCTCGCAGCCCAGCCGCTCGGCGACGCTGCGCTGCAGATCGGCGTCGAGCGGCGCCGCGCCGGAGATGATGAAGCGGATGCTCGACAGGTCGTAGCGGTCGACCAGCGGGCTCTTGCCGAGCGCGACCACGACCGGCGGCGCGACGTAGAGCGCGGTCACGCGGTGTTCCTGGATCAGGCTGAGGAACTGCTCGAGGTCGAACCGTGGCATCGTCACGACCGTCGCTCCGTGCCGCAGGGCGCCGTTCAGCACCACGGTCTGTCCGTAGATGTGGAAGAACGGCAGGATCGCGAGCGTGACGTCGGTCTCGTCGATGTGTCGGATCGCCGAGAACTGCGCGATGTTCGCGACCAGGTTGCGGTGCGTCAGCATCACGCCCTTCGCCAGCCCGGTCGTGCCGCTCGAGTACGGCAGCGTCACCAGGTCAGACGGCGGGTCGATGGCCGGCTCGGGGACGTCTGCCCCCGTCGCCACCAGGTCGGCGAAGGACGACGCCCCGTCTGCCTCGCCGAAGACGATCACGTCGTCGATGCCGACGGCCCGCGCGGCGGGCAGGGCCCGGTCGAGGAACGGTGGGACCGTGATCAGCCGGCGGGCCCCGGCGTCGCGCAGCTGGAAGGCGACCTCGTCCGGCGTGTAGAGGGAGTTGATGGTGGTCGCGATGGCGCCCGCCCGAGCGACGCCGTGGAACGCGACGGCGTACTCCGGGACGTTCGGCGCGAAGATGCCGACGACATCGCCCTTCGCGACACCTCGCTCCGCGAGCCCGGCCGCGCAGCGCCCGACCAGGTGATCGAGCATCGCGTAGGAGTACGACCGACCGGTCGTCCCATCGACGAGCGCCACTCGGTCGCCGCGCGCCGGCGCATCGCGCAGGACGTACTCGGCGAGCGCGACGTCGGGGATGTCGACGTCCGGGTAGCGGCTGCGGATGACCATGCCGGCGATCCTAGCGGAGCCAGGTAGCCTGTCGCCATGCGCAGACGGGTCGTCGTCACCGGCGCAGGTGTCGTTACGTCGATCGGCGCCGGCCGCGAGGCATTCTGGGACGCCCTCGCCGCGATGCGGTCCGGGGCGGAGCGGATCGTCGTCGAGGGGATCGGCGACCTGGTCGCCTTCCCCGCGCCGGCTGACGACGCCGAGGAGCGTTTCGGCCGCAAGGAGGCGCGCCGCATGGATCGCGCTGGCCGGCTCGCCGCGACCGCGGCGGCGCTCGCGCTCGAGGACGCCGGCGATCTGGCGCTGCCCGGGACGCGCGTCGGATCGGCGACCGGCAGCGCGCACGGTGGCGCGGAGACGATCCACGAGGCGTACCGCGCCTTCTTCGAGCGCGGCCCGGATCGCATCTCCCCGTTCTCGATTCCGCTCGGTCTGCCGAACAGCGCGGCCGGCGCCGTTGCCCGTGCGCATAGGCTCTACGGCCCATCGACCTCGATCGGCACCGCCTGCGCGGCCGGCTCCGACGCGATCGGCACGGCGCTGCGCGTCATCCGCGACGGCTCGGCCGACGCCATGGTTGCCGGCGGCGCCGACGCCGCGCTGACGCCGTTCGTCGTCGCCGGCTACCGGAAGCTCGGGGCGTTGTCGCCGGGGCGGGGAGCGCCGGAGGCGGTCTGCCGGCCGTTCGACCGCGCCCGGGACGGCTTCGTGATCGGCGAGGGCGCCGGCTTCCTGGTCCTCGAGGAGCGCGAGCACGCGCTCGCGAGGGGCGCCCGCGTGCTGGCGGAGCTGGCCGGCTACGGACAGTCCTGCGACGCCGGCCACCTGACGGATCCCGACGACACGGGAGCTGGCCCGGCGCGGGCGATCCGCGCGGCGCTGGCCGACGCAGGGGTCAGACCGGAGCAGATCGCCTACGTCAACGCCCACGCCACCTCGACTCCGGCGGGTGACGTGGCGGAACTCCGTGCGCTCGCCGCTGCCGGACTCGCCTCGGCGCCGGTCTCGTCGACGAAGGCACTGCACGGGCACTGCCTCGGCGCGGCCGGCGGGGTCGAGGCCGTCGCGGCGCTGATGGCCCTCGTCCGCGGCGTGCTGCCGGCGGGCGCGAACCTGGACGATCCGGAGGTCGACGCGACCGTCGATCTCGTCGTCTCGCCGCGGGCGGCGGACGCCGAGGCCGTCCTGTCGAACAGCTTCGGTTTCGGCGGCCACAACGCCGCCCTCATCTTCCGCCGCGGCTGACGATCAGGCCATCGGCCCGAGAGGCTCGCCGAGTTGCTCGAGCCACGTCGTGCCCTCGCGCACCGCGACCTCGTCGGGCACGGCGACGGAGAAGTGCGCGTGCATCGCGCGCCAGGCCCCGTCGTCGACGCGCAACACCGCCGTCAGCCGCGTCGGCAGGCGCATCCCACCTGGCAGGATGAACGCGGGCCGGTCGAACGCGAAGGCGACGTCCCCGCTCGCCCAGGCGCTGACGCCATCCTCGGCGAGCCGGACGTCGGCGCCCGCGCTGACCAGCTCGCGGAAGTTCGCGAGCCACTCCCCGCGGTCGGCACTCGCGCGCTGCGTGCCGACGACGAACGCCTCTGCGTCCGCTGCGATGCATCGCTCGAAGGCGTCCGGGTCCTTCGCGTTGAACGCCGCGTACAGATCGCGCAGACCCGTGGCGGCGTCACCGGATCGTTCCATGGCCCCTCCCGTACGAAGGCGCCGAGCCTACCACGCCGGTTGGCAGTCCGGTCGGCGCCGCCTGGAGTCGGTTCAGATCGGCGGGCGCGCACGGGCCCACGGCCGCACCCGCTCGAGCGCAGCGCCGATGCGCAGCGCCTCGTCGTCGCGTCCCCGGCGGGCGACGATCTGCAACCCGACCGGGAGGCCCGCGTCCGTGAAGCCGGCGGGCACGGACAGCGCCGGGCACTGGCTCGTGTAGTTGAACACCGCCGTCATGTCGAGTCCGTACAGCCGACCGTCGGCGCGCTGCGTGTACCACTGGTCGTCGTCCTCGCCCACCGGGCGTGCGGCCTGGCTCATCGTCGGACAGAGCAGCGCGTCGTAGCGCTCGAGGATCGCTGCGAGGCGCCTCCAGGCGTCGGTGCGGACGAACTCGAGTCGCTTGAAGTCGACCGCCGACATCGCGCGTCCAGCGTCCATGATCTTGAGGAGCTTCGGATCCATCTTCGGCCGGTACTCGCCGACGACGTGCCCGAAGATCGCCTCGAGGTAGACGCCCCAGTGCTCCGACCAGGCGTCGTTGAGCGCCCGCGTCCAGCCGAGGTCGACCTCCTCGACGATCGCACCGGCGTCGGCGAGCGCCGCGGCGGCGGCCCGCACCTCACGTTCCGTCTCGCGCTCGACCGCCCAGCAGCCGAGGTCGACGTCGAGCGCGAGGCGCATCCCCTCGACCGTGGTCGGCGTTGCACCGGACAGGTCGAGCGCGGGCAGGCTCATGATGTCGCGCTCGCTCGGGCCGCCGGCGACGTGGACGAACAGGCGCGCATCGTCGATCGTGCGGGCCAGCGGGCCGAAGTGGTGGATCGTGTCGAACTGCGTCGGCAGGAAGTCGAGGGGGATGCGCCCGAAGCTCGGCTTCAGCCCGACCGTCCCTGACCACGACGCCGGGATGCGGACGGAGCCGCCCATGTCGGTCCCCTCCGCCAGCGGCACGCAGCCAGCGGCGACGGCGGCCCCTGACCCGCCGGACGAGCCGCCGGGAGACCGGCCCAGATCCCAGGGGTTGCGCGTGATGCCCCAGAGCGGCGACTCCGTGAACGACGAGTAGGCGAACTCCGGCGTCGCCGTCTTGCCGACCATGATCGCGCCGGCGCCGAGGAGGCGCTCGACGAGCAGCGCCGACCGCTCGGGGACGTGATCCTCGAACGCGAAGGACCCCATCGTCGTGCGCTTACCGGCGGTCGGGGTGAGGTCCTTGATCGCGATCGGCACGCCGTGCAGCGGGCCGATCGTCTCGCCGCGAGCGACCGCCGCGTCGGCGGCCCGCGCGGCGGCGAGGGCCTCGTCGGGATAGGTGAAGACGAAGCAGTTGAGCTCGCCGTTGACCTCGTCGATTCGGGTCAGCGCGTTGCCGACGACCTCCTCGGCCGTGATCTGCCGGTCGCGGATGCGGGCCGCCGTGACGGTGGCCGGGGTGTACGCCAGTTCAAGGTCGCTCATCGCTGCATCCTACGTCCAGCCAGCGGCCCCGACCAGGTCGTCGAGGATCGCGTCGCGGAACCGGTACGGCAGCGACAGGTGCCCCTCGCCGGTCGCGCGATGCAGGATCGCGCCCGGGATCTGCTGTGCCAGCCACGCGCCGTGCGCCTCCGGCACCATCAGGTCAAGGTTCCCCTGCCAGATCCGGACCGGGACGCCGATCGCGGCGAGCGCGAATCCCCACGGCCGCGTGAACGCCAGGTCGTCGTCGATCCAGCCGTCGAGCCCCGGCGCGAGGCCGCGGTGCAGGCTGGCGGCCCAGTCGGAGGCGTAACGTGGGTCGCGATCGACCTCGGGGAGGAGGCCGCCGACTGCCGCCGAGATCTCCGGTCCGGTGATCGTCCGCATCGGCTCGCCGACCTCGGCCATGAAGGCGCGGAGCGACTCCTCGCCCGCGACGGCCGCGCCGAACTCGTCGACGTTCTCCGGGCCCATGCCGGCGAGGAAATCGAGGTCCGGCTCGCCGTACGGTGCGACGCCGCCGAGCGTCGCGCAGCCGCAGCAGCCGTCCAGCAGCGCCGCGCAGGCGAGGGCGTGGGGCCCGCCGCCCGACAGGCCGACGGTGACGAACTCGTCGCAGCCGGCCGTCACGAGGGCGTCCCGGACCTGATCGGCGGCGTCCGCGACGGCCCGCCCCGGCCGGCGCGGCGACCGTCCGTAGCCGGACCGGTCGAGCGCGATGCCGACCAGCCCGCGCGCCTGGACGGTCGGCAACCAGTCGTCCCAGGAGCCGCCGTCGGACGGGGTCCCGTGGTGAAAGACGATCGCCCGTGGCATGCGCGGCTGACTGTAGCGACTCGTCCTATGCTGCCGCGGATGTCTGGCCGGCCCCCGATGATCGGTGTCACCGCGATCCCGCGTCCGGTCCACGCTGGCTTCGGGACGTACCAGGGCCAGACGCTCGGGGACGCCTTCATCCGGGCGATCGAGGCTGCCGGCGGCGTGCCGCTGATCCTGCCGTCGACCGAGCCCGACCACGCGGCGCGGCAGGTGGCGCTGATCGACGCCCTCGTCCTCAGTGGCGGCGCCGACGTCCACCCGTCGCTCTACGACGACGAGGTGCGGCCCGAGATGGCGTGGCTCGACCAGCATCGGGATGCCTGGGAGCT
This sequence comes from Actinomycetota bacterium, assembly GCA_009885805.1. Lineage (GTDB taxonomy): Bacteria > Actinomycetota > Thermoleophilia > Gaiellales > F1-60-MAGs149 > VFJZ01. The sequence continues at coordinate 73,276 of VFJZ01000003.1, forward strand.
CGCGGTGCTCGACGCCGCCCGCGACCGCGGGCTTGCGATCCTCGGCATCTGCCGGGGCTCCCAACTCCTCAACGTCTGGCGTGGCGGCACGCTCGTGACCCACCTCGCGACCGAGGTCGAGCACGACGCGATGGCGCCGGACCGGCACGGCCTGGCGATCACGGGCGGGTCGTTGCTCGCCGACGTCCTCGGTACGACGGAGACGGCGGTCACGACGCTGCACCACCAGGGACTCGATCGCATCGGCGCCGGGCTGGCAGCGGTGGGACGCGCTCCCGACGGCCTCGTCGAGGCGGTCGAGGATCGTTCGTCCCGCATCATCGGCGTCGCCTGGCACCCGGAGCTTCAGCTCGGCGAGGATCCCGGCCAGGCACTGTTCGACTGGATCGTGCGCGAGGCGCACGCCGATACGGAGGTCTAGCGGTGGCAGATCTGGAGCAGGCGATCCGGGCGTCGGGCGCCGCCTACGTGACGACGGTCGGCGTCGACTTCCTCGGCATCTGGCGGGGGAAGCGGCTGCCGGCCGCGCACGTCGTCGCGGCCGAGCAGGGGCACGGCGTCCCGTTCTCGGACGTGTTCTGGGCGAATACCGTCGCCGAGGACCTGATCGAACCGCCCGCCGGCCACGTCGGGACGTTCCCGATCAAGACAACCGGCTTCCCCGACCATCACCTGCGCCTGGACGCCGCGACCTACCGCGCGGTGCCGTGGCTCGACGGCGAAGGGGTCGTGTTCGGCGACTGGCACGCCCCGGACGGCACGCCGTGGCGCCTCTGCCCACGGACCTGCCTCAAATCTGTGCTGAAGCAGGCGGCGGATCGCGGCCTGCTCGTGAAGATCGGCTTCGAGTGGGAGTTCTACCTGATCGATCAGCCGCTCGCCGAGATCGCGCAGTCCGGGTTCGGCCTCGATATGCGGCTCGGCCACACCAGGCCGTACACGTATCACGGGCTCCGCGTCGCCCAGGACCGCGCCCTGCTGCAGAGCTACGTCGAGCCGCTGGAGGCCTCCGGGCTCGTCCTCGAGTCGCTCAACTGCGAGACCGGCGCCGGGCAGTACGAGCTGAACCTGCAGTACGACGAGGCGCTGCGGACGGCCGACAACGCCTTCCTGATGAAGCAGGCGGTGAAGACGATCGCCGCCGGGCAGGGTCGGACGGCGACGTTCATGGCGAAGCCGCACGAGACGTGGTCGGGCAACTCCGGGCATCTCCACCTGTCCCTCTGGAGTGCCGACGGCGCCGACAACCTGTTCGCCGCCGGTCCGGCGAACTCGCTCAATCCGCTGGCGTCCCAGGCCGTCGCCGGCCTGCTTGCGACGATGCCAGGTGCGATGCCGTTCTGCTGCCCGAACCCGAACTCCTACAAGCGCCTCGTCCCGTACATGTGGGGCTCGACGACGCTCACCTGGGGCCTCGAGAACCGGACGGTCGGCCTGCGCGCGATCGAGTCCGGGGCCGGCGTCAATCGCATCGAGCACCGGCTGCCGGGCGGCGACTGCAACCCGTATCTGGCGATCACCGCTGCGGTCGCGGGGATGCTGCATGGCATCGACAACGGTCTCGAGGCACCGGCCCGCTACGACGGCGACGCCTACGCCGACGACTCGCTGATGCGTCTGCCGCGCGATCTTGATCGTGCGTTGGATGCCCTCGCCGACGACCGCGTGTTGCGGGAGTACATGGGCGCCGACCTCGTCGACCACTACCTGGTCTGCGCCCGCGCCGAGCTCGAGCATCACCGGCTGGCGGTGACCGAGTGGGAGCGGCGGCGGTACCTCGAGCTGACCTGACCGCCTGGCCGGCTCACCAGCCGCCGTGAAAGCCGGTCGCCAGGCCGTAGGGCAGGTGCCCGGCCGCGTCGGGCTGGCCGACGAGGAAGTCGAGGTCGCAGCCCTCGTCGGCCTGCAGGACGTGCTCGGCGTGCAGCCGGCCATAGCCGCGCTCGTAACGGGCCGCCGGCGCTGGAGCCACCGCGAGCCGGCGCCCGATCACGTCGGCGGGGACATCGAGGTCGAGTCGCCGCCCGGGAACGTCGAGCACGATGATGTCGCCGTCGCGGACGGCGGCGAGCGGGCCGCCGGCGTGAGCCTCGGGCGCGACGTGCAGGATGCAGGTACCGAAGGCGGTGCCGCTCATCCTGGCGTCGGAGATCCGCACCATGTCGCGGACGCCGGCCGCCAGCAGCCGCGCGGGGATCGGCACCATGCCCCACTCCGGCATGCCGGGCCCGCCGATCGGGCCGACGTTCCGCAGCACGAGGACGGAGTCGGGCGTGATCGCGAGCGCCGGGTCGTCGATCCGCGCCGCGACGTCCTCGACCGACTCGAACACGACGGCCGGCCCACGGTGGGAGAGCAGCGCCGGGTCGGCTGCCGCCACCTTCAGGACGGCGCCGCGCGGTGCGAGCGATCCCGAGAGGACCGCGAGGCCGCCGGTGCCGGCCACCGGCTCGGCGAGGGAGCGGATCGCCGGGCCGGTGACCGGGCGGGCGCCGGCCGCGAGCGTCGCCCCCCCGACCGTGAGGCTGTCGCCGGCGAGGAGGGGCGCGAGGGCGTGGAGCAGCGCCGGGACGCCACCGGCGACGTGCAGCGCGCTGACCAGTTCGGCGCCGGACGGCCGGACGTCGGCGATCAGCGGCGTCCGCCGCGAGATCTCGTCGAAGCGGGCCAGCGGCAGCGCGTAGCCGGTGCGCCGCGCGAGCGCCAGGAGGTGGATGACGGCGTTCGTCGAGCCGCCGATCGCACACAGCATGGTGATCGCGTTGTCGAATGCGGCCGGCGTGAGGATGTCGCTCGGCCGGAGCCCGGCGAGGGCGATCTCGACCGCGCGTCGACCGGTCGCCTCGGCCGCCGCGGCCCGGTCGGGATGCAGCGCCGGGATCGTCGCCGTCCCCGGGAGCGTCATGCCGAGCGCCTCGGTCAGGCACGCCATCGTCGAAGCCGTGCCCATCTCGTTGCAGTGCCCGGGTCCGGGGATCCACGCCGCCTCGAGTTCGGCGTACTCCTCGAGATCGATGCGCCCGGCGCGGAGGTCGTCGGTGTAGCGCCAGAGGTCGGTACCGACGGACAACTCGCGCCCCCGGTGCACTGCCGCGGCGACGGCGCCGCCGGTGATCGTGATCGCCGGGACGTTCGCGCTGGCGGCGCCCATCAGCTGCGCCGGCTGGGTCTTGTCGCAGCCGCCGATCAGGACGACGGCGTCGAACGGGTAGCTGCGGATCGCCTCCTCGACGTCCATCGCCATCAGGTTCCTGAACAGCATCGTCGTCGGCTTCTGGAGGTTCTCGCCGAGCGACGAGACCGGGAACTCGAGCGGGAGCCCACCGGCCGCAACGACGCCACGCTTGACGGCGGTGGCGAGGCCGCGGAAGTGCACGTTGCAGTTGACGACCTCGCTCCACGGATTGCAGATGCCGACGACCGGCCGGCCGTCGAGCGCGTCGGGCGCCACCCCGACGGCCCGTACGGACGCGCGGTGCAGGAACCCGGCGAGATCGCGCTCGGCGAACCAACTGGCGCTGCGAAGCCGCGTCATCGCTCCGTCATCCGCTCGAGCAGGCCGTGCCCGACGAGGTACGTGTCTTCGACCTTGCCGCCGCCGGCGACGCTCGGGTTCCAGGCGACGGCGTGCCCCGGCCGCAGCGCCTCGCGATGCCAGCGTGTCTCGGGCGGTGCCGGCGCGATCTCGAACTCGCGCTGCCGGTAGCCGATCGGGCCTCCCTGCCAGTGATCGCGCCAGCGATCGTCGCCGTACGCGACTGCCAGGGCTGCCAGCACGCCGCCGTACGTCTGCCCGGGCGCGGCGGTCGCTGCCAGGACTGCAGACTCGATCCGCTTCGCCTCGGCGACGCCGGCGGGCAGTTCGCCAGCCGGCGCGTAGCGCGTGAGGGCGACGTGCAGCCCGTTGCGCATGGCGACGAGGACGGCCATCGCACTGCGCCGCATCGGCAGCCCGATCGCAAGCGGGTGGCGATAGCGCTGGAGGCGGTCGTCGCCGCCGACGATCAGGCAGATCGGCTGGATCCCGCGGGTCTCGCAGCCGGCCGCGATCCCTGCCTGGAGCGCGCGGTCGATCCCGCCCGGCCGCCACGCGTCGAGCGCGTCCTCGACGATCGCGGTCGCCTCGCGCCCGAGTGCCCGGAGCCGGGCCTGCTCGCCGGGGAGCAGCGCGAGGCGAAGCGCCACGAGGTCGTCGTCGTGCGCGGCGCCGGCCACGAGTGGTCCGACTGCGTCCTCGGCGACGGTTGCGACACCGTCCGGGACGTGCCACGGCGCGGCGATGATCTCGAACGGCAGTGGGTGCTCCGAGCGGAGGCGATCGGCCTCGACGTTCGTCGTGACGCCGACGATGGCGGTCGCCGTCACCGCGATCGCCAGCGGATCGTCGGGCGCCGACCGGTCGATGACGCCGGTGGTGGTGTCCGCCAGCCACGCCACCGACGCCGGGTCCGTCAGCAGGATGCCGACGATCCCCGCCGACTCCAGGTGGGCGCGGAGGCGCGCGAGCTTGAGCGGGTGCTCCGTCATGCGAGGACCAGGCGGCGTCCTCGGGACGGCAGCAGGATCGCCGGATCGCCGCCGGCTTCGTCCACCATCGCCGCGAGGCGGGCCGGGTCGCCCGGGTTCGCCGCGAACATGTCCCAGTGGGTCGGGACGAGCACGCGGGCGCGGGCGTGGCGGGCGAGCGCGAGTGCGCCGGCTTCGTCGGTGTTGCCGGCGATGTCGAGCGCCTCCCGGTCGGCGCTACGGCCGTTGATCGGCACCATCGCGACGTCGAAGCCGGCGCCGCCGATGGCGTCGCGCAGCGCCGGGAAGTCGAGCGTGTCGCCGGCGTGCCACGCGCTCGCCGGGCCGGACAGGCGGTAGCCGCAGAAGATCGGGGCCGCCGGATCCGACGCCGTGTACGGCCCGTGGCCGTGGACGGCGTGCATCGCCGGGACGGCCTCGATCGTCCACGGGCCGTGGGTCGCCGACGCACCGATCGCGAGGCCGGTGACGGTCGCTGCGGTGACCGAGCGGGCACGGTCGACGATGCCGCCCGGGACGACGAGTGGCGTGCCTGCCCTCAGCGCTCCGAGGGCGTCGGGATCGAGATGGTCGATGTGGTCGTGGGTGACCAGCACGCAGAGCCCCGGCAGGGCTGCGATGACCGCCGCGGCGAGCGGGGACGGGAAGCGGCGGCCGGGGTGGTCAGCGGTGAACGGATCGATCGCGAGCGTCGCGCCTGCGTCGTCATCGAGGATGAACGAGTGCTGGCCGAGCCAGGTCAGGCCGAGTGCCATGGCGCGTATCATCGGGGCGATGACGGCCTCGCGTCGAGCCCTGGTGATCGCCGAGCCGGGCGAGATTGCGGTCGTCGAGCGCCGCGGGCTCCAGCCCGGGCCCGGTGAGGTCGTGGCCCGGCCGGTGCACGTCGGCGTCTGCGGCACCGATCTCGAGTTGCTCCGCGGCGAGGTCGATCCGGCGTTCGTCCGCTACCCGCTGACGATCGGGCACGAGTGGTCCGGCGTCGTCGAGTCGGTCGGGCCGGGCGTGACGGGTCTCGCGCCGGGTGACCGGGTGGTTGCGGAGGGCATCGTCCCGTGCGGTATCTGTGCGGCCTGCCGCCGCGGTGCGACCAACGTCTGCGAGATCTACGAAGAGGTCGGCTTCACGCGTGAGGGGGCGGCGTCCGATCAGATCGCGCTGCCGGCGCGGCTCATCCACCGACTCGCCGCCGACGTGCCGCTGCTCGACGCGGCGCTGGTCGAGCCGGCGGCCGTCGTCTACCAGGGTCTGTCGAAGGTCGCCCTGCGACGGGGCGACGAGGTGCTGATCATCGGCGACGGCACGATTGCACTCCTCGCCGCGCAGTTGGCGCTCCTCCAGGCGCCGGCGCGCGTCGTCGTCCGCGGCCTGAGGCCCGAGCAGGCGCCGCTCGTCGCCGCCTACGGCACGGAGTTCTCGACCGTCGAACCGACCGATCGGTTCGACGTCGTGATCGAGGCGGCCGGTTCGATCGACGCTGTGCTCGAGGGTCTGCGGTGCGTCAGGCGCGGTGGTCGGATGCTCCTCCTCGGCTATGCCGGGGCGCAGGCACGGGTGCCGCTGCCGCTCGACGACATCGTCAACGCCGACCTCGTGATCGCGTCGAGCTTCGGCTACACGGTCGCGGCGTGGGCAGGCGTCGTCGCACTGCTGAACGGCGGGCGGTTCCGGCCCGGCGGCATCGTCACCCACCGCCTCGGGCTCGCCGGGTATCGCGACGCCTTCGAGGCGCTCGCCCGGCCGGAGGGCATCCGCGGGAAGATCGTGCTCGACATCGAACCCGCCCGGCAGTGACGGAGTATCATCGCGCCATGGCCGTCAAACTGCACCGCTGCCCCCTGATGTGGGTGAAGATGGGCGCTCATCCGTGCCACAACGTCCAGAAGGCTCTCGACGCCGCCGGGATCGAGTACGAGGTCGTCAAGCACCCGTTCCTGCCGCGCTCGAAGCGGACCGATCTGATCGCCCGCACCGGGCAGAACATGCTCCCGGCGATCGAGCTCGAGGACGGCACGCTCGTCCGTCGCGAGTCGAAGGAACTGGTCGCGATGATCCGGGCCGGCGAGATCAGGAATCAGACGGCAGCCACGTAGGCCGGTCGCGCTCGCGCGGCGTCGAGCCGCGCGATCAGGTGCGGATACGCATCCCGATCGATCGGCAGTCGGTCGAGGTGCTGCAGCCGGCCGGCGATGGCGCAGTCAGCGATCGAGAACGCGGTCGCGCGTCCGGCCCTGCCGACCAGACAGTCGTACGCCGAGAGCGCGGTGTGAAGCGCTGGGTGCCATTCGGCGTCGCCGCCGGTGCCGTAGACGAGGACCTCCTCGGCCGCCCACAGTGCGGGTCTGACCTGGAGCGAGAGCGTGTCGAGGAGCCCGTCGACGTGGGCGCGCGCGGCCGCGGCCCGGGGATACAGGTCGTCGCGCCCCTCGCGATCGGCAAGGTAGCGAAGTGCCGTGTTCGACTCCGTGACGACCACGTCGTCGTCGACGAGGGCGGGGACGAGCCCGAACGGGTGGATGTCGAGATACCAGGCCGGCTTCGCGTCGAGCGGAATCGTGATGCGCTCGTACGCGAGTCCGAGCTCGGCGAGGAGGAAGCGAACCTTGAGCGCGTTGGTGGAGTCGGCGTTGTCGTAGAGCCGGAGCATCGCCGCAGTCTGACCGCTACCACTGATCGCGGTGCAGCACCTCGTCGAGTGGGCGTCGCCGCGCCGGGCGCAGCGGGCGATCGCCGAGGACGTGCGCGACCGGCACCAACCCGACCTGGGTGACGCGCTCGTACGGAATGCCGACGAGGTCGGCGACCTCGCGTTCGCGGTCGAGGTGGTATGTCGTCCAGACGGTCCCGAGACCACGCGCCCGGGCGGCGATCTGGAAGCTCCAGCCGGCCTGGATGATCGAGCCGTACAGTGCGGCGAGATCGCCGACGCCGGCACCCTCCGGCCGGCCCTCGACGCAGAACAGCACGTGGACCGGGGCGCGGCCGATCACCGTCGCCAGGTACCGGGATGATCGCTCGCGCGGCGCCTCGCCGGGACGATCGTCCTCCGGCGCGACGCCCGTGTAGGACATCCAGATGTCACGGTAGATGCGGCCGATCTCGGTGCGGGTCGCCGCGTCCTCGACGACGACGAAGTGCCACGTCTCGTTGCCCTCGGACGTCGGCGCCTGGACCGCGAGCCGCAGGCAGTCGTCGACCAGTCCGCGCGCGACCGGCCGGTCGAGGTCGAGTCGCCGCCGCACGGCCCGGGTCGTTGCGAGAGCTTCGTCGGCGGAGAGCGTCATACCGGAACGATAGGCCGTCGCGGCGACTCAGGTCCAGAGATCGGCGATCGGCAGTCCGACGAGCCGGTCACCGAGCCCGACACGGCGATCGCCTGTGTGGAGGACGACCCCGGCGACGAAGTCGTCGCCGACGGCGTCGAGACGATCACGGAGTCGTGCCATGGCAGCCGCGTCGTGGGCGCGCGCCAGCGTGGCGGCCTTCACCTCGACGGTGACCACCCGACCGTCGGCAGCTTCGATGACGGCGTCGATCTCGTTGCCGTCGCGATCGCGCAGGTGGTGGAGCCGGGCCGAGATCGCCGACCAGGTCAGCTGCTTCGCGATCTCGGCAATCGCGAATGACTCGACGAGGGGGCCGACGGACGGGTCGTTGAGGCGTGCGAGGGCTGCCGGGTCTTTGCCGAGCACTGCTGCGGCCAGGCCGGTATCGGTGGCGTGCAGCTTCGGGCGCTGCACCGTTCGCGCCGTGACGTTGCGGCTCCACGCCGGCAGGCGATGGACGAGGAACGTCGTCTCGATCCAGGGTTCATAGGACTCCGCCGTGGCGCGGTCGATGCCGAGGTCTGCCGCCAGCCGTGAGACGACGAGTTCGGATCCGGTCGTGCCGATGAGGAGGCGCGCCATCGCCCGGAGCGCGTCGAAACGGCGGATGTCCGCCGCCGTTTCCACCTCGCGACGCAGCACGGTCACGAGGTACTGCTCGAACCATCGCCGTCGGGTGCGATCGCTGAATGTCCGTGGCTCGGGATACCCGCCCTCGCACACCAGTTCCAGGTACGCAGCACGCGTCGGGGTCGCTCCCCGATGTCCGCGGAGCGCCGGGGCGCCGGCGAATGCTCGATCGACGAAGGCATCGGCGCCGCCGGATCGCTCACCGACCGAGAGCGGCCAGAGCGAGATCAGGTCGATCCGTCCGGCCAGGCTCTCGGAGATTTTCGGAGTCGTGAGGAAGTTCGTCGATCCGGTGAGGACGTACTGCCCGGGCGCCCGCGACGCGTCCAGTCGTTGTTTCAGCGCGAGGACGAGCGGGTCGCCCGCGCGTTGGACCTCGTCGATGACGGCTGGCTGGCCGAGCGTCTCGAGGAAGAGCGCCGGATCGTCCCGGGCCGCCGCGAGATCCTCGGCCCGGTCGAGGCTGACCAGTGGCGCGTCGAGCCGCTCGGCGAGCAGGCCGGCGAGCGTCGACTTACCGACCTGGCGGGCGCCCTGCAGGACGACTGCGCGGAAGCCGGTGAGCGACTCGATCACGCCGTCGAGCGCCCGGCGCTCGATCAGATCCGACGCCATGATCGGACGATATCACGTCATCAGCAGTTTGCCGCTCTGCTAGTCAGCAGTTTTCCGTGCCTCTAGCAAGCAGTTTGCCGGCGTCCTCATCGGCACTCTGCCGGTGCTACGCCTCGACCGCGACGCGTCGTCCGGCGTCGCCACCGGCAGCCGCGAGCCCGGGCCGATCGAGGCGAAACCGCGCCCAGTCGCCCGCCGGCCGCGCGCCCTCGGCGAGGTTCGCCAGCTGCTCGCCGATCGCGGGGGCGAACTTGAAGGCGTGGCCCATGCAGCCGGCGCCGATCACGATGTCCCCCGCGCGATCGATGATGAAGTGGTCGTCGGGCGTCGTCGTGATCACGCCGCACTCGGTCTGGATCGGGCCCGTCCGGAAGCCGGGGAAGTCACGGCGCACGCGGCGGACGAGTTCGAGCTCGAGCGCCATGTCGAGCGGGCGCGCGCGCAGGTCGCCGAAGTAGCGGGCGCGATCGATCGTCGCGAAGCCGAGCTTGTAGCCGACGCCGGGCGTGATCAGCCCGTACATCGCCTCCTCGGCCGACCGCGTCCGCTCCATCAGGCTCGGCCGGTCGGTGTCGTCGCCGAACGCACCCCGGAAGTACGACACCTGGGCGAGTCCGGGTTCGAGTGGTAGCTCCAGGCCGATCGGCGCGAGCAACTCGTTCGTCCACGGCCCGGCCGCCACCACGACGACGTCGGCGTCGATGCGCCGGCGCTGCGTGAAGACGCGCACGCCGCCGCCAGCCAGTCGCGTCAGCGCCGTCGCGCGCTCCTTGCCGCAGATCTCGGCCCCGCGCCGGGCGGCGAGGTCGCAGCAGGCGAGCAGGAGGTCGACGCAGTGGTTGACGCCGCCGTCGGGCTGGAACATCGCCGGCTGGTCGTAGCGCGCCCTGATCTCCGGGAAGATCGTCGCGATCCGGTCCGGCGTGACGTCGACGTGCGGGACGTTCTCCGCGGCGAACGCGCGGGACATCGGCTCGACGACCGAGCCGAGATGGAGGATGCCGCGGCGCGTGTACAGCGTCCTGCCGCTGCGGGTCTGCAGGTCGAGATACAGCTCGAGCGCGCGCAGCGCGAGCCTCACGTCCTCGGGCGCGTTGTGTGAGAGGCGGAACGAGCGCAGGCCGAACCCCGATCCACCCTGAACGTTCGGGATGCCGTAGCGGTCGAGCAGCACGACGGCATGACCGCGCTCGGCGAGCACCTGGGCAGCCGGCGCTCCCATCGCTCCAGAACCGATCACAACGACCTTCATCGTGGGCGATATTGACAGATCGTGGCCTGTAGTTCAATATCTACGACGATTCTCTGTGACCGCGCACGAACAGGAGCTGACGGCGACGATTCACCACGCGCTTCGCGACGCGATCGTCGATGGCCGCCTGGCCCCGGACGAGCGCGTCAACCAGGACCGGGTCGCCCGCGAGCTCGGCGTTTCGAAGACGCCGGTGCGCGAGGCCCTGCGCTGGCTCGAGCGCGACGGCCTGGTGCGTCTGGAGCCGAACCGGGGCGCCTTCGTGACCGCGTTCACCGATCACGACCTGTTCGAGATCTACGAGCTGCGCGAGCTGCTCGAACCCCATGCCGCGGCCATCGCCTGCGCTGTCGCGACGCGGGCTGACATCGCCGCGATCCGTGATCTGCGCGACCGCATCGCCGCCACCTGGACGGCCGATCCGATGGCCGCGTTCGAGCTCAACAAGCAGTTCCACGAGCGGCTCTGCGCGCCCTGTCGCAACGGCCTGCTGATGGATGTCCTCGGCGTCGTCTGGTCACAGCAGGCAGCGCTGCGGATCTTCACGCACTACGCGCGCGCCGGCGAGGCCTTTGCCGACCGCACCCACGCCGAGCACGGCACGATCATCGAGGCGTACGCGGCGCGCGACTCCGACGGTGTCCGCGAGCTCGTGCGAAACCACATCTCCGAGGCCCACGAGGCCACCGTTCGACTGCTGGCCGCCGAGCGGCCGGAGGAGGTTGCCTGATGTGCGGGATCGCGGGAATCCTGCTGCGCGAGACGGGCCCCGTGGGCGACTCGCTGGTGAAGATGTGCCAGGCGATGCGTCACCGCGGCGCCGACTCGACCGGCTTCGCCCTCTACGGCGAGCACGACGCGACGCGGCTGATCGTGCGGGCGCGACACCCCGACGCGACGCGCGCGTTCGCCGATACGGAGGCGATCCTCGCGGCGGTGCGCGAGCTGGGCGGCGACCAGCACGCCGAGGCGTCGTTCGACACGGCGGCCGGCGCGGCCGATCGCTTCATCCGCCTCGAGATCCGCTACGACGGCGACATCCGCCGGCTGGCGATCGCGATCGAGACGGCGGCGCAGGGGATCGAGATCCAGTCGATCGGCCACTCGCTCGAGATCGTCAAGGATGCCGGCGACGCGGCTTCGGTCGACGCCAGACACGGCATCTCCGCCTTCCGCGGCTCCCACGGTCTCGGTCACGTGCGGCTCGCGACCGAGTCGATCACGGCGGTGTCGTACGGGCACCCGTTCTGGGCCGAGCCGTTCCCCGACGTCTCGATCGTCCACAACGGCCAGCTGACGAACTACTACACCCTCCGGCGCCTGCTCGAACAGGACGGCTTCCGCTTCCAGACCGGCAACGACTCGGAGCTGATCGCCGTCTACCTCGCCGACAAGATGTCTCGCGGCCAGACGTTCTACGAGGCCCTCAAGGACTCCGTCTACGAGCTCGACGGGTGCTTCGCCTACCTGCTCTCGATGCCCGAGGTGATCGGCTCGGCGAAGGACATGTTCGCGATCAAGTCGATCGTCGTCGCCACGGTCGGCAGCACCGTGGCGATGGCGACCGAGGAGCAGGCGATCCGCGCCGTCTACCCCGACGAGCTCGACGACACCCAGCATCCAGATCCGCGCAGCGTGTTCGTCTGGGAGCGCTCCGGCCGTGTCCTGCAGGAGATCGTGTGAGCGAGGTCATCACTGCACCGGTCCTGCTCGACGCCGACGACGGACATCGTCTCAACCGCCGGATGCGCGACCTCGTCGATGCGGGCACCCGGGCGATCACCGTCACCAACCCGCGCAGCCGGCACAACCTCGGGGTCGGCCAGCACGGGCCCGTCACGATCACGTTCGCCGGATCGGTCGGCTACTACTCTGGCGGCCTCAATAACGGCGCCGAGATCATCATCGAGCGCTCCGCCGGCTGGGGCACCGGCGAGGCGATGAGCGCGGGCCGGATCGAGGTTCGTGGCACGTGTGCGCTCGGCACCGGCGCCTCGATGCGCGGCGGCACGATCGTCGTCCGCGGCAACTGCGGGCCGCGCACCGCGGCGAACATGAAAGGTGGCGCCCTGATCGTCGAGGGGAACGTCGGCTACCTGGCTGGCTTCATGACGCACGCGGGCGATCTGATCGTCTGCGGCGACTCGGGCGAAGCGCTCGGCGACTCGCTGTGGGCGGGGAACATCTGGGTGGCCGGCACGATCGCCGGTCTCGGCGCCGATGCGAAGGTGGTCGAGACGACCGACGAGGAGTCCGCGCGGATCCACGGCCTGCTGCGGGCCGAGGGCATCGACGGCACGTTCGACTTCAAGCATGTCGTCGCCGAGCAGAAGCTCTGGTACTTCGACGCGCGCGACCCGGAGGCCTGGCTGAGGATATGAGCGACCACGGCTACACGCAGGGGCGGTCCCACATCTGGACCTCCGAGACGATCCGCGACATCCACGCGAAGGCCGAACTCGGTCGGTACCAGATCCGCGGCTTCTCGACCTTCCGCAAGTTCCCGAGCTGGGACGACCTGGTGTTCCTCCCGGCGGTGATGACGCGGCTGCCGCTCGAGGGGTACCGGGAGCACTGCGAGACGAAGACGGTGATCGGCGGCGGCAAGCCCGACCTCGTCGCCCGGCCGCTCGAGCTCGACATCCCCGTCTACCTCACCTCGATGAGCTTCGGCGCGCTGGGCGCGAACGCGAAGATGGCGCTTGGCAAGGGGTTCACCGCCGCCGGCTCGGCCTCCTCGACCGGCGAAGGCGGCATGCTCGACGAGGAGCGCGCGGCCGCCTCCAAGCTGATCTACCAGATGACGCCGTCGCGCTACGGCCTCGATCTGGAGCATCTGCGGAAGGCCGACGCGATCGAGGTCGCGCTCGGACAGGGCGCGAAGCCGGGCACCGGCGGGCTCTTGCTCGGCATGAAGATCTCCGAGAAGGTCGCGAAGATGCGGTCGCTGCCGCCTGGCGTCGACCAGCGCTCCTGCGTCCGCCACCCCGACTTCCTCGGTGCGGACGACCTGCAGGTCAAGCTGGAGGAGTTGCGCGAGGCGACCGACTACCAGGTGCCGATCTTCCTCAAGCTGGCTGCCTGCCGGGTCGAGTTCGACATCAAGATCGCCGTCAAGACGGGCTGCGATGCGATCCTCCTCGACGGCGCCGAGGGCGCGACCGCGGCCGCGCCGGAGTACCAGCTCGACAACTGCGGCATCCCGCTGATCGCGTCGATCCGGACGGCGCGACGCGCGATCGAGGATCTCGGCATGAGCGGCAAGGTGCAGCTGGTCGTGTCCGGTGGCATTCGCAACGGCGTCGACGTGGCGAAGTGCCTCGCGCTCGGCGCAGACGCGGTCGCGATCGGCACGTCGGCGCTGATGGCACTCGGCTGCAACTCGATCCAGTACGAGGACGACTACGCGGCGCTCGGCACCGCGCCCGGCGCGTGCCACCACTGCCACACCGGCCGTTGTCCGGTCGGTATCACGACTCAGGACCCGGTGCTCGAGGCGCGTCTCGACCCCGAGGAGGGCGGCCGCCGAGTCGCCAACTTCCTGCGTGCAACGATGATGGAGCTGACCGGCGTCGCCAAGTCGGTCGGCAAGAAGAACGTGCACAACCTCGAGCCGGAGGATCTCAGGGCGACATCGCTCGAGGCCTCGGCCTTCGCGGGCGTCCCGCTCGCCGGCGTCGAGTGGACCGTTGGACCCGAGCTGTTCGGAGGTGGCAGATGAAGTACGACGACGCCGCGGCGGTGCGGGCCGCGGAGCTCGTGAGCGAGCATGACGTCCACACGGTCGAGTGCGCGTTTCCCGACTCGTGGGGAGCGCTGCGCGGCAAGCGCGTGCCGTCCAGTCAGTTCGCGAACGTCGCGCGTGGCGGCTTCTCGCTCGCCAACGCCGCTTTCAGCTGGGATCCGCTGTGCGGCATCTTCGAGCTCGACTTCGCGAACGCCGAGACCGGCTTCCCCGACATGATCTGCCGGCCCGATCCGTCGACGTTCCGGATGCTGACGTGGCGTGACGGCACGGGCCTCGTGATGTGCGACGCGACCGACGTGCATGACGCCACGCCGGTGCCGCTCGACCCGCGTCACATCCTGCGGACGGCGGAGCGGATGCTCGCCGAACGTGGCTACACGGTCCGGGTCGCGACCGAGCTCGAGTTCTATCTGTGCGACGAGAGTTGGACGCCGCTCTACCCCGACATCCAGTGCTACTCGATCACGAAGGGCGCCGAACTGGAGCACGTCATGGTCGACGTCCGCCGCAAGCTGGAGGCGTTCGGCATCGTCGTCGAGGCGTCGAACACGGAGTACGGCCCGGCGCAGGTCGAGATCAACGTCAAGTACGGCTCGCCGCTCGAGGTCGCCGACAACACGTCGCTGCTGAAGTACGCCGTCAAGGAGATCGCCCGCCAGCACGGGACGCGGGCGACGTTCATGTCGAAGCCGTTCAAGGGCTTCTCGGGCAACGGCACGCACCTGCACGTGTCGCTGTGGGACTCGTCCGGAGCGAACGTCTTCGCGACCAACGACCTCGACTCGGGCTTCGCGCGCAACTCACTGATGCGTCGCTGCGTCGCCGGGCTGCTCGTCCACCAGCCCGAGCTGTCAGCGGTCGCATCGCCGACCATCAACGCCTACAAGCGCTTCGAGGACCACTCGTTCGCGCCGACCCACGTCAACTGGGGCGGGGACAACCGCGGCGTCGCGATCCGCTGCGTCACCGACCACGGCACGGCGACGCGCATCGAGGTCCGCACCGGGTCGGCCGACGCGAATCCGCACCTGCTGATCGCCGGTCAGCTGGCGGCGATCTGCGACGGGCTCGACACGGCTCATGAGCTGCCGCCGATGTGTGAGGGCAACGCCTACGCGCCCCAGGACCGGCCGAAGATGCCACGGACGCTGCAGGACGCGATCGGCTGTTTCCAGGCCGGCGGGCTGATGCGCCGGGCCTTCGGCGACGTGTACGCGAACAACGTCGTCTCGCTCCTCCAGAACGAGGTGGACGAGTTCGGCCAGCAGGTTACCGAGTGGGAGAAGACCCGCTACATGGAGGTGTCGTAATGGAGCTTGCCCGCGTCGTGGGGCAGGCGATGGCGACCGTCAAGGACGACGGTCTCCGCGCCGCGAAGCTCCTGATCCTGGTGCCGTGCGGTGCGGACGGCCTCGGTGAGGGGGACCGCTACGTCGCCGTCGACACGGTCGGCGCCGGCGAGCACGAGATCGTCCTCGTCGCGCGTGGCTCGGCCGCGCGGGCGACGGACCGCACGAAGGATGCCCCGACGGACGCCGCCATCATCGGGATTCTCGATTCGGTCGCCATCGGCGGCGAGACAACGTACCGCAAGGACTGAGGAGGAAGCATGGCCAGAAGCACCCGCTTCGCAGCGGACAGCCTGCAGGCGCTCGGCATGGTCGAGACGCGCGGCCTCGTCGGCGCCATCGAGGCGGCCGACGCGATGCTGAAGGCGGCGAACGTCCGCCTGATCTCGAAGGAGCACGTCGGTGGCGGTCTCGTCACCGTCATCGTCCGTGGTGACGTCGGCGCCGTCCGCGCCGCCACCGACGCGGGCGCCGAGGCTGCCGCGAAGGTCGGCGAGTTGGTCTCCGCGCACGTCATCCCGCGCCCGCACGAGGACGTCGAAGCGATCCTGCCGCCCTCGGTGGAACCCGCCGCGATCGGTTGATCTGACGGGTGTCCGATCTCGCCGCAGCCATCGCCGCCGAAGTCGGCGGCGCAGCGGTCGCCCCTCCGCCCACCGGCAGGGGGAGCGATCCGCTGGCGGCTGCGATCGAACGGGAGATCGGTGGAGCGTTGGGGCCAGGCCCCAACGCTCCACGCCCAGGCGCCGGCCGCGTCCGTGTCGCCGTCATCGGTGACGAGGGCGTTGCCGCCGCCAGTGCCGGCCACCTGGCGCTGCTCGGCTTCGACGTCGCCTGGACGTCGCCCCGCTCGGCCGCGCTGGCGCCCTTCGCGAACGGCGTCGAACTGGTCGGACTCGGGACGGGCCGGCCGCAGATCGTGCAGAGCCTCGACGCGGCCATTCGGGGCCGTGATCTGATCCTGCTCTGCTGCCACGCGACGGAGCACGCGGCCTACGCCGCGCTGCTCGCCGCCGTTCTCGCCGACGGCCAGGTGGTCGTCCTGTCGCCCGGACGCACCGGCGGTGCCCTCGAGTTCGCCGCGGTCCTCCGCTCGCACTGCTGCTCGGCCCGAGTCGTCGTCGGCGAGACCGAGACCGCCGTCTACACGCCCGCCGGCCGCGGACCCGGGCGCATCGAGATCCTGGTCGAGAAGGACCAGATCCGCGCTGCCGCCTTCCCCGCAACCGACAACGGCGCGCTGCTCCAGGTCCTGCGGCAGCTCTACCCGCAGGTGGCGGAGGCCGAGAACGTCCTCGACACCTCGATCAACAACGTCGGCGGCGTCGTGCATCCGGCGGCGATGCTCCTCAACTCGTACGCGACGGAGCTGGCTGCGGCTGGCCAGCCGCTCGTCTACTACCGCGACCAGGTCAACCCCACGCTCGCGAACCTCGTGATGGAGCCGCTCGACGCGGAACGCGTCGCCGTCGGCAAGGCGTTCGGGCTGCGTACCGTGCTGTCGTTCAGGGAGTGGTCGCTGGCCTGTTTCGGCCAGGCATCGGCCTCGATCCGCGACACCGTGGCGTCGAATCCATCGTACGCCGGTTTCGGAGCGCCGCAGACGCTGCTCGCGCTCGGGTTCGTCAACGATGAGGTGCCGAACTCGCTGGTGCCACTCGCCGAACTGGGCCGGCTCGCCGGCGTGCGGACGCCGATGACCGACGCGATCATCGACCTCGCCGCGGCGATGCTGCAGGTCGACTTCCGACGCCACGGCCGCACCCTGGCCCGGCTCGGGCTGGCTGGCCGCGATCTCGCCGCCTGTCTCGAACACGTCAACACCGCACGAACGCCCGTGCCGATCGGAGTCTGAGCAATGGCCGACGTCCAGCGATCGATCGCCGAGGCCGGCGAGCTCGCGATCCAGGCGCACTCCGCCGCGCTGGCGTGGGCCGAGGCGACCCAGGCCGACGTCGACCGCGTCACCCAGGCGATGGCCGACGCCGGGCACAACGCAGCCCGCGAACTCGCCGAACTGGCGCACCGCGAGACGGGCTACGGGCGCGCCGACCACAAGACGTTCAAGAACATCTTCTGCACCCGTCGCTACCTCGACGGCATCCGCCACATCCCGACGGTCGGGGTCATCGCCAGCGACCCCGCCCGCGGCGTGACTGAGATCGCGGAGCCGGTCGGCGTCGTCGCCGGGCTCGTGCCGGTCACGAACCCGACGGCGACCACACTGTTCTACGGGATCGCGTGCGTCCGCGCCCGCAACGCCGTGGTCAACGCGCCGCATCCCCGCGCCGTCGAGACGATCGTGACGACTGCGCGGCTGCTCGACGAGGCTGCGACGCGCGCCGGCGCGCCGCCGAACCTGATCACGGCGATGACGGAGGTCTCGCTCGAGGGGACGCAGGCCTTGATGGGGCACTACCGCACCGATCTGATCCTGGCGACGGGGTCGCGGCCGATGGTCCTCGCCGCCTACTCGTCGGGCAAGCCGACGTACGCCGTCGGCCCGGGCAACTCGCCGTCGTGGGTGCACCGCTCCTGCGCCGACCTCGGCGAGGCGGCCGCGGGGATCCTCGCCTCGAAGACGTTCGACAACGGGACGGCCTGCGCGTCCGAGCAGGCCGTGATCTGCTGTTCGCCGATCTCGTCGCAGCTCGAGACCGAGTTCGCAGCTCGTGGCGCGTACTTCTGCACTGAATCAGAACAGGAGCAGTTGTCACGTCTGCTCTTCCCTGGCGGGCCCGGCACGGCGTTCAACGTCGAGACCGTCGGGCAGTACGCGACGCGCATCGCCGAGCTGGCAGGGCTGAGCGTTCCGCCGGGAACGCGGGCGCTCGTCGTGCGGCCGGCCGGCGTCGGCCGGGAGCATGCGCTCTCGCACGAGCTGCTCTGTCCGGTGCTGAAGTGGTATCCGGTGGCGACGGCCGAGGACGGCCTCGCGACCGCGACGGCGTTGCTCCGCTACGGCGGCGACGGCCACACGGCCGCGATCTGGGCCGAGGATCAGGCGATGATCGCGCGGTACACCCGCGTCCCGGCCTACCGGATCTGCGTCAACAGCCCGACGCTGTTCGGCGCGATGGGCTTCACCACGGGCTTCGTCCCGTCGTTCACGCTCGGTACCGGCACGATCGGCGGCGCCATCTCGTCCGACAACATCGGGCCGCAGCACCTGATCAACCGCAAGCGCGTCGGGGTCGTGCAGCGCAACTGGCGGGAGTCGGGGGTGGCCGATGTGGTGCCTGGCTCCGGAGCGACACCGCAGGTGTCCGTGGAGGTGCCTGGCACCAGATCGGCCTCACCGCAGGTGTCCGTGGAGGTGCCTGGCACCAGTCCGGCCACCGCGAGCGCGACCGCCCATCTCGCTCTCCCACCGCTCCCCGTCGCGCAGGCCGCCCTGATGGCGACCGCCGGCCAGTCCGTCTCTCCGCAACCCGCCTTCCGCCCCGGTACGACACCCGACATCGAGACGATCGTGCGTGAGGCGATCGAGGAGGTCATCGCCCGATGAGCAGCACAACCCCGTTCTCGATGCGCGCCTACGCCTACATCGATTCGATGCAGCCGGAGTTCGCCGCCTACGTCGGCGCGACGGTGCAGGGGTCGCCGCCCGTGGCGGGCATGGCAGAGCTGTGGATCGAGGTCGCCCCGGCCAACGAGGCCTTCCGGCTGATGGACGTCGCCCTGAAGGCGGCCGATGTCCAGCCGGCGACGCAGTACATCGAGCGGGAGTTCGGCCTGCTCGAACTGCACTCGTGGAGCCAGTCCGAGGTGAAGGCGGCCGCCGACGCGATCTTCGCCGTCACCGGGCTGTCCGAGAACGACCGCGTCCGCCCGACGATCGCCTCGCAGCAGGTGATCACCAACGTCGACCCGTTTCAGGCGCAGCTGATCAACAAGATGCGCCGCGGCTCCCTGCTCGTCCCCGGGCAGACGCTGCTGATCATGGAGGTCGAGCCGGCCGCCTACATCACCCTGGCGGCGAACGAGGCTGAGAAGGCGGCACCGATCTCGCAGGTCTACGTCTCGAACGTCGGCCGTTTCGGGCGCTACTTCGCGGCGGGGAACGACTCCGAGATCGAGGCCGCGCGCCTGTCCGCCGTGGCGGCGATCGAGGCCGCCGGCCGCTCCTGATGGCGAACTCGCTCCTCGACCCGGCTCGTTCGGCCCGGCTCGCGGAGCAGTCTCGTGTGCGCGGAATCGTCCGTCGGATGCTGTGGGAGCGTTATCCGGCGCACGCCTCGCCGCGGATCGTGGAGCGCGTCTGCCGGCTCGTGTTCCTGCGGCTCGGCATCGACGGCGAGGGCCGCAGCCGGTGACGGTCGTCGGCGTGATCGGTGCCGGCATGGTCGGCTCCTCGACGGCGATGCGGATCGGCGAGGCGCACCTCGCCTCGCGTATCGGCATCGTCGACGTGCGCGAGGGTGTCGCCCGGGCGATGGCGCTCGACATCGGGCAGGCGCTCCCCTCGCTCGGCTCGGATGCCCGCGTGGTGGCCGGCTGGGAGGGGATCGAGGGAGCCGCCGTCGTCGTCATGACCGCCGGTCTGCCTCGCGGTCCCGGCCAGAGCCGGGCCGATCTCCTCGCCGACAACGGCCGCATCGTCGTCGACTGCTGCCGGCAGATCCGTGACCGGGCGCCCGACAGCGTCGTGATCGTCGTCACGAACCCACTCGACGAGATGACGTCCCTCGCTCAGCGGGTGCTCGGCTTCCCTGCGACGCGGGTGATCGGGATGGCCGGCACGCTCGACTCGGCGCGGTTTCGCGCGTTCATCGCGGAACGCCTCGGCGTTGCGCCGACCAGCGTGGTGGCGCTCACCCTTGGCTCGCACGGCGAGACGATGGTGCCGGTCCCGCGCCTCTGCACGGTCGACGGCAAGCCACTGCCCGAGTTGCTGCCCGCGGCCGAGATCGAGGCGCTCGTGCAGCGCACGCGCGACGGCGGCGCCGAGATCGTCCGGCTCCTCGAGCGCGGCTCGGCCTGGTGGGCGCCGAGTGCCGCGATCCTCGACCTCGTGCGGGCGATCGTGTGTGACGAGCGCTCGGTGCATCCGGTCTGCGCGATGTGCCGCGGCCAGTTCGGCATCAGGAACACGTATGTCGGCGTGCCGGCCCGGCTCGGCCGCGCCGGCGTCGTCGAGATCGTCGATCCCGGTCTCAAGCCGGACGAGGTCGCCGCGCTGCGCCTCGCCGCCGAGCAGGTGGCCGCGCGCGTCGCGGACCTCGGCGGCGTCCTCGGTGACGATGCTGACGAGCGCACCTCGGCGCCCGAGGCTGCCGAGGCGCAGCTGCGGGTCGGCGTACGCGACCTCGCCTACGCATCGCGCGTGCGTGCCGCGGCCCGGCGGGAGCTCGCGCGGCGCGGTCAGCTGCACCGTCTCGAGGAGGTCGTGCAGGCGGCGCTGCGGCGCACGGGCGCGTAGCGACGAGCGGACGCGGCGCCCCGGCTCCCCCAGCCGGAACGCCGCGCCTTCCCCCCTCGCAGGTCAGGTGCCCGCGATCACGCGTGTCGCCGCCGACTCCATCGTGACGAGGAGGGTGTCGCTGGCGAGCGCGCGTCGGATGTGCCCCGTTTGCGTCATCCACGGTGACCGTAGCCCGCCGGTGTCACGACTCGATCCGCGGTAGATCACGGATTCGTTGCGACGCGGTAAGGACTCGGGTCGAACCCGGTAGCCGGCGGGTAGGCTTAGGAAGCCTTCCGTAGGAAGCGTCGAAACAGGAGGAACGACGTGCTCACAAGGATGAGGAAACGCCTGAGCTACGCCAACGTCATGGCGAGCGCCGCGGTGTTCATCGCGCTCGGCGGCGTGGGGTACGCCGCGGCGGCGAAGAACTCGGTCATCTCGACCTCGATCAAGAACGGCCAGGTCAAGAACCTCGACCTGGCGAACAACGCGGTCACGGCCGCGAAGATCCGCGACGGGAACGTCGGGTCGGCGGATATCGCTGACGCGTCGGTCGCACGCTCGGACCTGGCTGCCGGCGTTGCCGGCCTGCGGGCGTACGGCCTGATCAGCGGCGCCGATGGGTCGGCTTCGCTCGCGAAGGGGATCGTCAGCGTCAACAAGCCGGCGGCGAACGTGTTCTGCGTTGCCTTCGATCCATCGCTCGGGATCGGGGAAACGTCGCTGATCGTCCCGATCCAGAACACGCTCAACACGCCGGGCGGTGAACTCGGAACGACGCGTTTCGAGGTCCGCTTCGACAGTCCGCCGACGTTCTGCGCGGCGGGTGCCGCGACGGTCATCGTCTATGACTCGGCGTTCGGGCCCCGCACGAACTCGTTCTTCCTGCTCGTCCCGTAGGCATCGCCGATCTTCGCGACGGGGCCGTAAGGACTCCTCCGCGTCCGGGTTGTTCCTCCAGAAGGCCACCGAGTAGCCTTCCCAGGAACCCCGGATCGGAGGATGTCATGTCGAAGAGCATCAGGAAGCGCCTGAGCTACGCAAACCTCGTTGCGAGCCTCGCGCTGTTCGTCGCGCTTGGCGGCGTCTCGTACGCCGCGGTCGCGGCGAAGAACTCGGTGCGCTCGAGTTCGATCAGGAACGGCGAGGTCAAGGCCGCCGACATCAAGAACGCCGCCGTTACGTCGGCGAAGATCCGCGACGGCCACGTCGCCGCCGCTGACGTCAATGCGACGTTCCGGGCGGATCTCGATGATGCGTCGACGCTCGGCGGCCTGTCGGCGGCGCAGCTGATCGCCGCCGCCGGCGGCAAGTATCTCGAGGCGGGTCAGGCGGCGGGTGACGTCAGCATCGAGACGCTGACCGAGCAGACGCTCGTCACGCTGAATCTTCCCGAGGCCGGGAAGTACCTGATCCAGGCCCGGATGCCCGTCACGTGCACGTACGACGGGAGTGATCCGACCAATGCCACCATCGATCCAGCGATCGCCCTGCAGCCGTGGATCGTCGCCGAGGCCCACCTGTACGTCGGTGCGACCCTGGCGGAGTCGATCACCCAGACGTGCGAGGCCGAGGCCGGCCAGTTGATCTTCATCGTCCCGATCACGTTCGGCAAGCGGGTCGTCGAGATCAGCCGGATGGTCGAGGTGAACGCCCCGACGGTGATCCAGTTGCGTGGGCTGGCCGATGCCAGCTTCTTCTTCTCCGAGTTCCCCGCCGCCGGTCGCATCAACGCGACGGCGCAGAACTCGAAGCTCCAGGCGGTGACGGTTCGCACCTGATCGACGGGGTGGCGGCGCGGCTACGGCCGCGCCGCCACCCGCTCGCTCAGCAGCACGGCGACGAGGATCAGCGCGCCGCCGACGACGTGGCGCGCGTAGGGCGCGTCGCCGAGCACGATCCACGCGGTCGCGACGCCGACCACCGGCAGCAGGTACATCGAGACGGCGAGACGGCTGGCGGGCGCCCTTGCGAGGACGCTGGACATCAGCCAGTAGCCGATCGCCGAGCCGGCTCCGATCACGATCGCCCCGGTCACCGCGCCAGCGGTGACCTCGCCGCGGAGTATGCCGCGGTCGGCGACATCCAGGACCATCGCCGGCACAGCGATGGCGGCAGCGCCGATCTGGACGACCGCGGCGACGGCCAGGCTGTCCGCGCCGGGCGCGATCTGGCGGATCCGGGCGGCGTACACCGAGAAGACGGCGACGCCGGCGACCATGGCCGTGACGGCCAGGATCGGCACGGACGCCAGCGGCTCGGTCAGCGCGCCCGAGGCGACGGCGCTGCCTCCGAAACCGATCGCGAGCGCCGCCAGCGCCGCCCTGCCCGGACGTTCGCGGGCGACGAACGCCGCGGCGGCGGCGATCCCCGGCCCCTCCAGCGCGAACACCAGCACGGTCAGGGTGGGCGAGGAGCGGTCGACGCCGTACGCCATCAGCAGCGCCATCAGGCCGACGCCGTACGCGCCGGCAAACAGCAACGGTCCCCGATTGGCGCGGACGCTCGCCAGGCGGCCACGGGCGATGACGATCAGCAGCGCGGCGGCGAGCGTGAACCGGATCGCGTTGGTGGTGGCGATGCCGAACGAGCCGACGGCAGCCTCGTAGGCCGTGAAGCTGGTGCCGAAGTAGAGGACGATCAGCGCCAGCGCGCCGCGGATCTTCCACTCCTGCGTCAGATCGGCAGCCCCAACAGCTCGGCGCAGATCGCGGCCCCGGTCGCCGCGACCGCGAGGTTGCCCTCGTTGTCGATCGTCTCCGCCAGGTCGGCGCCCTCGTTCGTGTACACCGAGACGCAGACCGTGCCGTGGCCACGGCGGCGGACGATCGCCGCGTCGTTGCGAATGCCGTCCAGTTCGCCGGTCTTGTTGCCGACGACCAGCTCGGGATCGCGGCCCGGATGCCACTGGTCGTAGGGGTTGTCACCGAGGCCGCGCGCGATCTGGTCGCGGTAGTGCTGGCGGCGGAGCATCCCCTCCAGTTCGGCCGCGAGCGGGAGGTCGCCGCGGACGATCCGGCGCAGGAGATCGGTCGTCTCGCGCGGGGTCGAGACGCCGATTGCGCCGTCGACATCGTTCGTGATGCGGGCGAAGTCGACCGGGCCGGGCAGGCGCGTCTCCGGGTAGCCGAGCGCGTCGATCCACGCGTTCAGCGGCTCGGCGCCGCCACAGCGCTCGAGCACGGCGTTCGTCGCCGCGTTGTCGGAGACGACGATCGTCAGCTCGCAGAGGTCGCGGAGCGTGAAGCGGTCGGCGTCGAGGTGCTTCAGGATGCCGCCGCCGGTGACGCGCTCGCCACGCGTCGGGATGCCGATCTCCTCGTCGAGCGACGCATCGCCGTGTGCGACCAGGTGGAGCGCGTACGCGACCAGCGCGACCTTGATCACGCTCGCGGTGCCGAATCGCTCGTCCGCCCGGTTCGAGATCGTGCGTCCGTCCTCGACGTGGACGGCGTGCCAGCCGATGCGGCCGGAGAAGCCGCGCTCGATCGCGGCGAGGCGTTCGGACGCGATCGTCACCGGGCGGTGAAGCCGCCGTCGACGGGAAGTGCGATGCCCGTCACCCAGGCGGCGTCGTCGGACGCGAGGAAGGCAGCTGCGCCGGCCACGTCCGATGGCTCGCCGAGGCGCGGCAACGCGCCGAGCCCGGTCAGGTGGGCGACGCGCTCGGGGTCCTCCAGCGACTCGCGGTTCATGACGGTGCGGATGTAGCCGGGGTTGATCGCGTTGACGGTGATCGAGTGCGGGCCGACCTGCCGCGCGAGTACCCGCACCAGCCCCATCACGGCGTGCTTCGCCATCACGTAGTCCGGCGCGGCCTCGATGCCGGCGAGCCCCGCAATCGAGCTGAGGACGATGATCCGCCCGCCCTCGCCCTGCTCGATCAGCTGCCGTGCCGCCGCCCGGCAGGTGCGCCAGACGCCGTGCTGGTTGACCTCGACGACCCGCGCGTAGCTGTCGAACGGCTCGTCGACGAGGTCGTGCCGGAGCGGCGCGATGCCGGCGTTGGCGACGGCGATGTCGAGCCGGCCGAACTCCCTTACGGCTGCGGCGACTGCCGCGGTGATCTGCTCGTCGCTGCTGACGTCGCAGTGCACGTAGGCGGCGCGGCCGCCGGAGGCGACGATCCGCTCGTGCGTCGGCACGGCGTCGTCGAAGCCGCGCGGGTCGGGATCTGGCCTCACGTCGGAGCAGAGCACCGCCGCGCCCTCGGCGGCGAATCGCAGCGCCATCGCACGACCGTTGCCGGAGGAGGAGCCCGTGATCCAGGCGACGCGTCCGTCGAGTCTCATCGGCGCGAGATCATCGCACACGGCTTTGCCGCACCGTCGCGCGTTCGCTGGGAGAATCCACTCGATGAGCGCTGACCTCGCCCTCACGGACGCCGAGCAATCGATGCTGTCCGGCGACGACGGGCCGGCGATCGCCCTCGCCATGCGCATGGTTACGGGCGTCGCGCGCGCGACGCGCGCGCCCCGGCTGCTCGAGATCACGGGCGCCCACATCGATAGCGTCGTCTACTACGGCCAGGCCGGCCTCGACTTCGGCGAGCGGATGGTCGAGTTGGGCGGCCGGGTGCGCGTGCCGACGACGCTCAACATCGGCCTGATCGATCTCCTTCACCCCGAGCTCTCGCAGTTCGACGCGGCGACGACCGACGCCGCTCGCCGCCAGATGCAGGCGTACGTGACCCTCGGCGGCCGGCCGACGTTCACCTGCGCGCCGTACCAGCTCGCGTTCCAGCGCCCCGGGCTCGGCGAACAGGTGGCGTGGGCGGAGTCGAACGCGATCGTCTTCTGCAACTCGGTTCTCGGCGCACGCACCAATCGCTACGGCGACTTCATCGACATCTCCGCCGCCATCACCGGGCGTGTGCCGGACGCCGGGCTGCACCGGACGGAGAACCGCCGCGCGCGCGTGGTCTTCGACGTTTCCGCGCTCTCCGCGGCGCTGCTCGCGAGCGACGTCCTCTACCCGGTGCTCGGGCTGATCGTCGGCTCGGAGACCGGCGAGGACATCCCCGTCATCGTCGGCCTGTCGCCCCGGACGCACGAGGACCGTCTGAAGGCGATCGGCGCCGCCGCGGCCTCGAGCGGCGCGGTCGCGCTGTTCCACGCCGTCGGCTCGACCCCCGAGGCACCGACGCTGGAGGCGGCGCTCCAGGGTGGCGCGCCCGATCGCACCGTCGTCGTCAGCGCGGATCGGCTGCGCTCCGCGCGCGACAGCCTCGGCACCGCCGGCGCCGGAGCGGCGCTGCAGGCCGTCTGCGTCGGCACCCCGCACGCCTCACGGGACGAGCTGCGCCGCATTCTCGCGGCCCTCGACGGCGCTCGCGTCCGCACCCCGCTCTACGTCAACACCGCCCGCGACATCCTCAGCGAGCTCGACCCGACCGGAGAGGCCGCCGCGCTGCGCGCTGCGGGCGTCGTGATCGTCACCGACACCTGTACGTACGTGACGCCGCTGATCCGCGAGATCCGCGGGCTCGTGATGACGTCGAGCGCGAAGTGGGCGTACTACGGGCCGGGCAACGTCGGTGTCGATGTCGCCTTCGGCGGTCTCGAGGAGTGCGTCGCCAGTGCGATCGCGGGAGAGGTGGTGCGCGATGACGGCATCTGGCGCTGAGGCGATCGCCACCGGCCGCGCGCTCCACCCGGGGCGCGGCGCGGGTGTCGCCCTGCCGATCGGCCCGCTCTCCTTCTGGGGCGGCGTCGACTGGAAGGACGGCCGCATCATCGACGGCCACCACGAACGGCACGGCACCACGGTCGCCGGCCGCGTGCTCGTCATGCCGCACGGGCGCGGGTCGTCGTCGGCCGCCGTCGTCCTCGCCGAGACGGTGCGAAACGGCGCCGGCCCCGTCGCCGTCGTCACGCGCTCGACCGACCTGATCCTCCTCGTCGGCGCGATGGCCGCGGTCGAGCTGTACGGCATCTCCTGTCCGATCCTCGAGCTCGAGCATGACGCCTTCGAGCGGCTGGCCGCGCTCGGGGAGATACCGCTGGTCGTCGAGTGCGAGGGTGAGGTCGGCTACGTACACTCGCCGGCGTCGACCGCGATCGTCGCGCCGGAGATGTAGCTCGCCAGGTCCGAGGCGAGGAAGGCGAACACGCGGGCGACCTCGTCCGGTGTCGCCGCCACGCCCGTCGGCACCGTCCGCATGATGCCGTCGCGCACCCGCTCGCGTGTCGTGCCGCGCTCCAGCGCGTAGCCCTCCTGCAGGGCGTCCTGCATCTGCGTGTCGACGATCGCTGGCGCGACGCAGGCGACACGGATGCGGCGCGGCGCGAGTTCCTTCGCGAGCGTCTCCACCAGCCCGACGACGGCGAACTTCGACGCGCAGTAGGCGCCGAGCTCCGCAAAGCCGTGGCGCCCGGCCTGCGAGGCCGTCGCGAGGATCACACCGCCCTGCTCCAGGCGCCGCGCCGCCTCCCGCATCGTCAGGAAGACGCCGACGAGGTTGACGTCGAGGACGCGGCGGAAGTCGGCCAGCGTTTCGTCGGCCAGCGCCCGCGTGCGGACGATGCCGGCGTTCGCGACGACCGTGTCGAGGCCGCCCAGGCGGGCGGCCGCCGCCTCGAAGACG
Organism: Actinomycetota bacterium; assembly: GCA_009885805.1. Lineage (GTDB taxonomy): Bacteria > Actinomycetota > Thermoleophilia > Gaiellales > F1-60-MAGs149 > VFJZ01. The sequence goes on from VFJZ01000003.1 coordinate 100,716, forward strand.
GCAGTGACGGCCGCCTCGTCCGTCACGTCGCAGTGCAGCTCGGCGCCGTCGAGGTCGCAGCCGATCGCCGTCGCGCCCTCGGCGCGGAAGCGCTCGACCGTCGCCAGGCCGATGCCTCGCCCCGCGCCGGTGACGAGCGCGCGGCGCCCGGCGAGCAGGGCCGCCATCAGCTGGCTGGCGGCAGGATCATCGCGGCGCCGTTCGCACCGTCGATCCGGATCGTCGCGCCCGAGACGTGCCGTGCCTCGTCGCTGCACAGCCAGGCGACGGCGTTGGCGATGTCGGCGCCGCTCGGGAACGTGCCGCTGCGGGTCGGCTTCCACGTGGCTGGGTCGTCGCCGGCCATGCCGGGCAGGGTGTTCGTCGGGCAGAGCGCGTTGGCGCGGATGCCGTCGCGAGCGAGCTCGGCCCCGAACAGCTCGGCCAGCATCGCGGAGCCGGCCTTCGCCACGGAGTAGGCGGGCAGGCGGTGCGAGCCACGAATCGCGCACTCGCTGGAGATGACGACGATCGAGCCTCCGCCTGCGGCTCGCAGCGCCGCGATCGCCGCGCGGCCGGTGCGGAACGGGTTCGTCAGGTGCACCTCGAACAGGTTGCGGAGGACCTCCTCCGATGCCTCGGCGATCGGCCCGTGAACCAGATGCCCGGCATTCACGACGACGGCATCGAGGCGTCCGAGGATCGCCACGGCGCGCTCGACGGCCGCGTCGCTCGCCGCGCGATCGCGGGCGTCGGCCGCGATGAAGGTCGCACCGGTCGCCGCTGCAACGGCGGCACCGCGGTCGGCGTCGCGCCCGGTGAAGCAGACGCCGTAGCCGTCTGCGGCGAGGCGCTCCACGCACGCTCTGCCGATGCCGGCGGTGCCGCCGGTGACGAAGGCCCCCTTCATCGCGACGCCTCCGCCCAGACCGTGTTCGCGCGCAGCGCCGCCTTCATGCCGCCGTCGATCAGCAGCTCCGTACCGTTCGTGGAGCGCGCGTCGTCCGAGACGAGGAAGGCGATCGCGGCCGCGATCTCGTCGGCGTGGACGGTGATGCCGGTCGGCGGTTTCGTCCAGGTCGAGACGTCCGGCAAGGCGGCGCGGTCACCGACGCCGGTGACCATGCCGGGGGCGGTATCGCCGGGGCAGACGGCGTTGACGCGGATGCCGCGCGGCCCGAGTTCGACCGCGAGCATTCTCGTGAGCATGTGGACGGCGCGTTTCGTGACGCAGTAGGCGGCGATCTCGATTTCCCCCCAGACGGAGCCGTCGGAGCCGATCAGCACCACTGACGAACCGGCGCCGAGGTGCGGGAGGGCTGCCTGCACGTAGAGGATCGGTGCCAGCAGGTTCGTCTCGAGGAGGGCGTCCCACGCCGCGTCGGTCGTCTCGCCGAGCGGCCCGTGGTGCAGGACGCCGGCGTTCGGCACGAGGATGTCGAGGCCGCCGAGCGCGTCGACGGCAGCGGCCACCGAGCGGCGGATCGCGGCCGGGTCGCGGACGTCGGCGGTGATGAACGTCGCGCCCGTCTCCTCGGCGATGCCGCCGGCGCGCTGCGGGTCGCGCCCCGTGAACGCGACCCGGGCGCCCTCCGCGACGAGTCGTCGGACCGCCGCGGCGCCGATCCCGGAGGTGCCGCCCGTCACGAGCGCACGGCGATGTTCCAGCCTGTTCATGGCGCGAGAACGTACCATGGCGCGTATGGCCGCCGCCGGCGCAGCGCGCACACCGGGTCCCGTCGGAGCGGCGCTGACGGCGGCGGCGCCGATCGCCGTCGCGGCGCTGGCGCTGGCGCGGGTGTTCGGCGCGGACGATCCCCTCCTCCAGCGGGCTGGCGCGGCGGTCCTGATCGGCGCGGTCGCCGCGCTGCTGGTGCCGACCTGGACCGGTGCGCCGCGACGCCGGACGCTCGTCCTCGGCGTGCTGCTGGCCGCCGTCGGTGTGCTCGCGCCGACGTCGCTCGCGGCGTTGCTCGTGATCGCAGCTGCGCTCCGGATCGGCCGTGACGTCGCCGGCTGGGGCGGGCTGATCGCGGTCGGCTGTCTCGCCGGCGCTCACGCCGCCGGGCTACTCGTCCACGGTGTCGACGCCGTCGCCCCGGCCGCAGTCGCGGGCCTCCTGGGCATCTTCGCCTTCGGACTGGCCGAGCCGGAGCAGGGCGCGTGGTGTGCGTGCGAGTGGTCGAAGAAGTCGGTGGTCGCCGGGCTCGACACGTGGTTCCTGGCACGCGATGCGCGTCGTCGCTGACGTTCCGCCCGGGCACGTCGGGCGCGGTATCGCGCCGCCGCTCGAGGCGCGCGGATTCCGGCTGCACGTCGATGTCGCGGAGCCGTGGGGCGGCGGGTCGGTCGCGGGTCACGTCGAGCGGAGCGGCCCGCCCGACGACCGGCCAGTGCTCGTGCGGGTCGCCTGCGCAGCCGTCTGGATCGACGTGGCGCCGCAGATCGTGGGGCAGGCCGGAATCTCGGTGGCCATGGCCTACGACCTGCGCGCCCGCGGCCGGGCGATCTGGCTCGACGAGATCGTCACCGTCGGCGAGATCGAGGTGGGTGCGCTGGCCGCTGCGAACTGGCGCCGGTTCGAGATCTCGATCCCCGACGACGCGCCGCGCGCGTTCGAGGGGACGCTGTGCGCAGTCCGCTACAGCGTCGAGGCCTTGCGCTCGCGACGCATCGGCCGGAGCGTCGCGGCGGTACCGCTGCTCGTGGTCGAGCGCCGGACGGAGCCCGTCGTCCGCATCGAGCGGACGCCGATCGGCACGTGGCGCCTGCTGGAGTGGCGCGCGCCGGACGAGCCGGGGTTCGCGTTCGGCCCGATCGAGGTCAGCTTCGAACGGCGCGCGGCCGGCGACGAGCCCCTGCCCGGGGAGGATCGCGATGCCGAGATTCTGCGCCGGACCGGCCGGGTGTCAAGCGCCGCCTGACGCGACGACATCGGCGAACCCCTCGATCAGGCGCACGGCGAACAGTGCCGGGTCCGTCTCGCGCCGCATCGCCTCGGCGCGCATCTCGTCGGCGTCGAGGCCGACCGAGGCACAGCCGTCCGGGAAGTTGGCGTGCCAGTCGTCGAAGACCGCGAGGTCGACCTCGGGGTGGAACTGGACGCCCCAGGCCCTCCGGTAGCGGAAGGCCTGAACCGGCGCGGCCTCGGTCGTCGCGAGGCGGATGGCGCCGTCGGGCAGATCGAAGATGTCGGTGTGCCACTGGTACACGCTCTCGGAGGGCCCCGCCCGCGACCACAGCGGGTCGCCGGCCGCGGCGCCGGTCGGGTGGACGAGCGGCCAGCCGAACTCGCCCGCCGGCGCCGTCCAGACCGAGGCGCCGAGCGCGCGCGCCAGCACCTGGCCGCCGAGGCAGCAGCCGAGGACCGGGACGTCTTGCTCGACGCACGCCACCATCGCCTCGCGCTCGTGGCGCAGCTCCGGGTTGCTCTCCTCCTGCCAGGCACTCTGCCGCCCGCCGAGGACGACGAGCCCGCCGAGAGCGGTCGCGTCGAGCGTCGTGGCCTCGTCGGCGAAGGCGCGAATGACCCGCCACGGCAGACCGCGGCGGGTCAACACCCGGCCGATCCAGCCGGTGCCGGTCAGCATCGGATCGTTCTCGACGATCGCAATCGGCTTCACGGGCGAAGGGTACCGGCGAAGGTCAGGACCAGGCCGACCGCGACTGCGCCGCGCGGCCCGTGCTCGCCGAGCACGTCGCCGCGGGCGACCGCGATATCGAGATCGGCGAGTCCGGCCGAGATCTCGGCGACGACCTCCGTGTCCTCCGCGCAGCCGCCGACGAGCAGCACCAACTCGCCTCGCGGGACGCCACCGGCCCGTTCGATCGCACGGAGCGTGTTCGCCACGACGACGTCTCGCTTCGCGCGGCGCCGCAACTCGCCCCAGATCTCCGGCGCAAGCGTCGCGTCGAGCGGCACCGGCCCCACCGTCTCGTCGATGCAGAGCCGCCCGACCGTTCCGCGCGGCGCCGGCGTCGAGCGGAAGGTCCGCGAGCCGTCCTCGTGGTGGACGACGAACGGCGTCTCCAGACGGATCGAACGTCCCCGCTTGGCTCGCTCCGCGAGCGACTGCGGGCAGTCGAGCACGCCGGCGCAGAGCCACGTAACGAGGTCGCCGGCACCGGCCAGCGTGACGAAGCCGCCGGCGCGGTGCAGGTCGATCGTGCCGCCGCCGATGTCGAGGACGAACGGCGCCGCTCCGGCGCCCGGTGTCGTGGCCGCGCCGGCCAGGGCCGCGGTCGGCTCATCGCAGACGACGAGCGCTCCGAGCGCACCGGCGAGGTCCTCGTCAGCCCCGGCCGTGAGGGTTGCCACGCCCTCCTGCCGCCGTTCGACGAGCCGGGCGCGCAGGGCGCCGTCGTCGCGGGGGAGGGGGAGGGGGACGGCGAAGCGGTCGAGGACCGCGATGGGCGCTACCGGGTGCGCAAGGACGGCGGGCGCCGCGGGGGCCGATGGCTGTCTGACGACGATCGCGCAGCGGCCGCCGGATACCGCTCGCGCCGCGTTGCGGGCGGCCCGGCCGCCATCCGCATCGAGTTCGAGCAGGACTGCGAGTCGCAGCGGATCGGCGAGGTGCGTCACGCGGTGACCGGCTGGTGCAACCTCGATCGCTGCGCGCGCGTCGACCGGCAACAGAGCGGCCCCGGCGACCTCGTCGACGATCGGCAGCGCGCGGTCGATACGGTTCGCGATCAGCACGGCGTCATCGCCGCGGGCGATCACGCCCACCAGCGGCCAGCCACGTGCGATGGCGTCACGCAGGCCGGCGGCGGCGAGCTCGAAGTCCTCGTCGACGACGACAACGATGGTGTCGTCGTCGGGTGGCCCGGTCAGCGCCTCCAGCCGCCGCAGCCGGCCGGCACCGACGCCGACGCCGGCCGGCGTCGCGCTCCCCGGAACGGCCACGGCGACCGGTCCCAGGTCGACCTCGACCTCGCGGCCGACGCGCACGAGCCCCGTCCGTACCGGCCGCAGGTCAGCGAGGAGGATGCGGGTCGCCGGCTCGCCGAGGCGCCCGGCACCCCGGCCGAGCAGGTCGCGAACGCCCGCTGCCGCTGCGAGCGATCCCTTGGCACCGGTCGTCGCGGTGCGCAGGAGCAGGAGGAACGCCGGCGCCGACCCCTCGCTCAGGCGGGCGAAGGCGATCTCGGTCGTCGAGTTGCCGACGTCGACGCCGGCGACGATCACGAGATCAGGCCGCGCCGGACGTACGCGCCGCCCGCCTCGCGAACGAGGGCGGCGCAGCGTGGCGCGCCGCGCGCGTCGAGGTCCGCGGCGAGTTGATCGAGTTCGGCGGCCGACGATCGACCGGGGCGGAGGTTGTCGTAGAACCGCAGCAGCTCGTCGTCCGCGAACGCCGTCAGCTCCGCGCCGCGTCGCAGGTTCTCGGCGAGCTGCGGGTTCCCGGCGCCCTCGGCGAGGTCCGCCTGGCGGCGCAGCGTTTCGGCCGTGATCCGCAGGTCAGCGGCGGGATCGGTCACGGCCACGTCAGCTCCACCTCGATCGGATCGAGGGGCTCGACCGCCCGGCGCTCCTCGGCCACCAGCGCGACGACGCGGGCGTGGTAGCGGGGCCCGAACGGCTCCGCGGACTCGGGCAGGAGCACCGGCTCTGGCGTCGCTCCGCGGGCATGGCGGGCGGCGTTGCGACCGAGCGCGCGGTACAGCGGCGGCCCGACGAGGGCTGCGTTCGAGTACAGCTCCAGGTTCGCCAGCACCGGCAGGTCGGCACGGTGGATGAGGGCCGTCCCCTTGCCCTGCAGGCCGATGCCGACGCCGGAGCCCGACAGGCGCGCCGCCGTCCAGCCGATGTTGCCAACGTCGATCGACCGCCGCACCCGTACGACGCGGCTGGCCACGCCCTCCTCCTCGAGACCGGCCAGCACCTGCCGCAGCGCCTCCGCGACGGTGCAGCCGCCGAGGGTCTGCCAGACGGTCACGGCGAACGCCGGTGACAGGCCGACGACGACCTCGTCCGGGCGCGGACGCTCGCGCGCCGGGCGGCCATTCGCCACGCGCAGACAGCCGGCCGCCGGCCCCTGCTCCGCGACGAGGTCGGCGTGCGTCCGCTCCTGTCGCACACGGCCGATCTGATCGCGACGGTCGGCCGAGATCCGGTAGCCGCTGCCCGGGCCGCTGTAGTCGTTCGGGTCGGTCAGGTTCGAGAGCACGCGCATCTCGGTGTCGTAGATCGCGGCCGTCTGCAGGTGGTCGCCGTCGAGCCGCGCCCGCAGCATGGCCAGCACCCGCTCGGACTCGATCGTGAAGCCGCGCTGCGCGAGCGCATCGACCACGTGCAGCCCGGTGATGCCTCGCGCCATGATCGCGTCGCCCGCGGCCGGCACGAGCCCGGGGTCGAGGGGCGGCAGGTCGAGGCTGCCGTGGGCGACGACGACGGCCTCGACGTCCTCGTCGCTGAACGCGGCCAGTCCGAGCTCGTCGTAGACGGCGCGGCACGCCTCGGCGGCGCGACGCCGGAGCGGCAGCAGGTCCTCGTCCGAGCGTGATCGCAGACCGCCCTCGAAGCCCCAGTCGCGCTGGAGCACGAGGTAGTCGTCGAGGTCCTCGGCGTTGAAGTTCGACGGCCCGAACGCGTTGTCGTAGGCGGGGATCGAACCGAAGCCCGAGAAGAGGAAATCGGCGCCGGCGAGCAGGAGCGGCAGCGTGTGCGACGTCCGCCGGATGTCGGAGAAGCTCATCAGCGTGTCGTTGCCGGCGCACGATTCGAGGTCGCGCAGCATCACGCAGAGGTTCTCGGCGAGGACCTCGCGCATGCCGTCCTGGACCGAGGCTGTCACCGACACGCCGTCGATGCCGCCGTTCTGCACGCCCTGCGCGCCCGCTGCTCGCGACAGCGCGACGCAGCGCGATTCCAGGTACAGCATCGACCGTCCCTCGGCGGCGCCCATCAGGCACTCCGCGCCCGACCCGGAGGTGAAGCGCATCTTCAGGCCGCGCGAGGCGTAGCAGGCGGCGAGGAACGCCTTCGACCAGGGCGTGTCGTCGCCGTCGACGAAGACCTGCTCGGTGCCGTAGACCGAGACCGTCTCGGCGTACGTGGTGAGGCCGCGGAGACCCAGTTCGAGTTCCGTGCGCTCCTCGACCGAGCATTGCGTCAGCGCCCCGGCCCCGGCGACCTGCGATCCGACGAGCAACGCCAGCGCGTTCGACGGCGCGTCGCGCAGGACCGGCACCGTCGTCTCCAGCTCGCGAAAGCCGAGCGCGACCGCCGAGGCCGCGTCCGCCGCGATCAGGAGCGGGTGATCGACCCGGTTCGTGACGTGCGCCTGGATCGACGGTGTCCGGCGCACCCGCATCTTCGTCATCGCGCTCATCAGCTCGACCGGCGTCATCAGGGCGAGGACATGGGCGAGCTTCGCAGGCGACATCCCGCCGGCGAGACGCACGCAGTCGCGACGGGGGACGCCCGGGTCGACGAGCATCAGCGCGTAGTCGAGGTCGGCCGTTGCCATCGCCTCGTCGGCGACGTCGAGGTCGAGGCCGCGCCGCGCGATGAACTCGTCGATCAGGTCGAAGTTCGCCTCCGCGACGCCGTCCAGCTCCACGATCCGGCCCTGCGCGATCCGGATCGAAGGCGCTGGATCGTTCGGCCCGGACATCGCAATCAGCCCGAGTGCAGGGTCATCGGGGACGAGCGTGTCGGATGATATCGGGCGGGTATCGAAGAACACCGCTCGTCGAGACCGGGTCACAGGCTCGATCGTAGCGCCTACGATACGACCATGATGGGCACTCCAGCCGACCTGCACGAAGCGGCCCGCCGCCACGCCGCCGACGTCGTCCGACCGGGCGTCGCCGGCTGGGACGCTGCGGCGACCTTCCCTCGCGACGCGAGCTCGCAGGCTGCGGCCGCCGGACTCCTCGGCCTGTTCGCGCCGGCCTCGATCGGCGGTCAGGCGCTGAGCTACGCCGACGGCATGCGCGTCTTCGAAGAACTCGGTCGCGGCGACGCCGCCTACGCCTTCACGCTCTCCATGCACAACGCCGTCACGGCGGCGATCGGCGCGTTCGCGGCGCCGGGCGTGCGGCGGCGATGGGGTCGCGCCCTCACCTCGGGTGAGGCGCTGGGAGGGTTCTCGTTGACGGAGCCGCACGCCGGCTCGGATGCCGCAGCCATCACGACCCGCCTGACGCCGGACTTCAGCGGCTTCCGCCTCAACGGCACCAAGGCGTGGGTGACGCTCTGCGGCGAGGCCGACGTGTTCCTCGTGGCGTGTCGCACCGGGACGGAGCGCGGCACCAGCGACGTGGCGATGGTCGTACTCGACGCGGCGCGCGAAGGCGTCGAGACGGTGCGGCTGTACGACACCATGACCTCGGCGTTCCTGCCGATCGGCGAGATGCGACTGCACGACGTCCGGATCGAGCCGGACGAGGTCCTGGCGCCGGCCGGTAGCGGTTTCCAGGCGGCGCTCGGCGCGATCGACGTCGCACGAACCGACATTGCCGCGATCGCCGTCGGCCTGGCGGTCGAGGCGCTCGAGGCCGCGCTCGCCTACACGCGCGACCGTGCGCTCTTCGGCGGCAGCGTCCTCGACCAGCAGGCCGTCCAGTTCGCGCTCGCCGATATCGAGACCGACATCGTCGCCGGCCGGCTTCTCTACCAGCACGCCGCGGCGCTGCTCGGGACCCGTGAGGGCTCGGTTGCAGCCGCCCATGCGAAGCGTTTCTGCCCGGACATGGCGCTGAAGGCGGCAGTGGAGTGCGCCGAGCTGTTCGGCTCCTACGGCTGGCTGAAGGATGTCTCCGTGCTGCCGCGGCTCGTCGGCCTCGCGCGGATGCTGCAGACCGTCGACGGGACGCGCGAGGTGCAGCGCGTCGTGATCGCCCGCGATCTCGTCCGTCGGGCGAAAGCCCTCGGCGCGCCGAGGGCGACGAACGGCAGCGGGCGCTACGTCGCGGCCGACGTCGTTCCGGCCGACCGCGAGCGGATCGCGGCGCCGAGCACCGCTAGCTGACCGAGCGCCGCGACGATCCCGGCCGCGACGGCGACGACCGTCGGCGGACGGACGACCAGCAGCGGACCCGCGACGGTGCAGGCGAGTGAGCTCGCGAACGCGCCGCGTCGGCAGGGGATCGCGTCGGAGACGGTCAGCCCGGAGCCGCAGACGAACAGCACCAGCCCGCAGCTCCCGAACATCGCGAACACGCCCGGGCGTTCGAGCACGGCGCCGGCCGTCGCGGCGGTTGCCGCCGCGACGAGGCAGACGGTCCGCAGCGCGATCACGGCACCGCCAGCCGGTCGAGGACGCGGCCCCGCTCGTCGATGAACGTGTACGTCGTCCCGTCGGCTCGCAGATCGATTCGCAGGAGGCCGTAGTCGAGCAGGGAGACGGCGGCGCCGGCCGTCCGCTGGGTGAAATCGAGATCGCCGGGTCCCATGCCGCTCGTTCCCACCGTGAAGGTCAGCATGCCGTCCACGACCCGGCGCTCGTAGCGGTGGAGGTGACCCGAGAGCACGGCGTCGACCCGGCCGCGCAACACGTCGAGCAGGGGATCGCCGGGCTGGAGTGGGCGGTGCACGACGGCGAGACGCCGGGTGAAGCCAGGCTCGGCGAGCGCCTTGGCTGCGAACTCGGCGACGCCGGTCGCGTCGCCGTCGACGCCCAGGACGATGATCTGGAGCGGGCCGTAGGCGGCGACGTGCCGTTCGGCCTGCAGGTCGAAGGCGTCCAGCAGGGCTTTCGGCCCGGGCGGGAACGTGTCGTGATCACCGAGCCCGACCACGAGCGGCGCCCGCTGGAGCAGGGGTGCAAGCGGCCGGAAGATGTTGCGGTCGAGCAGCGGCCCGGCGGCGTTCAGGTAGGAGTTGTCGCCGGTGGTGACGGTCAGCGACGGGTCCTGGGCGGCAGCGACGCGCGCTACCGCCCACTCGTGATCGTCGCCTGAACCGTAGTCGCCGATCGCGACCAGGGTGATCGGCTCGGCGAGCGTCGCCGGAGCGGTGCGGAACGATCCCGCAGCGCGCGCCACGCCGTCGATGCTCGCCGTCCACGAGTAGCGCGTGCCCGGCCGCAGCGCCGTGAACCGTCCGTCGACGGCCATCGACGGTCCGGCGCCCGGTGCCCAGGCGATCAGCTCCACTGGCGCCGAGCTGTCCTGGCGCCAGTGGAGCTCGGCCGAGCTGTCGCCGACGCGCACGAGATACGGCCCGCGCGTGAAGGCCTCATCGGACGGCCCGAGCAGGTAGGCCTGCCAGTAGAAGACGATCGCCACCATCGCGACGACAAGCACCGCGGCGAACATCGTGACGGCCACGAGGGCGCGGCGCAGTCGCCGCTCCGTCACGTGGCCGGCGACAGCAGGCGAGCGACGGCCCTCGGGTCATCGATCCGTTCGCCGAACTCGGCGCGGATCACCGCCTCGTAGACCGGCCAGATGCGACGCAGCATCGCGCGACCGGGCTCGGTGATCGCCACGAAGTTGCCGCGGCGGTCGGACGGGCAGTTGCGACGCTCGGTGAGTCCCGCCTCCTCGAGGCGGTCGATCAGCCGGGTCAGGCCCGAGCGGCTCATCACGATCGCATCGGCGACCTCGTACATCCGCAGCGCGCCGGCCTCTGCCTCCGAGAGAGTCAGCAGCACGTCGTACCAGGCGAGCGGCGGCAGTTCGGCCGCGACCAGAGCCTCCTCGGCACGGGCGATGACGCGTGCCTGGACGCGCAGCACCGTGCGCCAGGCGGCAAGCGTCTCGACGTCGAGGATCACGGACACGTAAGAAGTTTCGCACACGATGGTTGCGGTGGCAACCAGTAGCTGCTATACATACTATTGCATCGACAATCACTGTCAGTGCAATCCTTGTTAGGGGAAGCACATGTCCGTCATCGAGACCGCCATCGCCAGCGCCACCTGGGCGATCGACGCCACGCACTCGTCCGTCGGCTTCGAGGTCAAGCACCTCGGCGTCGCCACGTTCCGGGGTAGCCTCGGCGAGGTCGCGGGCGCCGTCGTCACGTCCGACGGCTCGGTCGCCGCGGTCGAGGGTACCGCGGCGATCAGCAGCCTGCGCACCGTCGACCAGGCGCTGTCCGGGCATCTGATGTCGGCCGACTTCTTCGACGCCGACGCACACCCGGAGGCGCGCTTCCAGTCGACCTCGGTCACCCCGGTCGGCGACGACCTGATTGTCCGCGGCGACCTCGAACTGCGCGGCGTCTCGCAGCCGGTCGAGTTGCGCGGACGGATCGAGGGCACGGTCACCGATCCCTACGGCAACGAGCGCATCGCGATCAGTGCGTCCGGCGTGATCGACCGGACGGCGTTCGGCATCTCCTGGAACGCCCCGCTCGCGAACGGCGTTCTGGCAGTGGCCGAGAAGGTGCGGCTGGTGCTCGACATCGAGGCGGTCAGGAACGAGGCATGAAGACCGTTCTCGCCCTCTCCGGCTCCCTCCGCCGCGACTCCGTCAACACTCTGCTCCTGCGCATCGCGCAGGAGCAGGCACCGGACGGCGTCGATGTCGTGCTGTACAGCGGCCTCGCCGACGTACCTGCATTCAACGAGGATGACGAGGCCGCGCCGGGCCCCGCCGTCATCGCCCTGCGCGAGGCGATCTCCTCGGCCGACGGTCTCTTGCTCTCGACGCCGGAGTACAACTTCGGCGTCCCCGGCGCCCTCAAGAACGCGCTCGACTGGGCCTCGCGCCCGTACGGCGACTCGGTGCTGACCGGGCGCAGGGCGGCCGTGATGGGCGTCTCGCCATCGCCGTTCGCCGCTCGCCAGGCGCGGACCGACCTGCGGCGGTCGCTGGCCCTGGCCGGAGCTGTCGTCGACGACGAGACGACTGGCTTCGTCGCCGGACGTCTGGACACGGATCGCCTCGGTGTCGAGCGCGACGTCCGCGACGCGCTCGCGCAGCTGCTCTCGCTACAGCTCGCCGCGATCGAGTAGGTCGAGCAGGTAGGTCGCCGCCTCCTCGACGTGGCGGCGCGCGGCCTCACCGGCCGCCTGAGCGTCGCCGGTCGTCAGCGCGGCGACGAGCACGCGGTGATCGCGGATGGTCATCAGCGGATCCGCGTGCTCGTACATCCGCTGCAGGAAGCGGCGGGTCGTCATCTGTTCGAGCCCTTCGACGAGGCGCGCCAGCAGCGGATTTCCGCTCGCCGCGTAGAGGGCGAGGTGGAAGGTGTGGTTGAGGGCCTGCTGGCGGGCGGCGTCGCCGCCCGCTGCGATCTCCTCCTCGAGGGCGACTTCGGCGGCGGTGATCGCGGCCAGTGCGGCCGGGTCGCGGTGCGCGACGGTTGCTCGAGCCGCCAGTTCCTCGAGCGCGGCGCGGATCTCGAAGAAGGCGACGATCTCGCTGCGGTCAGCGGCGCGGACGCGGACCTGGCCCGGCCCGGCATCGACGGCCAGGCCTTCCTGGATCAGCCGCATGATCGCCTCTCGAACCGGAGTTCGGGAGACACCGAGTCGCGTCGCGAGGTCGGTCGAGACGAGCGGCGTCCCGGCCGGCAAGGAGCCGTCGTTGATCGCGTCGCGCAGGCGACCGTGCACCTCGTCCCGAACCGTCGTCCCGCGCGCGATGCGCTCCACGGGCACGATTGTCGCACGGGCTCGGCGGTTCGTCAGCCGTGAACCGCGGCCCTCCAGCCGAATCGCGGTGCGACCTCGGTCGCGAAGCGCTCCGCCCACCGGCGCTGCGCCTCGCGTGGGGCGCCGGGCGTGACGGTGTGCAGGATGATGTGGTTGAACCCGGCGGTCGCGAAGTCCGTGACGCGACGGGCGCAGGTTTCGGGCGAGCCGATGATCTGCGCCTCCGTCCAGGCCGGGATGTTCGCCGGGTCGCAGAGCCGCTTCCAGCCCTCGAACGTCGCCGTCCAGGCCTCGTAGCCGCGGATGCCGGCGATGTCGACGGTCCGCGCGCCGTAGTGGCTCACCTGCGCCTCCATGAAGCGCGGCATGTATTCCTGGGCCTCGGCGATGGCGCTCTCGTCGGTGTCGGCGACGATCACGTTCACGAGCAGTGGCCGCAGCTTCGAGACGACCTCGCTCGTCCCGACCTCGCGCGCACGCCGCTCGAACGCCGGGAGTAGCTCCGGCGTCAGCGCGCCGAAGCTGGTGCACATCGGCGCCAGACCGAGGTCGGCCATCACGGTCGTGGACGCGGCCGAGCCGATCGCGCCGAAGAAGTCGATCCGCTCCCGGACCGGCGTCGGCCGGATCCGCACCGGCGTGTCGACCTTGACGTAGGTGCCTTCGAAGGTGAACGGTTCGCCGGACATCGCGCGGTCGAGCACGTGCCAGACCTCCGCGAATCGCTCGCGGGCCTCCTGCATGTCGATGTCGAAGGCGTCGTACTCGTACTTGCCGGTTCCGCGCCCGAGCCCGACGTACAGCTTCTGGTCGGTCATGTTGGTCAGCATCGCCAGCTCGCCGGCCAGCCGCAGCGGCTCGTACCATGGCGTCACGAGTACGCAGGTGCCAAGGGCCAGGCCGGGGAAGCGGGCGGCGATATGGCCCATCAGGACGGTCGGTGCCGGACACGGGTAGTAGTCGGAGAAGTGGTGCTCGATCAGCCAGGCAGTGCCGTAGCCGAGCTCCTGGTGGAAGGCGCAGGAGTCGAGCAGGCCCGCGTAGAGCTCGGCGTCTGAGACGCCAGGCGCATCGGCCGGAACGGCGAGGAATCCGAAGTCCATCGTCATGGGTTACAGATTAGACCTTTGGTCGTCCGGAGCGCAAGCAGGGTATGCTCGGCCACATGCCGCCGCTCGGTCCGGTCGCCTCCGTTCCAGCCCACGAGCTCGTGCTCGACCAGTTGCGCCGCTCCATCCACCTCGGCCATTTCGGGGCCGGCGCCAAGCTGCCACCGGAGCGGGAGCTCGCGAGCCAACTGAACGTGTCGCGGACGACCGTGCGCGAGGCTGTCCGGCTGCTGGAGACCGAGGGCCTGGTCGAGATCCGACGCGGGTCGGCCGGCGGCATCACCGTCCTGCAGCAGCGGCATCGACCAGCCGATCTGCGCCGGCGATTGAGCGAGTTCGAGGAGATCATCGACTTCCGGCTGGCGGTCGAGCCGATGGCGGCACGCCTTGCCGCGGAGCGACGGGCGCAGGCCGACGCGGTCGCCCTCACCCGGGCGCTGCGCCGACTGACAGAACTGGCCGCGACCGGCGCCGAGGGCGCCGTCTCGGACTGGGTCAGCGCCGATCGCGAGTTCCACCTGCTGATCGCGCAGTTCGCGGAGAACGAGTGGCTCGCGCGAGCCGTCGAGGATGCCCGCGCCGCGATGTTCCTGCCGATCGGGGCCGTGTGGGGTCGGCTCGAGCGACGGGCGCACGACATGCACACGGAGATCCACGACGCGATCGTCGACCGCGACGGCCCGCGTGCCGCCGAGGCGATGACGGCGCACGTCGAGGCGACGAGGGCCGACATCCATGCGGTGCTCGCCCGCTGACGCCGGTTACACCAGCGGGTGCGACCAGCGCAGGTCGGAAAAGCGGGCGAAGCCGCGGTCGGCCGTGTACCACGTCGCGCCATGCTCGATCGCGAGTGCTGCCAGGTACGCGTCCGGCACGACGTTGCCCCGAGCGTCAACGTCACGGCAGAGGCGCGTGAAGATCGGCCAGTGCCGCTCGCCCGGTTCGACGGGCACGGCAGCCGGCGACGAGCGCAGGGCGTCTGCGAACGCGAGCGCCGCCGCGAGTGGCGTCGGTTCCCTGAACACGCGTGGATGGGTTACCACGCGCAGGAATCCGCTCAGGACGGCCCCACTCAGCCCGAGCGGCTCGTCGTCGGTGCGGGAGGCATCGAGCCAGGCGCGGTAGGCCGCGTGGCGATCGGTCTCCGGCCGGTGTGCGTGGACGAGCACGTTGACGTCAACGCAACGCATCGAGCCCGCCGCAGTCCCCCATCAGGTCGCGGAGCGCCGCGGTGTCGTCGAGGTCGACGCCCGGGAGCAGTCCGCTGCCACCGAACGTCGGTAGCGGCGCGGCCTCGGCGCGCGATCGACGACGGGCAAGCGATTGCCGCAGGGCGTCCTCTACCACCTCGCCGATCGTGCGACCGGTACCGGCGGCGTGGAGCTTGACGGCCCGGAAGAGTTCATCGTCGATCCTGATCGTCGTCCGCATCTGCGCATCTTAGCATCACAACGACGCATCTTGGTGCGTGCGTCCGCGGTCTCAGGTCACGGGTCGACCTGGGCGCCGAGCGCGGCCGCCGCCGCGCTGAAGCACTCGATCGGCGCACGGATGAAGCCGGCGCCGATCTGGCCGCCGTCCCGACCGGGGATGCCGACGTCCATCGCCGGCAGCACGCCCGTCGCGACGACCCGCTCGACATCGATGCCGGTGGGTGTGCCGCGGTAGTCGAAGAGCGGGATCAGGTACTCCGTGTGCTCCCCGACGCAGATGTCGTACAGCTCGAGGTTGCGGTCGATCATCCCCTGCGCGGTGCCGCCCTGGTAGCGCTGCAGCGGCAGGGCCGCCGCCTGCGCGAAGCCGCCGAGGCCGGCCGTCTCGGTGATGATCGACTCGCCGCCCATCCAGGTGATCTCGTCCTCGCTGTGGCCCTCGAACAGCTTCGCGGTGGCGGCCGCGTGCGGGCCACGGAACCAGGTGTCGCCCAGGCCGGAGACGCGGATCGCGAACCCCTGGCAGGAGAACGTCATCGCCGTCACGACGCTCGATCCGGCGATCCCGTGGGCGGCGTCGCAGGCGGCCTTGCACGCCGCCATCGAGAGGCGGAGGAAGTGGTAGTCGTTGCCCTGGAACGCCTCGTAGAGCGCGCGCACTCCGGCCGGGTTCGTCTCCGCGATGTCGAGCAGCGGCACCGCGAGCGCCTCGGTGAAGATCATCGTCGCCGCCGCCGAGCGCGAGTGGAGCTCGTCGCCCATCTGCACCGCGCGCCGGATGATCGGCTGCAGCTCGATGCCGCCGGCCTTCCGCACGGCTTCGGCGAGGACCGGGCCGAGGACGTCGTTGACGTGCTGCAGGCGGGCGTGGACGCCCTCGTCGTAGCAGCCGTAGTTGAGCCGCCGCCGCTCCTTGCCCTCGTAGAAGTTGCAGAAAGCCGTGTTCCCGAACGGCGGGTTCTCGACCACGAACACGGGCATCGACGCGGTGTAGACACCGGCGAGCGAGCCGACGCAGCCGTACCCGTGCGCGCCGTCGACGCGGATCGTGCCGGCCTCGAGGCTGGCGATCGCGTCCTCCCGGGAGGAGGCGAGGCCCTCGAACTGGGCGGCGCCGATGATCGCGTCACGCTGGCCGCCGGTGTACTCGGCGAACGGCAGGGGCGCCCCGGACGTCAGGATCAGGTCCGGCGTGAAGCCGGGGACGACCTCGCCGGCCGGACGCACGTCGACGAGCACGGGCGCGGAGGCGCAGAGCCGGCGGTGGGCCTCGGCGTTGGCGTCGGCGCGCGTCACAGCGCCGTCACGCCGCCGTCGGCCACCAGCGTCGTGCCGGTGATGTAGGCGGCGCGATCCGAGAGGAGGAACTCGACGCTGTCGGCCATCTCGTCCACCGTGCCGAGCCGGCGCAGCGGGACGGTCGGGATCAGTGCCTCCTCGCCGCCCGAGACGGCGCGCATCGAGGCGCTCATCGGCACCGCGATGTAGCCGGGCGCGAGGCAGTTCACGCGCACGGCCGGCGCCAACTCGCAGGCGAGGTAGCGCGTGTAGGCCATCACGCCGGCCTTCGATGCGCCGTACATCGAGGCACCGGTCAGGCGTCCGATCAGGCCCGTCAGGCTCGCGATGTTGACGATGGCGGCGCTCTCGCCGAGATGCTCCGCGCAGGCCTTGTTGACGCGCGCCATGCCGGCGACGTTGACGCGCCAGAGGATGTCCATCTCGTCCTCGCCGGCCTCGCGCACCGGGGTGAAGCGGACGAGGCCAGCGCAGTTGACGACACCGCGCAGCGTCCCCAGCGAGACCGCCCGCGCCACCGCGGCGTCGACCGAAGGCTGGTCGCGCACGTCCATCTCGACCGCGTGGATGCCGGTCGCCGTCGGGTCGTCCTGCGCGATCGCGGCGGCGAGGTCGCCGGCGACGACGGTGTAGCCCTCGGCGACGAGTCGCCGGTTGATCGCCTGCCCGATGCCGCCGGCGCCGCCGGTGACGATCGCTACCTTCGTCATCTCACTCCCATCGTCAGTCGAGTGCCCGCCGCAGCGCATCGCCGGCGTCGCGCATCGCGTCAGCGGCGAGGTCGAACACCGATTCGAGGCCGAAGTACCCGTGGATCATGCCCGCGTACGACCGATAGTCGACCGCGACGCCGGCGGCTGCCAGGTGGTCGCGGTACGCCTCCGCCTGGAGGTGCAGCGGGTCGCACTCCGCGCTCTGGATCTGGGCCGGCGGCAGGTTGCCCGCGTCGCCGAGAAGCGGCGAGACGCGCGGGTCGCGCCCGTTGTCGGGCGCCGCGAAGTAGAGGTCCTGATGCCACTGCATCTCGTCGCGGTAGAGGAAGTAGCCCTCGTACGCCATGTCGAAGCCGGTCGCCAGATCGGCCGAGGTGACCGGGTAGACGAGGAGCTGGAACCGCAGCGCCGGACCGCCGGCGTCGCGCGCGATCTGCGCGCAGATCGCGGCGAGGTTACCGCCGGCGGAGTCACCCGCGACGGCGAGCCGATTCGCGTCGGCGCCGAGCGTCGCGGCGTTCGCGTGCGCCCACCCAAGCGCCGCCCAGGCGTCGTCGACCGCCGTCGGGAACTTCGCCTCCGGCGCGCAGCGATAGCCGACGTTGAGGACGACGGCGCCCGACGCGTTGGCCAGCGAGCGGCAGATCGTGTCGTGCGACTCGACCGAGCCGAGCACCCAGCCGCCGCCGTGGAAGTAGACGACGAGCCCGAGGCCGACGTCGCGGCTCGGCCGGTAGCTGCGAGCCGGGATCGTGCCGCCTGCGACGGGGACCGCGTGATCGGTGACGGCGGCGACGGACTCGCCGGGCCGCAGCCCCGCGAACAGGGCCTCGAAGTTCGCCCGCGCCTGCTCCACGGGCAGCAGGTGGGCGTTCGGTCGTCCCGATGTCAGGAAGTCGTCGAGCAGCTTGCGCGCTACGGGATCGAGGGGCACGTTGCCTCCAACGCCGATTGGTCCAATCGCAATGCCATTATCATACCGACGTGCTGACCACCGACGCCCTCCGCGCAGCCGTTGCCGACGGATCGATCGACACCGTTGCGATCGTCACCCCTGACCTGCAGGGCAAGCTGATGGGGAAGCGCGTGCCCGCGGCTGCATTCCTCGCCGGGCTGCCGGCCGGTATCGAGATCTCGTGTTCGATCTTCGTTTACGACGACGAGCAGAACGTCAACGAGGGCTTCCCCGAGATCGGCGTCCAGAACGGCTGGGCCGACACCGCCTGCATCCCCGACCTCGACTCCCTGCGCCAGGCGACCCATCTCGACCGGGTTGCGTTCGTGGTGGGCGATCTCTGGTGGTCGCCCGAGCGGCCAGTTGAGATCTCGCCGCGCACGATCCTCCGGACACAGTGCGACCGGGCGGCGGCGCGAGGTCTGATCCCCTGGGCCGCTGTCGAGTACGAGTTCTACCTCTACGCCGACTCGTTCGCCGAGGCGCGCGCGAAGGGGTACCGCGGCCTGCGGCCGCTCCACGATACGCACGCCGACTACATCATCTACGGCGTCGATCGGGACGACGATCTGCTCGGGTCGATGTGGCGCTCGCTCGCCGCGAGCGGGATCCCGGTCGAGTCCGTCAAGTCGGAGATGGGCGAGGGCCAGTACGAGATCACGTTCGAGCCGTGCGACGCCCTCACCGCTGCCGACCGTGCATCGCTCGGGAAACTGTTCACCCGCGAGATCGCCGTGCAGCGCGGTCTGTCGGCGACCTTCATGTCGCGACTCGACCACACCCGCATGGGCTCGTCCGGTCACGTCCATATCTCGCTCGCCTCGCCGGAGGGAACGAATCTGTTCGACCCCGACGGGCACGCGCTGTCCGAGGCCGGCCGGCACTTCGCCGGCGGCGTCATGCGCCGGGCGCCGGAGATGATGCTGCTCGCCTGTCCGTACGTGAACTCCTACAAGCGTCTCGACCCCGACAACTTCGTCACCGCCGCGCTCGACTTCGGCGCCGAGGGCCGCACCCTGCCGTTCCGCGTCTGCGGCCACGGCCGCAGCCGCAACCTCGAGTACCGCATCCCCGGCGCCGACGGCAACCCGTACCTCGTGCTCGCGGCGATGGTCGCCGCTGGCCTCGAGGGGCTGGAGAACCGATCGGAGCCGTTCGCCGCCGGCTCCGCGGACGCCGCAGCAGTCGGCGATCTCCCGGCCAATCTGCGGGATGCGGCGACGCGGTGGGAATCCTCCACCTGGGCGCGGGAGACGTTCGGCGATCTGGTGGTCGACACCATCGCCGTCGCCGGCCGGCACGAGCTGGCCGTGTTCGACCGCGAGATCTCCGACATCGAGCTGCGGCGGGGGTTCGAATGGGCGTAGCGACGCTGATCACCGGTGGTGCCGGCGGCATCGGCCTGGCGACGGCGCGGCGCCTGCTCGCTGCCGGGCGCGAGGTCGTCGTCGCCGACGTCCTCGACCCGCCTGCCGACCTCGCCGCGCGGCATGTCCGCTGCGACCTGTCGGATCTCGATGCGTCGCTGCCGGCACTCCGCGATGCCCTCGCCGGTGGCGTCGGCGGCATCGTCAACGCCGCCGGTATCGTCGAGCGGACGCGCTTCGGCGACCATACCCCCGCCGAATGGGAGCGCATCTACGCCGTCAACGCCCGTGCGCCGCTGTTTCTCATCCAGGGTCTCGCCGACCTGCTCTCACCCGGCGCGGCGATCGTCAACGTCGCCTCGATGGAGGCGACCGACGTCGTCGCCTCCGACGGCCGGACGACAACGATCTACGCCTCGACGAAGGCGGCGCTGAAGAACATGACCGAGACCCTCGCGGCCGAGCTCGGGCCGCGCGGCGTCCGCGTGAACGGCGTCGCGCCTGGGCTCATCCTCACGCGCCTGATGGATCCGATTGCGCCGGAGACCCGCGAGTGGTTCCGGCTGCTGACGCCACTCGATCGCTTCGGCGAACCGGAGGACGTCGCCGACGTCATCTGCTTTCTCCTCTCCGATGCCGCGCGGTTCGTCACCGGCGTGACCGTCGCCGTGGATGGTGGAATGAGCCTCGGGCTGGTGCGGCGGACGTCGTGAGCTGGGCAGAGCTCGCGATCCCGACGACGAACCGGATCGAGCGCGCGCTCGAAGACGGCCGGATGGATGACGCACGCGCGTTTGCGCGGATCATGGTCACAGACGCGCAGGAGATCCACGATCTCTACACGGAGTGGAGCCTGCGGATCCCGGAACTGATCGGCGAGGCGCCAGCAGCGGACGACTTCGGCGCCGAGTGGGACGCCTTCGTCGCGGCCGCGCACGACTTCTACGGCGACCTCGCTGCGCTGATCGACCGCTGGCGCCGCGCCCACGATCGGCACCTCGCGCACGTCGCCGCTCTCGTCGACCGCGCCGTCGAGGCCTGGGGCGAGGAGCGCCTCGGTGAGCTGTGGCAGGAGCTGCAGCGCGACGGTATCGAGTTCTACCGGGCGACGTACGGGCCGGACCAGCCCTGGGCGGCGTCCGCCGAACGGCTCCTGCGCGTCGCGATTGAGGGGATGCACGGCCATCTCGGCGGACCCGCCGGGCGCGGCGAGATCACCGTCGGCGAGCACGACGACCGCGTCTCGCTGAGCTTCCACCCGTGCGGCTCGGGCGGGCGCGTCCTCGAGGCCGGCAGGAACGGCGTCGTCGCGGGGCGCCACGACTTCGCGTGGAACGAGCCGGGCGTCTGCCGGTACTGCGTCCACTGCTGCGTGCTTCAGCAGCTCGGGCCGATCGACGACTTCGGGTATCCGGCGCGGGTCGTCGACCCGCCGCTCCGTCCCGGTGAAGACTGCACGTGGACCGTCTACCGCGATCCCTCCCTCGTGCCGTCTGCGGCGTACGAGCGGGTGGGCAGGAGGAAGCCCGATGCCTGAAACACCAGCGATCCCGACCGGCCGCGTGCGGGTCGAGATCCCCGACACCGACGGCAATCTGCGCGGCAAGTACGTCGCCGCGTCGAAGCTCGCGAAGGGCAAGGGCGCCACCGTCTCCGACGTGTTCTACGTGCTGACGGTGCGCGACGACGTCTTCGAGGCTCCTCTCACGGGCGTCGCGACGGGCTTCCCCGACGTGATCGGGATGCCCGACTTCTCGACGCTTGTACCGGTGCCGTGGGAGCACGACCTGTCCGCGGTGATCGTCGACATGCAGACGAAGCAGCGGACGCCGCTCGAGGTCGACCCGCGCCTGCAGCTGCGGAAGGCCGAGGCCCGCTGCGCGGAGATGGGCTTCGAGGCGCGAGTGGGCGTCGAGTACGAGCTGTACCTGTTCCACGACGACGAGGCGGGCGACGCCTCGCTCCGTGCGAGCCGGCTTCGCGAGTTGCGCTCCGTCGGTCGCGAGTGGCAGGCCTACTCCCTCGTCCGCTTCGCGGACATGCACGACTTCATCGCGGACTGTGACGAGAAGCTCCGCGGCTACGGTGTCGATCTCGAAGTGTGGTCGACGGAGCTCGGCTTCGGGATGATCGAGACGGCCACCACGCCGCTGCCGCCGTTGCAGGCGGCTGACGCCGCGGCCCGGCTGAAGCTCGGGCTCAAGGAGATCGCAAGGCGGCACGGTCTCGTCGCGACGTTCATGGCGAAGTGGGATATGACGTCGTCGGGCTCCTCCGGGCACGTGCACCAGTCGCTGCTGCGGGACGGTAGGAACGCGTTCTGGGGCGGCGAGATGGACACGCTGTCGGAGACCGGCCGGCACTACCTCGGCGGCCTGATCGCCGGTGCGCGGGAGCTGTCGGCGTTCGCCTCGCCGAACGTCAACTCGTACCGTCGGCCGTCACCGGAGCTGTGGGCGCCGACGAACGCCTCCTGGGGGTGGGACAACCGGCAGGCGTCGATCCGCGCGATCACACTCGACGAGGGCTCGGCGCGCCTCGAGTACCGCCGCCCCGGCGCCGACCTCAATCCCTACCTCGCCATCGGCGCCTGTCTCGACTCCGGGCTGCACGGCATCCGCAACCGCATCGAGCCGCCGGCCGCCTCGGTCGGGCCGGCGTTCGACGACACCTCGCTGCCCGACTTCCCGAAGACGCTGCACGAGGCCGCGGACGCCCTCGACGGCTCCGTGCTCGCGCGCGAATGGTATGGCGACGCGTACGTCGACCACTACGTCATCTCGCGCCGGGCCGAGGCGGACGTCGTCCACAAGATCGCGAACGCGCAGGTGCCGGACTACGAGATCGCGCGTTACTTCGAGATGTCGTGATCGATCTGACGGGCAAGGCGGTGCTGATCACCGGCGCCGCGAGCGGCATCGGCGCCGAGGCGGTGCGGCTGATGCACGGCGCCGGCGCCCGGGTCGCCGGCTTCGACCTCGCGCGGTCCGCGGCGGAGCTGTCGCTGACCGGTGACGTCACGGTTTCGGACGATCTCGCGGCGGCGGTCGCCGCAACCGAGGAGGCGTTCGGTGGCCTCGACGCGCTCGTCTCGAACGCCGGGCTGTTCCTGGCCGGGAAGGGCGACGGCCCGTCGCCGCTGCTCACCGAGGACGCCTGGCAGCGGACGATCGACGTCAACCTGAAGTCGGTCTACCTCGGCGCGAAGCACGCGATCCCGGCGCTGCGGCGGCGCGGCGGCGGCGTGATCGTCAACGTCGCCTCGGTCGCGGCGCTGCGCGTCGGCTCCGGAGCCTCCGACGCGTACACGGCGGCGAAGGGTGGCGTCCTCGCGATCACGAAGACGCTCGCCGTGGAGCATGCGCCGCAGATCCGCGTCAACTGCGTCGTGCCGGGCCCGATCGCAACGCCGATGACGGCCGCGTCGCCACACGAGAACGTCGGTGCGCTGATCGACCTCGTCCCGATGGGGCGTTGGGGCCGTCCGGAGGAGGTCGCCGCGATGATGTGCTTCCTCGTCTCGGACCTGGCGTCGTTCTGCACGGGCCAGGCGTACGTGGTGGACGGGGGCTATACGGCGCGATGAAAGAACGGGATCTGATCCCTTTCTTTCATCGCGGGTCGGTGGCCGCGGGGTCGGTCACCACCTCGATCAGCGAGGGGCCGTCGGCCGCGAGCGCGCGCTCGAACGCGGCCGCGAAATCGGCCGTCCGCTCCACCTGCTCGCCGTACGCGCCGTGGGCACGGGCGAGCGCCGCGAAGTCGGGCGCGCCGAGTGTCGTACCAGCGACGCGCCCCGGGAAGCGTCGCTCCTGGTGGACGCGGATCGTGCCGAGCATCCCGTTCGTGACGACGATGATCCGCACCGGCAGACCCTCCTGCACGCAGGTCGCCAACTCGTGGGCCTGCATCTGGAAGCAGCCGTCGCCGGCGTAACAGACGACCGGGCGCGACGGATCGACGAGCGCTGCCGCCATCGCCGCCGGGAGGCCGTAGCCCATCGCGCCCGAGGTCGGCCCGAGCAGCGTGCCGCGCTGGCGCCAGCGGTGGTAGCGGTGGACGTGGAACGTGTAGTTGCCGGCGCCGACCGTGACGACGGCCTCGTCGCCGAGGCGCTCGTTGACGTGGCGCACGACCGCGCCGAGGTCGACTCCATCACCCGACGGAGCGGGCGGCTCCCGGTCGGCGACGTAGTCGGCGCGCGCCGATACGAGCCAGTCCGCCCACTCGGCGCCGTCGACCGGGACGAGGCCGGCGGCGAGCTCGGGCATCCCGGTCGTGATCGCGAGCGCCGACCGGTAGACCCGCCCGAGCTCGGTCGCGTCGGGATGGGCGTGGATCAGCGCCTGCCTCGGGTCGGGCGGCTCGAGCAGGGTGTAGCCACGCGTCGTCGCGGCACCGAGCCGCGGTCCGAGGGCGAGGATCAGGTCGGCGTCGCGCACCCGCTCGGCGAGGCGCGGGTCGATGTTGACCCCCACGTGGCCGCAGTAGACCGGGCTGTCGTTGTCGATCAGATCCATCGCGCGGAACGAGACGGCGGTCGGCAGCCCGCTCGCCTCGGCGAAGGACTGCAGCGCCCGCGCGCCCTCGGCCGTCCAGTCGCCGCCACCCGCGATGAGGAGAGGACGTCGGGCATCCGTCAGGCGCGCGCGGAGCGCGTCGATCTGTGCGGAGGAGGGGGACGCCTGCACGCGGCGGGCCGGGGCGGCGTCGGTCGCGTCCGTCTGCTCGGCGAGGACGTCCTCGGGCAGCGAGAGGACGACCGGCCCGGGTCGCCCCGACACGGCGAGGTGGTACGCGCGTTGCACGAGCTCCGGGATGCGCGCGGCATCCGGAACCTCCGCGGCCCACTTGGCGATCGGGCCGAAGAACGAGGGGTAGTCGATCTCCTGGAACCCCTCTCGCCCGCGGTGCGACCGCGGGACCTGGCCGATCAGCAGGAGCATCGGCGTCGAGTCCTGAAAGGCGGTGTGCACGCCGGTGGCGGCGTGCGTGGCGCCCGGACCGCGCGTGACCATGCAGACCCCCGGCCGGCCGGTCAGCTTGCCGTACGCCTCCGCCGCGTTCGCCGCCGCCGCCTCGTGGCGGCAGGTGACGACACGGACCGGCAGGTCGAGGAGGGCGTCGAGCAGGTCGAGGTAGCTCTCGCCCGGCACGCAGAAGGCGAGGTCGGCCCCGTTCAGGACGAGCTGGTCGGCGAGGATCTGTCCGCCCGAGCGGGTCACCTGCCGCCGCTCCACAGCATCGACACGGGGCAGGCGACGAGCGACGGTCCGAAGCTGCGTGGGCGTGTTCCGCAGTGGAGCAGGACGCCGGCGGAGAATTGCGGGCCGAGCCGGTCGCGGAGCCGTCGGAGTCCCGCGAAGTCCCGCTCGTGGACGTCCACCGCCGCCTTCACCTCGATGCCGACGACGCGGCCGTCGGCCGACTCCAACACCAGGTCGACCTCCGCGCCGTCGCGATCGCGCCAATGGTGGAGGGCCGCGGCGGTGTTCGACCACGTCAGCTGCCTCGAGATCTCGCCGGCTACGAAGGTCTCGAGCAGTTGTCCGGCGACCGTTGCGGTTGGCCTGGCGAGTGCCGCGGCATCGACACCGAGCAGCGCCGCGGCGAGCCCGCTGTCGATCAGGTGGAGTTTCGGCCGGCGGACCGCCTTGGCCGTCAGGTTCCGCGACCAGGCGGGTACGAGGTGGTGCGCGTAGATCGTCTCGAACAGCGGGAGGTACCGTCGGAGGGTCGGTGCCGGGATTGCGACGTCTCGCGCGAGATCGGCCAGATTCAGTTCGGTGGCAGTTCGCGCTGCGAGCAGCCTGAGCATGTCGCGCAGGCGGGCTGCATGTTCGAGATCGGCGAGTTCGGTGACGTCGCGTTGGGTGACCGTTCGTGCGTAGTCGACGAGAAACTCGGTACGGTCGCGCGCAGTGCGCGCGAGGACGGCTTCCGGGAAGCCGCCGCGGCACACGCGCTCGAAGACTTCCGCGCGACTGAGGATGGCTGGATCTCGTGCTACGAGCGAGGTCGGCGCGTCGAATGCGACATCGATGAACCCGTCCGACGTTCCGTCGATCTCGCCCTGGGACAGGGGCCAGAGGTCGACGAAGCGCACGCGGCCGGCGAGCGATTCAGCGATCCGCGGCTCGGTCAGGAAACGCGTGGAGCCCGCCAGGACGAAACGGCCACGGCGCGGTGATCGGTCCGCTTCGAGCTTGACGGCCAGCGTCAGTAGCTCGCCGCCCCGCTGGACCTCGTCGATCAGAAGCGGTTCCGCGTACCCGGTCACGAACCCCATCGGATCGCTCCGGGCGCTGGCGAGCTCGGTCGCGCTGTCAAGGCTGAGGTACGTCCCGCCCAGGGCGCGCTGGAGCACCGCGAGCAATGCGGTCTTCCCGCTCTGGCGCGGACCGTTCAGGACGACGACGCGAGCTGCGGCGAGCCGGCGTTGGAGCAGCGAGAGCGCGCGCCGCTCGATCAACGGGTCGGGCAATTCGAGCCGCATGTCAGCAGTCTAGTTCTAGTGAACGATCCGTCGCCACGGTACTGAACGATTCGTCGCCCGCCACGTGAGCGGTTCGTCGCCCACCACGTGAGCGGTTCGTCGCAGAACGCCGGAGACGGCGGCTACGCCGCGGAGTAGAGCGACGCGACCGGTGCCGCCTCGAGACAGCGGTCGCCGCCTTGACCTCGACTGCGACGACGGTCAAACCGGAACAGGACTATCAGCCAACGGGAGTTCGCGGTCATTCAGGCCGGATCTTGTCACGGCAGCTTCCACGGGCAGCCGGGCGCCGTGCTCCGATTCGAGCCGGCTTTGGGGGAAGGACGTCGCCCGGCGACCGCTTTGTAGGCGCTCGCCCTGCGGCAAACCCGTCGGTGACGCTTCGCGCGCTGTTGTGGTGGGCGTGATCGTCGAGCCCGATGCAGGTTCCGCGAGGCGCTGGGTGCCGCGCGGTGGTTCAGCGTTCGAGGTTGCGGCGTTTGTCGATTCGGTCGGTGCGGGCGGTGTCGCGTCCGGGGCCGCCGTTGATCGTGTCGCGCTGCGCGTCCCTGGCGCGGATTGTGTCGTTGTGCCGGTGCCGGCGTTGATGATATCGTCGCCCGCGCCAGAGCTGACGATGTCGTTGCCGTTGCCGGCGAGGATCAGGTCATCACCGCCGCGGCTGGTGATGCGGTCGTTCCCGGCGAGGCTGCAGATGATGTCGTCAAGGTTGGTGCCGGTGATCCTGTCGGGGCCTGCGGTGCCGATGATCGTGCAGCCGGCCGCGGTCGCGAGGATGCCGCCGGTGATCGTGATCGTGTTGGTTGCCGTCGCGGGAGTCGCGTCGTGGGCGTCGAGGCTGGCGACGTCGCTCTCGAGGCCGCCGTTGCCGGGGCCGATGCCTCGCAGAGTGACGATGAGGGTGCCGGATGCACCGGGCGCGAGTGTGCCGATGCTCCAGATCCGGGCGTCCACGGTCCCCTGCCCAACGACAAGTGGTGTGACGGACACCAGGTCACGGACCGTCCGGACGCGGAGGTTCGTCGCCGCATCCGGTCCGGTGTTCGTGACGCGGACAGTTACGACCGCGCCGGCGCCGACCGACAACGCGCCGGGGACGGTCTCGTGCGTGAGCGTAAGGTCGGCGACGCGCGCGTGGGTGGAACCGGCGACGAGGGCCGCGGGCGCCGTCGCGGCGACCGCCTCGGTCGTGGCAGCGGTTCCGTTACCCAACTGGTTGAACCCGTCGAGCCCGAAGCAGCCCAGGCCGCCATCGTCGAAGATCACGCAGGTCTGGGACCCGCCGGCGGCGACGGCGACCGCGTGGCGGTCGGAGGCCAGGGCGACGGCGACGGGCAGCGTTTGGTCGGCGGCCGGGAGATCGTCGCCGAGTTGGCCCAGGTCCTGGCCCCAGCAAATGAGGCTACCGTTGTCGAGCACCGCGCAGGTATGCGCGTACCCCGCGCTGACCGCCGTGGCCGTACGGCCGACTGGGAGAGGAACGGGCACGGGCCGGAACGCGCTCGCGATTAGCCCGGATTCGTCAGGAAGGGGACTGAACGCTTCGTGAGTGGTGTCGTGAGTGTCCGCTGGGGTGGTTGGTGTTCGCGGTGTCTGTTTGCCTCGACCACCCGCGCGGCAGTCGAGATCGACGCGACCTCGCCGAACAGCGCCGGCTGATCACGCAGCACACCGAGGTCAGAGACCGCGCCGCCGCCATCAACAAGCATCAACGCCAGGTCAGGCAGCACCCGGTCGTCATCGACCCGGCTCCGCCGCGACGTCCGACCCGTGACCGCGTCCGACAACGCCTTCGTCAAGCCGATCCGATCCGCCAACTGCGCAACCATCGCGGTGCCGACCCGGCTCGTCAACGCGTCCTCATCCGCGACGATCCGCATCCGACTGATCCTCGGTGTAGCGTTCACCTTCAAGGTGATCCCCCTGAGCAGCGTTTTCGTGCCTCGACAACACGAACAATGCCTGCTCAGGCGGACATCACCGACCTCCCGCCAC
>VFJZ01000075.1 GCA_009885805.1 Actinomycetota bacterium
CTACATCGACGAGGTGGACAAGATCGCCCGCAAGGGCGAGAACCCGTCCATCACGCGCGACGTCTCGGGCGAAGGCGTGCAGCAGGCGCTGCTGAAGATCCTCGAGGGGACGGTCGCGAGCGTACCTCCGCAGGGCGGCCGCAAGCATCCGCACCAGGAGTTCCTCTCGATCGACACGACGAACATCCTCTTCATCTGCGGCGGCGCGTTCGCCGACCTGGAGAAGGTGATCGAGAAGCGCATCGGCAAGAACTCGGTCGGGTTCGGCGCCGAGATCCGCTCCAAGAGCAGCGTCAGCGGCGGCGAACTGCTGCAGCGGACGATGCCCGAGGACCTGATCCAGTTCGGTCTCATCCCCGAGTTCATCGGCCGGTTGCCCGTCATCTCCGCCGTCCATCCGCTTGGCCGCGACGACCTCGTGCAGATCCTGCTCGAGCCGAAGAACGCGCTCGTCAAGCAGTATCAGCGCTTCTTCGCGTTCGACTCCTGCGAGCTCGTCTTCACCGAGGATTCGCTGTGGGCGATCGCCGACAGCGCTCTCGAACGAGCGACCGGTGCGCGCGGCCTCCGCTCGATCATCGAGAATGCGCTGCTCGACGTGATGTTCGAGCTGCCCTCGAGGAGGGACGTCGCCAAGTGCGTGATCAACCGCGAGACGATCGAACTCGGCCTGAAGCCGATACTGGTCGGCGAGGGCGGCCAGGCAATCGTCGACGAGCCCGACCAGGCGAGCGCGTAGCCGCACTCCCGCCGGCGCCGGCGCCGTTGCCGGTGCGGCTCAACCGCTATCTCGCGGCCGCTGGACTGGGTCTGCGCCGTGAGGTGGAGGGGCTGATCCGGCTCGGTCGCGTCACGGTCGATGGCGTCGTCGCCGCCCAGCCGGGGCGACGAGTCGAGACGGGGGAGACGGTGGCGCTGGACGGCGAGCCGGTGACGGCGCCGCTGCGCGCCGCGGTGCTGCTCCACAAACCACGCGGCGCCGACGCCGTCATCGTCCACCCGCCCGGGCTGCACGTCGTGATGCCGTTGAAACGGATCGAGCGCGGCGCCGAGTTGCTGCTCGGCGATGGTGACCTCGCCCGGCGCGTGGCCGACCCGCGGCATCCCCAGCCGCAGGTGCGTGACGGACGGTTCCGCCAGGCGTACGCCGGGCTCGACGTCGCCGACCTCGCGCCGGGCGAGTGGCGTCCACTTGGACACAAGGAACTCGAGCGCCTCCGCCGTGGGATCCGCCTGCCGCCACGCTGACCGGCGGCGGCTACCGTTTCCGGCGTGGCCCGGAAGCGTCGAACCCAGCGCCTGCGCCGCGTCGACGAGACACTGCGGCAGATCATCGCCGACACGCTCCTGACGCACGACGACCGGGTCGTGGCGGGCGTCATCGTCACCGGCGTCGAGACGAGTTCGGACACGGCCTACGCTGATGTCTTCGTCCAGGTACCGGGGGCCGAGGCGCGCCGGCCGAAGGCGATGGCCGCGATCGAACGCGCCCGCCCGGGCATCCAGGCTCGCATCAATCGCGAGATGCACCTCCGCGCGACGCCGGTCCTACGCTTCCGCTACGACGACTCGCTCGAGCATGCCCTCCGCATCGAGCGCTTGCTGGCGGAGCACGCCCCGGGGGACGAGGCGTGAACGATCTGCTCGACGCGGCCTACGAGGCCGCCGCGGCGGTGCTGCGCGCGGCACCGAGGGTCGTCGTCGCAGCGCACACCGATCCGGACGGTGATGCCCTCGGTTCGCTGGTCGGCGCCGTGCTCGGCCTGCGCGCGGCCGGCATCGACACCGTCGGCGTGCGCGTTGCCGCCGAACTGCCGCGGGAGCTGCGCTGGCTCGATCCCGACCAGCTGGCGACGACCGCGCCGGCCGGTGACGGCTGGGTGCTCCTCGCAGTGGACTGCGGCTCGGAGGCGCGGATCGCCGCGCCGGCGGGCGTCCGCGAGGGGGCAGCCCTCGTCGTCGGCGTCGACCACCACCACGACAACACGTGCTTCGCCGACATCGACGTCGTCGATCCCGGCGCCGCCTGCGCGGCGATGATGGTGCGGCACCTCCTCGACCGGCTCGGCGTCGCGCTGACGCCCGCGATCGCAACGCCCCTCTACGTCGGCCTCGTCACCGATACTGGCCGGTTCCAGTACTCCAACACCGACGCGCGGGCGTTCGCGGCCGCTGCCGAACTCGTGGACGCGGGCGCTCGGCCCCAGGAGATCTTCCGGCGGCTCTACGAGTCCGTCGCGGCTGCCAAGCTCGTCCTCCTCGGCCGCGCCCTGGCGCGGACCGAGGTGCGCCTCGGCGGTCGGCTGGCGGTGACGTGGCTGACGCTGGCCGACGTGACGGAGAGCGGCGCGGACGCCTCCGCGACGGATGGCGTGATCGAGCAGTTGCGGGCGATCGACGGCGTCGAGGTCGCGGCCTTCGTCCGCGAGACCGGGAACGGTGGTGGCCACAAGGTCTCACTGCGGTCGGCTGGTGGCCGTGTCGACGTCTCCGCGATCGCCCGCGCCGGCGGCGGTGGCGGCCATGCCCGGGCGGCCGGGTTCACGAGCGACCGGAGCCGGGACGATCTGCTCGCGTTCATCGAGGCGGAGGCGCTATCGCGTGGTGCGTGCACCGACTGAGCAACGCAGCGGTCTGGTCCTCCTCGACAAGCCGGCCGGACCCTCCTCGTTCGGCGCGATCGCCGCGCTGCGGCCTGCGCTGGGGCGCAAGCTCGGACACGCTGGCACGCTTGACCCGTTCGCATCCGGGCTCCTGGTCGTGCTCGCCGGGCGCGCCACCCGTCTGGCGACATTCCTGACCGGTCTCGACAAGCGGTACCGCGCGACCGTCCAGTTCGGCGCACGGTCGACGACCGACGACCCGGAGGGGGAGATCACGGTCGGCGGCGGCACCGTCGAGGCGGCGGCGCTCGAGGCGGCTCTGCCTGACTTCCGCGGGCCGATCCGTCAGGTGCCGCCGGCGGCGAGTGCGATCCACGTCGACGGCGAGCGCGCGTACGCCCGCTTCCGGCGCGGTGAGACCGTCGTCGTGCCGGCGCGCGAGGTCGAGATCCTCGACCTGACGCTCGTCGCCTTCGACGCCGACGCGCAGACGGCCGAGCTCGATATCCGCTGCTCGACGGGCACCTACATCCGCGCCCTCGCCCGCGACCTCGGCGAGGCGGTCGCTGTTGGCGGGTACTGCCGGGCGCTGCGTCGAACGGCGGTCGGGCCGTTCGACGTCGCCGCCGCCGATGGCTCCGTGCGCCCCGCCGGCGATGCGGTGCCGCACCTGCCGCGCCTCGACGTCGACACCGAAGGGGCGGACGCGATCCGCCACGGCAGGGCGGTCGCCGCCGCCGCCGACCCGACTCGTCCGACCGCCGTGTTCCACGACGGCATCCTGATCGCGATCGCGCGGCCAGGGCTCCCTGATCTCCGGCCGCTCCTGGTGCTGGGATGAGGCGGGCGGTCGCGCTCGGCACGTTCGACGGCGTCCATCTCGGACATCGGCGCGTGGTGGAGATCGCCGTCGAGCACGCTCGCCACCTCGATGCACGGGCTGCCGTTGCCACGTTCCACCCCCGCCCGATCTCGGTGCTCGTCCCGGAGCGAGCGCCGGATTCGCTGATCACGCTGGCCCGGAGGCTGGAGTTGCTCGCGGCCGCCGGCGCCGAGGACGTCCTCGTGATCGAGTTCACGCCGGCCCTCGCTGCGCTGTCCCCCGAGGAGTTCACGGATCGCGTCCTGGTCGCCGAACTCGGGGCGGTGGAGGTGATCGTCGGTCGCAACTTCCGCTTCGGCCGTGGTCGGTCCGGGGATGTCAACGCCCTTCGCACCCTCGGCGATCAGCGTGGCTTCGGCGTCACGGTCGCGCCGCTGTACGAGGTCGACGGCTCACGGGTGTCGTCGTCGCGGATCCGCGAGCTCGTACGGCTCGGCGACGTGGAGGGCGCCGGGCGACTGCTGGGCCGGCCGCCATCTGTCGAGGGTCAGGTCGGCACGGGGGACGGCCGCGGCCGCGAGCTCGGCGTGCCGACCGCGAACCTGGAGCTGGAGCCCGGCCTGGTGCGCCCGGCGGAGGGCGTCTACGCCGGCGACGCCGTCCTCGCCGACGGCCGCAGCTTCCGCGCCGCGATCTCCATCGGCAGCAACCCGACGTTCATCGGCGTCGACGAGGTGCGCGTCGAGGCGCACCTCCTGGCCTTCGACGAGGATCTCTACGGCGCGCCGCTGCGCGTCGAGTTCAGGCGCTACCTGCGCGGTCAGCGGCGCTTCGCGACGGTGGACGAGCTCGTTCGGCAGATGCGCGAGGACATCGTCGCGGCCGACGCATGACGCCCGATCCGCTGCTGCATGCGCTGTGCGACTTCCTGCGGATTCCGTCGGTCTCCTCCGGCGCCGGTGATGCACGCGGGCTGGCGGATGCCGCGGCCTGGGTAGCGGGATTCGTCGAGGACTCGGGCGGCGAGGCAGCCGTTCTCGCCTCCGCCTGCAACCCGGTCGTGACCGGCACGATCCGCTGTGGCCGCCGCGACGCTCCGGTCGTCCTGCTCTACGGCCACTACGACGTGCAGTCGCCCGAGCCGCTCGCCGGGTGGACGACGGACCCGTTCGCGCCCGACATCCGTGACGGACGCGTCTACGCACGCGGGGCGACCGACGACAAGGGCCAGTTGCTGGCACTGCTGATCGCCGCCCGCGACCTCGCCCGCGCCGGTGAGTTGCCGGTCGACGTCCGGGTTCTCGTGGACGGGGAGGAGGAGATCGGCGGGCCGAGCGCGGAGCGATGGCTGCGTGCGGATGCGGATCGGACCGACGTCGCGATCGCGTTCGACTCGCGCATGCCCGACCCGTGGACGCCCGTCCTCGTCACGTCCGCCCGCGGAGCCGTGCACGTCGGCGTTGACGTGTCTACCGGTGAGGCCGACCTGCATTCCGGCGCCGGCAACACGGTGCTGAACGCCGCCCACGTCCTGAGCGGCGTACTCGGCGCGGTTCTGCCCGATCGCGATGGACGGTTGCCCGCGCCGCTGCAGGCTGGGTGTCTCTCGCCGAGCGCGGCCGAGCGCGACGGTTGGTCGCGGCTGCCCGCAGCGGCGGACGCGATCGCCGCTCTCGGCGGCCGGCCGCACGACCCCGGCGCGCTGTCCGACCGCTACGGCCGGATGGGCTTCGCGCCGTCGATCGACGTCCACGGCATCGAGACCGGCGACGCCCGCCAGGTGCGCACGCAGATTCCGCACCGCGCGCGGGCGATGCTGTCGATGCGCCTGGCGCCCGGCCAGACGTCGGCGGCGATGTGGCCGGTGCTGGAGCAGCTGCTCCTCGCGGCCGTCCCGCCGGGAGCCGACGTCACGGTCACGCTCAACAACGCCTGCGAGCCGGCGCGCGTCGATCCTGACCATCCGGCGACGCGCCTCGCCGTCGCGGCCCTCACGCGCGCGGCCGGCGTCGAGCCGACGTTCGTCCCGGCAGGCGGGTCGTTGCCCGTCCTGGCAGGGCTGGCGGCGCGGGGGATCCCGGCCATCCTGTCTGGCTTCGGGACGCTTGACTCACGCGTTCATGCGTGCGACGAGTCGATCCGCCTCGACTGTCTGCAGCTGGCACACCGGGCCGCGCGGGAGCTGCTCCTCGAGCTCGGCGGCTTCGAGTCGTATACTGGTGAAAGAACGGGATCTGATCCCTTTCTTTCAGGTGAAAGAACGGGATCTGATCCCTTTCTTTCACCGCACGTCTAGACCCGGTACGCCAGGAGGTGATGGAGGCATGACTGTGAACACCCGCAACCCGTCGTCCCTCATCCCCGAGGCACCGGTGCGCGTCGCCTGATCGAGCGAGCACCGGTGCCGTGACACCGGAGTTCCTTCCTTGCAGGATCAGCTTTCCGCGCTCGGCTTCGACGTCGCGCGCTCCGCCGAGCTCGAGCAGCTCGGCTCCCATCTCGTCCCGGCCCGCGTCACGCGGGTCGATCGCGGCGTCGTCACCGTGGCAACGGGCGACGTCGAACTGCGCGTCGCGGCGGACGACCTGGCCGTCGGCGACTGGGTCGCCCTCGACGGCACCTCCGTGCAGGCGCGCCTGCACCGGCGCTCGGCGCTCGTCCGCAACGCCGGCGACGCGACTCGTGTGGCGATGGCGGGGGAGGCCCGTGTCGTGGCCGCGAACGTCGACGTCGTCATCGTCGTCCGGGCGCTCGATATGCCGGTCCGCCACGGCCGCGTCCAGCAACTCGTGGCGCTCGCCTACGCCAGCGGTGCCGACGTGGCGTTCGCGCTCACGAAGTCCGACGGCCACCCCGACGTCGCGCAGGCCGTCACCGACGTCGAACGCGTCGCACCGGGAATCCCGGTCCTGGCGGTCAGTGCCGTCACCGGCGACGGTATCGAGGAGTTCGTCACGCTCATCGCCGGCCGCACGTTCGTGCTGCTGGGCGAGTCGGGAGCGGGCAAGTCGACGCTCGTCAACCGGCTCGCGGGCGCCGACGTCCTGGCGACCGGCGCGGTGCAGCGAAGCGGCGCCGGCCGGCACACGACGACGCACCGGCAACTCGTCGTGCTCGACGGCATCGGCGTCGCGATCGACACGCCCGGCGTCCGCACCGCCGGCTTCTGGGGCACGGCTGCCGACGTCGCGCGGGCGTTCGCCGACATCGAGGATCTGGCCGCCGCGTGCCGGTTCTCCGACTGCTCACACGGCTCCGAGCCAGGCTGCGCCGTCCGCGGTGCCGTCGCGCCGGAGCGGCTCGAGGCGTACGAGCACTCGCTGCGCGAGCAGCGGGCGCTCGAGGTGCGCCTCGACCCACGCCTCGCGAGCGAGCGGAAGAGACAGTGGCGGGCCCAGGCCCGGTCCTACCGACGGGACAGCTGGCGGTGAAGCGCCGGCTCAGACCTCGCTGTCGGGCGCCTGCCGTGATCCGCGCCGGGCGACGCCGGTGGCGGTGGCGGCGTCGGCAACCGCCGCGGCCACCGCTTCCGACACGCGACGGTTGAACACGCTCGGCACGATGTAGTCGGCGTGCAGTTCGTCGGCGCCGATCACCGACGCGATCGCCGTCGCCGCCGCCAGCTTCATCTCCTCGTTGATGCGCCGCGCGCGGACGTCGAGCGCCCCGCGGAAGATGCCGGGGAACGCGAGCACGTTGTTGATCTGATTCGGGTAGTCGGAGCGCCCGGTGGCGACGACCGCGACGATGTCACGGATGGCCTCGGGCTGGATCTCCGGCGTCGGGTTGGCGAGCGCGAAGACGATCGCCTCGGGCGCCATCGCCTGCACCGCGGCGATGGGGATCGCGCCGGGGCCCGACAGCCCGATCGCGACGTCGGCGCCGGCGAGGGCCGCGGTCACATCGCCGCGGATGCCGCGCGGGTTCGTCCGCGCCGCGAACGCCGTGCGGACGGCATCCATGTTCTCGCGACCGGCGTACAGCGTGCCGCGGCGGTCGCAGCCGATCAGGTCGCGGACGCCGTGCACGAGCAGCATCTCGCCGACCGCGATGCCGGCGGCACCGACGCCGGAGAGCACGACGCGCACATCGGCTGCGTTCTTCCGAACGACACGCAGGGCGCAGATCAGCGCGGCCAGCACAACGACCGCCGTGCCGTGCTGGTCGTCGTGGAAGACCGGGATGTCGAGCGCCTCCTGCAGGCGCCGTTCGATCTCGAAGCAGCGCGGCGCGGCGATGTCCTCGAGGTTGATGCCGCCGAAGCCCGGGGCGATCGCCCGGACGATCGCGACGATCTCGTCCGTGTCCGTCGTGTCCAGGCAGAGTGGCCAGGCGTCGACGCCGCCGAACTCCTTGAACAGCATCGCCTTGCCCTCCATCACCGGCATCGCCGCCTCGGGGCCGATGTCGCCGAGGCCGAGGACAGCGGTGCCGTCGGAGACGACGGCGACCGTGTTGCCCTTGATCGTCAGGTTCCAGGCCTTGGCGGGCTCCTCGTAGATGGCGGTGCAGATCCGTGCGACGCCAGGTGTGTACGCCATCGAGAGGTCGTCGCGGCTCTTGATCGGCACGCGCGGCGTGACCTCGATCTTGCCGCCGCGGTGCAGGAGGAACGTCCGGTCGGAGACGGACACCACCTCGATGTCGTCCAGTGCTCGCACGCCGTCGACGATGGCGGCGCCGTGCGCCGCGTCGATCGCCGCGACCGTCACGTCGCGGACGACGGCATCGGCATCGACGCGCACCAGGTCGATCGCACCGAGATCGCCGCCGGCTGTGCCGATCGCCTGCGCGACGCGGGCGAACGACCCCGGCGTCTGCGGAATCCGTACGCGGAGCGTCAGCGAGTACGAGGCGGACGGCGTCAGCGCGGACACCCGCGGAACGGTATCCGGTAGCCTCTTCCTGTGCCCGCGAAGCCTTCGGAGCTCGATCTGAACGATGCGCCGGCGCGGGAGTCGAGACTGTTCCTGATCGACGCCAACGGCCTCATGTACCGAGCCTTCTTCGCCCTGCCGGAGGAGATCGCGACCAGCGAGGGCGAGCCGACCAATGCGCTGCTGGGCTTTGCGAACATGCTGATGAAGCTCCTGACGACCTACCGGCCGGAGGGCGTGCTCGTCTGCTGGGACGAGCGCCCGACGGAGCGCCTCAAGGTGCACCCCGGCTACAAGGCGAGCCGCCGCCCGATGCCGGACGGGCTCCGCGCGCAGCGGCCGCACTTCAAGCCGCTCGTCGAGGCGTTCGGCTACCGGAACTTCTCCGTCGAGGGCTGGGAGGCGGACGACGTCATCGGCACGCTGTCGCGGATCGCGGACGACGCCGGCGTCCGGACGTGCGTGGTCTCGACCGACCGCGACGCCTTTCAACTCGTCTCCGACGACGTCTGCCTGATGATGACGCCGCGCGGCGTCGAGGACCCGCAGGTCTACACGCCGGAGCGTGTCGTCCAGAGGCTTGGCATCCCGCCGTCGGCGATCCCCGACTTCATCGGCCTGAAGGGCGACAAGGGCGACGACATCCCCGGTGTGCCCGGCATCGGCGACAAGACGGCGTCGGAGCTGTTGCAGCTGTACGGGTCGATCGACGGCATCTACGCGCAACTCGATGAGGTCGCGGGGCCGAAGCGACGCCAGGCGCTGCAGGAGTGCGAGCAGCAGGTGCGCGAGTCGCGCGACCTCGGGACGATTCGCCGTGACCTGCCGACCCTGGCGGACTTCGATCCCGCCGGCGTCGGCGTCGTGTCGCCGGATCGGTCGACGCTGAAGAACCTGCTCCGGCGCTGGGAGTTCAGGGGACTGATGGCCCGGCTTGACGAGCTGGACGAGATCGTGCCGTCGGCACCACGGGAGCACGCCGGGGCCGTGGTGGTCTGGCGACGGACGGATCCGTCGGGGCTGGAGGCGGCGCTGCGCAGCGCCACGCGCGTCGGCATCGCAGCGGGCGACGCACTCCTCGCCGTCGCGACCGGCGACGAGACGCTCGTGATCGAGGCCGACCCGGCCGCGCTCGCACCGCTGATCGCCGCTGGCCCACCCGTCATCGCGCACGACGCCAAGTCCCTGCCGCACGACTACCTGCGGGCCGGGCTGCCGCTCGCGTTCGACAGCTACCTCGCCTCGTACCTGATCGAGCCGGGCCGCGCCGCCTACAGCGTCGGGGCGATGCTGGACGACGCCGCGATCGAGCTCGAGATCGACGCCGACGATGTCATCGCCCCCCTGGTCGGAGCGGCGCACGGCACGCTCCTCCTGCAGCCGTGGCTCGCGGGCCGGCTCGAGGAGCGTCGGCAGACCCGTCTCCTCGCCGATGTCGA
The DNA here is from genome assembly GCA_009885805.1 of Actinomycetota bacterium. Classification (GTDB taxonomy): domain Bacteria; phylum Actinomycetota; class Thermoleophilia; order Gaiellales; family F1-60-MAGs149; genus VFJZ01. The sequence continues at coordinate 9,743 of VFJZ01000075.1, forward strand.
GCAGCCGCTCGTCCAGGTGCTCGCGGCGATGGAGGACCGCGGCGTCCGCGTCGATCCCTACCGGCTCGCCGAGATCGCCGTCCGGGTTGCGGACGAGGCTGCCGAACTCGAGTCGCAGATCCACGATCTCGCCGGCGGTCCGTTCACGATCGGCTCGCCGAAGCAGCTCGGCGAGGTCCTCTTCGAGCGGCTGCAGCTGCCGGCCGACCGGAAGGGCAAGACGGGCTGGTCGACCGATCAGCGGGTGCTCGCGAAGATCCGCCACCTGCACCCGATCGTCGACCTCGTCGACCGCTGGCGCGAGCTGACGAAGCTCCACTCCACCTACCTCGTCGCTCTGCCGCAGGCGATCGGACCCGACGGCCGTGTCCACACCACGTTCTCGCAGACGACGGCGGCCACGGGGCGCCTCTCGAGCACGAATCCGAACCTGCAGAACATCCCGGTGCGCACGCCGCTCGGTCGCGAGATCCGCGGCGCCTTCACGGCCGAGGCGGGCGCCGTGCTGCTGGCTGCCGACTACTCGCAGGTCGAGCTGCGGATCCTCGCCCACCTGTCCGGCGAGCCGGCACTGGTCGACGCCTTCCGGCAGGGCACCGACGTTCACCGCGCGACCGCGGCGGAGGTGTTCGGCAAGCAGCCCGCCGAGGTGACGCGCGACGAGCGGGACCGGGCGAAGGCCGTCAACTTCGGGATCATCTACGGCATCTCGGCGTTCGGCCTGGCCGAGCAGCTCAGTATCGAGCGGGACGAGGCGCAGCGCTACATCGACACGTACCTCGGTCGCTATCCGCGTGTGCGCGAGTTCATCGAGCGGACGATCGAGGCGACGCGGGAGCGCGGCTACGCGGAGACGCTCCTCGGCCGCCGTCGCCCGGTACCCGAGCTGCGGGCGTCGAACTGGCAGGTGCGCAGCCTCGGCGAGCGGCTCGCGGTCAACTCGTGCATCCAGGGGTCGGCGGCGGACATCATCAAGGTCGCGATGATCGGCTGCCACCGCCGGCTGCGGGATGAGGGGTTTGCCGGCCGTCTCGTCCTCCAGATTCACGACGAGCTGCTGTTCGAGGTGCCCGCGGCCGAATCCGGGCGCGTTACGAGCCTCGTGCGAGACGAGATGGTCGGCGCCTACCCGCTCGACCCGGCGCTCGAGGTCGACGTGGGCGTCGGTCCGACCTGGCTCGACGCGAAATAGGCTACCGTTTGCTCGCTCGTGCGCCCGGATACGGGCGCGTCTCTGTCTGGAAGGAACACCGACCAATCTATGAGTACGCCTTCGAACGCCGAGCTCGCGGCCGCCGATCCGGACGTCTGGATCGAGGTCGACGGCGAGCTCGTCCCCAACTACGACGCGACGATCGCCGACTTCGACGAGGGTGACGTCGTCACCGGTCGCGTCGTGCGGATCGACAAGGACGAGGTCCTCGTCGACATCGGCTACAAGTCCGAGGGCGTCATCCCCATCAACGAGCTGTCGATCAGGCGCTCGGTCGATCCGACGGACGAGGTCGGGATGGGTGACGAGGTCGACGCGCTCGTCCTGCAGAAGGAAGACGCCGATGGCCGGCTGATCCTGTCGAAGAAGCGGGCGCGGTTCGAGAAGGCGTGGAAGAAGATCGAGGCCGCGGCCGAGAGCGGCGAGCCGGTCGACGGGCAGGTGATCGAGGTCGTCAAGGGCGGCCTGATCATCGATCTCGGTGTGCGCGGGTTCCTGCCCGCATCGCTGGTCGATATCCGCCGCGTCCAGGACCTCGACGAGTTCCGCGGCCAGGCGCTGCGCTGCAAGGTGATCGAGCTGAACCGCTCGCGCAACAACGTCGTGCTGAGCCGGCGGGCCGTGCTGGAGGAGGAGCGGCGCGAGGTGCGCCAGCGCATCCTCGACGACCTCGAGCCCGGCGCGATCGTCGACGGCGTCATCTCCAACATCGTCGATTTCGGCGCCTTCGTCGACCTCGACGGCATCGACGGCCTCATCCACATCTCCGAGCTGTCGTGGACGCACGTCAACCACCCGTCGGAGCTGCTCGAGATTCACCAGCAGGTGAAGGTGAAGGTGCTCGACATCGACCGCGACCGGCAGCGGATCTCGCTCGGTCTGAAGCAGACGCAGGCCGACCCGTGGCAGCGCGTCCTCGAGTCCTACCAGCAGGGTGACAACGTCAACGGCCGGGCCACGAAGGTCGTCACGTTCGGTGCGTTCGTCGAGATCCTGCAGGGGGTCGAGGGCCTCGTTCACATCTCCGAGCTCGCCGTCCACCACGTCGAGAACCCGCGTGAGGTCGTCGTCCCGGGACAGCTCGTCGCGGTGAAGATCATCGACATCGACGCGGAGCGCAGGCGACTGTCCCTGTCAATGAAGCGCGTCGAGGAGCACGAGCCGCTGCTGCCGCCGATCGCGCTCGTTCCGGGCGAGAAGCCATTCCTGGCGGACGAGATCGCCGCCAGCGAGGCGGGCCTGCCGATGCCGGGCCCCGACTCGTCGGACGACTCGTTCAGCGACGAGCTGACCGAGGAGGACCAGGCGGCGCTCGAGTTCTACGCCGAGTCCGCTGCGGCAGCCGCTCCGGCCGTCGAGTCCGAGGCCGCCGCTGAGGTCGAGGCTGCCCCTGAGGTCGAGGCTGCCGCCGAGGTCGAGGCTGCCCCTGAGGCCGAGGCTGCCGCCGAGGTCGCGGTTGAGCCGGAAGCTGAGCCCGTCGCCGACAGCGAGCCTGAGGCGGAGGCGGAGGTTGCGTCCGAGCCGCAGGCCGACGAGGACGACGCCGTCGACGCCGCTGCGGAGGCCGACAGCGAGGACGCCTGAGCGTCCGCCGCTGATCGGCCTGACCGGAGCGATCGGCTCCGGCAAGTCGACGGCGCTCGCCGCGTTCGGCGGGTTCGGCTGCGCGGTCATCGATGCCGATCGCGTCGTCCACGACCTGTACGGGAAGGCGGATGTCCGCGACGCCGTCCGGGATCGGTTCGGCGCCGGCCTGATCGACGCCGCCGGCGCGGTCGACCGGGCCGCGCTCGGTCGTGTGGTGTTCGGCGACGCGGCCGCTCGAACCTGGCTCGAGGCGTTGATCCATCCGCTCGTCCGTGACGCGCTGGCCCGCTGGCGGACCGACGCCGCCGCGGCCGTTCCGCCGCCACGGGCGCTCGTCGAGGAGGTCGCGCTGCTCCTCGAGTCGGGTCGCCCCGCCGAGTACGACCACATCGTCGTGATCGTCGCCGACGACTCCGCCCGGCGCGCGCGGATCGCGGCACGCGGTCACCTCGAGGGCCTCGGCGCGCGCGAGGCGCGGCTCCTGACGGACGAGGGCCGGATCGTCCACGCCGACACCGTGATCCGGAACGACGGCGACTTCGCTGCACTCGAGGCGGCTGTGCGTGATTGCCTCGAGCGGGTCACGACCAGGTGACGCGGGCGCTTCTCTGGGTCGCCGCCTTCCTCGCCGTCGGCGGCCTCGCCGGCGCCTACGGGCTGTCGCAGGAACCCGACTGGTACGTTCGAATGCGCTACCCGCTGCGCTTCGAGACGATCGTGCGGACGCACGCCGCCAACTACGACCTCGACCCGGCGCTCGTCGCGGCCGTCATCTACACGGAGTCGAAGTTCGACCCGGCGCGGCGCTCGCCCGCCGGCGCCGTCGGACTGATGCAACTGCTGCCGACGACCGCCCAGGGGATAGCCGACCGCACCGGGGGGACGCAGTTCAGCGAGGCCGACCTCGTCGACCCGGAACTGAACATCCGCTACGGCTGCTGGTATCTGCGCCATCTCCGCCAGCGGTACCGCGCCAGCAGCGACGGCGGCCGGCTGGCGCTGGCGGCGTACAACGCGGGTCAGGGCAACGTCGACGCCTGGGTCGCCGAGACCGCGGCTGGCGGAACGACGCGGATCCGCTTCGCGGAGACGGCGGCGTACGTCGAACGGGTTCTCCACCTGCGCGACCTCTACCGGGAGGCGTACGACCTCCGATGACCGACACTTCGGCGATGAGTTCGAAGCCCGCCGTCAAGATCGCCGTCACCGGCGCCGCCGGTCAGATCGGCTATGCCCTCCTCTTCCGCATCGCCAGCGGCGCGATGCTCGGTCCCGACCAGCCGGTCGAACTGCGGCTCCTCGAAGTGCCTCAAGCCGTAGGCGCGCTGACCGGCGTCGGCATGGAACTGGACGACTGTGCCTTCCCCCTCCTCAGGGGCATCGTCGCCACCGACGATCCGGCCGTCGGTTTCGACGGCGCCAACATCTGCCTGCTCGTCGGTGCGCGTCCGCGGACGAAGGGCATGGAGCGCGGCGACCTGCTGGAGGCGAACGGTGCGATCTTCACCGTCCAGGGGCGCGCGATCAACGACCATGCCGCTGACGACGTGCGCGTGCTCGTCGTCGGCAACCCGGCGAACACGAATTGCCTGATCGCGCAGCGCAACGCCCCGGACGTCCCCGCCGCGCGC
>VFJZ01000009.1 GCA_009885805.1 Actinomycetota bacterium
CAGCCTGCTCGCCCGCGCCTCGATCGCGGCGGCGCGGCGCCTGGGCGAGCCCAGGCTCGTGGCCGGCTCACCGAAGCGCTTCGCGCAGGGGATCGGCGCGGTGCTGTCGCTGGCGGCGCTGATCGCGGCGTACGGGCTCGAGGCGACCGGGCCGGCACGGGTGATTGCGGCGGCGATTGCCGCTGCCGCGTTGCTCGAAGCGTCGTTCGGATTCTGCGTCGGCTGTCGCATCTTCGGCTGGCTGATGCGCGCCGGTCTCGTTCCGGCCCGAGTCTGCCTCGACTGCGCCGACATTGCTCGGCGCAGTACGCTCCGGGCGTGACCGAACGGCTCGACCTCCCCTTCACGGGCATCGCGACCTTCGCGAAGGTCCCCTACCAGGCCGACGTCGAGACGCTCGAGGCCGACGTCGCCATCATCGGCGCCCCGTACGACCTCGGCACCCAGGTCCGGAGCGGCGCCCGCTTCGGGCCTCGCGGGATCCGCAACGCGTCGACCATCTACGGCATGCGGACGCCGCGCTACTACGACGCGGAGTTCGACGAGATCTACCTCGACGGCGTCCGCATCGTCGACTGCGGCGACGTCGACATGGTGCACGGCGACCCGCGCCGGTGCCTCGACAACATCGAGGTGGCGATCGGAGCGCTCCTCGCGCGCGGCGCGCTGCCGGTGACGCTCGGCGGCGACCACTCCGTGCCGATTCCGATCCTCCGCGCCTACGGCACGGCTGGCGTTGACGACATCTGCGTCGTGCAGATCGACGCCCACCTCGACTTCGTCGATGAGCGCATGGGCGTTCGCGAGGGCCACGGCAACGTCATGCGGCGGATCGCCGAGATGGATCACGTCACCGGCATCGCGCAGATCGGCATCCGCGGGCCCGGCTCATCCGATCCGTCGGACTTCGACGACGCGCGCCGGCTGGGGAGCGTCATCATCGGCCCACGTCGCTTCCGCGAGATCGGCGTCGCCGCCGTCGTCGAGCAGATTCCGCGGGCCACGCGGTACTACGTGACGATCGACTGCGACGGCTTCGATCCGGCCCTGATGCCGGGCAACGGATCGCCCTCGCCAGGCGGGCTCACCTACCACGAGGGTGTCGACCTGCTGCGCGGGATCGCCGGGCTCGGTGAGGTCGTCGGCTTCGACTTCGTCGAGGTCGCTCCCGTCTATGACCCGACCGAGATCACCCAGCAGACGGCGGCCCGGATCGTGCTCGACTTCCTCGGCGCGATCTTCAAGGAGCGGGAGCGACGCGCGCCCTGAGACGCTCGCGCACCGCCGGCCACTCGGCCACGAGGATCGAGAACATCGCCGCATCGCGCAGGCGGGCCGGCTCCTCGGCCCGGCGACCGTAGCCGCGCAGGACCCCTTCGAACGTGGCGCCGATGCCGAGGATGGCGCGCCGCGAACGCTCGTTGCGCGCGTCGCACTTCAGCGACACCCGCTCCGCGCCGAGCACCTCGAAGGCGTGGGTCAGCAGCAGCAGCTTGCAGGCCGGATTGACGTGCGTACCCTGGTGCGGCCCGGAGTACCACGTATGGCCGATCTCGATCCGGGCATCGCCCGTCGCCAGATCGAGGTAGGACGTCGAGCCGGCGAAGTCGGCGCCGACGAGCACCGCGAACGGGATCCTCGATCCCGCCGCCGCCTCCCTCAGCGCGTCGTCGGTCCAGGCGTCGGCGCCGCCCGGCTGTACCCCTGGGCCGGCGACGGTGAACGCGGCCGGGGCGACGGCGACGGACCCGCGCAGGGCAGCGCGATGGCTCTCCGCGAGCGGTTCGAGGCGGATGCCGTGGCCGGCCAGGACGACGGGTGTCGGCGTCTGCATCCACGGAATCTACCGGGGGCGTTGCGGGTCTGGTACGTTGGACGCAGATGACCGGCCCCTTACCCACGCACACGCTGGTGCTGAACGCCTCGCACGAGCCGCTGTCGGTCGTGCCGCTGCGGCGGGCGTTCACCCTCGTCGAGGCGGGGAAGGCTGATCTGATCGAGTCGGCAGGCGTCCTTCGCTCGCCGTCGCGGACGTTCGATGCGCCGGCCGTCGTCCGGCTCGCGCGCTACGTCCACGTGCCGTACCGGCGCTCGACGCATGCCGTCCGCCGGGTCGTGCTGGCGCGCGACGCCTACCTCTGCCAGTACTGCGGCCGCGGTAGCCGGTCGCTGACCGTCGATCACGTCGTGCCGCGGTCGCGGGGCGGCGACACGACCTGGGAGAACGTCGTTGCCGCCTGCGTGCCGTGCAACCGGCGCAAGGGTGCCCGGCTGCCGTCCGAGGCGGGCATGCGACTGCTCCACCGACCGCTGATCCCGTCGCGGGCGCTCCTCCTCTGCCGCGGCATCCGGGCGATCCCGACGACCTGGGAGCCCTACCTGTCGCCCGCCCGGTAGATCATCGAGAGCCGTAGGCGCGCGGCGGCCGTCGCGTGATCGCCAGTTCACGCTCGAGCGCCGCCGCCGCCCGCAGCACGCCCGCCTCGTCGCGGTGGCGGCCGACGATCTGCAGGCCGACCGGCAGTCCGTCGGCCGTGAAACCCACCGGGAGCGACAGCGCTGGTAGTCCGGTGACGGTGATCGCGTACGTGAGATGGAACCACTGCGTGTAGTCGGCCAGCGGAACGCCGGCGATCGCCGTCGGATACGCCTGCTCGACCGGGAACGGGCGCACGGCCACCGTCGGTAGGCAGAGCAGATCGAAGCCGGCCATGAAGGTAGCGACGCGCTCCCACAACTCGGCCCGCCGCCGAAGACCAGCCGCGATCATCGGCGCCGTCAGCGCGAGGCCCTGCTCGATGTTGCCGACGAGCCCTGGCTGCATCACGTCGCGATGCTCGGCGTGATGGTCGGCGTGGTCCACGACCATCGAGAGACCGCGCGTGGCGTTCACGATCTCGCGGAGGCCGGAGACGTCCGGCGAGGCGTCCGTGACCCTCCCGCCGAGGCCCTCCAGCGCACGGACGGCGCATTCGCAGATCGCGGCAATCTCGGGATCGACCGGCAGCAGCCCACCGAGGTCCGGCGTCCAGGCGATCCGCGTGCCGCTGACCACGGGCTGCGCAACGGCGTCCGTGAACGCGGCGGTGTCGACCGGGTAGGACAGCGGCGCGCGGTCGTCGGGGCCGGCGACGACGGACAGCATCAGCGCGCAGTCGGCGACCGACCGCGCCATCGGGCCCGTCACCGCGAGACCGTCGAAGGGGAGCGAATCCGGCCAGACCGGCACGAGACCGGCCGTCGTCCGGAAGCCCACGACGCCGCAGAACGCCGCCGGCGTCCGCAACGACCCGCCGAGGTCTGACCCCTCGGCGAGCGGGCTCATGCCGGCCGCCAGCGCTACCGCCGAACCGCCGGACGAGCCGCCGCAGGTCAGGTCGGGGTTCCAGGGGTTGCGCGTGGCGCCGAAGACGTCGTTGAAGGTGTTGCCGCCGGCGCCGAACTCGGGCGTGTTCGTCTTGCCGAGGATGATCGCGCCCGCGGCGCGGAGGCGCGCGACGATCAGCGCGTCCGTGGCGGGGACGTGGTCGGCGTAGATGCGTGACCCGTACGTCGTGCGCACGCCGGCCGTCTCCGTGAGGTCCTTGATCCCGACCGGAACGCCATGCAGCGGCCGGCCGCTGGGCCGTGCGGTCGCCTCGGCGGCAGCCGCGATCGCGGCCTCGCGGTCGACGGTGACGTACGCGTTGAGCAGCGGGTCGACGGCGTCGATGCGTTCCAGACACGCATCGAGCGCCTCGCTCGGCGAGACGTCTCCGGCACGAAACCGGGCGACCAGGTCACCGGCGTCGGCGAAGGCGAGATCGTCCACAGGCACATGCTACGGTCGCGGCGTGGATCGCGGCAGCCTCGCGTCGCTCGCGGCGGTGATCTGCGCGGCCGGGATCGCCGTTGCCGCTCTGGCCGACGCGGGGCGCTCCGGATCGACGGGTCCGACGCCCACCGAACCCGGCGCGGCCGCTCCGACGACGGCGCCCCGCTCGATCGGCTCGGTCAGCGAGCGTCTGGCGCGGCTGCCACTGGTCGAGCGCGGACGGTTCGCCGGCCGCATCACCGCACGCGTGGCAGCCTGCGGCTGGCGTGAGATCGATCTTGCGACGGGCGCGCAGCGCGATCCGGCGCCGCCGGGCCAGTGTCCGCTCTGGCAGCCTGGCTGGCGCTACGGCTACCAGTTCGAGGTCGAGCAATCGGCGCGGGCGCCGATCGTCCGGGCGATCGATGTGATCGCCGTCGACGGACGACGCGTCGCGCGCATCGAGCCGCCGGCGACGCCGAACCGCGGCAGCGCGGGCACGCCCGCCGGACGCTTTGCGCTCTGCCTCGGCGGGGCGAGGCCGCGGACGCTGCTGTACCGCGTCGGTCGGCCGGACGGCGCCGTCGCGGCCTGCCCACCGGTCGCCTTCGACGAGCGTTTCGTGTTCGCTGACGGGCGGCGACTGCTCGACGAGGACGGCGCGGTCGTCCTCGACGCAGCCGGTACGGTGTTCCCGCTGCCGGCCGGCGCGTCCGCCGTCATCGCCAGGGCGACGATCACGGCGTACGACGGCGACGGTGCCGCTGCCTACGTGTGGCGCCTTCCACGCGCCCTCGCCGGCAGCCGCGTCGTCGAGGTCACCGGTGACTCGCGGACGCTCGTTCTGCGTGTTCACGCCGTCAACGCCGCCGACATCGTCGTCGCCCGGCGTGGTGCTGACGAGGTGTCGTACACACGATTCGGCACCGTGATCAGTGCTCATCCGGCGCCCGACGGCCGGCATGTCGCGGCCGTGATCGCGGGTGTCGCGGTGATCCTCGACGCGGCCACGCTGGCGCCGCTCGCCCGTCTCGCCCTGCCGCCGGGCGCGGTCGTCGCGGACTGGCGGATGTAGCGCCGTAAGGAATCGGCCGACGACCGGTTATCGAGACATGAACGACGACAACGAGCAGCAGCAGGGGGGCCGGGTGCGGCCCCCCTCCATCGACGAGCAGCTGCTCGTCAAGTGGGCCGGTCGTGGCGTCGTGGATCTCGAGCGCTACCTCCTCGTGCGGTCGATCCTGGCCGACTACCTGGTGGAGCGTGAGGACCATGGGTAGGGTGTGATCGATGGCGAGCGTGATCGAGCCTCCCCGCAACGCCGCCGCCGAGTTGCGGCTCCTGCAGCGGCTCCGCGATGGCGAAGGCGCAGCGTTCGAGGAGCTCTACCGGGCCTACGAGCGTCGCCTCTACGCCTTCTGCCACCGGCTCTGCGGCAATCCGGACGACGCCGCCGACCTGGTGCAGGAGACCTTCCTGCGCGTCGTCCGGCGTCTGCCCGAGCTCGATCTGGCCCGCCTGAACGTGTCGGCCTACCTGTACACCGCGGCTCGCAACCTGTTCCTGAAGGAGGTCGCGCGCGGACGGCGCGTCCAGCCGACCGACGATCTCGAGGGCGTCGCGCCGCCGTCGAACGTCCTCGAGGAACAGCCGGAGGGCGCCGCGCTGCTCGACGAGCAGCAGCGCGAGGTCCACGAAGCGAACCTCCGCCTCGCCGATCGCCAGCGCCTCGCTCTCGCCCTCTGCGAACTCGAAGACCGCTCCTACGCCGAGATCGGCGAGATCATGGCGATGAACGAGAACGCGGTCGCGCAGCTGATCCACCGCGCGCGGGCGAGCCTGCGGCGGGAGCTGCGACTGCGCCAGATCGACGAGTCCCTGCTCCCGGCAGAGTGCCGCGCCCGCGTCGCCGACATCTCGTCCCTGCTCGACGGTCAGGTGAAGGGCGACCGGCTCGTGGAACTCGAAGCGCACGTCCGCTCCTGCCCGACCTGCACCGCCGTTCGCGACGCCTTCTCGGAGGCCTCGCGGCGGTATCGCGCATTGCTACCGGCGCTGCCGCTGGCCGGTCTCTGGGCATCGACCGCCCGCGCCGCGACCGCCGAGGGTCTCGTGTCCTTCGCCAGTCCGCTGACGGCACGCGCACGCCGCCGTCGGCGCGCCGGCGCGGTTGGGGCGCTGGGCGCGCTGCTCGTCCTCGGCGCCGGCGGCGGGTACGTGGCGGCGCAGCAGGGAAGCGAGCCCGACCCGTCGCCGTCGTCGTCGCAACTGGTCGCAGACTCGGATTCGACCGCGACCGCGACCGCGACTGCGACCACCGCGACCACGGTTGCACCGCCACCGACGACAACCGCCGTCGCGACGGCGACGACGGCACCGCCCGTGCCGACCTTCCGCGGCGAGGACGTGACCGTCCCGGTCGAGCCGGTGGCGACGGTTGACGCCACGACCACGACGACCACCACGACGACGACCACGACGACGACGACGACCTCGTCCGGATCGGGAACGACCAGTCCTGACCCGCCGGCCACGACCGGCGCGGTCGACGAGCCGCCGCCGACGACCGCGGAGCCGCCACCGACCGTGCCGCCGCCGCCGCCGCCGCCGGCGCCGAAGGCCGATCTCGTGATCGGCTCCGTCACCTACTCGGCCGGAACCGTCGTGGTCGTCGTCCTGAACGTCGGCGGTGGCGCCGCCGGCCGTTCGACGGCGACGCTGACGACGAAGAGCTACGGTTCGTACTCGCTCGCGGTCGGCGGGATTGGCGCTGGTGGCTCGTTCACCATCACCACGAAGGTGCGCTGCACCGCGCCCGCCTCCTACACCGCCAGTGCCGACTCGGGCGGCGCCGTGGACGAGGAGAACGAGGGCAACAATGGCTCTGCCGGCACCCTGAAGTGCCCGTGACCGGAGGCGCGGACAATCGCGCCGGTGTCCGCGCGTTATCCTGAAGATGCGGGCACACGCCCGATCAATTGCAGCGGGATCCGAGCGAGGGGATGGGGACGATGGCCGAGACCGGCACCATGCGCGTCAAGAGCGGGCTCGCCGAGATGCTCAAGGGCGGCGTCATCATGGACGTCACGACGCCCGAACAGGCCAGGATCGCCGAGGACGCGGGGGCCTGCGCCGTCATGGCGCTGGAGCGCGTGCCGGCCGATATCCGCGTGCAGGGTGGCGTCGCGCGGATGTCGGATCCCGACATCATCAGCGCCATCCAGGCGACAGTGACGATCCCGGTGATGGCGAAGGCGCGGATCGGGCACTTCGTCGAGGCGCAGGTGCTGCAGGCGCTCGAGGTCGACTACATCGACGAGTCCGAGGTCCTGACGCCGGCCGACGAGGCGCATCACATCGACAAGTGGAAGTTCGAGGTGCCCTTCGTCTGCGGCGCGACGAATCTCGGTGAGGCCCTGCGCCGGATCGGCGAGGGTGCCGCGATGATCCGCTCGAAGGGCGAGGCCGGCACCGGCAACGTCGTCGAGGCGACCCGGCACATGCGGTCGATCCACGGTGAGATCCGTGCGTTGCACGCCGCTGACCCGGATGAACTCTTCTCGCGGTCGAAGGAGTTGCAGGCGCCGCTGCCGCTCGTCCAGTGGGTCGCCGCCAACGGCCGGCTGCCCGTCGTCTGCTTCACCGCCGGCGGCATCGCGACGCCTGCCGACGCGGCGATGATGATGCAGCTCGGCGCCGACGGCGTCTTCGTTGGCTCGGGCATCTTCAAGTCGGGTGACCCGGCGCTGCGGGCGCGCGCGATCGTCGAGGCAACGACGCATTTCCGCGACGCGAAGCGCATCGCCGACGTCTCCCGGAACCTCGGCGAGCCGATGGTCGGACGGACGATGGAGGAGATCCCGGCCGCGCAACTCCTGCACACGCGCGGCTGGTAGGCGCGTGGCGACGATCGGCGTGCTCGCGCTCCAGGGGGCGTTTCGCGAGCACTGCGCCGCCGTGCGGCGAGTCGGGCACGAGGCCGTCGAGGTCCGCACCCCGGCGAACCTCGCCCGCGTCGACGCCCTGATCCTGCCCGGTGGCGAGTCGACGACGATCGACAAGCTGCTTGACTCGTCCGGCCTTCGCGAGCCGCTCAGACGTCGCCTCGAAGCTGGCATGCCGGCGTTCGGTACGTGCGCCGGCCTGATCGTCCTGGCGACGTCCGCGGTCGATGGCATCCCCGGTCAGCGTCCCCTCGCCGCGATCGACCTCGTCGCTCGCCGCAACGGCTTCGGCCGCCAGGTGCACTCGTTCGAGGCGCCGGTCGCCGTGGTCGGCGACTCCACGCCGATGATCGGCGTGTTCATCCGCGCGCCGCGGATCGTCGCGACCGGTCCCGGCGTGACGGTGATCGCGACGATGGGCTCGGAGCCGGTGGCCGCGGAGTCAGCCACTATCATGGTGGCGTCGTTCCACCCGGAGCTGACCGACGACGATCGCCTGCACCGCCGCTTCTGCGAACGGGTCGCGGCCGTCGTCCAGCCCGTCTGACGGAGGATCCGCATGTCCGGCCACTCCAAGTGGTCCTCGATCAAGCACAAGAAGGCCGCGACCGACAAGAAGCGCGGGCAGCTGTTCTCCAAGCTGTCCCGCGCGATCATGGTTGCGGTCCGTGAGGGCGGTCCGAACCCCGCCGACAACGTCGCCCTGCAGGCCGCGATCGCCAAGGCGCGCAGCTTCTCGATGCCGAAGGAGAACGTCGAACGCGCCATCGAACGCGCTGCGGGCGCCGGCGACGGTGCCGCGTACGAGACCGTCGTCTACGAGGGCTACGGCGGGGGCGGAGCGGCGCTGATCATCGAGGCGCTGACCGACAACCGCAATCGGACGGCGGCGAACGTGCGGGCCGCATTCAACAAGGCCGCCGGCTCGCTCGGCCAGTCCGGCTCGGTCGCGTACCTGTTCGACCGGCTCGGCGTGATCGTGATCGACGCGGTCACCGATGAGGAGTCGCTGCTGCTCGTGGCCGCCGACGCTGGCGCCGACGACGTCGCGGGCGACGACGACGTCTGGCAGGTGACGTGCGCGCCGGCTGTTCTCGCGCAGGTGCGAACGGCGCTCGAGGAGGCCGCGTTCGCGGTGGAGGCGGCCGAGATCCGGATGGTGCCGAAGTCCCTCGTGGAGGTCGACATCGAGACGGCGCGGACGCTCCTGCGGCTCGTGGACGCGCTCGAGGAGGACGACGACGTGCAGGAGGTCTACTTCAACTTCGAGGTGCCGGAGGAACTCCTCAGCGAGTAGCGTGGAACGCCGGGGCCGGGCCCCTAAGTGGTTCGTCACCGAAATGGCGAGTCGGTTGGAGCCTCGTCGCCGTCGCGGTAGCCGAGATGGCTCGTCAGCTCCGCACCGGCGGCGCGTTCGATCAGCCGCTTACGGAGCTGCTGGATCAACCCGTCCGGTCGTTCGGGATCTCGCTTGTCCCCATCTGGGGCTCCTTCCTGGCCGCCGCGGACGACCCGTCAAGCGATACACAAAAAACCGCGCACCTCCGTCGGGGATCCGGTCTCCTCCGTGGATGCGGATGACGCTCATCGCGGAGGTCCATATCGAGTCCGCAGCGCCCAACCCGATCCGGCTGCGCTGCGCCAGCCGCTGCTGCGTCCGACCCCGCCGCGACCACGCCTCCAACTGCTCCCGCTCGGAAGCATCCAGAACCAGTACCGCCTTCGGTCGTCCCCTTCTTGCCATCTACGCCTCCCTCCAGGGTGCCGTAGAAGGCAACGGACCACCTCCCGACTTATTCCCCTAACCTCCGCGACAGGACACTAGGTTCCAGGTGCAGGCGGGTACTCGACCTGGTCGCCGCGGTGCTCGCCGACCGTGAGGATTCGCAGGTCGGCATCGCCATCGTTGACGAACTGGTGCGCCCGCTCGGGCCCCTCCGTCTTCGCGAAGAAGTCGCCCGTACCGACGCGGTAACTCGCGTCGCCGACCTGCAGCAGTCCGGTGCCGCTGAGGATGAGGAAGCACTCCTCCTCCTCGTGGTGCCAGTGGTACTTCGTCGACCGCTCACCGGGACGGATCACGTCCAGATTGACGCCGATCCGACGCAGGCCGGCGTGGTCGCCGACTCGCGTCGAGATCCCGAACGTCTCGCCGCCCGGTTCGTACTCGCCCTCGCCGGACGGTGCCTCGGACAGGGAGACGAGAAAGGGCGGACGGCCATCGGCGCGCTTCAGGAGGCGCTCCGCCGGCATCCCGTGTGCCTCGGAAACGCCGTACTCGCCGGCGGGCAACTGCCGCACCTGCACCCAGCGCTGCGGGCGAAAGGCCGGGTCGACCTCGACGCAGGCCGCCTCCCAGGCGCCCTCGCGGTCGACGAGCAGGAACGCGTCGGCCGCCGCTCCCGCGACGCGCTGCACCTCGCCAGCCGCAGCGGCGGCGTCGGGCCAGTACCGAGCGTGGTGCTCGACGAGTGCAACCGTCCGGATCTGCCGCTCCGCCATCGGCGCGGATGGTAGCGGGGCGGCCTACCCTTGCGCCCATGACGGACGATGCCGACGCCCGCGCACCCTACGTCGCCGGCAACTGGAAGATGCACAAGCTGCGCGGCGAGGCGACGGCGTTCGCGCTCGCCCTCGCGGCTCGCCTCGACGAGCTCGACGAGGTCGACCTGGCGATCGCGCCGCCGCTGACCTGTCTCGCCGAGGTCGCCGACGTTCTGGCGCCACTCGGCGTCGGTGTCCTCGGCCAGAACGCCCACGCCGCCGCCGGGGGCGCCTTCACCGGCGAGGTGACGATGGCGATGCTGGTCGACGCCGGCGCGACCGGCGTCCTGCTCGGGCACTCCGAGCGCCGGCAGCTTCACGGCGAGACTGACGGTGCCCTCGCCGAGAAGCTGCCGGCTGCGCTTGCGGCCGGGCTGGAGCCGATCCTCTGCATCGGCGAGACCGAGGCCGAGCGCGATCACGGAGCGACGGAGGCGCGCCTCGCCGCCCAGCTCGAGGCGGGCCTCGCCAACGTCGCCGCCGCCCAGGCCGCCACGATCGTGGTCGCCTACGAGCCGGTGTGGGCAATCGGCACCGGCAAGACGGCCACACCGGAGCAGGCGCAGGCGGCCCACGCCCACATCCGGGCGGTCCTGGCGGCGCTCGTCGGCGATGAGGTCGCGGCGCTGATCAGGGTCCTCTACGGCGGCTCCGTCAAGCCGTCGAATGCTGCGGAGCTGTTCGCCCAGCCCGACATCGACGGCGGCCTGATCGGTGGCGCAGCGCTCGCCGTGGAGGACTTCGTCGCGATCGCCGCGGCCGCCGCGCCACGCTGATGCGGCCGGTGGCCCTCGTCATCCTGGACGGCCTCGGCATCGCACCGCCTGGCCCCGGGAACGCCGTCGAACTGGCGGCGACGCCGGTGCTCGACGGGCTCCTCGCGACCTACCCGTCGACGACCCTCGCGGCCTCGGGGCGCGCGGTTGGACTGCCGGAAGGTCAGATGGGGAACTCCGAGGTCGGGCACCTGACGATCGGGGCGGGGCGGATCGTCCGGCAGGATCTCGTCCGGGTCTCGGATGCCGTCGCCGATGGCTCGTTCCTTCAGAACCCCGCGCTCGTCGCCGCGGCCGCGCGAGCGCGTGACGGCGGCAGCAGGCTGCACATCGTCGGGCTCGTCTCGGATGGCGGCGTCCACTCGCACGTCGACCACCTCCGCGCTCTCGTCGAGCTGGCGCGACGGACTGGCGTCATCCCGTTCGTGCACGCCATTACCGACGGCCGCGACGTCTCGCCCCACCAGGCGGCGCCGCTGCTGGCGGCGCTGGCCGGGGAATGGGCCGACGGCCGGGCCCGGCTCGCGACCGTCTGCGGCCGGCTCTACGCGATGGATCGGGATCATCGCTGGGAGCGCACGCGACGATTCTACGAGCTGATCGTGACTGGATCCGGGACGCGGGCGGCGTCCGGATCGGCCGCCGTCGAGGCGTCGTACGGCGCCGGCGTCACCGACGAGTTCGTCGAGCCTGCGCGGCTCGATCCCGACGGCCTGATCCGCCGCGGCGACGAGGTCATCTTCCTCAACTTCCGGCCCGATCGGGCGCGCCAGATCTGTAGCGCGCTCGCCGACCCGGCCTTCGCCGGCTTCGACCGCGGCGCGGAGCCACCGCTCCCGACCCTCACCACGATGACCTCCTACGGTGCGGGTCAGCCGGGCGCTGTCGCCTTCGCGCCCGAGCAGGTCGAGGATGTCCTCGCGGACGTCCTCGAGCGTCACGGCGTGCGGCAGCTGCACGCCGCCGAGACGGAGAAGTACCCGCACGTCACGTACTTCCTGAACGGTGGCGACGAGACCGTTCACGAGGGCGAGGTGCGGATCCTGGTGCCGTCGCCGCGCGACGTCCGTACCTACGACGAGCGGCCGGCGATGAGTGCGCCCGAGTTGACGCAGCGCGTCTGCGACGCGCTCGTCGGAGGCGACTTCGGGTTTGCCGTGATCAACTTCGCAAACCCCGACATGGTCGGTCACACCGGCGTGTTCGACGCCGTGATCGAGGCCGTCGAGGTCGTCGACGGCTGTCTCGGTCGGGTCCTCGAGGTTGTGGCGCAGATCGGCGGTGTCGCGCTCGTCACGGCCGACCACGGCAACGCCGAGGTGATGCTGACCGCGGCGGGCGAGCCGCATACGGCCCACACCACGAACCCCGTGCCGCTCGTCATCACCGATCGAGCGTGTGCCCTCGCCGATGGCCGTGGGCTCGTCGATCTCGCGCCGACGATCCTCCGGCTGCTCGATCTAGACCAGCCTGCGGCAATGACCGGTCGCATGATCACCCTTGCATAGATTTGAATCGGTTCTATACTCGTGCGAGTGGTCAGAGTCACCATTGACACGCCGCCCGTACAGGCGTTTGCTCGGGCGACCGAGCCCTACCGAGCTTCGGTCTACTCGGCCGCGCTCTGGTACGGCGGTGGCGATCGACGGCACGCCCAACGGGTGTACGGCCGGACGTTCGCGCTGCTCGAGCGGCGCGGAGAGGAGGTCCGTCGCGTCAACGTCGCGCGCGCGCTCGGGCAGGCGCTGCTGCAGATACCGCGTCCCCGGCGACCACTGGAGCCGTCGTCGCGACGCACGTCGCGCCGCTACTGGGAGATCATGGCGGCGCTAGCGCCGGAGCATGCCGTGCCGATGCTGCTGGTCGGTGTCCTCGGCCTCACGCACGCCCAGGCTGCCGACGCGCTCGCACTGCAACCGCGTGACGTTCGCCGGCGCATCTCCCTCGGGCGTGACACGATCGTCCGGCGCCTCGGGATCACGGTCGCGCTCGAGGCCGAGCGCGTCGCCGAGCTGCCCGGCTGACGGCAAGGGGCGAGCGCCGACGGGCGCCGGTCGTGCACTCCTTCGTCGCCCTGCCGCTGCCGGACCAGCCGGTGCCACGACTGCTGCTGCGAGTCGAGATCGAGCACCGGGTGCCGCTGCTTTGCCTGATCGACACCGGCGCGATCGCCACGCGCCTGCCAGCGTGGGTCACTGATGCCCTCGCGCTCGACCTCCGCGGGGCGGTGACCCGGACGATCTGGCTCGGTGGCGTGCGCACGGTCGCTCGCCGCGCGGAGGTCGAGCTCACAGTCGGCGACGACTCCTTCGCCTGCCCCGTCTGGTTCTGCGATGCCTGGTCGCCGCCGTTCGGGCTGCTGGGCCAGGACGACTTCCTGCGCCGGTACCGCCTGACGCTCGCGGTCGCCGAGGAGTGGTTCTCCCTCGAGCGCGACTCCGCCTGAACGCGGCTCAGCGGTCGTCAGATCCCGAAGCTAAGGCGGTCGGCGAGGTGCTGCGGTAGGCCCGCCTCGGTGATCTGACGCTGGGCCAGCGCGACGTCGTACCTGACGCGCTCGAAGATCGCTCGTTCCGGCCTGCCGGCGTCGTCGAGGTAGAGCAGGAGCCAGGCGGCGCGGGCGTCACCGTCGCGGGGCTGACCGACGCTGCCGGGGTTCAGCAGCGTATGCCGCCCGCCGCGGACGTCGAAGGTGTTACCGGCTGCCGCGCGGCCACCGATCAGGCGCTCACCGACGATGCGGGCGGCGAGGGGCAGGTGGGTGTGTCCGCACAGGACCAGTTCGTGCGAGGTGCGGGACAAGGCGTCGAGGGCGGCCGCGCCGTCCGCGACGTACTCCCAGACCGGGTCGCGCGGTGAGCCGTGGTAGAGGCCGATCGGCCCGCGCGTCGCGCTCGGCTCGAGCGTCGCGAGCCACTGCTCGGCAGCGGTGGGCAGCACCTCGCGCGTCCAGCGGATTGCGCGGCCGGCGTCCGCGGAGAAGGTCGCCGCGTCGGCCCTGCCACAGGCGACGAGGTCGTGGTTCCCGGCCAGCACGAGCTCGCAGTGCTCCTGCACGAGGCGGGAGCAGTCCTCCGGCCTCGCTCCGTAGCCGACGACGTCGCCGAGGCACCAGAGGACGTCGCAGCGGATCGAACACGCCTCCAGCACGGCCTCGAGTGCCGGCTGGTTCGAGTGGATATCCGAGAGCACGCCGACGCGCATGTCCAGCGCTGTACGGCGGGAGATGGGTATCCTCCTGCACCGATGGACGACGACGGCGACGAGCGACGGCTCAACATCCACTTCACGCCGGAGTTGATGGCCGGTGTCTACGCCAACTTCGCCAACGTCAGCCACTCCGAGTACGAGTTCACGCTGACCTTCGCCCGTGTCGACCACGAGGTGGACGATGACGAGGTGCCGGGCTGGGTCGTCGCCCGGGTCAACGTCGCGCCGCGCTTCATGCGCGAACTGCTGGACGCGATGGAGGACAACTACTCGAAGTGGCTCGCCCGCGAACGGATCCGCGATCTGCCGGAGATCGGCGACCCCCGCGACGACGTCGAGCCGACGGACGACGCGCCCTGATCCGCCTCGTCGCGGTCGGCCGTCCCCGCGGGCCGCTCGCCGACGCCGCGCGCGACTACGAGGCGCGGCTGGCGAAGGTGCTGCGGTTCGAGGTGGTCGACGTGCGCGACGGCCGGCCGTTCGAACACCACCTGACCGGGTTCCACGTCGTCTGCCTGGACCGGAGCGGAATGGCCCTGGCGAGCGTCGATCTGGCGGCGTTCGTCCGGGAGCGCGAGGAGCTGTCGCCGCAGCGGACGGCGTTCGTCATCGGCGGCGCCGACGGGCTGCCGCCGTCCGTCCTCGAAGCGGCGCAGACGCGTCTGTCGCTCGGGCCGGCGACGCTACCGCACCAGCTGGCGCGGGTCGTGCTCGTCGAGCAGCTGTACCGGGCGACGACGATCCTCCGCGGCGAGCCGTATCACCGATAGGCGGAGCGCGTCGGCGGTGAGCAGGGCGAGGCCGGCCGGGAGCGCGACCGCGATCGCGGCGCTGCGCTGATCGACGGCCAGACCCGCGTGCGTGGCGACGGCGAGCGCGGCGAGGCCGACCACGGAGCGCAGCCGTGAGGCGCCGAGGCCGAGCGCCAGGAAGCCAGCGAACACGACGATTGAGACGGCCACGTCGGCGAGTATGACCAGGGGGGTCCCGGGTACGGCAGCCGATAGGGTTCGCCCGTGACCGACCTCATCGCGCGCCTCTCTGCACCGATCGCGGGCGCCGCCGCAGCCCTCGCCGATGGGGTGCCGGTCGACGTCGCGCTGGAGCGGCCAGCAGATGCCGAGCACGGCGACTACGCAACCAGCGTGGCACTGCGACTGGCACCGATGCTGCGCCGCTCGCCACGCTCGATCGCCGAAGACATCGCAGCGCGGATCAGCGACGGCGGCGACTACGCGGGCGTCGAGGTCGCCGGCGCCGGCTTCGTCAACCTGCACCTCTCACCTCACTGGTACCACGATGCCGTCGCCGAGGCGGCGGCGGCGGGCACTCGGTACGGGGCCGGCGCGCCGGCAGCGCGCCGGAACATCCTCGTCGAACTCGTCTCGGCCAACCCGACGGGTGACATCACGGTTGCCTCGGCGCGCAACGGGGCCTACGGCGACGCCGTCGCGCGTCTCGTCGCGTTCGCCGGGCACGACGTCGTCCGCGAGTACTACTTCAACGACCAGGGCGGACAGATCGACAAGTTCGGCGCATCGGTCCGGGCCCGCCGACGGGGGGAGGAGCCGCCCGAGGGCGGTTATCCCGGCGCCGAGCCGTCCGCGCTCGCCACGCAGCTCGACGTCGATCCGGATGCGTCCGTCGAGGAGTGGACAGCGGCTGCGGTTCCCCTGATGTTCGCCCGCATCAAGGCATCGCTGGCCCGGCTGCGCATCGACGTCGACATCTGGTTCAGCGAGCGCGAACTGCACTCCTCGGGCGCCGTCGATCGCGCCCTGGCGCGAGCCCGCGCCGCCGGCCACGTCTACGACCGCGATGGCGCCACCTGGCTCGCGACCGCACAGTTCGGTGACGACAAGGACCGCGTGCTGATCAAGGCGGACGGGGTGCCGACGTACTTCGCGGCCGACATCGCCTACATCGAGCACAAGTTCGCACGCGGCCACGATCGGCTCCTCTACATCCTCGGTGCCGACCACCACGGCTACGTCGCGCGGCTGCAGGCTGCGGCGGCATGTCTCGGCCACGATCCGGCCGCGGTCGAGGTGCCGATCTACCAGATGGTCACCGTCTCGGGTGAGCGAATGGGGAAGCGCCGCGGCAACGTCGTCACGGCCGACGAGCTGATCGACGCGATCGGGGTCGACGCGGCGCGGTTCTTCCTCGTTCAGCGATCCCACGACCAGACGATGGACATCGACCTCGATCTGGCCGTGCGGACGGAGCGGGAGAACCCCGTCTACTACGTCCAGTACGCGCACGCCCGCGCTCGATCGATCCTTCGTCGCGCCGCCGAGGAGGGCACCGGCCCGACTGCCGGTGGCTGGGCTCACGCGCCGGAGCGGCAGGAGCGGGAGCTCGTGAAGCGGCTCGTCGAGTGGCCGCAGGTCGCGCGCGAGGCCGCCGACCGGCGGGCGCCGCACCGGGTCGTCGCGTACCTGAGCCAACTGGCTGCGGACTTCCACGTCTTCCATCACGACCTGCGCGTCCTGCACGACGATGCGGACGTTCGGGCCTTCCGCCTCACGGTCACCGGGTGCGTGGGCGACACCATCGGTACAGCGCTCGACCTGATCGGCGTCGAAGCGCCGGACGCGATGTGATCGTCGCGACGCTCGGCGATCTCGTGCTCGACGTCACGGCGCGGCCACTCGCCGCGATCGCCGCCGATACGGACACGCCGAGCGCGAACCGGCTGGAGGCCGGCGGGCAGGCGGCGAACGTCGCCGCCTGGGCTGCCTGGTGCGGCGCCTCGACGCGGCTGATCGCACGCCGGTCGTCCGACCCGGCAGGCCGGCTCGCGGAGGAGCGGGTGCGGGCACGCCGGGTCGAGGTGACCGGCCCGATCGGCCCGGAGCCCGCCGGCGTGATCGTCGCTCTGCTGGGCGACGGCGGCACCCGGTCGATGCTGACCGACCGTGGCGCCGGGCCGCTGCTGGCGGCGGCGGACCTCGATCCGCGCTGGCTCGATGACGTCGGCTGGCTGCACGTCTCGGGCTACGCGCTGGCCGTCGAGCCGGCGTGCGGCGCCGCGCACGAGGCCGCGCGACGGGTGCGGGCGCAAGGTGGCCGCGTCTCCGTCGACCTCGCCTCGACGGCCGCGATCGAGGCGACCGGCGCACGAGTGTTCCTGTCACGTGTCGCCGGACTCGCGCCGGCGATCGTCCAGGGGACGAGGGAGGAGTTGCGGCACGCCCCGGCCGACCTCGCGCCGCTCGTGGTGGAGACCCGCGGCGCCGCCGGTGCCGCGCTGCGCGGTAGCGTCGAGGCGGAGCGGCCGTCGCTCGCGGACGCGGTCGTGGACGCCACCGGCGCCGGCGATGCGCTCGCCGGCGGCCTGCTCGCGGCGCTCGCCCGCGGCGCCCCGGTCGGCGCCGCCCTCGACGCCGGTCTCGAGGCGGCTGCGGTCTGCGTCGGGCGGCGCGGCGCGATGCCCCCGGCAGCGTGACGGGCGCTACTACGGCGGCGGGGAAAGAGAGTGTAGATCGGCGGCGGCGAGACGCGAGGCTGGCAAGGAGCCGTCCGCAGGCAATGCTCAGCATTGCCGAGGGCGGCGACGCCGCTCGCCGGCTTTGCCGGCGAGGTTCCAGCCGACGCGGATCGCCACGCCCGGTCAACCTATTTACCCGCCAGCGTAGTACACTCGCTGTCCGCGCGGACGTAGCTCAGCTGGTAGAGCGACGGCTTCCCAAGCCGTAGGTCGCGGGTTCGACCCCCGTCGTCCGCTCTCCATGACCGCCCACACCGTTCCTCGCGCGAGTTCGCGGGCTACCGTGCGCCACGCGACGACGGGGCTCGCCGTCGGTGGACTCGTCGGCCTGGTGGTCGGTGGCATCGGGGGGCGCCTGGCGATGCTGCTCCTGCGGGTCACGTCGTCACCGCTTCTCACCGGCACCGACACCGACGACGGGTTCGAGATCGGCCGGTTCACGGTCGGCGGAACGCTGAACCTCGCGATCGCCGGCGCCCTGCTCGGCGGCGTCGCCGGGCTCGTGTACGCCGTTTCGCGCGGCTTCCTGCCGGCCCGGGGCCGCGTGGTCGCCTGGACGGCGTTCTGCGGTACCGTCGGCGGCGCCGCCTTCGTGCACGCCGACGGCGTCGACTACCTCCTGCTCCGGCCGCTCTGGCTCGCGGTCGCGACCTTCACGGTCCTGCCGGCCGTCGGCGGTCTTGCCATCGCCGCGGTCGTCGAGCGTCGACACGCCCGGCTGCGCATGCCGGCCGTGTCGGTCATCGCCACGCTCCGCTCGACCCGCGCCGTCCGCGTTGTCGCCCTTCTAACCTTCCTTGCCGTGACCTCGCTCGCGGGTCGGTCGCTGGTGAACGAGGCGTCCGTCATTCTCCAGCGTTGATGGCGTACACCCTGCTCCACCGCGACGACGACTCGATCCAGAACTTCCGCGGCAGCTTCTTCAAGATTAGGGACGCCCTCGGGGTGACCGGCTTCGGGATCAACGAGGTCAGCCTCCCTGCCGGGGTTCAGGGCCCGGAGCACGACGAGGCGGAGTACGACGAGGAAGAGGTCTACGTCGGCCTCGACGGGTCGGGCTCGATCACGGTCGACGGCGACGAGCTCGCGTTCGGGCAGGGCTGGTACCTGCGCGTCGATCCGGGCGCTACGCGGCAGGTGAAGGCCGGGCCGGAGGGCCTACGCTTCCTCGTCGTTGGTGGCGTCGCCGGCTCGCGCCGAGGTCGGCCTCAGCTCTGAGCTGCCTGGATTGCCCGCGCCCGCTGCATCGCCGGCCGCGCCTCGAGCCGATCGACGTAAGCGGCGACGGCGGCTGGCAGCGGGGCGAGTTCCGCGATGCGCCCGAACGCGACGACCGATCCGAGCACGATGTCCGCGACCGACAGGCCATCCCCGACGAGGAACTCCCGGTCGCCCATCAGGTCCTCGACCGGAGCGACGTTGGCGGCGAAGCGGGCTTGTGCCTTCTCAACCGCGGTGGCATCGGCCTCGTCGCTCCAGAGCTGGCGCGCGACATCGATCAGCGGCGCCTCCAGTTCGGTCATCCCGAAGAACGACCACTGGTACTGCTGGGCTCGCTCGTAGCTACCGACGGCGCCGGCCAGGCCGGCCGACGGATGCTCGTCCGCGAGCTGCCAGGCGAGCGCCGCCGACTCGAACAGCGGGCCGCCATCGAGCATCGCAGCGGGTGACCGTCCGAGCGGATGGATGGCCCGGAACCACGACTCCGCCTTCTCCTCGCGGGTGATCAGCTGCAGGTCGTAGGGCGCCCCGATCTCCTCCAGCGCCCACAGAATCCGGGTCGACCGCGTGCGTGGCTGGTGATAGAGACGCATCGCCGGAGCGTACCCCGTCGGAGGTACTTGCCGCGCCGGGGCGATGGCCTGACAATGGCGCCATGCACACCCGCTACGTCCCCGTGACGCCGGAAGGCGTCGAGGCACTCGCTGCCGCCGCCGAGCACGTCTCCGAGGACCGGCTGCGCCAGGCCCTGTCGGCGCCGCTCCGCGCGTACGACTCCTCGACGGTGGCGTGCCTGCACGAGCGGACGATGCGCGCGGGTTCCAGCCGCAAGTGCTGCTCCTGCGGTTCCTGGCTTTAGGGAACCACTAGATCCGCCCGGCTACGCGCGGTACGGCGGCGCGAGCCGCCGCACGCGGCACGCGGTCGGTTCCGGGATGCCGATCCGGTGGCAGCCGCGGCAACGCGCCTCGTACTGCTCGCCGGCGCCGACCACGATCGTGGCACCGTCGAACGGCGCCGGCTCGCCGTCGACGAGACGCTGGGTCATCGTCCCCGGCCCGCCGCACCGGTGGCAGACGGCCTGCAGCTTGTCGACGAACTCCGCGATCGCGAGCAACTGTGGCATCGGGCCGAAGGGAAGGCCGCGATAGTCGGTGTCGAGTCCACCGCAGACGACGCGGCGGCCACCGCGCGTCAACGCGGCGACGACGTCGACGATCTCCGCGCCGAGGAACTGGGCCTCGTCGATCCCGACCACATCGAGGTCCTCGGCCAGGTCGGCGACCTCGGCGGCATCGCGGACCGCGACCGCCCGCATCCGCAGCCCGGCGTGGGAGACGACGTCGACGGCGTCGAAGCGGTCGTCGATCGCTGGTTTGAAGATGCCGGCGGCCTGCCCGGCGATCTCCGACCGGCGCATCCGCCGCATCAGTTCCTCGCTCTTGCCCGAAAACATCGGACCGCAGACGACCTCGAGCCAGCCACCGGCAGACGGGTGCAATCGCATCACGGCCGACAGCGTACGGCTCTCGCCGGACAGCCCCGTTCCCCCCGCCCGGGGGAGGCCGCCGCGGCCGCACACTGGTTGGCTTCGGTACGGGCTTTTAGAGGGGGACAGCGTGTTCGGCATGACTACGAGACGGCAGGGACGAGCGGCCAGCCTGGTGGCGTTCGTCGCGCTGCTCGTGATGACCGGCAGCGCCAACGCCGCGCCACCGACGATCACGTCGTTCGCGCCGACCAGCGCCAACACGGGCGCGAGCGTCACCCTCACCGGCACCAACTTCATCGCCGGCGCGGCCAACAACACCGTGAAGTTCAACAACGTCACCGCGACCGTGACGTCCGCGACCGTCACGCTGATCGTCGCGACCGTGCCGGCGACCGGCACCTCCGGGAAGATCTCGGTGACGAACACGAACGGGACGGTGGCGTCTGCGAGCGATTTCTTCGTGCTGCCGACCGGCTACTCCGCCGCCCAGGTCGCCGTGATGAGCCGGCTGACGCTCGGTACCGGCCAGGCCGTCGCGATCCCGGTGTCGAAGATCGCCCTGCTGCTCTTCGACACCTCCGCGCCGAACCAGCGTGTCTTCTTCCGCTGGTCCGGATCGACGATCGGCTCGATGTCGATTGCGATCAAGAACCCGGCCGGCGGCTTCGTCGTCGCCTCCTCGGCCGGCGCCGGCTCGAGCTACATCGATACGACGACCATGGCAACGCAGGGGACGTACTCGATCCAGATCACCCCGGACGCATCGTTCTCCGGCGCGCTGACGGTCACCGTCTCGGCGGTCGCGGCGGACGTGACGGCCGCCGTCACCGCATCGACTGGCGGCGGCGCGGCGACTCTCGCGATCGTCGCTGCCGGTCAGAACGGGCGAGTGACCTTCACCGGCACCGGCGGGCGGCGCATCTTCGTCCGGCTTGCCGGATCGACGATCATGGGCGGCGCTGCCGCGTTGCTCGACGTCAACGGCGCACCGATGGCGATCGAGGCGATCTCGTCCAGCGTCAATGGCACCTACATCGACACGACGATGCTGCCGGCCTCGCCGGCGAGCGGAACGTACACGGTCCTCGTCGACCCGTCAGGGCTCAACACCGGCACCATCACCGTCACCGTCTACGACGTCGGCGTCTCCGATCCGGCGCCGCAGAACATCGCCACTCTGCCCGGGTCGGCCGTCGTGACCACGGACGCGCCCGGGATCAACGCCGCCCTGACGTTCACGATCGCCGCCGGGCACAAGGTCGCGGTGAAGATGACAGGGTCGACGTTCACGTCGGTCAACCTCTCGCTCCGCAAGCCGGACGGGTCGCAGCTCGGAACGGCCATGACGGCGCACGCCGCAACCGCGTTCGTCGACGCCGTCGCGGTCACTGGCGCTGGTCTGCACTCGTTGCGGATCGACCCGACGGGCGCCGCGTTCGGTACAGCCACGTTCACGGTCTACGACATCACGTCGGACGTCGGGGGGAGTGTCGTGCTGACGTCGCCGGCGCCGTCGGCCGCCAACGGCACGCTGACGACCACCACTCCCGGACAGAACCCGGCCATCACATTCGCGGGGACGGCAGGCATGCGCGTCGCGCTGTCGATCGGCACCTCGACGATTCCGTCCGGTCAGGTCTCGATCCTCGCGCCCGGCGGCTCGACCGTCGCCACCGGGGCGCTGGCGAAGGGCAGCTTCGTCGACGTGGCACCCCTGGCGACGACCGGCACCTTCACGGTCCGCTTCGACCCCGGTGACTCGGCGGTCGGTACGGTGACGTATGTCCTCTACAACGTCCCCGCAGACATCGGCTCGCCGACGCCCATTGGCATCGTCCCGGCGGGCACTGCCACCGGCGGGTCGGGAGCGGCGACGATCACCACGCCGGGGCAGAACGCCTGGTTCTCCTTCGCCGGCACCAGCGGGCAGCGGCTTGCGTTCAAGGTCGCAGGGACGTTCATCAAGTCGGGCACCCTGACGATCCTCAACCCGTCCGACGCCCCGGTCGGAGCGCCTGTCACCTTCGGCACGGCAGGCGGCTTCGGCGATGGCTACACGCTGCCGACCACGGGCACCTACAAGATCTTCGCCAACGCGAACGGTCTCAACACGGGTAACGTCGTCGTCGCGGCCTTCCTCGTGCCGGCCGACGCGACCGGCTCGGTCACCGCGGGCGGCCCCGCGACGACCGTCGGCACCACGGTCCCGGGGCAGAACATCCGGGTCACGTTCGCCGGTGTCGCCGGTCGTGGCGCCCTCGTCCAGGTGAGCGCGTCGACGATCTCCTCCGGCACGGTGCGCGTGCTCCGCGCAGACGGTACGACCGTGCTCGGGACCGGTACGCTGTCGACGTCCGGCGGGGTCGTCGACACGGTGGCACTGCCGGCGACGGAGACCTATACGGTGCTCGTCGACCCGAAGAACGCCGTCATCGGCGCCGGCGCCGTGCAGGTCTTCGACGTGCCCGGAGACGTCACCGCAGCGTTGCCGATGAATGGGACGCCGGTGGTCCTGACGACGACGCCCGGGCAGAACATCTCGCTCTCGCTCGCCGCAACGGCCGGTCAGAAACTCGCCCTGCACGTCTCGGGGCCCGGCTTCTCCGGCACCGTGAAGGTGATCCGGCCGGATGCTTCGCAGATGAGTTCGAAGACCTTCAACACCGTCGGCGTCTTCGTCGACGCCGCCGTCGTCACGGTCACCGGTACGCACACGGTGCGCGTCGACCCGTCGGGAACGGGCTTCGGGAATGTCACCGTCACCGCCTACAGCGTCCCCGCCGACGTCGACGGCGGCACGGTGACGGCGGGCGGCGCGGCCGTCCGTGTCGCGACAACAGTTCCCGGCCAGAACGGCGTGCTCACCTTCACGGGCGTCGCGCAGGCCTCGATGCGTCTGGTGATGGCTGGCGTCACAACAGGGACGTCGACGTGCTGCGGCGCGAAGGTCTCGGTGATCGGGCCCGGCGCCGTCACGACGATGCTGCCGAAGAACGTCGGCACCAACGGCGCCGCCTTCACCTTCACCCTGCCGTCGAGCGGCTCCTACACCATCAAGCTCGACCCGCTGAACGCTGCAGTCGGCGGCGTGACGTTCACCCTCGAACCGAACGCCTAGGATACGGGCTCGGCTACCCTGAGGCCGTGCCCGAGCTCCAGCAGGTCAAGCAGCTGATCGAGGCCGCCCTCCCCGGTGCCGAGGTCGAGATCGACGACTTCGCCGGCGGTGGCGGCGACCATCTGACGGCCACCGTCCATGCGCCGCAGTTCGCGGGCCGGTCGCTGATCGAGCAGCATCGCCTGGTCTACGCCGCGGTCGAGCGGGAGCTTGGCTCCGGCGCCATTCACGCACTGTCCATCAAGACCTCGGTGAAGGAGGCCTGATCCCGTGATCACCACTGACGAGCAGATTCTGGGCGAGATCAAGAAGATCCTCGCCGACCACCGCGTCGCGCTCTTCATGAAGGGCATGCCGGAGGCGCCGCGTTGCGGTTTCTCGGCCCGCGTTGCGGGCCGCCTCGACGCCGCCGGTGTCGACTACGCGGCGGTCGACGTGCTCGTCGATCCACGGATCCGCCAGGTGCTCTCGGGCTACTCCAACTGGCCGACCGTCCCGCAGCTCTTCGTCGACGGCGAACTCGTGGGCGGCTGCGACATCGTCGAGGAGCTCGCCGAGTCGGGCGAGCTCGACGCGATCCTCGCCGCGCCCGCTACCTGACGCTCCGAGGGACGACCCTGGATGTAGTATTCGCGGTCTGGATGCGGCATGATTGCGTCGTCCTTCTGAAACTTCATCGCGGGGAACCCTCAGATGCCGTCGTCCGCCCACCTGACCCACATCCTCTCCGGGCTCCGGCTCTTCGACGGCGTTCCGGCCGAGCGTCTCGCCGCGATCGCGGCGATGTTCACGGCTCGGACGCAGGAGCGCGGTGAGGAACTCGTCGCCGCCCACGAAGCAGCCGGCCGGACCTACCTGATGGCGGCCGGAGCGGCCCGCGTGTCGCGCGTCAGTCGCGACGGCCGCGCGTTCGCGATCGCACTGATCGATACCGGCGACCTGTTCGGGCAGCTCCCGTTCGATGAGCAGAGCGGCGCCGAGCGGGTCGACGCGCTCGAGCGGTGCACCGTCCTGTGGTGCCCGGCGTCCGATTTCGACGCGATGCTGCGGGTCGAGCCGGGTGTTGCGCTCCACGTGCTCGCCAACCTCTCCAGTCGTCTCCGGGTCACGGGGCAGCGGCTCGAGGCGCTCGCCTCCCAGCAGGTTCCGGCGCGTCTCGCGCGGGTGCTGATCGAGCTGTCCGACCGGTACGGGAAGGTGACGGCGACCGGTGTCCGGGTCGATGTCCGCATCACCCATGGACACCTCGCGGAGTTCGTCGCGACGACCAGGGAGACGCTGACCAAGGTGGCCGGCTGGCTGCGGTCGGAGGGCATCGCCTCGCTCGAGCGGCGGCAGATCTGGATCGCCGACTACGCCGTGCTGCAGGCGGTCGCCGACGGCTCGCGCCTCATGCCGGGGCGGGCGTCGCGCGCATCAGCCGGGGACGACTAGCCGAACGCGACCGCCGTCCGTCTGCAGGTGCGGGACGATCAGTCCCTCGCTGCGGATGACGCGGAGCGTCTCGCCCGTCCGCACGTCGCGCCATCGCACCACGGAGCGGTTCGTGCGGCCGGAGTAGCTGACGATCACGGCCGTGCGTCCGGCGCGGGCGACGATCTTCACCCTGCGGAGGCTGCCATCGTCGCGTCGCGAGATGCGAATCGCGTAGCCGTTTCGCGCGGGGTGCAGGACCGGGCCGCCGTCGTAGGCGAGATCGCTGATGCGGAGGCCGTCGTCGAGGTCGTCGACGTCCGCCAGTTCATTGATCCGTCGGACGTGAGCAATCGTCTCGTGACCCGCGACGCGGGCCACGACCAGTCGCCGGCCGACCCGCTCGACCTCGCCACCGTGCGTCTCGCCGATCACGATCTTGTCCGTCTCGGGGTCGAAAGCGACGTCCATCTCCGCCGCCGTCGGCGGCGGCGCGGTGACGAGAATGGTGAACGAAGCACGCGCCTCGTTGCCGTGGGCGTCGGTCGCCGTGCACGCTACGACGGTGGCGCCGGGCGCGAACAACGATCCGGACGGCGGCACGCAGGTGACCATCGGCGCCGGGTCGACGCCGTCGGTCGCCGTCGTCTCGAAGTCGACGAGCGCACCTTCCGGCGCCTCCGCGGCGATCTGAAGATCTCCCGGCAGCGTCAGCAGCGGCGGCTCCCAGTCGGCAGTGAACGGCCCGGAGCCGGTGCCGGCGTTCCCCGCCGCGTCGGTGGCGATCACGGTCACGGTGTGTGCGCCGGGCGACAGCGGGTCGACGAGCGCGCCGTCCGTGCAGTCGGCGAGCGGCACTGCGTCGAGCGTGCAGGCGAGCGACGCCTCCTCGGAGACCGTGACGTGCAGCGTCGCGGCGTGCAGTCCAGCCCTGCCTGGTTCGACCGCGACGGTCACGGCCGGTGCGGCGCGGTCGACGACGAAGCTCGCCGTCGCGGGATCCGACTCGTTGCCCATCTGATCGGTTGCGCGTACGACGACCGCGTGTGGCCCGTCGGCCAGGCCGGCGAGGCTCAGGGGCGGGTCGCACGGAGCGGCTGCTGCGCCGTCGAGCGCGCAGGAGAACGTCGCCGGCGACTCATCGGCAGCAAAGGTCACGAGGATCGGGTCGGCAGCGGTGGGCGACGGCGGGCCGGTCACGGTGACGGCGGGCGGCGTCAGGTCCGGCGGGCCCGCAATCAGGCCGAGGGCGAAGGCGGGCGCCTGGTGGAACCAGCTGCCGTCGGAGAAGCGGATCCAGGCGCCGTCACCGGGCGGATCGACGCACTCGGTCCAGGCGATCGCACCGGGTTGGGCGGGGGGATGGACGAGCACGGCGTAGCTGCCCGCGGCGAGGCGCTGCGGCCGCTCGAACGTCACGGTGCGCAGCGCGACCGCGCCCGTCCCGAGCGGCACGGAGGCGATCACCTGGTCGGCCAGCGGTGGGCCGGCCGGCGCGGTCGGCACCAGGTCGACGGTCGCGTCGCCGGCGAGCACGCCGATCACGAGTTCGAGACCGGCGACATCCGTGGTCGTGTCGAGCTCGAACGCCTGGCCGAGCAGCAGGCCCGCCGACGGCGTCTGCGCCTGGTCTCCGGTCGTGCACGTCACCGCGCCCGCCGTCGGTACGCCGACGAGCAGTGCGACGAGCGCAGCACCGACCGCAGCCCATTTCCCCGAGTTCCCCTGTCGCTCCACGCAGCCTCCCAGTGCGAAGCATCGGCACCGCCACCTGTAGACTGCAGGGTCCGGACGGGGGATTCGTGTCGGAAGCAGGTAGTTTCCGGTAACTACCGGAGCCGTTTCAGGGAGAGGGCGAGGACGCGGCGGGCGTACGCGCGCGTGCTCGAGGGGCCGACACCGCCGCCCTGGCTCATCACCACGGCGACGATCGTTCCCTGGCCGTCGAAGATGAGCGCGGCGTCGTGCTCGACGCCCGCGAGCCAGCCCGCCTTGTGCCCGACCGCGTCCCGGACGTTCGGGCGGATGAGGCCCGGATACCGCGCCTGGAGCAGAAGGCGGATCGCAACGCGCGCCTCGTGGCGCGTGATCCCCTCACGACGCGCCCTGCCGCGGCCGGCGGCGGCGTCCACGAGCGAGGCGAGCAGAATCCCGAGGTCATGCGCTGTCGTGTACTTCCCCGCCCCGGGGAGCGACGGTCGTTGCTCGACCCGTACCGGTGGGATGTCGATCGCCGCCGCCCGCCGTATCGTGGTGAGTTCGTAGCCACCGTACATCTGCGTGTCGCGGCAGCCGATCGACCGGCAGAAGCGGTTGACCATCGCCGAGCCGGCGGAGGTCGAGCCCGCCATCTGCACCTCGACGGCGTTGGCGCTGGCGTTGTCCGAGTCGATCACCATCCGCTGATAGGCGCCCCAGACCGGTCCGGACACCGGGCGCCGGTCGTTGTGCGCGAGCGACGTCATCAGGATCGCGAGCTTGAGCGTCGATGCCGCCGTGAAGCGGGCGCCGGCGTTGTAGGACGCGGCGTCGCCGCTCGCCATCCCGCGCATCCACACGGCCCGCACCCCCGGCCCCGCGGCGCGCTTCAACGCTCGCTGCACGGAGAGATCCGTACGCCGCGCCCCTCGCACTCTGAACGCGAGCCGGGGCAGGCCGTAGAGGTGCCTGACGGTTGCCGAGCCGAGCACGCGACCGTTGTCGTAGGCGACCACGCGAACGCTGCGGTCGCCACGCGGCAGACCCGTCGCGGGGATTGCGAACTGCCCACCGTCGACCGGCCGCCGGACGACCAGCCGATAGCCGTCGGTCGTCGAGACGAAGACCCGTACGTCGGTCGTCCCGGCCGGTGCGCGTCCCTCGATCCGGCCTTCGGACGCCTCGTACGGCGCAGGGAGCGAGACGGCGAGGAGGGCCATGCGAGCGCGGAGTGTAGCCGTGGTCGCAGAGTTCCGTCCGACCCGAAAACTACGATCTGCAGCGTGAACGTCGAACGGGAAACCCTCGCCCAGGTCGTCGACCTGCGTCTGACCGACCTCTGGCGCGAGGTGTTCGAGATCCCGCAGGAGCAGTGGGACCTCGAGCTGCTCGGCTGGTTCCTGCGCACCGCGTACGGTCAGGGGTACTGCGATGCCCTCCGTGAGCAGCAGCGGGGGCAGCTCTGCCAGGAGCTCTCCGACGCCGTCGCTGCCACGCTCTGAGCGTGGCTACACTACTGCCGTGAGCGAGGCAGCGGCACCGGGCGGGCGGCGTCATATCCGACTGGTCTTCGCTCTCGTGATCGCGTCGCTGCTCGGGACGTTCGCCGTCTACACGGCCCTGATCGGCGACACGACGCCCCTGCTCGGGGTCGCCGAGGCCTCGGCCGGCACCCATCGCGGCGAGGAGGTGAAGCTGACCGGCAAGGTCGTCTCGCACAGCGGCGACGCCTCGTCCGCAGCAGGGATGACGATCGTGCTGGCGGACTACGACCAGGCGGGCGAGTCGGTCACCGTGATCTACCGCGGCAGCGTCCCCGACGCCTTCCGGGTCGATCGCTCGATCGTCGTCGACGGCACGCTCACCGACGGCATCTTCACGGCGCAGGCCGACTCGCTGGTCACGAAGTGTCCGTCCAAATACGCCCCGCAGGCCGGCGCGACGACGCAGGGCTGACGGATGGCGACGCTCGGCCGCGGCGCGTTGCTGCTCGCGCTGCTCCTGGCACTGTACGCCGCCGCGACCGGAGTACTCGGCGCGCGCCGGCGCGACCGGCGCCTGATCGCCTCGGCGCGGCAGTCGACCTACGCGCTGTTCGGCGCCGTGCTCGCCGCCGACGCGGTGCTGGTCGCCGCGATCGTCGGGCACGATTTCTCCTTTCGGATCGTTGCCGAGACCAGTTCGCGCGAGCTGCCGACCGGCTACCTGCTGTCGTCCTTCTGGGCGTCGCAGGAGGGATCGCTGCTGCTGTGGTTGACGATCCTCGCCGGCTTCACCGCCGCGGTCGTCGCGACCAACCGCCGGACGAACGGCGAACTGATGCCGTGGGTGATCGCCATCCTGGCGGGAACGTCGGCCTTCTTCGCCGCGATGATGACCTTCGCCGCCAACCCGTTCGCGACGCAGGTGGCCCCGGCAGACGGGTTCGGGCTCAACCCGTCGTTGCAGAACCCGTACATGATGGCGCACCCGCCGAGCCTCTACCTCGGCTACGTCGGAGTCGCGGTCCCGTTCGCCTTCTGCATGGCCGCGCTGCTTGCCGGACGGAGCGACGCCCGCTGGATCGTGTCGACCCGCCGCTGGACGCTCGCGGCCTGGGCCTTCCTCGGCATCGGCATGCTGCTCGGCGCCCACTGGGCGTACGTCGAGGTCGGCTGGGGCGGCTTCTGGGCCTGGGATCCGGTCGAGAACGCCGCGCTCCTGCCGTGGCTGACGGCCTCCGCGTTCCTGCATTCGGTGATGGTGCAGGAGAAGAAGGGGATGCTGAAGCTGTGGAACGTCGTGCTCGTGACGGCGACGTTCGTCCTGTCGCTGTTCGGCACGTTCCTGACGCGGAGCGGCATCCTCTCGTCGATCCACGCGTTCGTGTCGAGCGACATCGGCTACTGGTTCATTGCCTTCATCGCGGTCGTAATCGCCGGCGCCACGCTTCTCGCCACCCGGCGTTCGTACCTGCTGCGGGCGGAGCATCGGATGGAGTCGCTCGTGTCGCGCGAGGCGACGTTCCTGTTCAACAACCTGCTCTTCGTCGGGCTCGCCTTCGCGGTTCTCTGGGGCGTCACCTTCCCGCTCATCTCCCAGGCCGTGACAGGCTCCGACGTCACCGTCAGCGCGCCGTTCTATGAGTTCTTCGCCGTCGCCTTCGGACTGCCGCTCGTCCTGCTGATGGGGATCGGGCCGCTGATCGCCTGGCGCCGGGCCTCCCTGCGCAGCCTGCGGACGACCTTCGGGCTGCCGTTCGCGATCGGCGGCGTGGCGGGCGCGATGCTCGTCGCGGCCGGGTATGGCGACCACCCGGCCGGCGTCGCCGCCTACTCGCTGTCCGTATTCGTCGCGGTCGCGATCGTGCTCGAGTTCGTGCGCGGTACGCGGGCTCGCCGCGCGCTCGGCGACGAGGCCTGGCCCCGCGCCTTCGTCTCGCTCGTGGGCCGGAACCGGCGGCGCTACGGCGGCTACGTCGTCCACCTCGCCGTCGTCATCTTCGTGATCGGCGCGACCGGTGTCTCCGCCTACGCGACCGTCGGCGAGGGCGTACTCCGACCGGGCGAGCGCCTCGACGTCGGTGCCTACGCGCTCACGTTCGAGGGTCTCGAGCGACGTAGCGGCGCCAACTACGAGGAGCGCTCTGCCGTGCTCACTGTCGCCCGTGACGGCCGTTCGATCGGCACCCTCGAGCCCGGGCAGCGGGCCTATCCGGCGGAAGGGCAGACATCGAACGAGGTCGCGATCCGCACCGACTGGCGACGCGGGGAGGACCTGTTCGTCATCCTCGACGGCGCCCGGACGGACGGCTCGGTGAAGCTCAAGGTGCTCGTCAACCCACTGGTGAATCTGCTCTGGGTCGCCGCCGTCGTGTTCGCGTTCGGTGCGCTCGTCGCCGCCTGGCCCGATCGGCGCGAGGCACGGCGGCTCGCCCGCCGCTACGCCGACGCCACCGTCCCCGGCGAGGCCTGACGCCCCGCGTGGAGTACGTCCTGCTCGCCTTGATCGTGGCCGCGTCTGTCGTCGTCATCGGCTGGCCGTTCCTGCGCGAGCCGAGTGCGGACGACCGCGTCGCGGCGGTCGCTGCCGGTGCGCTCGAGCTGGTCCGCCTGCGGGAGGAGCGCGACGCCGCGCTCGAGGCCCTGCGCGACCTCGAGCTCGACTGGCGGACCAACAAGGTCGCAGCCGAGGACTACGCGGCGCTCGACGCCGAATTGCGGGCGCGTGCCAGCGCCGCGATCGAGGCCCTCGAGCAGCACCAGTAAGATGGCACCGTGGCCGCCCGGCCCTTCACCATCGCGCACATCTCCGACCTGCACTGCGGGTCGCCGTACTTCGTCCCGAACCTGATGGACCGCGCGATCATCGAGATCAACGATCTCGAGCCGGACGTCGTGGTGGTGTCGGGTGACCTGACCACGTTCGGCTTCCGCCAGGAGTACCTCCAGGCCCGCGCCTACCTGGACCGCATCGACTGCCCGGACGTGATCGTCGTCCCCGGCAACCACGACTCCCGCAACGTCGGGTACGTCCACTTCGAGGAGCTGTTCGGTGCGCGCCAGCAGGTGCTGCGGCGTGCGGACGTCTGCCTGCTGGCGGTCGACTCGTCCGAGCCGGATCTCGATCACGGCGTCGTCGGCCGCTCCCGTTATCCGTGGATCATCAAGGAGTTCGCCGTCCCCGCCCGCCTGCGGATCTTCGTGCTCCACCATCATCTTCTGCCGATTCCGGGCACCGGTCGCGAGCGCAACGTCGTCCACGATGCCGGCGACGCACTCGAGGCGCTCTGCGCGAGCGGTTGTCGGCTCGTCCTGAGCGGCCACAAGCACGTCCCCCATGCCTGGCGGATCGAGGACCTGTTCGTCGTCAACGCCGGCACCGTCTCGACGTTGCGGCTGCGTGGGAAGGGTCGGCCCTGTTACAACGTCGTCGAGGTGCACGACGACCGGGTCGAGGTTCACCGCGCCTACCCGTTCCACGAGCGCGACCGCATCCTGGAGTTCTCGCTGACGACCCTCGACCACCGCAAGTGGCCGCCCGGCGCCGCGCGATAGCGCTCGTCGACGGCGAGCACTACCCGCCCGTCGTCGCTGCAGCGATCGAGGTGACCGGTGGCGTCGTCGCCGCGCTGCTCCTCGGCGGCTCCGAGAAGCTCCGTGGTGCGCCGGTGGCAGCCGATTACGGCGTTGCCCGGCTCGACGAGGCGCTCGGCGACGCGCCGGCGGCGCTCGCACGGCTGATCCGTGACACGCGAGCCGAGGTTGTCATCGATCTCAGCGACGAGCCGGTCGCCTCGCAGCGCGATCGCCTGCACCTCGCCGCCGTCGCCATGGCCGGTGGCGCCGCCTATCGCGCGGGCGGCCTGACGATCGAGCCCGAGGATCGGATCGCCTACGCCTATCCGGCGATCGCCGTCGCCGGTACCGGCAAGCGGGTGGGGAAGACCGCCGTCGCCGGGCACCTGGCACGGATCGCGCGTGGCGCACTGACGCCGGGTGCGGTCGTGATCGTCGCGATGGGCCGTGGTGGACCGGCTGCGCCCGAGCTGATCGACCCGACCGCGACGCCGCTCGGCATCGCCGACCTGCTGGTGCGGTCGCGGGCCGGCGCCCACGCCGCCTCGGACTTCCTCGAGGACGCCGTCCTCGCCGGCGTTCCCGCGATCGGCTGCCGGCGCTGCGGCGCCGGCCTCGCCGGCGATGTCATCCATTCGAGCGTGGCCGAGGGCGCGGCGCTGGCGGCGAGCCGACGGCCCGCGCTGACCGTGTTCGAGGGCTCCGGCGCCGGCCTGCCGCCGGTGGACGTGGCGCGCACCGTCCTCGTCACCTCGTCGGCCGCGCCGCCCGAGGAGGTGCTCGGCTACCTGGGGCCGTACCGCCTCCTCCGGGCCGACGCCGTCATCGTCGTCGGCGAGCGCGGCTCGTCGACCCTGATCGACGGCATCAGGGCGCTGCGTCCGGGTGTGCCGGTCGTCGAGGCCACCCTGCGCCCGCGGCCGGCGGCCCCGATCGACGGCCGGCGGGTCGCCGTCTTCACGACCGCGCCGGCGGCACTGCACGACGCGCTCGCCCGCGAGCTGCGCGATCGCTACGGCGCGACCGTCGAGTCGGTGTCCGGAGCCCTCGCCGACCGGGTCGCCCTCCGCGCCGCGATCGACGCGTCGCGTGCCGAGGTCTTCCTGACGGAGCTGAAGGCGGCGGCCGTCGACGTCGTCGCGGAGGCCGCCGTCGTGCGCGGAGTCGAACTCGTCCTGGTCGCGAACGAACCGGTCGCGCTGGACGGCTCCGACGCCGTCGACCACCTGCTGCTGACCCTCGTCCGCGAGGCGACTGCAACCGGATCGTGATCTGCGGCGCGGCGGCCGTGGCTACGCTTGTCACACCATGCCCGGCCGGACCCGCCTGGTCGTCTCCGCGGAGCGCGAGTTCCCCTACTCGAAGGGGTTGATGGCGCAGTCGCTGATGGCGTGCGGCCTGGCGCCCGACCGCGCCTATCGGATCGCGCGCCTCGTCAACGCGGAGTTGCAGCGTGGCAGCGATACGCTGGTGACGACCGACGAGCTGAGGGCGGTCGCAACGGGAGTGCTGGAACGGGAGGAGGGTGGAGCTGCTGTCGCGCGCTACCGGCGCTGGCACGACCTCCGCCACACCACCGAGCCGCTGATCGTGCTGATCGGCGGTGCGCCCGGCACCGGCAAGTCGACGGTCGCGACCCAGGTCGCTCATCGCCTCGGGATCACGCGCATCGTCTCGACCGACGTCGTCCGTCAGGTGATGCGGGCGGTGATCGCGCCGGAGGTGCTGCCGCAGATCCACACCTCGTCGTTCGACGCCGCGCGCCTGATCCCCGAGGGCGCCGGTGGCGATCGGACGATCGGTGGCTTCTGGCAACAGGCCGAGACCGTTCGCGCCGGCCTGCGCAACGTCGTCGCCCGCGCCGTCGAGGAGCGCTTCCCGCTGGTGCTGGAGGGCGTCCACCTCGTTCCCGGCGTGCCCCTCCTCGCAGGCGACGCGACGGCGCAGATCGTCGAGGTCGTCCTCGCCTCGGCGGACCCGGGCCAGCACCAGGCGAACTTCGTGCTGCGGGCCGAGAACACGAGCGACGCGCGGCCCGCCGAGCGCTACCTCGACGCCTTCCACGCGATCCGCCAGATCCACGACTTCCTCGTGCTCGAGGCGAAGCGCTGCGGCACGCCGATCGTGGAGGCGACGGACATCGACGGCGCCGTGCGGGCGGTGATGGACCTGGTGCTCGTGCGCGTGGCGTAGGCTTCGGCCGGTGCCGACACTCGCCGACCTGCACAGGGACGCCCGCGAACGCGGCATCGAGCGCTACCGGACGCTGACGCGGGACGAGCTGTCCGCGCTCCTCGACGGGCCGCGCGTGGCCGTGCGAGTCGACCGTCACGGCCCGCTCGCCGTGATCGTCCTCGATGATCCGCCGACCAGGAACGCGCTGTCGAGCGCCGTGCTCGACGCGCTCGACACCGTGCTCGCCGACCTCGAGCGCGACACCGACGTGCGGCTCGTGGCGTTGACGGGGGCCGGGCCGGTGTTCTGCGCCGGCGCGGACATCCGCGAGTACGACGCCCTGACCGATGGCGGCGCCCTCCTCACCGACCGCGGCACCGCGGTGCTCGACCGTCTCGCCGGTCTCGCCGTTCCCACCGTCGCCCTCGTCAACGGGCACGCAGTCGGCGGGGGCATCGAGCTCGCGCTCGCCTGCGATTGGCGCCTGATCGCGCCCGCGGCCGAGCTCCGCTTCGTCCACGCGACGCTTGGCCTGACGCCCGGGTTCGGCGGGCTCGGCCGGCTCGCGCGGCTCGTCGGCGACGGCATGGCGTTGCGCCTCCTGGCGACCGCCGACGTGATCTCGGGCCGCCGCGCCGTCCAGATCGGCCTCGGCGACGGCGTCGTGACGGCGCCCGAGCAGCGGGCCGAAGCCCGACGACTGGCCGACCGTGTCGCCGTGACTGATCGCAGCGCCGTCGCGGCTGCGAAGGGGGCGCTCGCGACGGGCGGGCGGGCCGCCGAGCGAGCGGCGTTCATCGCCTCCTGGCCGAACCGGCTGCTGCCGGACGCTGCCCGGGCCTGACCGCTGTCGGCTATCCTCCAGGGATGGTCACCGAGGAGATCGTCCGCGACGCGCTCAACCTCGTCGAGGACCCCGAGCTGATGATGGGGATCGTCGACCTCGGTCTCGTCTACGAGGTGCAGATCGAGGACAGCAAGGTCAAAGTGATCTTCACGCTGACCTCGATGGGCTGCCCGGTCGGGCCCTGGATCGCGGAGCAGGTCGACCTCGCCGCCCGCGGTGTCGACGGGGTGGAGGAGGTCGAGACCGACCTCGTCTTCTCGCCGCCCTGGAATCCCGAGATGATGTCCGACGACGCGAAGTTCGCGCTCGGCTTCTAGAACGAGCCGTCACCCCGCGCCGCGTCGCGCGCGGCCACGGCGAGGCGGTCGGCGCGCTCGTTCATCTCGACACCGGCGTGGCCCGCGACCCGTTCGACGTGCACCGTGTGCGCCGTCAGGGCCGCATCGAGCGCCTCCCAGAGATCCTGGTTTGCGACCGGCTTCTTCGCCGACGTCCGCCAGCCGTTGCGCTTCCAGCGTTCGAGCCACCCGTCGGTGAGGGCCTTCTGCAGGTAGGCCGAGTCGGTGAGCACGCGGACGACGGTCGGCCGGCGGAGCGCCCGCAGACCCTCGATGACCCCCATCAGCTCCATCCGGTTGTTCGTGGTCTCCGCCTCGCCTCCCGACAGCTCGCGCTCGTGACCGCGCCAGCAGAGGATCGCGCCCCAACCGCCGGGCCCGGGATTGCCGGAGCAGGCGCCGTCGGTCCAGATGTCAACCGTCTCGTCTGTCATCACCGCGGCAGGCTACCGGGCCGGCGTGCCCTTGACGACGGCCACGACAGCGACTACGTATGAGAGAGGTATCCCCCCCGAAGGAGGCCCCTGTGGCCGCCATCTCCGCTCTCCCCCCGGCACCGGTCGCCGCCGGCAGCGCGCGCAGGATCGCCGCGCTCCGTGCCTGGCTCGGCACGTGCGGGTACGACGAGCCCGGCCTGAGGACACTGCTCGGGGCGAAGGAGGCGTCGCTCGTCGAGGCCGGTGCGCGGCCCGCAGCCCGGCGCCGCCTGCTGGAGGCAGACTCGCCCGCGGCGCTCGTCGCGATGCTGTTCCTCGTCGGGGAGTCCGTCGCGACCGGCTCGCTCGTGCGTCGGATCGGGCCGCTGGCGGACGAACTGCAGGCGCTCGGGCTGCTCCTGATCACCGGCGACCTGGCCGTGCCTGCGGTGCGACTCGTGCCGTACGATCGGCTACTGATCGCGAGCGACCTCGGCGGCGCCGCCATGACGTCCATCCCGCCGGTCGACTGGTCGGCCTCGCGGCTCGCGTCCCTCACCGTCCGCCGGCACGTCCGGCGCGCCCTCGACATCGGCACCGGAAACGGCCTGCAGGCGCTGCTGATGAGCCGTCACGCCGACCGTGTCATCGCGACCGATGCGAACGAACGGGCGCTGGCGTTCGCGGCGTTCAACTGCGCGCTCAACGACATCGACAACATCGAGTTCCGGCACGGTCACCTACCCGACCCCGGTGCCGGCGAGTGTTACAGCCTCGTGGTTGCGAACCGCGCCGGCCCGTTCCCTGACGGCGGCGCCGCATCCGAGGCGATCGTGAGGGCGCTGCCAACGCTGCTCGAGCCCGGCGGCTACGGGACGGCGCTGATCACGTGGGACGCGACGCACGGCGACATCGCCGACCTGCCCGCCGGCTGGTTGGACGGCGAGGATGTCGACGCCTGGGTATTGCACACGGGCACGCAGGATCCGATCGAGGCCGCCACCGGCCTCGGCGGCGCGGAGCCGGACGCGGACGGAGCGATCGAGCACTGGCTGGCCGAGTACGGTCGCCTCGGGGTTCAGTTCATCGCGTCGGGCGCCGTCGTCGTGCGGCTGCGCCCTGGTGGCGGCACGGTCCGCGCGATCGGCCTGCCGAGCCACGTCCGGCCCGACGCCGGCGCGCATCTCGAGCGGATGTTCGACGCGCCGCATGCGCCGCTCCGGCCCGGCGCTCGCGTGGCACTCGTGCCCGGCGTCGAGCTCGTCGGCTGCGAGCGACCGGGGGCCGGGGGCTGGACCGTCTCCTCCTACGAACTGCGGCTCCGCGACGGACTGCGGTTCGCCGCGGAACTCGACGCCGAGGCGGCAGCGATCGTGCGTGAACTCGACGGCCGTTCGACGGTGGCGGACCTTGCGCTCGGCGTCGCCGAGCGACGGTTCGTCCAGCGGTTGGTCGAGCTCGGCTTCGCAGAAGCGGCGTAGGGGCTCGACGCCGCCGCCCTCTGGAGCGTGAAAGAGCGGGATCTGATCCCTTTCTTTCACGCTCCGGAAGGCGAAGGACGATGCAGGTGCGCCAAGCGCCTCGCCATGTCGGTGTCGCACCACCAAGTACGGTTCCCGCCCGATGGGCGGCCTCGACGATCTTGCAGCGCTCGTCCGCGAGGAGGGTGTGATCCTCGCCGCCGCGCCGGCGGCGCCGTATGCGGACACCGAGGCCGCAATCCGTGATCGCCGCGCGCGCGGGCTGTTCGCCGACATGCGCTTCACGATGCACCAGCCGGAACGGTCGTGCCACCCCGAATTGGCCGTCCGCGACGCGCGCACTGTGATCTCCGCGCTGCTGCCGGTCGCCGCACCGGATCCGCCGCCGCCGGCCGGACCGGTCGGCCGGCTGCCGCGCTACGCCCGCGGCGATCCGTACTCCCGCCTGCGCCTCGCCCTCGACCGCGTTCGCGACGCGCTCCGTGCCGAGGGGGCACGGGCGGGGGTGTTCGTCGACCACAACATGCACGTCGACCGCGAGGGTGCTCGCCGCGCGGGCCAGACGTTCTACGGCCGCAACACGATGGCGATCGCGCCCGGCCTCGGGTCGTTCGTCGCGATCGGGACGGTGATCACGGATGCGGCGCTGGTCGCCGTGGCACCGGCGCCGGTCCGGGACGGCTGCGGATCGTGCCGGCTGTGCGTCGAGGCCTGCCCGACCGGGGCGCTCGATGAGCCCGGCGTCCTCGACGCGCGTCGCTGCCTGTCGTACTGGACGCAGAGCGTCGACGATGCTCCGGTCGATTTCGCGGCGGCGCTCGGCGACCGTGTCTACGGCTGCGACATCTGCCAGGACGTGTGCCCGTGGAACAGCGGCCCGCAGCGGCGCTCGACGGCTGCGCCCGGCGAGGCGTTCGTCTCCCTCGCGGACTGGCTGCAAGCGCCCGACGCCGACCTTCGCGAGCGGTACGACCGCCTCTACGTGCCGGATCGCGATCCGCGTTACCTGCGCCGCAACGCCCTCGTCGCCCTGTCGAACGGCGACCCGGCGCACCATGCCCTCGCGGAGCCGTTCCATGGGTGCGGCGACCCGCTGCTCGAGCGCGCGGCACGGCGCTGCGGGTCTTGATCCGGCGTCGTTACCGGGCGTTCGCGGCGAACATCCGGACGCTGTCGTGGACTGCAGCCGTCGCGCCGTCGCTCACGGCTCGAGGAGCACGCCCGCTCCCGCACGTTCCGCACTGACCGCGACGGCGTTCGCGAACAGCAGGTCGGCCGCGCCCTGGCCGAGGTTCTGGCAGACGACACGGCCGGCCGGTCGCGGCGAGCGGATGGCATCGCCGTCGTAGCCGTCGGGTTCCCTGTAGCCGGGGAACGAGCCCTTCTCGACGAAGCGGAGGAACTGCGGCACGTCGTCGGCGTAGAGGTGCGCGTCGTTCGCGATCTCCGACCCGACCGACGAGCCCCAGTCGAGCGGCAGCAGCAGCGCGTCGTCGCGGACGGCGGCCGGATCGAGCAATCCGCCGGTCACCCCGATCGGGATCCCGGTGACGATGATGCCGGCACCGTCGGTGGCGGCTGCAGCGCCGGTCGTGATCGTGACCGCGAGCGATGGTGTGTGAGCGCGTGCCCAGTCGAGCAGGGCGGCGCCGGCTTCCGGGCGGCGGGCGAAGACGCGAACCGCCCGCTGGCCGAGCTGCTCGCAGACCTCGAGGTGCGAACGCGCCTGGACCCCGGCGCCGGTGATAGCGACGTGGCCGACCTCGGCGGGTGCCAGCGCCTCCATGCACGCTCCGGAGACAGCCGCCGTGCGGATACCGGTCAGGAAGCCAGCGCCCATCAGGGCGCGGGGGAGTCCTGTGTCAGTGTCGCAGAGGAGGACGACACCGTTGATGATCGGCAGTCCGCGGGCCGGGTTGGACGCGTAGACGGACACCCATTTGAAGCCGAGCTGATCCCCCCAGCCGACGTCGGAGATGTACGCGGGCATCGCGTTCGAGAACGATCCGGGCCGCGGGTGGACCGACGGCTTCGGTGGCAGTTGGGCCGAGCCCTCTGCCAACGCGACGAGCGCCGCCCGCGCCAGGTCGATGCCTTCGCCTACCGTCGGCCGGGCGCGTTCGACCTCCGCCTCGGACAGGTAGCGGATCACCGGGCGGCGGTGTTGGCCCGGCCGGCGTGCAGCGCCTCGGCGAGCTCGGCCGCGCGCGTGGCGACGACCGCTCGCAGGTGGGCCGGTGCGATCAGGACGGCGTCGCCGCGGTGCTTCAGCACCTCGGTCGCGAGCCATCGCTCCGAGCCGTAGGAGATGGTCGCCAGCGCGGCCCCGTCGCGGAGCGGCGAGCTGGACGGCAGGTTCTCGGTCTCGCGGGGCGCGATCGCCCGCGAGAACCAGATCGACGCCGTGCCGGA
This sequence comes from Actinomycetota bacterium, assembly GCA_009885805.1. Classification (GTDB taxonomy): domain Bacteria; phylum Actinomycetota; class Thermoleophilia; order Gaiellales; family F1-60-MAGs149; genus VFJZ01. Next base: position 39,429 of record VFJZ01000009.1, read on the forward strand.
GCGCCCGCGCGGCGCGCGATTCTCCGCCAGCACCTCGAGCCCCTCCCGTGGGGTGAACGACTCAGCAAGGGTCGTCACGGCCTGCATCCGGTCGACGCGGAACGTCCGCTCACCGTCGGCGCTGCGGTCGTAGCTCTCCACGTACCAGTCGGAACCGACGCCGCGCAGCAGGTACGGCTCGACCACGCGCTCGGTGATCCCGTCGCCGCTGCGCCCGAGGTACGAGACGCGCAGGAGCGTGCGCCGACGGATCGCGTCGTTGATCGCCGTGAGGATGTCCTCGCTGTCGCGCTGCGCGACCGGAGGCGGTGTCTCCCGTAGCGCGAATCGTCCTGAGGCCGCCTCGACTTTCCGGCGCACCTTGTCGAGGGTCGTTCCGGCGCCGGCGGCGACCTGCGGTCCGACGAGGTCGAGCGCCATCAGGATCGCCTTCGCCTCGAGCGGCGAGAGGCGGGCCGGACGGCGGAACTCCTCGCCGTACAACTCCTTCTCGACCGTGATCGTGTCGCCGTCGAACTCCGCGTAGACGGCGTAACAGCCGCCGCCGAAGTTGACCAGGTTGAGCAGGTTCACCTGCTCGATCAGGGCGTCCTCGGTCAGCGCGTAGCGCTCCATCAGCGCGCGGGCGGAGATCTCGCCGCGTGGCTCCGAGCCACAGCTCTCGAGCAGGTCGGCGAGCATCGCCTGCAGGACGGCGAACCGCTCGGGCGCGACGGGCGAGACGCGGCGCATCGGCGCCGCCACGGCGGCTGCCTGCTCGGGGACGATCGTGATCGGCGAGGCGATCGGCGGCGGCTCGCCGTCGTGCGCGGCGACGCCACGCTCGAGCGCCGTCGCGAGCTCGTGGACGAGTTCGGGCGGCGCGAGCGGGACGGCCTGGCCGTCCATGCCGATGATCCACGTCGCGAGCAGCTCGACGCTGGCGTACGGGGTCGTGAAGCGCGCCGACCGGTCGGCGTGGACGTCGACGGTGCCGTGGTTCGCGAACAGCCGCTCCACGAGCCAGGCGGCGCTCGGGGCGATGTCGAGGACAGCCTCGCCGATCGGCTCACCGAGCTGCCAGGGCGCGCGGTCGCGGTAGGAGGCGGGATCGAAGCCCTCCGGGAAGCGGAAGTCACGCTCGCGGCGGGTTGCGAAGCGGAGATCGCCGCGGATGCGGGAGACGCGGAAGACGCGCGTCGCGTCGCGATCGTGGTCGCGGCCGACGACGTACCACTGGCCACCCTGGAAGTAGAGGCTGTACGGGTCGACCGTCCGCGTCGCCTCCTCGCCGGTGCTCATCGCGAAGTACGGGAAGACGAGCGTGCGCTGCTTCGAGATCGCCGTCTCGAGCTTCGCGAGGCGCTGCGCGATCTCGGGCGAGTAGCCGCCGCCGGCGAGGTTCAGCGTGACGGCGCCGTCGGGCGCCGGCGCCGTTGGGTTCGGGCGGCCGAGCGCGAGGTTCTGCAGGGCGAGCCGCAGCGGCTCGGAGTAGGCGAACTGGCCTTCGAGGAGGTAGAGGCAGGTCTGCAGCGCTGCGAGTTCGGCGTCGTCGAGGTGCAGCGGCGGCAGGAAGTAGTCCTCGCGCTGCAGCGTGTAGAGCTCCTCGCCGGTGAACTCGTCGCGCTGCGAGGTGATGCCGACGCCGAGCTGCAGCAGCTCCGCGCGGTCGGCGTAGAAGCGGCGGGCGAACGCCTCGTCACTCATCTCCGAGTAGCCCTCGACGGCCGACTTCGCATCGCGCGCCGTCACGGGCCGCCGCTCGGCCATCAGGTACGCAACGAGGGAGAGTTGCCGGATCAGCTTGTCGCCGTCGTGACTCACCGTCCAGATTCCTCCGCGCCCATCCGGTGGATCATAGGGGCGGACCCGTGAAACGGTGGTAGATTCGACCGCCGTGGGGAGGGTCGTCGCGCATCTCGACCTCGACGCCTTCTTCGCGGCGGTCGAGGTCCTCGAGCATCCGGATCTCGCCGGGCTGCCGGTCGTCGTCGGTGGAAGCCCTGACGGCCGGGGCGTGGTTGCCACGGCGAGCTACGAGGCGCGTGCGTTCGGCATCCACTCGGCGATGAGTGCCGCGGAGGCGCGTCGGCGGTGCCCGACGGCTCGCTTCGTCCGCCCCGACCACGGCCTCTATAGCCGGCACTCGCGGCGAGTGTGGACACTGGTGGAGGCGAGCGTGCCGCTCGCCGAGCAGGTCGGGATCGACGAGGGCTACCTCGATCTGACCGGCGCGGTCGCGACGGCTGGTGACGCGGACCGCTACCTGCGCGCGCTGCAGCAGCGGATCCTGGCCGAGACCGGCCTGTCCGCTTCGTTCGGCTGCGGCACCTCGAAGGTGGTGGCGAAGATCGCATCCGACCGGGAGAAGCCGCGCGGCGTCACGGTCGTCGCTGCCGGTCGCGAGGCCACGTTCCTGGCGCCGCTGCGACTGCGCGTCCTGCCCGGCATCGGGCCGAAGACGGACGAGCGGTTCCAGGCCGCCGGCCTCGCAACGATCGGCGACCTGGCGGCGCTCGACGACGCCGCGCTGGCGCGTCTCGTCGCCGGCGCCGTTGGGCCGGAGCTGCGCGACCGGGCGCGGGGCATCGATCCGCGTCCCGTGACGCTGCCCGGGCGCGCGCAGTCCGTCTCGGTGGAAGAGACGTTCGAGCGCGACATCGCAACCGCGGGCGAGGTGCGCGAGATCGTGCTGCGGATGGCGGACGACGTCGCCGAGCGCCTGGCGCGGGATGCGCGTGGCGCGCAGGCGGTGACCGTCAAGCTGCGCTACCCGGACTTCGCGATCGCGACGCGCTCGCAGTCGGCGGCGGCGCCGTTCTCGGGGCCGGAGGAGATCGCGCGGCTCGCGCTGCTCGCGGTCGATCGCGCGCTCGCCGCTCGGCGGCCACCGGTCCGCCTGGTCGGCGTGGGGGTGGCGCGCCTCGTCGACGCCGAGCAGTTGCGCTTGCCGCTGCCGTGACGAGCGACGCGGTCTACCGTGCGCGGAGCAGTTCGACCCTCGCACGGATCATCGATTGCTGGTCGACCCAGGCGTCCCAGACGGCGGTCGCCCAGGCCTCGGCGCGCGCTCGGTAGTCGTCAACGTCGCTCGCGCCGAACATCTCGAGCACGGTGGGCGACGCTTGACTGACCGGTCGAGGCAGGGCGGGGAAGTCCGGACGGTTCTCGAGCGCTCGTCGAATGATTGCGACGCGCTCCGCCCGGGTGGCGCCGTGTTCGAGCGTCGCGCACAACGCGATCAGGTGAAGCACGACGGACTGGCGGGCGCGCCGCTCGCGGCCATCGCCTGGATGCTGAGCCGTGTACGCATCGACGACGAGTCCGTGCGTCGGGGTACCCGAATCGGGCCAACTCGTCGGCTTGCACCTCGCCGAACGCCTTCCAGCATCCCGGTGAGGCCGAGACGTAGGCATGTGTCGGACCAGGATCGGCCGTGACGAGCGCTCCACACTCGGGGCACGGCTCGCGCACGTCCGCGCCGACTTGCCTCAGACGAGCGCGGGCTCTTCGAGGTGCTGGTGGCTCGGGCAGTACTCCTTGCCCGGCAGCGGCGTGCGCTGGCAGGGCTTGCCCTTGCGCGTCGTCGCTCGGCAGGGCGTCAGCGTGCCCTCGCCCGAGCGCTCGATCTCGTCCTGGATGAACTGGTGCGCGATCGCGAGCGTGCGCTCGATCGTGTAGTAGACCCGCGTCTGCTCGGTGATCGGGAAGTAGCAGCGGATCTCCTGGAAGAGGCTCCGCGCGGGCTTCGGGAAGTAGCGAGGATCGCGCGCCATGCGCTCGATCGTCTCCTCGCACGAGCGCAGCACGCGTCGGCGCGCCTCGTGGACCGGGATCGTGTCAGGGTGCGGATCGATCGCATCCTTGATGTTCGTGAAGATCTGGCGGCTGAATCGGTACATGGTCTCTCGCTCCCACAGGGAAGAATCGCGGGCCCAACGTGACACGCGAACGAGGTGACACCTTGCCGACCGGTCTCCGCGGGTTCGCCGCGGACCGACCTCCTCCTCGTCATGACCCACTGTACCGGCCCTCGGGTGAATTTCAAGGGTTCGCGGCAGATTTGTTGCAAAGTCATCTCGATTGGGCGTGTCGATGCGCTCCTCGCTGTCACAATCTCGTGGTGCACCCAGTCGTCTTCACCCACTCGGCCCACGCCGAACATGTGTCGGATGGACACCCGGAGCAACCCGCGCGGATCGCCGCGTTCCTCGCCGGGCTGGGCGGCGCGGTGGCGATCGCGGAGGCGCCGCTGGCGCCGCTCGATGCGGTGGGCCGCGTCCACCCGCTGGCGTACGTGGAGGAACTGTTCGCGCAGGCCGCGGCCGGGGTGCGGTTCGATCCCGACACCTACGGCGGCCCCGGCGCCCGCGAGGCGGCGCTCCGGGCCGCTGGTGCCGCGATCGCGGCGGTCGACGAGTCGCTCCGCGGCGGTGCGGGCATCGCCGTGATGCGGCCGCCAGGCCATCACGCCCTGCCCCAGCGGCCGATGGGGTTCTGCCTGCTCGCGAACGCTGCGATCGCGGTGCGGCACGCCAGGGCGGAGCACGGCGTGGAGCGGGTGGCGGTGGTCGACTGGGACGTGCATCACGGCAACGGCACCCAGGCCGTCTTTCAGGACGACCCGGCGGTGCTGACGCTGTCGCTGCACCAGGCCGATCTGTGGCCGTTCAGCGGCGGCGTCGAGGAAAACGGCGCGGCGGTGCGGAACATCCCGCTGCCGGCCGGGACGGGACACGAGGACTATCTGCAGCGGTTCCGCGACGAGGCGCTGCCGGTCGTCGAGGCGTTTTCGCCGGACATCGTCGTGATCGCCTGCGGCCTCGACGCCCACCGGCGCGATCCGCTGGCCGACCTGGAGTTGGAGGATCGCACCTACGGCCTCCTCCTGTCGGACGTGCGCGACCTGACAGAGCGGCTGGGGATCCCGGAGCCCGCCGTCATCCTCGAGGGCGGCTACGACCTGATCGCGCTCGGTGGGGCTGCTGCGGAACTCGCCGCCGTCTACTCCGCCACGCGGCGCACGTAGGCGTCGGGATAGCCGTTGGCGCGTACTTCGACCTTCACCGCCTCGGCCGCCGTCTTCGAGTCGTACGGCCCGAGGTACAGCACCCAGTAGCCCGGGTTGAGGGTGAAGTAGTCGTCGGAGTTGAGCACGCCCGCGTTGTCGTGGCCCTTCGCCTCCGCCGCATCCTTCTGCTGCGTGATGAAGGCGAAGTCGAACTGCTCCGTGTCCTTCGAGGCGAGCAGCACGGCGAAGCCGTCGGTACCCTCGGGCCAGTCGTTCGTCTCCTCGGGCGGCGTGGTCTCGGTTGTGCTCGTCGAGGTCGTCGGGTCGCTCGTGCCGGTCGGGTCGGGGATGCTCGTGCCTGTCGGGTCGGGCGGAGGCGCCGTGAACGTCGGAATGGGGTCGTTGGTCGGCACCGATGCGGTCGACGGGATGCTGACGCCGGTCGACAGCGTCGCGCCCGTCACCGACGACTTCGCGGTCGTCGAGGCCGTCGCGCTGCGGGCCTCCTCGCGGGTGAAGCCCCAGGCAATCCCGAGGCCACCGGCGAGCACGAGTGCCGCCCCGGCCGCGACCAGCGGCACGCCGCTGCGCCGGCGCCGCAGCGGGCTCGCTGACGGTGGACCGGGAGGCTGGAGCCGTTCGCCGCAGAGCAGGCAGAATTGCTGGTCCGGCTCCAGGGCGCCGAGGCACGCGGGGCAGCGCGGTGTGGCTGGCTCGAAGAGGGCGTCGTCCGTCACCTGCCCTCCCGCGCGGTGCCGCAGTACGGACAGAAGTTGGCGTCGGTCTGGAACGTGCCGGCGCAACTCGGGCACTGGACCGGCGTCGGCGACGGCGCCGTCCACGCCGGCAGCTGCGCCGGCGCGCGCAGGTGGCTGCGGCGGACGTCGGTGGCCGCGGCGATCTGCCCGTCGAGCTCGGCGATGCGCCGCTCGAGCTCCACGACCTCGAGCGCCCGCCGTTCGGCCAGTGTGTGGTTGAAGGCGTCGCGACGTGCCATCTCGACGAGGAGGCCGCCGAGGTCGGCCGTCGCGACCTCGTGCTGACGGATCAGGTTCCGGCGCTCGCGGCGGAGCGCCCTGGACGCGGCGCCGGGGCGCGGGACGGCCTCGACCAGCACCCCGACATCGACCGCCTCGGCCTCCTCGATCGCATCGAGGATGATCAGCTCGGGCTCCCCCTCGCCAATCTCCGGTGGGGCGCCGCCACGCGGTGTCCGCAACCGGTCGCGAAGTCGCGCCATGAGCCCAGTGTACCCCGGGCACCGGTAGGATCCGGGCCGTCCAGGAACGGAGGCGGGGGCGTGGCGATCGGAACCGTTGGTGTGGTCGGGCTCGGGACGATGGGGGCCGGCATCGCCCAGGTCTGTCTGGAGGCCGGGCATGTGGTCGTGGCCAGCGACGCTGCGCCGGAGGCGGTGGCCGCCGGCGTCGGTCGGATCGAGGCTGGCCTGGCGAAGCGGGTGGCCAAGGGACTGCTGACCGACGAGGTCGCGACCGCGGCCCGCGCGCGCCTGACGGCGACCACCGACTCGGCGGCGCTCGGCGCCGCGGGGATCGTGATCGAGGCGATCGTCGAGGAACTCGCGCCCAAGCGCGCGCTGTTTGCCAGTCTGCATGAGGTCTGTCCGGCCGACACGATCCTGGCGACCAACACCTCGGCGCTGTCGGTGTCGGCGATCGCGGCCGGCTGCGGGCGGCCGGAGCGGGTTGTGGGGCTGCACTTCTTCAACCCGGCGCCGCTGATGCGCCTGGTGGAGGTCGTCCGGACGGAGGTCGTCGACGCCGACGTGTTCGCGTCTGCGCTCGCCTTCGCGGCGGCGCTCGGCAAGGAGGCGGTGCCCTGTGCGGACACCCCTGGCTTCCTCGTCAACCGGCTCCTGATCCCGATCCTGAACGACGCGATCCGCGCCATGGAGGAGACGGGCGCGAGCCCGGAGGACATCGACCGCGCGATGCGGTTCGGCGCCGGCTGGCCGATGGGGCCGTTCGCGCTCGCCGATCTCGTCGGGCTCGACGTGCACGCGCACGCGTCGGAGGCGATCTGGCGCGGCCTGCGCGAGGAGCGGATGGCACCGCCCGCCCGCCTGCAGCGGATGGTCGAGGCCGGCTTGCTCGGCCGCAAGGCGGGCCGCGGCTTCTACGACTACTCCTGACACCGCGGCTCGCGGTGGCCAGGTTGTCATGACTCTCGATCCGCTTCGAGTGTTTGCACTAGTAGATCTTGACTTAGCATGCTAGAGGTAGTAGACTACGATCGTGAAGCAGAGGGATCTCCTGAAGGCACTGAGGCGGATCGCCGCCGAGAGGAACGCCGAGTTACGGCTCATCCGCACGACGGGCGGCCACGATCTCTACCGCATCGGCGACGGCCGGAACCTACCGATCCCCCGCCACGCCGAGATCGGCGAGACCTTCGCCAAGACCATCATCAAGGACGCGACCCGGAGCACCCCATGACCAGACCCGTCTACATCGCCACCGTCGAGCGCGACGGCTCGTGGTGGATGATCAGCGTTGAGGGCGTCGAGTTCGGCTACACACAGGCGCGGCGGCTGGATCAGGTCGAAGCGGTCACGCGCGACATGCTCGGCGGCGTGCTCGAGACTCCGGCGGACTCGTTCGACCTCGACGTTCGCATCGTGCTCCCGGTCGACGTCCAGGAGAAGGTCGACCGCGTCCGGCGCCTGCAGGCCGCCGCCGCGAAGGCCGCGGCGGCGGCGACGGCCGCGAATCGGGCGACCGCGCGCGAGCTCGCGGCCAGCGGCATGCCGATCCGCGATGTCGGCAACGTGATGGGCGTGTCGTACCAGCGCGCGCAGCAGTTGGCCGGTCCGCGCAGGTCGACGGCGGCGCGCGCAGCCGGCTGACGATTAACGTACTCCTTACATGTCGCTCACCACTTCCGGGGCCAGAGGATCGATAATCGACTTGTGAGGTTTTCGCGAGACATTGTGATCGGCGTCGTCGTCGCTGCGGTCCTGACCGCGGCGCCGGCCGCTGCCCACGCGGCGACCGTCGTCGTCGACGGCGTCGGCGTGGCGACCATGCAGGCGCAGCGCGCGCAGGTGATCGGCGTCGTCGTCAAGCCAACCGGCCGCGTGAAGCTGACCGCGTCGAACGGCGAGTCGTTCAGGCCCAGGTGCGTCAAGCGGAGCTCCAGGCGCTGCGTCCGCTACGACGAGGAAACCGGGTCGTGGATCGTGCTGCGCCCGGTCAAGTTCATCTACGACGGCAAGCGGTTCTCCCTCCGCGTCCAGTCGCGCGGCGGTTTCAAGATCAGCATCTCCGGCGTCGGCAGCCTGAAGCTGAACGGCAAGGGCGTCTACACGCTCGATGGCGTCGAGCACCGCTACGACGGCAACATCCCGCGCATCAGGCTCGCCAAGGACGAGAACGGCGACTGACCCCGCGCGCCGGGTCCCCGTGACGTCAGTAGGATGAGGCCGATGGCCGAGCGCATCCTGATCATCGAGGACGAGGCGAACATCGCCTCCTTCGTGAAGCTCTACCTGGAGAAGGCGGGCTTCGCCGTGGAGCGTGCCGCAACCGGCACCGACGGCGTCGCGCGGGCGCTCGCGTCCTCACCGGTCCTGATCCTGCTCGACCTGAACCTGCCCGACATCGACGGGCTCGAGGTCTGCCGGCGGATCCGCGCCACCTCCCAGGTGCCGATCCTGATGCTGACCGCGCGTGACGACGACATCGACAAGATCGTCGGGCTCGAGGTCGGCGCCGACGACTACGTCACGAAGCCGTTCAATCCGCGCGAACTCGTCGCGCGCATCAAGACGATCCTGCGGCGGACGGCGGCGCCTGCGCCGGGCGGCGAACGCGGCCCGTTGGTGCTCGGCACGGTCAAGATCGATGCAGCGCGACGGGAGGTGACGGTCGCCGGCCGCGCCGTGCAGCTGACACCGAAGGAGTTCGACCTCCTGCACGCGCTGATGGAGCACCGCGGCATCGTCCTCACCCGCGACCAGCTGCTCGAGCGGGTCTGGGGGTACACCTTCGCCGGCGATACGCGGACGGTCGACGTGCACGTGCGGCAGCTCCGGCGCAAGATCGGCGACGAGTGCCCGGTGGTGACCGTCTGGGGAGTCGGGTACAAGGTATCCGACGATGCTGCGGTCGCTTAGAGTCCGACTGGTCGTCTTTTTCGTCGTTCCGGTGCTGGTCGCCGGTGGCCTTGCGCTCGTCCTCACGACCCGTTCCGTCACCGACTACGAGCGAGCAGCGACGGAGGCGACCCTGCGGCAGCAGGGCCCCGGCGTGGTGCGCCAGTTCGCCGAGGCGGCGCGCAACGCGTTCGACACGGACGGCGAGCCCGGGCAGATCAACATCCGCACGTTTGTGCGCCAGATCACCGGAGCGGACATCCTCTTCGTCGCCAACCCGGACTACGCGGAGCCGTATCCCGGCGGCAACGTCGAGACCTGGCCGGCGCTCGACCTCGACTGGGCGCGCCTGGCCCGCGGCGAGCAGCTCGTCTTCGAGGCCAGGCCCCCCAACCGCGAGCCGTCGCTGGTTGTCGTGTCCGGCGTCTTCCTGACGCGGAACTTCCGACCCGACCCGGACGGGACGATCGCCGCCTTCGGCGCGATCCTGCTCGCGCGGCCGCTGGCGACGCTGGCGCCGGAGCAGTCGTTCTGGGCGCGACGGCTGGCGCCCGCGTTCCTCGCTGCCGGTGCGGCCTCGCTGATCCTCGCGCTCCTGCTCGGCCTACGCATCATCGCGCCGCTGCGGCGGCTGGTGACAGCCGCCGGCGCGATCGCGCGTGGACGCTACGACTCCGTCCGGCTCGACCGCAAGCGCGGCGACGAGATCGGGCAGCTGAACCGCGCGTTCGGGGACATGGCCAGCCAGTTGTCCGAAGCGCGCGAGCACGAGCGCCTGTTCCTGATGCGGGTCTCGCATGAGCTGCGGACGCCGCTGACCGCAATCCAGGGACACGTCAGCGCGCTCAGCGACGGCATCGCGGAGACCGCGGAGGAGCAGGCCGACGCCTACGCCGTGATCGCCTCTGAGTCGTCACGGCTGGAGCGGCTGATCCGCGACCTTCTCGACCTCGCCAAGCTCGAGGCCCGGCGCTTCACCCTGGAGCGTGCCGCCGTCGACGTCGCCGAGGTCGTCCGGCAGTGCCACGCCGTCCACAGCACGCCGGCGCTTCCGGACGGCGTCGACTTCGTGCTCGGCGCGGTCGAGCCCGGCGTGGTGATCGGCGACGGCGACCGCATCCGGCAGGTGATCGCGAATCTCCTCGAGAACGCGATTCGCTGGACGCCGCCCGGCGGCGTCGTTCGCCTCTCGACCGTCTCGAACGCGACGCAGGTGATCGTCGAGGTGGCCGATGCCGGTCCGGGCGTGGCGCCGGAACGGCGCGCCGACGTGCTCCGTCCATTCTTCTCCGGGGACGCGCACGGCACCGGCCTCGGCCTCGCGATCGCCGCTGAGCTGACGATCGCGATGGGTGGTTCGCTGACGATCGGCGACGCACCCGAGGGTGGGGCGCTGTTCTCGTGCGCCCTGCCGCGCATCGTGTAGCACTCCGGCACGGAACGGTTGCATTCGGGCACAGACGCGAGACTGTACGGCAGGGCACGCTCGCAGTGGCGACCTCGGAGTCGCCCGAACCGAGGAGGCAATGCGTGTCCAGTTCCGCCAACCGATCCCGCTCGCGGGGACAGGGAACCGTCGAGTACATCGGGCTCCTGCTCGCGATCGGGGCGCTGCTCCTCGCCGTCTCCAGCCAGGTCAAGGGTGGCGCGCTCGTCGGGCAGATCGAGCGCGGCTTCACCGCCGCCGTGCAGAAGGTGGTCGGGAGCGAGGGGACGACGCCGCGGCGCTGAGGCGACGGCCGTCAGCAGCGCTCGCCGGCCAGCAGCTGGTCGGCGAGCACCCGGCCGTTCCGTACGACGACGACGTGGACAGCGAGCGCGAGCGGCTGAGTGTCGAGCTCGCCGGCCCTCAGCCAGCGCAGCTCGATTGGCTCGCAGAGGACGCCGTCCCCTGCCCGGAGTCCCGGCGGTGGCCCGACCTCATCGCCGGGTGCAAGGAGTCCGATCACGGCCAGGCCGAGATCGGCGCCGCGCAGGATCCGGGCCAGCGGCCGCGTCGCGCGGTTCGCGTCGAGCGACTCCTCGAGCGCCTGACGGCCTGCCTCCGATGCGATCGGCCCGAGGTCGCGGTCGGTCTCGGGCAACGGCTCGTCGGAGGGTGTCGCGATCACGACCGTCGGCGGCCCGGAGGGGACGGCGAGCAGCCGAACGGTCGGCGAGGGCGCGACGCCGACGACGGCGCTGGCGTCTCGCGTCCGCCCGAGGCGGCTTCCGTACCGCGCCAGGATGCGGGTGCTCAGGTAGCGGTCGGCGGCAGCGGCACCGACCTCCCGCACCAGCAGTCGTCGGGCCGCGAGGAGCGTCGGGCGTCCCGTGTCGACCGCGCGTTCGAGAACGGCGTGCGCGGCCGGTCGCTCGGGGTCGCGGTCGCCGTCGAGCGCGCGGGCGACGAGCGGCGCGACCCGGACGATGCCGACGACGAGCGCGGCGCAGAGCAGCGCCACGGCGAGCCAGAGGCCGATCGCCTCGACGCTCGCCTGGCCGCGACTACCAGCGGCAGTCATCGCCGGCGATGACGCGGTGGCGCAACACGATCCCTGCACGGACGACGGCGAGCGCCATCGCCGGGCGCAGCAGCGGCTGCAGGGGCGGCCGCCGTTCCACCCGCTGCCAGACCGGCGCGCACAGCACCACGTCACCGGCGCGGGCGCCGGCCGGCAGGGCCGCGCCGGGGCGGTCGGCGACCTGCGAGCCACCGGCGGCGATGATCCCGGCGACGCCCGCCACCGGCCCCGCCGCCGCGGCTGCGCCGCCGACGATCTGCAGGAGCGCGTCGCGCCGCTCGGCGGAGCGGCGAGCGAGACGCAGCAGCGGCAGCACGGCGGCCTCGTCGGCGGGTGTCACGACGTGCGCGACGATGTCGCCGCTGTGCGGCCGCAGCGGCGCGGTGACGACCGCGGCGGACAGGACCCGCACGGCCAGCTCGTCCAGCCGTCGCTGCGCCTCGCGCGAGCCGAGGCTGTCGGCGAGCAGCACGGCGACGTCGTCGACCGTCGGCGCCGTTGCGTCACCGATCAGTGCGGCGGCCGCCAGCGACAGGTCGGGCGCAGGCGTCCCGCGATCGCCGTCGATCGCGCGCGCGATCGTCCCGACGAGCCCGCCGTGCGCCAGGCCGACCGCCAGTGCGAGTGTCAGGGCGACCGCGCAGAGCAGGAGGCCGAGGTGTTCGACCGTCGCCTGGCCGCGTTCGGACATGCAGCGAGCGTACGGCCGTAGCGACGCACCGGTCCGCACCGGACCGTCAAGGAAGTGTGCCGGTCAGGCGCCGAACGGCTGTGCGCCCGGCTCCGTCTGCACGGAGATGCGCACGCGCCGGTCGAGCTTCTCCGACACGGAGGCGACCACCGGCGTCAGCGCCGCGACCGCAGCCGTGAGGCCGGCGACGGCCTGCTCGAGTGCCGCTACCCGTCGTTCCTGCGACTCGGCGGCGGCGGCGATCAGGTCGACCAGCGCTTCGAGGTCGCCGATCCGGCCGAGACGCTCGGCGTGCAGGTCGCGGGCGACCGTGTGCACCGCCCGCTGCAGTTCGGCGACCTGCGTGGGCAGCGGCTTGCCCTCGGCGGAGGAGAGCGCGCGGGCGACCGCCGCCTCGATGCGGGTCGGCAGCACCGCCGCGAGGTCGGCGACGGCGTCACGCGCCGCCGTCGCGGCGGTGTCCGGCGGGGAGACCACGGCGGTCGCGTCGCCCGTCAGGTGATCGTCGCGCATGGCAACATGCTACTGGCGGTTGCGGCGCCGGGCCAACTCGAACGTCGGCACGTCGCCGTCGAGGCTCGGCGGCACCTCGTAGCCGTCGACGCAGAACGCGAACCGACCACGTGCCTCGTCGAAGTCGACGCCGAGTCGCCCATCGCGGAGCCGCTCGTCGATCCACGCCGATCGGAACACGAGCTTGCGCAGCCAGTACACGATGAGGTCGCGGTCGTCGGCGCTGTCGAGGCGCGCACCCGCCTCGGTGCGCGGCTGCGGGAGCGCACCGTGGGCGGTGAGATCGGCGAGGTCGTCGATCACGGCGTCGGGCCCGTCGGGCAGTCCCAGCCGCGCCGCCGCGGCCGCGACGCGCTGCCCGAAGTCGGTGTGCGCGAAGGCGTAGCGGAGCCCCACGAACTCGAGGGTGACGTCGGCGGCTGTGCGATTCGATTCGGGCACGTGTATCAAGTGTAGGGAGATGGGACGCATTCTCACAGCCGACGGAAGGGTGCTCTTCGACAGGATCACCGTCTCGCGGGCCGGCGAGCGGCGCAACGCGAAGGGCCTGCTCGGCCGCGACGGCCTCGAGCCCGGCGAGGGCCTGCTGCTCTCCGACCCGACCGGGATGATCCACATGTTCTTCATGCGCTTCGCGATCGACGCCGTCTTCTGCACCGCCGACCTCGAGGTCGTGAGGGTGGCGTCCGGCCTGCGGCCATGGCGCATCGCCCGCGCGGCGCGCGCCCGGCGGATCCTCGAGGTCGGGGCCGGCGAGGCGGCGCGAGCCGGCATCGTGGTCGGCGATCGACTCGTGCTCGACGACGCGGCCTGAGCGCCTGCATTTCGTCGACGCGCGCCAGACTCAGCGATCGGCGGCCGCGACGAGCGCGACGTGGTGGCGGGCGACCTGCACACGTGTGCCAGGGTCTCTGGTCGGGCAGCCGTGCGCGCCGACCGGACGAAGAACCAGGCGGCGTGGCCGAGACGAGGATGTCGCATCACTCGGCGGCCGGCGAACGGCTTCGCCGCTCGGCACGATTCCTCGGCGCCGGGCATCGGCGAGGTCCTCGGTGCCTACTCGTCCACGGCGAAGATCGTGTCGTCGAGCGTTGCGAACCCGAGACAGTCTTGGAACACGACGCGTAGCGCGTCTTCGGCGAACAGGACGTGTCGCTCCCCTGCACGGTCCTCGCCGTCGTTCTCGTCGTTCTCGTCGTTCTCGTCGTCCTCGATGCTGACGATCCGTCCGGCGATCTCGGTGGCGGTGCTGGCGCGCGGTGCGTGCGTCGCCGACCAGGTGGCGAGCGCTTCGACGGCGGCGTGATGCCGGGACGGATCGAGCCACTGATGGGTGTGGCCATCGTCGGAGTCGTCGTAGGACCGGTTGATCGCCAGCCACCCGAGCGCCGTCTCAGGGGCTGCGAACACGATCGCGGCGGCGTCCGAGTCAGCGACGAAGGCCCCGATCGCCGGGACTCCTAACCGACTGGCGATCTCCTCAACGGCGTCGGTCAAGTCCACGTCGAAGGGCACGTGGCTGTACGACCAGCCGTCGTGCGTGGCGAGTTGCGTTGCGCCGGCGAGCCCGACCGGATCCGACGAACGCGCGATGACGAACTGGTCCCAGAGTCCCATCGTCCGATTCTCGCCCGCTGGCGCCCCTCCGTGCAACTGTTTGCAGCCGATCGTGAGCGGCACGTGCCGGCAGACGCGCCGCCTCGTCAAGCAAGCGAACTGACCGCTACCAGCCGTTGCGGTGCACGATCGCGTCGAGTGGCCGCCGCGCCGCCGGCCGGAAGCTGTCGCCGAGCGTGTGGCCGGCGGTGACGAGCCCGACCTGGGCGTACCGCCCGTGCGGGATGCCGAGCAGCGCGGCGACCTCCTCCTCGTAGGCGAGGTGCAGCGTCGTGAAGCAGGTGCCGAGGCCGCGGGCGCGCGCGGCGAGCTGGAAGCTCCACGTGGCCTGAAGGATCGAGCCGTACTGGCTCGCCTGGCTCGTGAGGCCCTGCTGCTCCGGCCGACCGCGCAGCACCGGGATCACGTACACCGGCACCTCCGCGAAGCGGTCGGCGAGGTACGTCGCGGACTTCACCAGTCGTGCCCCGGCCGCGTCGTCGGCTGCGGCCGGTCGGATGTAGTCGGCGAACGAGCGCCGGTAGTGGACGGCGATCGCCTCACGCAGCGCCGGGTCGGTGACAACGACGAAGTGCCACGGCTGGCTGTTGGATGCGGTCGGCGCCTGGAGCGCGATCTGCAGGCACTCGTCGATCAGATCTGGCTCAACCGGCCGGTCGAAGTCCAGCCGTAGACGGACGGCGCGCGTTGTCGTCAGCAGGGTGTCGGGGTCGAGCGGCGCCTGGTTCATGGCGGAACCGTAGAGGCTTGCGCGCGAACTGGTACCGAAGTGCAACATCCGCCAGACGGCCCTTGTCGGGCATCAAACCCGGCAGTACGGTGAACTCACCCCGCGGCGCCGATTGACGGACAGCTGGCGCCCGGGGATCTCTCCGAATCCGACGACCCGAAGGGGCGCGTACGAGCCATGGGCGCGAACGTGTTGATCATCGAGGACGAGGCTGCGATCGTTGACTTCGTCGTCGACAACCTCAGGCAAGACGACCACCAGACCCAGTCGGCGACGAGCGTCCGCGAGGCGCTTGTCCAGCTGCGCCGCACGCGGCCGGACATCGTGCTGGTCGACATCGGCCTGCCCGATGGCTCCGGTCTCGACATCATCCGCTCGGTGCGCGGCGGCGAGGCCGGCGACCCCGGCGTCGGCATCATCCTGCTCACGGCCCGAGCGGAGGAGCAGGATCGTCTGCGCGGCTTCGCGCGCGGCGCGGACGATTACGTCACGAAGCCGTTCAGCTATCCGGAACTGCTCGCCCGGATCGCAGCGCTCCATGCTCGTCTGGTGCGGTCTACCAGTCACGACGTGATCTGCGTCGGGGCGCTCCGTGTGGACGTGTCGGCGCGGCGAGCGAGCGTCGACGGTCAGGCGATCGGCCTGCCGGCGAAGGAGTTCGAGCTGCTGGTCGCGCTGGCTCGCGACCCCGAGCGGGTGTTCGAGAAGACCGACCTGCTGGAGCGGGTGTGGGGCTACAGGAACTCGCGAACGACCCGGACACTCGATTCGCACGCGTCGAGACTGCGCCGCCGGCTCGAGGACGCCTCGCCGGGCAGTCGCTTCATCATCAACCGCTGGGGCGTCGGGTACGCCCTGGTGGCGGGGGTGTGACGTGCGCGGCGTGCTGGCGCGGCGCCTGGTCGTGGCCGTCGCCGCGGTTGCCGTCACGATCTCGGCTGCGTTCGGCGCGTTCGTCGTACTCCCGGTCAACGACCTCGTTGACCGCGGCCACGCCGCCGCCGTCGCCGACCGCGCCGACCTGACCACCGCGCTGGCGCGGGGTGGCGTCGCGCCGACCGGCGATGCGGTGATCCTCGCCGCGCCCTCAGCGGCCGGGAGCGCGGGCGACTCGCCGGTCGACTGGCTCCACGTCGACGACCCGACCTGGCGCCGCGACGTGCACCGCGGCCGCCTGGCGCAGTCGGTTCGCGCGCTCGGCGACGGACGCCTCCTGGTCATCAGCGACGAGCGGGACGGCGCGATCGAGCGCCGCGAACGGGTCGGTCTGGTCGCCGCACTCCTCGTCGTCCTGGCCGCGACGATGGGCTGGGCGCTGTGGGCCGGAGGGCTCCACGCGCGGCGCCTCGGGCGAGTCGCGATGACGGCGCGGCGGATCGCCGACGGCGACCTCGGCGCACGCTCGGCACTGAGCGGTGCCGACGAGGTTGCCCGACTGGGCGCGGACGTCGATCGGATGGCGGTCCGGCTCGACGCTCTCGAGAAGGCGCGGGCCGAGTTCGTCGCCCGCATCTCCCACGACCTGCGCACGCCGCTGACCGTGATCAAGGGGTACGCGTACACCCTGGCGCGCCGCGCGCAACCCGACGATCCGTCGCTCCGCCGCCTCGCCGCGATCTCCCGGGAGACCGATCGCCTGGCCGCGCTCGTCGACGACCTTCTGACGCTGTCCCAGGCGCGGGCCGGGGGCCTACGGATTGCCCGCGAACCCTTTGCCGCTGCCGACCTGCTCGCCGAGATCCTGGAGCGGGTCGGGCCACTTGCGGCGGAGCGCGGTGTCCGCACCGTCGCGGCGGAGACCGAGGTGGTGATCGACGGCGACCGTCGGCGTCTGGCGCAGGTCCTGACGAACCTTGCCGTCAACGCCGTGAAGGCGACGCCGACCGGCGGCACCGTCACGCTCGGCGCCGATCTGGACGACGCCGGCGAGGTGGTGCTGGCGGTCGACGACGACGGCCCAGGCATCGATGCCGACCAGCTGCCGCGACTCCTGCGCCCGTTCGCGTCCGGACAGGCCGCCGGCACGGGGCTCGGGCTCGCGATCGTCACCGAACTCGTCGCCCTGCACGACGGCAGTCTCGCGCTCGATCCGCGGCCGCTCGGTGGCACCCGCGCGCGGGTCACGCTCCGGCACGCCGTCGCGGTGCCGGCGGCCCGACCGTGAGACGGCGCGCGCTCCTCATCGTCGCCGCCGGGCTGATGATTGCGGCGGTCATCGCCGGCCTGCGGCCAGGTGCCGACGCGGCGCCCGGCGCGGACGCCGTTCGGGTGCTGGTCGCCACCTCCGCCATTCCGGCCGGCCGGCCGATCGATCCCGCCCTGCTCGCCGTCGTCCTCGTACCTGCGCAGATCGCGCCGGAGGGCGCCCTGACGGAGCCTGACCAGGCGGCGTTTCGCTCGCCGGCCGTCCGGCTGCCGGCCGGCATGCCGTTGTACGACGCCCTGCTGGCGCGCGGCGCCGGCGTCGCCTCGCTGGCGGCGGACGAGCGGGCCGTGGGCGTCCGCGTCGACGACGTGACCGGACTACCAGGGTTCCTGGATGTCGGCGCCAGGGTCGACGTTCTCGTCGGCTCCGGCAGCGACCGGCTCGCGATCGAGTCAGCGGGCGTCCTCGGACGCCCCCGTCGGAGCGCCGACGGCGGCTGGGCGGTCGCTCTGCGGCTGCCGGCCGCTCTCGCGACCGCGGTTGCCGACGCGCAATCGGCGGGCGCCGAGGTGCGTCTCCTCGCCCGCGGGAGCGGCTCGTGACCGTGGGGCCGCTCCTGGTCGCGCTGACCGGCGGACAGCCGCGGGATCGCGCGACGTTCGACGAGATCCTCGCCTCGGCGGGCGATCTCGCCGTGGCGACCGAGACCGATGCCGACGTGCTCGTGGTGGCGGATGACACCGGCTGCTCGGCGCTCGACCGCTGCCGTGCGGCGGACCGGCCGTGCGTCGTGCTGCTCGAGCAGGCGACGCTCGCGACCGTCACCGAGGCGATGCGGGCCGGCGCCCGCGGTGCCGTCGCGCGCGATCCGCTGGAGCCGTTCGGCCTGCTCAACGCGATTCGCGATGCCGCCGCCTTTCGTCGGGCGCGGCTCGACCAGGGCGCTGCACCCGGGCGTCTGCTGGTCGTCTCCGGTGCCCGCGGCGGCTGCGGTACCTCCACCGTCGCGCTGGCCGTTGCGCGCGCGCTGAGCGGCGCCGTCGCGCTACTCGACCTCGACCTGGCAGGCGGATCGCTGGGCCCGATGCTGGGGCTGCCGGGCGATCCTGCGCTCGCCGGCCTCGCCGCCGAGACGTCCGGCGCGCGCGCCTTCGAGCGTCTGGCCGTGGACGTCGGTCCGATCCGGGTCGTGCCTGCGCCACCGCGGCCCGATCTGGCCTGGATCGTCCGGCCGGGGCTCTGTGCCGACCTCGCGCGGGCGGCGCGCAACGCCTGCGCGACCGTCGTCGCCGACATCGGTCGCGCTGCCGGCCCGGCGCTCGAGGTCGTCGCGGACGCGTCGCTGATCATCGTCGCGACGAGCCCGACGCGGATCGCGCTCGGTGCAGCACACCGACATGCCAGCTTCCTGCGTGGACTGACCGGCGCACGCTGCGATGTCCACCTCGTCGCCACGCCCGTCCGGCTGCGGGACGAACCGATCCTGCGGCTCGCGGCGATGGTCGACGGCATCGAAGTCGTCGGCAGGCTTCCCCGTCTGACGTCCGCCGGCGGCTTCGCGCCGCGGTCGCGGCGGCAGCTGGAGCCGGCGCTGATCGGAGCGTCCAGATGATCGCGCTCGCCGCCGGCCCACTGGCGCCGCTGTTCGACGACCCGCGCGTCACCGAGATCCTCGTCAACGGACCGACGGTCGTCTACGCCGAGGTGGGTGGCCGCCTCCAGCGCTCTGACATCGCGTTCCGCGACGCGGCCGACCTCCGTCAGACCATCGCGCGGCTCGTCGGGCTCTGCGGTCGCCGGGTCGATGACGCCAATCCGCTCGTCGACGCGCGGCTGCCGGACGGTTCGCGGGTGAACGCCGTGCTCCCGCCGCTCGCCATTGACGGCCCGCTGCTGACCGTCCGGCGCTTCGGGTCGCGGCGCCTGACCATGGACGACCTGGTCGCGCTCGGCTCGGTGACCCAGGCACAGGCGCTCCTCCTGCGGGACGTGATCGTCGGACGTCGCAACGTGGTCATCTCCGGCGGCACGTCGTCGGGAAAGACGACGCTGCTCGCGGCGATGGCCGCGTACGTCGACCCGGCCGAGC
Organism: Actinomycetota bacterium; assembly: GCA_009885805.1. Classification (GTDB taxonomy): domain Bacteria; phylum Actinomycetota; class Thermoleophilia; order Gaiellales; family F1-60-MAGs149; genus VFJZ01. The sequence continues at coordinate 58,823 of VFJZ01000009.1, forward strand.
GGATCGTCACCGTCGAGGACGCCGCCGAACTCGTGTTGCCGGTGCCGCACGTGGCACGGCTGGAGGCCCGTCCCGCGAGCGTGGAGGGGCGCGGCGGCATCGACGTCCGCGCGCTCGTCCGCAACGCCTTGCGGATGCGGCCCGATCGTCTCGTCGTCGGCGAGGTGCGCGGCGGTGAAGCGCTCGATCTGCTGCTCGCACTCAACACCGGTCACGACGGGTCGCTCGCTACGGTGCACGCGAACGGCCCGGCGGACGCGCTGCGCCGCCTCGAGACAATGGCGTTGATGGCCGGTGTCGATCTGCCGCACCGCGCCGTCCGCGAGTCGATCGCCGGCGCGATCCACGCCGTCGTGCACGTCGATCGGCAGGCCGATGGTCAGCGCGCTGTCAGCGCCATCGTCGCCGTCAGCCGCGACGGCGACGGGTGGCAGGTGACCGACCTGCCGTCCGCGGCCGGCGGTGCGGCGTGATCGCCGTGCTGCGTCGAGGCCCGAGCACGAACGACCTGCTGGCAGCGCAGTTGCCCGACCTCGCCCGTGCCCTCGCCCGGGCTTACGCGGCCGGCCTCCCGCTCGCGACCGCGTGCGAACGGGCGGCGGACGCCCTGGAGGAGCCGGCGGCCGGAGTACTCCGCAGCGGCGCCGTCGCCGCGGCGCGCGGGCGGCCGGCGGCAGAGGTGCTGACGCCGCTCGTCGCCGTCGAAGGCGGCGCCCTCGTCCGCGCCGCCGTCGCGGTCTGCGACGAGGTGGGCGGCGACCTCGTGCGGGCGCTCGAGGCCGTCGCGAAGGCGTTGCAGCAGCGGGAACGGCTGCGCGGCGAGATCGCGGTCGCGACGGCGCAGGCACGCTTCGCCGCGCGCGTCGTGCCGATCGTGCCCGTCGCTGCGCTCGGCCTGCTCGCTGTCCTCAGCCCCACCGCGCTGCGCCCGCTGCTGACCACGCCCGCCGGCTGGCTGGTGCTGGCCGCCAGCGCGGCGCTCGATCTGCTGGCCCTCGTCGTCCTCCGCCACATCGAACGAGGCGTGACCTCCGCGTGACGACGGCGCTTCTCCTCGCCGGCGCGGTCGCCGCCGTGCTCGCAGCGGTCCCGGCGGTGGCGGGAGGGCGTGACGGCGCGACCTCGTCCCGCAATCGCGCCCGCCTCGTCCGCGATGCGCTTCCCGACGCGCTCGACCTCCTGGCCGCGGCGCTTGACGGGGGCGCGTCCGTCGAGCGCGGGCTCGAGGCCGTCGGCGGCTACGTGCCCGATCCGCTCGGGGCGACGCTGCGGGCCGCTGCCCTGGGCGCCGGCGGTGCCCGGCCGGCCGTCACGCTCCGCGCGGAGCCCGACCTGAGGGCGACCGCCGCCCTGCTGGCCGCGTCCGACGACCTCGGCGTGCCGCTGGCGGAGGCGCTGCGAGATCTCGCCAGCGACGAGCGGGAACGTCAGTCCCGCACCGTCCGTCTGCGTGCGGCGGCGGCGGGCCCACGGATGACGCTGGTCGTCGGCGGCCTGCTGGCGCCGGCTGCACTGCTGCTCGTCGTCGGCGCCGAGGTCCTGGCGGTGTTCGAGACCGTCGGGAGCCTCCCGTGAGGCAGGCCCGCGGCCAGGCCGCCGTCGAGTCGGTGCTCGTCGCCGTCGTCGTTGCGGTCTGCGGCCTCGGCGTTGTGGTCGCGGCGCGCGCCGCGAGCCCCGATCCGAGTCGCGCCCTGACGGCAGCGGCGACCGCCGCCGGCCCCGTCGGCGCGATCGGCTCGGACCTCGCCCTCGACGGTCTGCCGACCGTCGCCGGTGCGCGCGTCGCCGCGATCGCCGAGCGCCTCGTCCCCCTCGACATCACGGAGACGTCCGCCGCCGGAGCGATCTGGATCCCGCGGTTCACGGACGGCAACACAGAGGCGTGGTGCGCCGACTTCGCCTCGTGGGTCCTCCGCCATGCCGGACACCCGGTGAGCGGCGGCAGCTCCGGCGGCTGGCGGATCGCCGGCGCCGCCGCTCTCCGCGACTGGTTCGCGATGCGTGGGCGGTACGCGCCGCGTTCCGTGGCTCGCCCGATCCCCGGCGACATCGTCTACTTCAACCACAGCCACATCGGCATCGTCGTCGCCGTTCGCGGCGACGTGCTGGAGACGATCGAGGGCAACAGTTCGGACGCCGTGCGTCGTCGCATCTACGCCGGTTGGCGCTCGATCGCGGACATCGACGGCTTCGGGCGGCCCGGAACCTGACGCAGCCCGCGGCGGCCGTATCAGGCGTAAAGGAGGCAAGACCGTCCGACGACAACACTTGCCTCCTACGCCGGGTTGGAGCGGGTTGTGCGCGCCAGGATCTCGAGCGTGGATGGGACGCGCAGTCGTTCCGCGAAGACGACCAGCACGTCGCCGACGCCGGTCGCCGACGGCGCCATGATCGCTTCGAATCCCTGGACATGCGCTGCGTGTCCAATGCGTCGAGTGGTGCTCACGTCGTCGGAAACCAGGTCGTCTTCCGAGATCTGCAACGCGTGCCGCGTGTCGGGTGTCCGGAGATCGACCGTGTCGGAAAGGTCGACGCGAAGCGTCAGCCAGCGAGGGAGGAAGCTCTCCACGGTCAGCCCCTGGCGCTCAGCGAGGCGGGCTGCGCCGCTGCTGCTGGACGAAGGCACCTCCACCCATGGCATCGATGGCGCCGAGAACCGAGCGGAACTGACGCGCTCGAAGAAGGTCGATGGGCTTCTCGTGGTCGAGGGACGGATTCGGGCCGTAGAGCCAGTCGTGCGCGGCGTCCGGGCGCAGCACTCGCGCTAGGCGTTCGAGGACGGCGAGAACTTCAAGAAGGCGCTCTCGGTTGACTCCGCGCGGCGTCGTCTCCTGCGCGAGCCATCGGCTCACGGTGCGCGGGCTGGTGGCGAGGGCGCGCGCGAGATCAGCCTGGTCGAGGTCGGTTTGCTCGACGGCCGAGCCAATGCGTACAAGCAGCGTGGTCAATGTGTGACACTCCTATTGTCTGCGTATTTGCCCATCATTTTGTCGTCGATTATGACGGATAGTATCGAAAACCGGCACCGGGCGTCGGCCCGGTTCGCCTCAACGTCGACGACGACGACACCGGCACGTGCTCCGCGCAGGGGGGACCACGGGTGTCGACGTCGCGCACGGCGAGCCGATCACGACCTCGACGGGCGATCGCCGGACGCGGGCCTCGCGACACGCAGCAGCGGACTTCATCGAGTTGCTCGACCGGCTCCTGCAGCGATTCGACCTGCGGGACTTGACGCCGACCACCGACCACTGATCCACTACCGGGCGACATGCTGATCTACATCGAGTTCATCTCGCGGCGGCCCGGCATCGGGCTCCACGAGTTCCACACCGTCGCGGGCGGCGGCCAGTCCGGCTGGGCGGGCGACTACGGCGACGACATCGCCCTGCTGAACCTCGGCCGCTCGTGGCGGATCGGACCCGACCCGGAGTACATGTGCGTCTGGTACACCCCGGGATCCGGCCTCGACCGCATCGACTTCTGGGAGCAGACGTTCCGCTCCGGCGACGCCGACGCCTACGAGGAGCCGTTCCGCCTCGCCGCCCGCATCGACCGCGCCGGCTGTTACGAGCCGATCGGCGAACCCGTCCGCGGCACCGCCGGCCGCTACTACGCCGAGTGGTTCGAGCCAGCACCGGGTGTCACCGCCGCCGAGCTGGAGACGTGGTTCGCGGAGCGCGCCGCCCGCCACGGCGACCTGCAGCTGAACCTCGCCTGCCTGCGCATCGGGCACCTCGGCCCCGAGCCGCGCGGCCTGGCGGTCTGGGGCCTGCCGAGCTGGGGCGCCAGCGACGCGATCGTCCGCGAGCTCGACGGCGCCGAGCAGCCCGTGCACCTCGTCACCGCCTCGTTCTACGCCGACTGGGGCCAGGAACAGCTGTGACCGCCGGAGCGGCGCTCGTCACCGGCGGCGCGCGCGGCATCGGAGCGGCGATCGCGATCCGGCTCGCCGAGAGCGGCCACGACGTCGCTGTCGCCGACGTCCGTGACGCGGGCGAGACCGCCCGCGCAATCGAGGCGTTCGGCCGCCGTGCGCTCGCCCTCTCCTGTGACGTCCGCGACGACGCTGCCGTCGCCGCCGCCGTCGGCGCCACCGAGGCAAAGCTCGGCCCGCTCACCGCCGCCGTTCAGGTCGCCGGCGTCTGGGAGACCATCGCCTTCCTCGACCTCGACCCGGCGGCGTGGCGCCGCGTGCTCGACGTCAACCTCGACGGCACCTTCCACGTCTGCCGCCACGCCGCCCGGGCGATGGCGCCACGCCGCGCCGGCGCGATCGTCGTCATCGCCTCCAACGCCGCCACGCTGGCGTGGGCCGGCGGCGTCCACTACACCGCCTCCAAGGCCGCCGTCGTCGGGCTCGTCAAGGGGATGGCGTACGAGCTCGGCCCGCTCGGCATCCGCGTCAACGCCGTCTGCCCCGGCACCATCGACACGCCCGCCACCGCCGACGAGCTCGCCGACCCCGCCGCCCGGGAACGCCAGGCGCGCAGCGTCCCGCTCGGCCGTGTCGGCCAGCCGGGCGACGTCGCCGAGGCCGTTGCGTTCCTCGTCGACCCGGTCCGCGCAGCCTTCATCTCCGGCGAGTCGCTCTACGTCGACGGCGCCTACGGCACCCACGGCGAGGACGCCGGGTTCGGCGGCCAGGTGCACTCCGTCGTATGACGATCCTCGTCGGCACCGACACGCTCTGCTGGCACCTGCGGATCGAAACCGGACGCGTCACGATCGAGGACGTGATCGACGTGTCGGCCGCGCTCGGCGCCGACTGCGTCGGCATCAACCTCCACCACGTCCGCACCCACCGCGACCTTGGGGCGCTCGCCGCCCGCGCCGCCGATCGCGACCTCAGGCTCGGCGCCTCCGGCGACTTCCTCGGCGCCGCCCGCCGCGGCGACACCGTCGCCGCCGGCGTGGAGCGCGTCCGGCGCTGGCTCGAGCGCGCCGTCGCGCTGGGAAGCGACACGCTGCGCGTCGCGTCGGGCTTCTACCGCGCGGAGCTCGCGGGACAGCCCGACGTGATCGAGCGCGAGCGCGCGCTCGTCACCGGCGTGCTCGCGGCGACCGCCGACGAGGCGCGCGCGGCCGGCGTCACGCTGCTGCTCGAGAACCACTCCGACTTCACGATCGCCGAGTACCGCCTGATCGTGGACGGGGTCGGACGCGACCGGATCGGCGTCTTCCTCGACGTCATCAACCCGATCGCCGCCTTCGACGACCCGGTCGCCGTCGTCGCCGAACTGGCGCCGCTCGCCCGCGCCGGCCACGTCAAGGACTACCTGCTCGAATCGATCCAGCAGCCCGACGGCTACCACCGCCGCGGCTTCTGCGTCCACTACCGCTACCCGGGCGAGGGACAGGCCGACCTGGGCACACTGCTCGCGACGCTGCAGGCTGGCGTCGATCCGGCGCGCGACTACCTGCTCACCATCGAGGGGCTCGACAACCGCGCCGAGGTCGACGACCAGGCGGCGCGCATCGCGCCGGCGCTCGCCCACGTCCGTGCGTTGCTCGAGGCCGCCTGATGCGCGCCGCCCGCCTGCACGGCATCGGCGACCTCCGCGTCGAGACGCTCCCCGACCCGGTGCCCGGCCCGGGCGAGCTGCTCGTCCAGATCGAGGCGTGCGGGCTCTGCCCGACCGACCTGCGCAAGTTCACGATCGGCACCTCCGACGGCTATCCGCTGAACCCCGGCCACGAGTGGGTCGGCCGCGTCGTCGGCGCGGGCGCCGAGGTGGGGGAGTGGTCCGTCGGCGACCGCGTCTACGGCGACACGTACGCCGGCTACGCCGATCTCGCGCTGCTCGCCGTCGCCGGCAACCCGTGGTCGCACGGGCCGCTCGCCGTGCCGGACGACCTGCCCGTCGAGCGCGCCGTCTTCATCGAGCCGCTCGCCGACTGCCTGCACGCGGTGCTCGGGCAGGGGCGGGTGAGCGCCGGCGACGCGGTGATCGTGCTCGGCGCCGGGCAGATGGGCCTGCAACTCGCCGCCACCGCCGTCCACGCCGGCGCGAGCGTCCGCGTCGTCGAGCCGGATGCGCGCAGGCGCGGGCTCGCCCGCGGCCTCGGGGCGGCGGAGACGATGACGCCCGAGACCTTCGTCCCCGTCGGCGACGCCGACTGCGTGATCCTCTCGATCGGTGAGGCCTCGCTCGTTCCTGCCTGCATCGACGCCTGCGCCGCCGGCGGCCGCGTCGTCCTGTTCGCCGGGTTCGGCAACCGGCCGGAAGCGACGATCGATCTGAACGCGCTCCACTACCGCGAGATCGCGCTCGTCGGCTCCGAGTGGATCGGCACGCCGCCGAACGTGCATCGCGAGCGCTACGCCGAGGCCCGCGACCTCCTCGCCGGCGGCCTGGCCCTGGAGACGCTCGTCGAGCGGACGGTCGGCCTCGACGGTATCGCCGATGCCTTCGCCGACATGCGCGAGCGCCGGCTGATGAAGGCGATACTCGTCCCGTGAGCACCCTCCTCGCTCCGGATGGCCGGCTGCTCGTCGTCGCCATCGACCACGCGCTCTACTCCTGGCCGCACCCGGGGCTCCGCGACCGGCAGACGCTGATCGAGCAGGTCGTCGCCGACGGCGCCGACGCGCTGATCGTCTCCTACGGCACGCTGCGCGACCATCGCGCCGCGCTCGGGCCGGCGAAGGCGATCCTCAAGCTCGACCTGACGACGCTGTCGGTCGGTGCCTACCGCGACGCGCCCTACCGGCTCGCCTGGACGATCGACGACGCGCAGCGCCTCGGCGCCGCCGCCGTGCTGACCTACGTTCAGGTCGGCGCGCCGTACGAGCTCGACGACCTCCACGCCGCCGCCACGGTTGCCGCCGCAGCCGATCGGGCCGGGCTGCCGTACGTCTGCGAGATCATGCCGATCGCGAGCGTCGAACCCGTCGCGATCGCCGCCGCCACCCGCGCCGGCGCCGAGCTCGGCGCACACGTCGTCAAGACGAGCCTGCCCGACCCGGCTCCGGGCCTCGCGGAGTCCTGCTGCCACGGCGTCCCGGTGATCGTTGCCGGCGGCGACCTTGCCGCCGACCGCGAGGCGCTGTTCGGCGCGGTCGAGACGTGCCTCGCGGCCGGCGCGGCGGGCGTCGCCTTCGGCCGCAATGTCTGGGCGAGTGACGATCCCGGCGCCACCGTGCGCCGGCTCGCCGCCCTCGTCCACCCGGCCTGATGCGCGCGCTCGGGCTCGACATCGGCCTCTCTGGCGTACGCGCCACGGTCGTCGACGACACCGGCCGCCTCCTCGCGGCGGTGACCGAGCGCGACGCGGCAGCCGTCACACACGGGCGCGCCGCCCACGACCCGCGCCGCTGGTGGCGCGCCGCCGTCAGCGCCGCGCGGGCGGCGCTCGCCGACGCCGGGCCGGTCGACGTGATCGGCATCGGCGCGCTCGGCGCCGCGCCGTTCCTCCTCGATGCCGCCGGCGAGCCGGTCACCGACGCGCTGCTGTTCTCGCTCGACACGCGGGCGGACGAGGAGCGCGCCGCGCTCGGCCTGACGGGCGACCACGCCCTGCCGAAGGTGCGCTGGCTCGCCGCGCGCCACACGGACGCCGTCCGCGCGACCGACGCCGGCGGCTGGATCGCCGAGCAGCTCACGGGCCGCCCGACGATGGACGCGATCACGCGGCTCGCCTGGACGCCGGAGCTCGGCCTGCCGCTGCCGATCCCCGACCCCGTCGACCCGTTCTCGCACGCGCCGCTGACAAGCGACGCCCTCGGCCTGCCGCGCGGCACCCCCGTCGTCGCCGGCACGCTCGACTCCTACGTCGACGTCGTCGCCGCCGGCTGTCGCGCGCCCGGCGATGGCTGCGTCCTGCTCGGTTCGACGCTCGTCGTCTACGGCGTCGCCGCCGAGCCGTACGTCGTCGAGGGCCTCGAGGTGCAGGCCTACCCGGGCGAGGGACTCCTGCTCGGCGGCTCGACCTCGTCCGGCGGCAACGTGCTCGACTGGGCGCGCCGCACGTTCGGTGAGGAGGTCGCCCTGGCGCTCGGTGACGGCGACCTTCGCGCGTTGCCCTACCTCGCCGGCGAGCGCACGCCGGTGCGCGACGCAGCCGCGACCGGCGCCGTCCTCGGCATCACGCTGACGACGACCGCCGCCGACCTGCACCGCGCGTTCGTCGACGCGATCGCCCTCGCCGCGCTCGACCACGCCGAGCGCATCGCCCGCGCCGTGACGGTCACGCGCTGGCGCGTGTCGGGCGGCGGCGTCCGCAACGCCGCCTGGCTGCAGGCGACGGCCGATGCGCTGGGCGCGCCGCTCGAGCGGGCGCCGCTCGCCGGGGAGGGAGCCGGCCCGGCCCTGTTCGCGCTCGCCGCCCTCGATGCTGCGCCGCCGATCGCTCCCGGCGCGGCCGTCCTGCCCGATCCGTCCGCCGCGGCCCGTTTCGCCGCCGCGCTCGGCCCGTATCGAGCACGCCACCCCCACCTTCGAGGTGCTCCGTGAGTGTTGCGATCGTCACCGGTGCGTCGAGTGGCATCGGCCGCGCCACCGCGGATCTCCTCCACGACCGTCACGACGTGCTCGCGACGTCGCGCTCCGGCTTCGAGGGGACGTTCGCCGCCGATCTCGCGACCGAGGACGGCTGCCGCGCCGTGATCGAGGAGGCGCGCCGCCACGGGAAGATCGGCGTCCTCGTCTGCTCGGCCGGGATCGGCTCCTACATGGAGCGGCCGATCTGGTCCGAGCCGGTCGAGCTGTGGCGGCAGAGCCTCGCGATCCACCTCGACGCGCCGTTCCACCTGATCCGCCTCGCCTTCCCCGACATGATGGCGGCACGGAGCGGGCGGATCGTCGTCGTCTCCTCCACGGCGGCGACCGTCGGCGCCCCGGCGCAGGCGGCGTACAGCGCCTCGAAGGCAGGCGTACTCGGGCTGGTGCGATCGGTCGCGCAGGACGGCGCCCCGTACGGCATCACCTGCAACGCGGTGCTCCCCGGCTGGGTGCGCTCGGCGATGTCGGAGGCCGACGCCGCCGCGGAGTCAGCCCGCACGGGCGTCGCGGTCGACGAGATCTGGCGGCAGCGCGCCGCGGGCTACGCCGCCGGCCGGACGGTCGACGCGGCGGAGGTCGCGAGCGTGATCGCCTACCTCGCCTCGGAGGGCGCGAGCGCGGTCTCCGGCGAGGAGGTGCGCGTCGCGCTCGGCGGCGTCTGGTGAGTCAGCGGGCGACGGTCAGTGGCTGCCGGGGTGCTCGCCGCCGTCGACGAGCAGCGTCGCGCCGGTGATCCACGACGCCCGCCGCGAGCAGAGGAAGACGACGGCGTCGGCGACCTCATCGGGCCGCCCGAGCCGGCCACCCGGGATGCCGGCGAGCGTCCGCGCGTAGTAGTCCGGGTTCTCCGTCCGCATCGTCTCCCAGTAGCCGCCGGGCGTGTCGATCGCGCCCGGTGCGACCGCGTTCACGCGGATTCCGAGCGGCGCGTTCGCGATCGCGGCGTTCTTCACCCAGGCCAGCAGCGCCGCCTTCATCACGCTGTAGGCGTGGTGCGGCGTCGAGCCGATCATGCCGTGCACCGAGGAGAACGCGCAGACGCTGAACGGCCGGCCCGGCTGGGTGCGCTTCAGTTCGTCGACGAGCCTCACGGCCCCCATCAGGTCGACCGCGAAGGCGTCGCTGTACTCGGCGTCCGTCCCCGCCTCGCCGTTCGCGGTGGCGACCGGCACGACGACGTCGATCGGGCCCTCCGCCGCCTGCGCTGCCGCCACGATCGCACCCACGCCCGCCAGCGTCGAGACGTCGCCCCGCAGCGGCGCGACGGCGTTCGGCGTCCGGGCGCAGGCCGTCACCCGCGCGCCCTCCGCCGCGAAGGCCGCGACGACGGCGGCGCCGATGCCGCGGCTGGCGCCGACGACGAGGACGTGGGCGTCGGCCAGCCCGAGCTCCATCACTCCTCCCGTGGCAGCAGGAGGCAACTCGCCGGATCGACGCTCAGCGTCACCGTCTGCCCGACCTCGATCGGCGTGCCGCCCGAGACCTCGGCCTTGACGGCCTCGGCCAGCCCGGCGACGTCGATGCGGTACGTGAAGCCAGTGCCGCGAAACGCGACGTCCGCGACGGTGCCGACGAGGGGCCCGGCCGGGCCGGGCTGCACGCCGACGACCTCGGGTCGCAGCACCAGCCAGGCCGGCCCCTCGTGGCCGGCGGCGACCGGGATCCGCACTCCGGCCACCGTCACGCCGCCGCCGGCGGCGTCGGCTGCGATGACGTTCGCGTCGCCGACGAACCGCGCGGCGAACGGGCTCGCCGGCCGCCGGTAGATGTCGTGCGGCGTGTCGACCTGGACGAGGCGGCCCTCGTCGAACACGGCGATCCGGTCCGACAGCGCGAGCGCCTCGCGCTGATCGTGGGTGACATAGACGAAGGTGGCGCCGGTCTCGCGGTGGACGCGCCGCAGCTCCACCTCCATCTCGAGCCGGATCTTCAGGTCGAGGGCGGACAGCGGCTCGTCGAGCAGCAGCACCTGCGGGCGGTTGACGAGCGCGCGCGCCAGTGCGACGCGCTGCATCTGGCCGCCCGACAGCTCGTGCGCCCGCCGGTCGCCGTACCCGTCGAGTCGCACGAGCGACAGGGCCTCGGTGACGCGTCGTGTCTGCTCCGCACCCGTGACGCCGGCGACCCGCAGACCAAAGGCGACGTTGCCGGCCACGTCGAGGTGCGGGAACAGCGTCGGGCGCTGGAAGACCATGTTCACCGGTCGCCTGTGCGGCGGCACGCGCGTCATGTCGACGCCGCCGATCAGGACCCGTCCGGTAGTCGGGCGGATGAACCCCGCGACGGCCCGCAGCAGCGTCGTCTTGCCGCACCCGGATGGCCCGAGGAGCGTCAGCAGTTCGCCGTCAGCGATCTCCAACGAGACGGCAGCGAGTGCCGTCACGGGGCCGTAGCGCTGGGTGACCTCCTCGATCTGGACACGCGGTGCGGGTGTCATGCGAGCACTCCTGGAGTTGCGGCCTCGCGCGTCCGGCGGCGCTGCCGTTCGGAGCGCACGGTGAAGGCGAAGGTGACGACCCAGAGCAGCAGCGTGATCGCCATCAGCAGGGTCGAGATGACGTTGATGGACGGGTCGACCGTCCGGCGCAGGCTCGACCAGATGAACATCGGCAGGGTCGAGTCCGGCCCGATCACGAAGAACGTGATCACGAACTCGTCGAACGACAGCGCGAAGGCGAGACAGGTCGCACCGACCAGCAGCGGCCAGACCTGCGGCATCGTCACGCGCCAGAAGACGAGCCACGGGCTCGCGCCGAGGTCCTGCGCCGACTCCTCGAGGGCGATGTCGAGTCGGTCGAGCGCGGCGCCCGCGATCAGCAGGAAGTAGGGGAAGACGTAGACGAGATGGGCGATCGTGACGGTGGTCAGGCTGGCCTGGACGTCGAGCTTCGTGAACCACGACAGCAGGCCGATGCCGACGAACAGCCCCGGGAGCGTCAGCGGCAGGAAGAAGAGGAACGCGAGCGGCGGCCGCACACGCTGTGGCACGCGCGTCAGGCCGTAGGCGGCCATGGTGCCGATCACGAGCGTCCCGACGCTGGCGGCGACGGCGACGATGATGCTCGCCCGGAACGCGGAACGGAACTCGTCGGATGTCAGCACCTCGCGGTACCAGCGCGTCGAGAAGCCGTCGAACGGGAACGAGAGGGCGCCGGTGGCGTGGAACGAGAACAGCACGACAATCGCGAGCGGGACGTACAGAAACAGCAGGGCGAGAAGGACCACTGCGCCGGTGAAGGGGCTGCGCTGCCGGTCGGTCCTCATGTCACGAACCGGACGCGGCGGACGCCGACCAGGTGCAGCGCGAGGGTCACGAGGGCGTAGAGGAGGACGAACGCCGCCAGCATCGCGAGCGCCAGCGCCGCGCCGACCGGCCAGTCGCCGGTCGCGATGAAGTTCTCCTTCACCCGGACGCCGAGCATGATGCCGTTGCTGCCGCCGAGGAACTCGGGCGTGACGTAGTCGGCGGCCGAGAGCACGAACACGAACACGAACGCCGACGCTGCCGGGGCGGCGACGAGCGGCAGGATCACCCGTGTCCAGCGCCGGACGGCGCCCGCACCGAGGTCCTGGGCCGCTTCGAGCAGACCGCTGCCGATCGGGCCGAAGGCGGCGTACAGGACGAGCACCGTGTACGGCAGGAAGATGTGGACGAGGGCGATCGTGACTGCGAAGCGGCTGTAGAGCAGGAACTCGAGCGGGTTGTCGATCAGCCCGAGGCTCTCGAGACCGGTGTTGAGGACGCCGCGGCGACCGAGGATCGTCCGCCAGGCGTAGATCCGGACGAGGTAGGACGCGAACAGCGTGCCGGTGATCAGGAACAGCACCGGCACCTGCCAGCGGCCGGCGGCGTAGCGGAGCCAGAAGGCGATCGGCAGCGAGATGGCGATGGTCGCGCTGGCCGCGAACAGTCCGGTCCAGAAGGAGTTGCGCGCCAGCGTCCGATTCACCTCCGAGCCGAGGACGGTCTCGTAGGCGGCCGTCGTGAACGGCTGCGAGACGTCGAACAGGCCGGAGGTCATGAACGAGTAGACCGCGAACGTCACGAACGGAGCGACGAAGAACAGCAGCAGGCCGACGACGGCGGGAAGCGTCAGCGCGATCGGTCCGAGCGAGACGCGGCGCGGGCGCGCCGTCACGTCCCGCATCGTCCCTCCCTCCGCCGCCATGGTGCGCTGCGATCCTACCGGGCTCGCCACCCGGAGCGCAAGGCGGGCATCAGATGCCGTCGCGCGGCACCGTGACCGCCTGTTCACGGTCGAAGACGAGTTCGTCGCCCTCGTAGGCGCGGAGCCGGTTGACGACGTGGAACGCGTCGCGGTCGGCCGTCAGTTCCGACCAGGTCCTGATGCGTGTTCGCCAGTCGCCGCGTCCGACCGCGACCTCCCACTCGCAGGTGACGCGGGCGGAGAGGGGATCGCCGTCGACGATCTCGAAGGTGTCGGTGTTCCAGTCCTCGCATTCGAGGCCCGCCGCCGGCAGCAGCCGATGCGATCCCCAGTCGGCGTGGTAGACGACGCGCGTCCGACCGCTGGCGAGGTCGCGTTCGACGATCCGCGTCGAGGGGAAGCCGCCGCGCCGCTCGACGGCGAGCGGTGGCGCCTGCGCCGGCGCGGCGAAGGGTTCGAGATCGGCGTCGGCCGGGTCGGGCGGACGCTCCGGCAGTATCAGTGTGGCGGCGTGGACGGTCAGGCGGACCGGGTCGGGCGACGGCCAGGTGTGCGGCCACCACGTCGGCGACAGGGCGATCCGGATCCGCCGGCCGGGCACGAAGGCATGGGCGGTGAACGACAGCGGCACGACGACCCGCATCCGCTCGCCGGGCCGGCAGGCAACGGGGGTCGCATCGCCGTCGCGGTGCGTGAGATTATGTGCGCCGCGCGCGACGTGCAGCGAGGCGCCGTCGGCCGCGATGTCGCCGAGCCGGGCGGCGACGAGGGCCGCTGGCCGGTCGACCTCGAGTTCGAGTTCGACGGTCGGTGTCCCGAGCACCTCCAGTCGGTCGGCCAGCGGCGGCGTCTCGAAGGTGAGGCAGAGGGCGTCCTCCGGGCGCTGGTCGGGTGGGAGATCGGCCGGCTCGCCCCACGCGACGAACGTCCCTGCGAGGACGCCGTGCGACTGGGTGCCGGTGATCGCGCGCGGCACGTCGGCGAAGGCGAAGCGGCGCTGCACGATCCGGTCCGACGGCCACGCCGACTCGCCGACCCAGCGTCCCGGACGCTCGTCGTACGCCGTCAGCGGCGGCACGGGCTCCTGCAGGAAGACGCGCAGCATCGGCCCGTCCATCGCGCCGTTACGCTCGCCCTTCAACCAGTGGGCGAAGAACCGTTCCGTCTCCTGCAGGAAGCCGATCGCCGGGCCGGGGCGGCCCTCGTCGGGATAGGTGTGGGCCCACGGACCGATCAGCCCCTTCCGCGGACAGCTGAGGCCGGCGAGGAGGCGCGGGATCGCGTTGCGGTAGGGGTCGGCGAGGCCGCCGACGGCGTACACCGCGCACTCGATCGCGGCGTAGTCCTCGCACACCGAACCGTGCCGCCAGTAGGCGTCGCGCCGCTGGTGGCGCAGCCACTCCTCGACGAATGGCGGCGACCCTTCCAGACGCTCCAGCCACAGCTCCCGCCAGCGCTCGCCCCACGTCGCCGGGTCGGGCGGGCGGGCGTTGAACGCCAGCATCGTCGACGCCCACGGCAGCATGTCCGAGCCCATCAGACAGCCGCCCAGGTAGTGGACGTCGTCGGCGTAGCGATCGTCCGTCGAGCAGACGGTCACGATCGCCCGCAGCGCCGGCGGCCGGAGCGCGGCGATCTGCAACGCGTTGAACCCGCCCCACGACTTCCCGATCATCGCGACCGCGCCGGTGCACCACGGTTGCGCGGCGAGCCACGCGATCACGTCGCAGCCGTCGTCCAGTTCGAGTGGGAGGTACTCGTCGGTCAGGATTCCCGCCGAGTCGCCCGAGCCGCGTAGGTCGACGCGCACCGCTGCATAGCCGCGGGCCGCGTACCAGGGGTGGCGGGCGGCGTCGCGCGGCGCCGTCCAGTCGTTCTTGCGGTACGGGATGTATTCGAGGATCGCCGGCACCGGCGTGTTGTCGGCGTCGGCCGGCCGCCAGATCCGCGCCGCGAGCCGGCAGCCGTCGCGCGCCGCGATGAAGGTGTCGGTGGTCGTGACGTCGCGCGTCACGGGTACACGATCACCGAGCGGATCGCATCGCCCGAGCGGATCGCGTCGAAGGCGACGTTGATGTCGTCGAGCGCGATCCGCCGGACGAGCGGGTCGATCTGCAGGGCACCCTCGCGGTACAGGTCGAGCAACCGGGCGAAGTCCCGCTCGGGCACGACGCCGCCGTACCAGGAGCCCCTGATCGACCGCTCACCGAGCGTCAGGTCGAGCGGGGTGAACGAGGCGGTGGCTCCGACCGGCGCCATCCCGATCAGGATCGCCTGGCCGCCCGGGCCGGTGAGGGCGGCGGCGAGTTCGATCGTCGCCGGCCGGCCGATCGCCTCGAAGACGTGGTCAACGCCCGGCGCCAGCGCCTCGCGCGGGTCGACCGAGGAGGCGTCGATCGTCTCGGTCGCGCCGAGCGTGCGTGCCAGCGCGAGCTTCTCCGCCACCCGGTCGATGGCGACGATGCGGCCGGCGCCGGCGATCCGCGCGCCCTGCACCACGTTCAGCCCGACGCCGCCGCAGCCGACGACGGCAACCGACTCGCCAGGCTGCACGCGGGCCGTGTTCAGGACCGCGCCGACGCCGGTCATCACCGCGCAGCCGAACAGCGACAACTCGACGAGGTCGAGGCCCGGATCGACCGGAATGCACGTCTGGGCGGCGACGACCGTCCGCTCGGCGAACGACGAGGTCGTGCAGTGGCTGATCGGTCCCGTCGCACCCTCGAAGCGGACGGTGCCGTCCATCATCGTACCGGCGTCCGACCAGCTCTGACCCTCGCAGAGATTCGGGCGGCCGCGCTCGCACATCCGGCACGAGCCGCAGTACGGCAGCCAGGTGAGGATGACGTGATCACCGACGCCGACGTTCGTCACCCCGGGGCCGATCGCCTCCACGACGCCGGCGCCCTCGTGCCCGAAGATCGCCGGCAGTGGCCAGGGGAAGGAGCCATCGATCGTGTGCAGGTCGGAGTGGCAGACGCCGCTTGCCACCAGCCGCACGCCGACCTCGCCGGCGCGGGGCACACCGACCTCGACCTCCTCGATCGCGAGCGGCGCGCCGACCTCGTGGAGCACGGCCGCCCGCATCAGCCCGCCGCCCTGATCGAGACGCCGGCGCGCTCCTCGGCGAGGCGCGTCACGGCGAGCTCGCCGCGCTGCGGGCCGTACCGCTCGTGGGCCTCGCCGAAGCGCGCCCGGGCGGCCGCGGCGAGATCGGACGCGTAGCCGCTGGCCGCCTCGAGGTCGCCGATCAGGCCGAGGTCCTTGACGCACAGCGCGAGTGTGAACGAGGGGTCGTCGTCGTCCGCGAGCACGTTGCCGAGATCGTGCTCGGCCACCCAGGACCCGCCGGCGCTCGCCCGGACGAGTTCGCCGAACTTCACCGGATCGAGGCCGCTCGCCACCGCCAGGGACAGCGCGTCGGACAGGGCCGTCACGTGGATGAACCAGAGCATGTTGGTGAGCAGCTTCCCCGCCGTGCCGGCGCCGGGCGGACCGAGGTGGACGATCCGCTCGGAGATCGGGTCGAGCACATCTCGCGCCCTCGTGAGCGCCTCGGCGGTCGCGCCGACCATGATCGTCATCGTCCCGGCCGCGGCGCCGTCCGCCGCGCCGGTGACCGGCGCGTCGACGGTCTCCACGCCGTACCCGGCTGCCTCGTCCGCGAGGCGCCTCGCGGTATCGACGCCCACCGTCGAGAGGTTGACGAGGACCGCCCCGGGGGCCATCCGGGCGAGGAGGCCCTCAGAGCCGAGGCAGACCGCCTCGACCTGCGGTGGGCCCGGCAACGACAGCAGGACGAACTCCTCGTCGACGTCGTCCGCCGCGGGTGTCGCGCCCTCGGCGACGAGGGCTGCAACCCGCTCCGCATCGGCGTCGGCGACGGACAGGGAGACGCCGGCGGCGAGGAGGTTCCGGGCGATGCCCGAGCCCATCTGGCCGAGGCCGATCAGTCGCGCCCGCGTCATACCGGCGGAGTATAGGCCCGCTCCGGACGCCGCGACCGGCCGCTGGCTGTCACGATGCCGCTCGTGTCGATCCCCTGGACGCCCGGCCTCGGGCTGCGCTGCCCGGCCTGCGGGTACGCGGGTCCGCCCACGACCGATCCCGACGGCTGCCCGGCCTGCGGCGCGCCGCTCGAGACCACCTACGAGCCCGGCTCGACGTGGCGACTGCCCCTGCCGGTCGAGCACCTGACCGATCTCGGTCGCGTCGGGACGCCGCTCGTCCGGCTCCACGACGACGAGCCGACCTGGCTCAAGCTCGAGTCGCGCAACCCGACCGGCTCGCACAAGGATCGCTTCCACGCGATCAGCACGGCGATCGCCGGAGCCGCCGGCGCGCCCGGTGTCTTCACCACCTCGACCGGGAATCACGGCGTGTCGTGTGCCGCGCACGCGGCGCGGGCGGGGATCGGCTCCGTCGTCTTCGCGAGCACCGAGCTGCGGCACCCACTGGCAGTGCAGCTGGCCGCGCACGGGGCGGTGATCGGGCGTTTCGACGACGCTGGCATGCGTGATGCCATGCGGGCCCTCGTCGCCCGCGGCTGGTTTCCGGCGACGTCGAGCGACCCGCGGCTCACGGGTGCCGCGACGCCGTACGGCACCGATGGCTACCGGCTGGTCGTCGACGAGATCGTCACGGCGCTCGGCCGGGCGCCGGATGTCGTCGCAGTGCCATGCGCCAGTGGCGACACGCTCGTCGGTCTGCGTCGCGGGCTGGACGACGTCGCCGCCCGACTCGGTGTCGCGCCGCTGACGTTGCTCGCCTGCGAAGCCGAGGGCGCCGACGCGTTGGCCCGATCGGTCGCGGCCGGCGGCGCCGTCGATCTGGTTGATCCGCGGTCGATCGCCCGTTCGACCGTCGACACCTCGGTTGGCCGCCTCGCGATCGAGGCCGCCAGCCGCGACGGTGGCCCCGTGGTCGTCTCCGACGAGGCGATCGTGGCCGCGACCCGGGCGCTCGCCGCGAAGGGCTTCTACGCCGAGACGTCGTCGGCGCTCGCACTCGCTGGCATCCGCCAGGCGCGCGATCAGGGGCGGATCGAGCCGGACGTGACCGCCGTCGCGATCATTACCGCCCACGGCCGTGGCTGGAGCGAGCTCGAGCCCGACCTGTTCGACGTCCGCTTCGCCGACGACCTCGACGCGATCCTGCGCGCGATCAGTAGCTGACGGACGCGCGGGCGGTGACGCCGCCGTCGGCGACGAGCGAGGCACCCGTCACGATCGATGCCTCGTCCGAGGCCAGGAAGGCGACGACGCGCGCGATCTCGACGGGGTCGGCGATCCGGCCGAGCGGCTGCTCGGCGTCGACTCTGGCGCGCAGCGCCGGCAGATCGGCGGCGTCGACGCCGAACCACATCATCGGCGTGTCGGTCGAGCCGGGAATCACGCAGTTGACGCGGATGTTGTCGGCCGCGTAGTCGATCGCGAGCGCCCGTGTGAGCGCCTCGATGCCGCCCTTGGCGGCGCCGTACGCTGCGAAGCCGGCGATCGCGGTGCGGCCGATGACGGAGCCGAACGTCACGATCGCTCCGCTCCTGGCCCGCCGCATGTGGGGCACGGCGGCGCGCGCGCAGTTGTACGTGCCGCCGAGCACGGCGTCGACCGTTGCCTGCCACTCGGCCTCGGGCTGCTCGTCGATTCTGCCGGGGAGTCCGATTGCCGCGGCCGTCACGAGGACATCGAGGCGGCCGTGCCGCGCGACGGCGGCGTCGATCGCAGCTCGCACCCCGTCCGAGTCGGTGACGTCGACAACGGCGGTCTCGATCGGGTGGGAGGACGCGGCCGTCCCGGCGAGGCCGGTCGCATCGCGGTCGAGGCCGATCACGACGTCGCCGCGCTCGGACAGCAGGAGCGCCGTGGCCCGCCCGATCCCGCTGGCGGCGCCGCTGACGACGGAGACCCTCGGCACGCCGCGTAGCCTATCGGGTGCCGGCTTGCTTGCGCCGCCGCGGCAGCGTACTTACGATGGCCGACACGTCCCCGACAGCTGTCGGGCGGCGACCGGATGGAGGAGACCTGTGTACCAGGGACATCGTGGGCTGAGTCGTCGTGAGCTGCTGCGTCGGAGCGGGATGACACTCGTGACGCTCGGCGCGAGCCCTGCGCTGCTCGCCGCGTGCGGTGGTGACGACGCCGGAACGACGACGGTCGACGCCGGGGCCGGATCGTCGGCCGCGGCCGCGACCGATGCCGCGACGACGGCCGCCGCGCCGGTCGGCATCCAGGGCGACGGCAAGGTCGGTGGCACGATCGACTTCCTGTCCTGGGAGGGCTACGACCTGCCCGACCCGATGAAGGACTGGAAGACGACCAACACCGTCGACCTCAAGGCGACCTACATCGGCACGCACGACGACATCCAGGCGAAGCTGATCGCGGCCAAGGGTGGCGGCGGCTACGACCTGATCACCTACTACCAGGGCTACAAGCCGCTGTACCGCGAACTCGGCCTGCTCGAGCCGCTCGATCCCGAGCAGGTGCCGAACCTGAAGAACCTCTACCCGTACTTCCAGGGCGACGAGGGGAACTTCTGGGTCGAGCCCGACGGCACCCGTACCGGTGTGCCCTGGGACTACGGCGCGATCGGCATCACCTACGACGACGCTGTCCTGCCCGGTGGACTGACGAGCTGGTACGACCTGCTCGACCCGAAGTTCAAGGGCAAGGTGGGCGCGGTCGACGATCCGCAGGGCAACCTCGCGCTCTGCTGTCACCTCCTCGGCAAGACACCCGACAACCTCGCCAAGGGCTCGCCCGACGTCGACGAGGTCAGGGACCTGCTGACGAAGGTCTGGGCGCAGACGACGGGCGTCTCGGCGTCGTACGGTGACATGACGCAGAAGCTCGTCTCGGGCGACGTCGTCGTCTGCTGGCTCGGCTGGGCGGCGATGAACACGTTCGCCGCCGACGCTGGCACGACGACGGTCAAGACGGTGCTGCCGACCGAGGGTTCGTATGGCTTCTGCGACGCCTGGGCGATCCCGCCAGGCGCCGACAACGTCTCCACGATCTACGCCTGGATGAACGAGTCGCTCGATCCGACGGTCAACGCCCGGATTGCCGAGTACCTCGTCGGCGCGACCGTCTGCCCGGACGGCGTCGCGCAGCTGAACGACGTGACGAAGTCCCTCTACGACTACACGAACATCGAGGCGCTGTTCGCCGCGGCGCCGCTCTACAACAACCCGCCCGTCGAATCCGACACGCTCCTGACCGTGAAGGAGTGGACGGACATCTACACCGAGATCAAGGCGGGAGTCGGCGGCTGACCCGTTGCGCGACGCCGTCCGGCGGCTCTAGCCGCCGTACGGCGTCGCCGGACGGCCGCTGACGCCCACGTCGACCGCCAGCACCAGCCCGGCGAGCGGCTGGGCGGCGCGGGCGGCCGCATCCAGGCCGTACGTCGCGGTCGTCACGTACAGGGTGTCGAGTGCCGGGCCGCCGAAGGTCGCCGCGGTCGGACGCTGCACCGGCAGCTCGATCGTGCGGTCGACGCGGCCGTCGGGCGCGTAGCGGACGATCCGCCAGCCGTCCCACTTCGTGCTCCAGACATAGCCCTCGGCGTCGACGACGAGCCCGTCCGGTGAGCAGTCGTCGTCGTAGGCGAAGCGGCGCGGCGGGCCCGGGACGCCGTCGCGGACGTCCATCGCGACGATCTCCCCGGCAGAGTCCGTGAAGTAGGCGACGCTGCCGTCCGGACTCCAGTCGACGCCGTTGCCGACCGTCACGCCGGTGAGCGCGGTCGTCACCGCGCCGTCGACGTCGACGACGTAGAGGCAGCCGATCGCCGCCGTCTCGGCGCGGTCGTAGGAGCCGACCCAGAACCGCCCGGCGGCGTCGCAGCGGCCGTCGTTGAGCGCAACCCGGCCGTCGCCACCCGTGATGTCGACGAGTTTCGCCACCGCACCGGTGGCCGGGTCGAGTGACCAGAGGGCATCTTCGAGGGCGAGGACGAGCCCGCCGCCGGCCCGGAGCGCGACCGACCCGGGTTCGAGCGGGACCGGCCACTCCCGCTCGTCACCCGTCGCGATGCCGCGGGCCCGCAGCGCCCGACCCGTGATATCCACCCGGTAGAGCGTGTCGGTGGCGGCGTCGTACAGTGGACACTCACCGAGGATGTCCGGGCTCGATGTCAGGACGTCGATCACGACGACTCGAGACCCTACCGCGTCGCGCGTCGGCGTACGACTTGCCAGCGCGCCCGACTGCGTGCACCATCGTCTCGTGCAGCGGGCTCAGATCGGAAGCGCGCGCCTCGCCGCGGCGAGGGAGGCGATGGCGCGGGACGGGCTCGACGGGCTGCTGCTCGCGACCGGCACCAATCTGTGCTTCCTCAGTGGCTACCCGGTCGTCGAGCCGACGCTCGCCCGGCCGTTCTACCTGGTCGTACCGCGCGTCGGCGAGCCGGTCTCGATCGTCCACACGGGCCGGGACTACGAGGCGCGAGCGCTGTCGTGGATCCGGGACGTCCGCACCTACGAACGGCTGTCGGTCGCGCCGGTCGAGGTGCTGCGCGCCGCCGTCGCCGCGGCCGGTATCACGCGCGGCCGGTTCGGCGCCGAACTCGGCTTCGAACAGCGCCTCGGCATCCCCGTGCTCGAACTCGAGCGGATCGCCGACGCGCTCGCACCGGTCGAACTCGTCGACGCCTCCTCGCTCCTGTGGGGCCTTCGCCTGCGAAAGCCGGCGTGGGACGTCGAGGCGATGCGCCGTGCCTGTGCGTGCACGGCGACGGCGTACGAGCGGCTGTTCACCGCGATCTGCGAGGGTGTCACGGAACGGGAGATCGCGTTGACGATGATGGTGGAGACGGCACGCGCCGGCGGCTCGTCGCCGTGGGTCGCGATCACGTCGGGTGCGGGCCGCTACGACGTCCTGATGGGCGCGGGCGACGACCGTCCGATCGAGCGCGGCGACATGGTCTGGCTCGACTCGGGCTGCACCGTCGACGGGCTCTGGAGCGACTTCGGACGTGCCGGCGTCGTCGGCGGCCCGACCGCCGAGCAGCACGACGGGCAGCGCCAGATCATCGAGCTCACGACACGGGGCGTCGAGATGGTCAGGCCCGGCCGGCCGGTCGCCGAGATCGCGGCGGTTCTCGACGAGGCGGTGCGGACGATCGGGCTGCCGGTGACGAGCAACGTCTCGGGCATCGCCGGCCGCGTCGGTCACGGCGTCGGTCTCGACATGACCGAGCCGCCGCACATCGCCGTCGACGACGAGACGATCCTCGAGGCGGGGATGACGATCACGGTCGAGCCGGGTGTCGCCACCGCCTTCGGCCTGTTCCACGCCGAGGAGAACGTGCTCGTGACCGAGACCGGATACGAGCGTCTCTCGGGGTCCGCGCCCGAGTTGCGGACGATCGCCCTGAAGGGCGGCGCGTGAGCCGTCCGGCCCTCGAACACGAGCTGTGGCCGGCGCTGCGCCGCTACTGGCATCCGGTCGCCTACACGGCGGCTGTCGGCGCCGGCCCGGTGGCGGTGCAGCTGCTCGGCGAGCGGCTCGTCGTCGCTCGGCTCGGGACCGGGCTCGCCTGCTTCCGCGACCTGTGCGTCCACCGCGCGACCGCGCTGTCGCTGGGCCGCATCGAGGGGCACGAGTTGGTCTGCGCCTACCACGGCTGGCGGTACGGGGCAGACGGCGGCTGCGTCCACATCCCGGCGCTCCCGGCCGGCCGGGCGATTCCGGCCGGTGCGCGCCTCCAGCGCTTCGCCTGCGAGGAGCGCTACGGCCTCGTCTGGGTGTGCCTCGCCGCGGATCCGGTCGTCGCGATTCCCGAGTACGCGGAGTTCTCCGACCCGGCCTACCGCGCGGTCTTCGTGCCGGCGCAGCAGTGGCGCGCGAGCGCGGCCCGCGCGACCGAGAACTCCGTCGACGCCGCCCACTTCCCCTGGCTGCACGAGGGCATCCTCGGCTCGCGGGATCACCCCGAGGTGCCGGTCTTCGAGATCGAGCAGGTCGGCGAGGAGCTGCGCTACCGCTTCACCGACCTGCCGAATCCGATGCACCCGGTTGCCCACGAGCGCGTCTATCGGCTGCACCGGCCGTTCAGCATCCACCAGCGCAAGGAGCGTGCGGACGGCCAGGTGGAGGCCGTGCTGATCGCCGCCTGCCCGCGCGCCGCCGAGGAGACGACCGTGTTCCTCGTCATCTGCCGCAACTTCCACCTCACCGAGGCGGAGCTTGCGGAACGGATGGCGACCGACATCCTGATCCTGGAGCAGGACCGGCCCGTCGTCGAGAGCCAGCGGCCGGCCGAGTTGCCGCTCGATCTCGCCGCCGAACTACACCTGCGCGGGCCGGACGCCGTCGCCGTCGCCTATCGCCGCTTCATGGCCGAGGTCGGCGTCGACATCGATGCCGGCCCGGTCGCCGTCGAGTGAGCGCCTTGGACGTCGATGCCGCCGAGGTCGAGGCGATCCTCGCCGACCTGATCCGGATCCCGACCCCGAACCCCCCGGGCAACGAGGCGCCGGTCGCCGACTACCTGGCCGGGCTGCTCCAGGCCGCAGGCGTCACCTGCACGGTCGACGAGGTCGCGCCGTCACGGCCAAACCTGCACGCGCAGATCGGCCCGCCGGGCCCGCCGGCTCTGGTGCTGAACGGCCATTCCGACACGATGCCGCCCGGAGCAGGCTGGACGACCGATCCCTACGAGCCCGTCGTGCGAGATGGCGTGCTGACGGGCCTCGGCGCCTGCGACATGAAAGCGGGACTCGCTGCGATGACGGGCGTCGCGCTCGCCCTCGCCCGCAGCGGGCGCACCTTCAGCCGGGCGCTGCGTCTCGACATCGTGGTCGACGAGGAGGCGACGGGCGCTGGCAGCCGCCGCGCCGCCAGCCACCAGCCCCTCCCCAGCGCGGCAGTGATCGTCGAGCCGACGGCACTCGCCATCGTCGCCGTCGGCAACGGCCAGATCAACGTGGCGTATACCGTCGAGGGTCGTTCCGCGCATGGCGCGACGCCCGAACTCGGCGCGAACGCCGTTGCTGCGGCGGCCCGTGCCGTTGTCGCGCTGGAGGCGTGGGCGGCAGCTCGCAGCGCTCCGGGCCACCCGCTGGTGGGGAGCGAGAGCGTCAGTATCGGGACGATCGTCGGCGGCCTGAAGACCTCTGTCGTGCCCGATCGCTGCCGCTTCTCGGTCGACCTGCGCGTCGCCCCCGGGCGCGACCCGGACGCCGTCGCGGCCGAGGCGGACGCCGTCGTCGCGTCCGCCCTCGCAGCGCTCCCGGCGATCGCCTGGCGGCGCGAGGTCGAGATCCGTGTGCCGCCGTTCGAAACGGCCCGCGCCGCCGCCGTCCGCGTCGCGCTGGCGCGCGCCCACGCCACGGTGCACGGCGTCGAGCCGCCAGTCGTCGGCATGCGGGCGACGACCGACGCAGCCTGGTACGCCGGTGCCGGCGTCGAGACGGTTATCTACGGCGCGGGCGATCTCGCACACGCTCATCGCCCGGACGAGCACGTGGTGCTCGCCGACGTGGTGGCCGCGACCCGCGTCCTGCTCGGACTCGCGGCGGCGCTGATCACCTGACGCGGTCGATCAGCGGTCGATCGAGACGTGCCCCTCGAACGACTCCAGCCACGGGCCGCCGCAGGCGAGGAAGCCGCCGTCGACGTAGAGCGTTTGTCCCGTCACCCACGCGGCCTCCGGCTGCAGAAAGAACCGGACGCCCACGGCGATGTCCGCCGGCGTCCCGAACCGCCGCAGCGGCGTCGTGCCGAGTTCGGCCGCGACCCAGTCGGGATTGTTGAGGACGTTGACCGCGAGCGGCGTCGCGATCGTGCCCGGGCCGACGGCATTGACCGTGATGTTGAAGCGCGCGAGCTCGTTCGCCATGTTGCGCGTCAGCAACAGCACCGCGCCCTTCGACGCCCCGTACACCGACTGCTGGGCCCAGGCCTGAACGCTCGCGGTCGAGGCGATGTTGACGATCCGTCCACCACCGGCGTCGCGCATCCGCCGTCCCGCCTCCTGGCCGCAGAGGAAGGGGCCGCGGACGTTGACGCCCATGACCGCGTCGAAGGTCTCGGCCGTCGTGTCGAGGAAGTCGACCTCCGGCGCGATGCCGGCGACGCAGACGAGTCCCCAGGGCGGCCGGCCGTAGGCGTCGTCGATCGCGCGAAAGACGCGGATCATGTCGGTCGGGTCGGAAACGTCACCGGCGAAGTGGGTGAACCGCGGCCCGGCCTGCCCGGCGGTCTCGGCGCCGTCGTGCCAGTCGATGCCGGCGACGTCAGCGCCGTCGGCGGCGAGCCGGACGGCGACGCCCTGGCCGATCCCGCGTGATGTTCCGGTGACCACGATCAACCGTCCGTCCATGCCAGCTCCTTCTGCGCCGCTACCGATCGTACGTGCTCTACTTCCGTCGTGCGGACGCCGACGGAGCTCGCCATCGCCTGGCGCGACGCGCTCGTCGCCCGCGACGCACCGACCTACGGCGACCTGTTCGCCGTCGACGCCGAGTTCATCGACGTCGAGCACCGCACGCCCGACGGAACGGCGGCACGAGCGGTGCACGGTCGCGAGGAGATCGAGCAGGTGTGCGTCGACTGGCTCGCGTCGACGCCACGCTTCCGGTACGACGTGCTCGACGTGGTCGGGGACGACGTCCGGGCCGCCAAGCGCTGGCGCTACCGCGTCGGCGCGGCGGACATCGAGGGTGTGACCTGGATCGACTGCGCCGACGGCGTGATCGTGCGCGCGCTGGTGCTGTTCGACGTCGCACCGCTCGCCACCGGCAGCTGACCGCGGGGAATGCCCGGGCCGCCTCGTTCGTCTAGGAGTGCAGACACATCCGCCGGGCGCCGCTGTAGCGTTCCGGCTCCCGACACGACAGGACACCATGAGCACTCTCGAGATCACCACCGCAAACTTCCAGGGCGAAGTCGTCGAATCGGACGTCCCCGTCCTCGTCGACTTCTGGGCCGAGTGGTGCGGCCCGTGCCGCCAGGTCGGTCCCATCGTCGACGAGATCTCCCGGGACTACGAGGGGCGCATCAAGGTCGCCAAACTCGACGTCGACGCCGAGCCCGGCATCGCCGGCCGCTTCGGTGTGCTCTCGATCCCGACGATCGTGCTGTTCAAGGACGGCGAGGTCGTCGAGCAGTCGGTCGGCGCGAAGCCGAAGGACCGGCTCGTCCGCGAGCTGAACCTGGAAGCGCACGCCGTCGCGTAGCTCTGGCCGCCTCGCTGGCCACCCGCCGCTATAGAGTGAGCGGGATATGCGCTACGCCCCGATCGAGGATCACGGTGTCATCGGCGACCTGCACACGGTTGCGCTCGTCGCCACCGACGGCACCATCGACTGGTTCTGCCCGCCGCGCTTCGACGCGCCCAGCGTGTTCGGCGCGATCCTCGACGCAGCCAAGGGCGGTCGCTTCCAGATCGCGCCGGACGGCGAGGGCGGCAACGTCAAGCAGCTCTACCTGCCTGATACGAACGTCCTGATCACGCGCTTCCTGACGCCGCAGGGTGTCGGTGAGGTGCAGGACTTCATGCCGATCCACGAGGATGACCCGGGCGCCCCGCAGCGGATCGTCCGGCGCGTCGTCGGTGTCCGTGGAAGCATGCGCTTCCAGCTGCACTGCGCGCCGGCGTTCGACTACGGTCGTGCCGAGCACATGCTCCACAACGGCACGGGCGGCGCCGTCTTCACCACCCCGTCCCTGACCCTCGCGCTGTCCTCGCCCGTCCCGCTGCTCGCCGACGCGGGCGCCGTCCACGGCGTCTTCACGCTCGAGCCGGGGCAGATGGCGACGTTCGTGCTCGAGGTCGCGCCGGACGGCACAAAGGAGGCGCGGCCGATCTCGGACGACGAGGCGCAGGCGCAGTTCGAGGCGACCGTCGCGTTCTGGCGCCGCTGGCTGGCCGGCTGCACCTACCGGGGACGCTGGCGTGAGACCGTCCGCCGTTCGGCGCTCTGCCTCAAGCTCCTCACGTACGCGCCGACCGGGGCGATCGTCGCGGCGCCGACCGCCAGCCTGCCCGAGGGGATCGGCGGTGTCCGCAACTGGGACTACCGCTACACCTGGATCCGCGATTCGGCGTTCACGCTGTACGCGCTGCTGCGTCTCGGCTTCTCCCGCGAGGCGGAGGCGTTCATGCACTTCCTCCGCGATCGCGCGACCGAGTCCGAATCGATGTCGGCGGCACCGCTGCAGATCATGTACGGCATCGACGGCCGCCACGAGCTCGAGGAGGTCGAGCTCACCCATCTCGAGGGCCATCGCGGCTCACGGCCGGTGCGGATCGGCAACGGTGCCGCCGGACAGATGCAGCTCGACATCTACGGCGAGCTGATCGATGCGATCTACCTCTACGACAAGTTCGGCGCCCCGATCTCGTACGAGCTCTGGCAGGTCGTCGTTCGCCTGCTCGACTACCTCAGCGACCATTGGCGCGAGCGGGACGAGGGCATCTGGGAGGTCCGCGGCGGGCAGCAGGAGTTCACCTACTCGCGTCTGATGAGCTGGGTCGCGTTCGAGCGGGCGATCCGCATGGCACGGCGGCGCGGGTTCCCGGGCCCGCTCGTGCAGTGGCTCGAGACGCGTGACGAGATCTTCCACGAGATCATGACGCGCGGTTGGAACAGCTCGAAGCAGTCGTTCGTGCAGACCCTCGACGGCGACGCCCTTGACGCCTCCAACCTGCTGATGCCGCTCGTGCGGTTCATCGCGCCGACCGATCCCCGGATGCTGTCCACGCTCGACGCGATCGGTCGCGAGCTCGTGTCGGACTCGCTCGTCTATCGCTACGTCCCCGAGCACGCCGCGTCGGACGGGCTCGACGGGGAGGAGGGGACGTTCTCGATCTGCTCGTTCTGGTGGGTTGAGGCCCAGGCGCGCGCCGGACGCCTCGACGAGGCCAGACTCGTGTTCGAGAAGATGCTGACCTACGCGAATCATCTCGGCCTCTACTCCGAGGAGCTCGGCCCGTCCGGCGAGGCGCTCGGGAACTTCCCGCAGGCGTTCACGCACCTGTCGCTGATCTCGGCCGCCGTCTACCTCGACCGGGCGCTCGACGACCCGCGCCCCCGCTAATGTCCAGCCCGCGGCGATGAGTTCCTCCAGCCCCGACCACGACCTCCGCGAACGCCTCCGGAGCCACGGCTACCACCTGTTCCTGCGGCCCGACCGCAGCGGCGGCTGGTACGCGGCGATCCGGAACGGCGATCCCGGCGAGGCGCGCCCCTTCGAGGCGCAAGCGGCAAGTCGGTCGGAGGCGCTGCAGCTCGCGGAGCGGTTGTTCGTGAACCACCGGCTGGCGGAGCTCGACGGCTCGATCCGTGCCTCCGGTCGGACGCCTCCCCCGTGGGTCGAGGCCGATCAGTCCGAACGGGTCGAAACCCTGCGCGCGTTCGCCTCTCACCCATCCGGGTGAGGCCGCTGCCGGTGCGGCCGGTCGATATCAGGACCGGTGGCACCTCCCCCGCGAACCAGCGAACGTCCCGGCCGCGTCCTCGTCTGCGAGGACGACGTCGGCGTCCGCACGCTCCTGTCCGAGACCCTGTCGGGCGCAGGGCTCGAGGTCGAGGTCACGGCCGACGGCCGCGAGGGCCTCGAGCGGGCGACGTCGTGGGCCCCTGACGCGATCGTCGTCGACTGGCTGATGCCGGGCCTCGACGGCATCTCCCTGTGCGTTGCCGCGCGGGAGCATCCCGGACTCGCCCTTGCGCACATCGTCGTCGTCACCGGCCGGCATGAGCCCGAGTACGCGCAGATGGCGACCGACGCGGGTGCCGACGCCGTGATCACGAAGCCGTTCGATGCCGACCAGCTCACCGAGGGGGTCCGCGCCGGGATCAGCCGGTCGCGTTCCGCGCGCGGTGTCGTCGGGAGATCCCGGACGGATGCGGCCACCGGGCTGCGCGACGAGCGCTGCCTGCACGAGGATCTCGAACGGCTGCTCGCGCTGGCCGACACGCTGTCGCTCCAGATCGCGGTCGCCGGCTGCGTCGTGCGTGACGCTCCGGGCGCGACCGTCGAGGCGCTGGCCGGCTCCCTCGCCGGCGTGCTCGGGCCGGCCGACGCTCTCTATCGGGTGGCGTTCGCTGACCTCTCGTTCGTTGTCGTCGCTCCCGACGCTGATCAGCCCGCACTGCTCGGAGCGGCGATCGAGATGGCGGCGCAGGCGACGGGTGCGGCAGACGTCCGGGTCGCGGCGACCCTCGTCAAGGGCGGCCGTTCCGCCGATGTCCTGCGCGTGCTCCAGGACCGACTGACCCGGCCGGCCGCTGCCTGAGGTGCGACGAGCTGCCGCCCTCCTCAGCGCGGTCGCGGCCGCCCTGTGCCTCGCCCCGATTGCCAGCGCCAGCGTCCGCGCCGTGACGGTCGAGGGCGTCGTGCAGCTGATGCACGCCGACGCGCGAGTCGCCGGTGCGCCACCGACGCGCTTCCTCGCCCTGCGTACGACGACCGGTCTCCTGACGCTGCGCGTGGGGCGGGGCGTCTCCGTGCGCCCCGGGACGTGGATGCGCCTGACCGGTCAGCGCCGGGGCACGACACTCCGCGTGACCGCGGCCCGCCGCTCGGCGCCGCGCTCGCCGCGCGCCCGCAGACTCGCGGCCACCACGCGGTTCGCGGCCGCGCCGGCCGCGCCGAACCTCGCCGTCGTGGCGTTCAACTTCACCGATCGCACCACGCAGCCCTGGACGATCCCGACCATCACGAGCACCGTCTTCGGCGGCAATGGCTCGGTGAAGAACTACTTCGCGGAGCAGTCGTTCGGCAAGACGAACCTGACCGGCTCGGTGCTCGGCTGGTACACCATCCCGAGCACGTCGACGACCTGCGACTTCAGCACCTGGGGGGCGTTGGCGGATGCGCAGGCGGGCGCGGCGCTGAGCGGGTTCAGTCACGTGATGTACCTGTTCCCGGACGTCCCAGCCTGCGCCTGGTCGGGCCTCGGGATGCTGCCCGGCCCGTACACCTGGGTGAACGGCGCGCTTGGCCTGTACGTGATGGCGCACGAGCTCGGTCACAACTTCGGCGCGCATCACTCGAACGCGTACGACTGCACCAGCTCGGGCACCCGTGTGTCGCTGTCCGGGACCTGCACGTCGTTCGAGTACGGCGATCCCTTTTCGGTGATGGGGACGGGATGGTCGCGACAGTTCGCGACCTTCCACAAGGGTGAGCTCGGCTGGCTGGCCGGCACCTCGACGCACACCGTGACCGCCTCCGGGACGTACACGATCGCGCCGGCGGCCGCGACGACCGGCGCCGTGCAGCTGCTCCGCATCGCCCGCGCCGGAGCTGCGCTGTACGTCGATGTCCGACGGCCGTTCGGGACCTGGTTCGACAACTTCGCCCCCACCGACGAGGGCGTCGGCGGCGTGATGATCCGCCGCGGACCGTTCGCCTTCAACGCCACGCAGCCGGCGCTGATCGACGCCACGCCCTCGACGCCCACCTTTGCCGATGCCCCGCTCGATCCGGGTCAGACACTGACCGACCCGGTCACCGGCATCACGATCACGACCGTCTCGGTCGATGCCTCCGGCGCCGTCGTCGACGTCGTCATCCCGGGCTCGGGCGTCGCACCGTCGGCCCCGGCCGGCGTGATCGCGACGCCGGCGGCTGGCGGTGTCGACGTCGGCTGGGGCGCGGCGACCGACGACGGCACCGTCGTCTCGTACCGGGTGCTGCGAAACGGCGTCCAGATCGCGAACCCCGCGGGTCTGACGTACCACGACACCCCCGGTAACGGCGTCTTCACCTACAGCGTGTCGGCCGTCGACGATGGTGGCCTGGTCGGGCCCATCGCCGTCGCGTCGCCGGTCTCGATCGGCGACGTCACACCGCCGACGGCGCCGTCGGGTCTCGCCGCCGTCGTCTCGCCCGGCGCGGTGACGCTGAACTGGAACGCGGCCACCGATGCCGTGGGCGTCACCCAGTACCGCGTCTTCCGCGGCGGCATCCAGATCGCCGCGCAGACGCTGACGACGTACCGCGATACCGGAGCGGCCGCGGGCCTGCAGCACACGTACACGGTGCGCGCGGTCGACGCCGCCGGGAACGTCTCGGTCGCCTCGGCGCCGGCGGTGGCCCTCGTCCCCGACGACGTACCGCCGGGCGCGGTCACCGGGCTCGAGATCGTGGTCTCCGCGAGCCCGTGGGGCGCCGAGCTGACGTGGGCGGCGGCGACCGATGACGTTGCCGTCACGGGCTACCGCGTGTACCGCGACGCCGGCCTGATCGCAACGGCCACGGAAACGGCGTACACCGACATCGAGATGCCGCTTGCCGACCTCGTCGTCTACGCCGTCGCGGCGATCGATTCCGCCGGGCAGGAGGGCCCCCGCACCCGCCTCGCGGTCGCGCCACCGACCGGCGACCAGATTGCGCCGAAACGGCCCGCCCGCCTGCGCGCGACGGCGCTGCCGCGCCGCCGAGTACGTCTCGTCTGGCCGACCGCGACCGACAACGTCGTCGTCACCCGCTACGAGATCCTGGTCGGCGCGCGGGTTGTTGGACGGACGGCTGGAACGACTCTGACGGTGCGGCTGACTGGCCCGCGTGGCCGGCGGGTCGCGATCGGCGTCCGCGCCGTTGACGGAGCGGGGAACCGCTCCGGCGTCGTGCGCACCCACGTGCGCCTGCGCTGAGGGCCGTAAGCTCCGCCGATCAGCCGGATCGCCGTCATCGGGCACGTCGAGTGGGTCACGTTCGCAGCCGGGAGCGTGCCGGCGACCGGCGAGATCGCGCTTCTGGCCGAGCCGTTCACGGCTGCCGCCGGCGCGGGTGCCGTCTGCGCCGTCGCGCTCGCGCGGGCGGGCGCCGCCGTCACGCTGCTGACCGCGCTCGGCAACGATGGCGCGGCCGACGAGGCCGAGCGGTTCCTCGTCGTGGAGGGCATCGACGTCCGGGCCGCGCGGCGGGAGCAGGCGCAGACCGGTGCGCTGACGGTGATCGGCGCGGACGGCGAGCGGACGATCATGGTCGTTGGCGCCAACCTCCACCCGGAGATCGGCGACGACCTCGGCTGGGACGACCTCGCGGGCTTCGACGCCGTGTACTTCACGGGCCACGATCCCGCGACCCTCGTGGCAGCGCGGGCCGCGCCGCGCCTGGTGACGACGGCGCGGCGGCTCGGCTCCCTCGAGGCGTCCGGCGTCCGCGCGGATGTCCTCGTCGGTTCGGCGGTCGATCCGGGCGAGACGGTGCCCGGCGATGCCGTCGGCCGGCTCGCCGACGCCGTCGTCGAGACCCTCGGCGCAGGGGGTGGGAGCTGGCGGCGCGCTGATGGCGCCTCGGGCAGGTGGCGGGCCCTCGATCCGGGTGCTCCGCTCCGCGATACCTACGGGGCCGGGGATTCCTTTCAGGCGGGCCTGACGCTCGGTCTCGCCCAGGGTCATGAACTGCCGGCGGCGATCCTGCTCGGTGCCCGGCTCGGTGCCGCCGCCGTGACGAGGCGCGGCCCGTACGGTTAGGGTTGGTGGATGCCAGACCACGCTGATCTGACCCGTCGCTACGCCGAACTGGTCGTCGCGATCGGCGTCAACGTCCAGGCCGGGCAGACGCTGCTCGTGAACGCGCACGTCGAGCAGGTGCCGTTCGCCCGCGCCCTGGCGGAGGCGGCGTATGCGCGTGGTGCCGCCTATGTCGACGTCTGGTACTGGGACGCGCACGTGAAGCGGTCCCGGCTCCGTCACGCGCCGGTCGAGTCGCTGTCGCAGACGCCGGCCTGGCTCGACGAGCGCGCCCGCGCCGTCGTCGACGGCGGCGGCTACATCCGCGTCGACGGCGACCCCGACCCGACGGTGTTCGCGGACATCGATCCCGCGCGCAGTTCCCGTGACCCGATGCCCGTCAACCAGGTGATCCGCCAGGGCCAGCGCGAGGGGACGCTCTGCTGGACGATCTGCGCCTACCCGACCGAGGGCTGGGCGCGAGCCGTGCTCGGCGAGCCGGATCTCGACCGGCTCTGGAGTGCGGTGGCGACCGCTGTCCGCCTCGACGAGGCCGATCCGGTTGCGGCCTGGCGGGCGCACATCGCTCGTCTGCAGGCGCGCGGCGCGGAGTTGTCGGCGCGCCGGTTCGACGCGATCCGTTTCCGCGGCGGCGGCACCGACCTGACGGTCGGTCTGCTCGCCCGCTCGCGCTGGAAGGCCGGTGTCGAGACGACGCGCGGCGGCGTCGAGTGCGTCGTCAACATGCCGACCGAGGAGGTCTTCACCACGCCTGACCGGCGGCGGGTGGACGGCGTCGTGAAGGCGACCCGTCCGCTGCTGTGCGATGGCGTCCTCGTCGACGGTCTTGAGGTCGAGTTCCGCGACGGCCGGATCGTCCGCGTCGACGCCGACACGAACGCGGCGATGGTGCGGGGCCAGATCACCCGCGACGAGGGCGCGAGCCAGCTCGGCGAGGTCGCGCTGGTCACCGGCGAGTCGGGCGTGTACCGCTCCGGCCTGCTCTTCAAGGACACGTTGTTCGACGAGAACGCCACCTGCCACATCGCCTACGGCGGCGCCTATCCGGCCGCCTTCGAGGGCGGCCACGACCTCACGCCGGACAAGCGCTACGCGGCCGGGATGAACGTCTCCAGCCAGCACACAGACTTCATGATCGGCGGCCCCGACGTCGAGGTCGACGGGCTCGACGCGGCTGGCGGCGCGACGGCGATCGTGCGCGACAACGCCTGGGTGCTCTGAACGTTGGGGCCTGGCCCCTTTGTTCCATACGAACGTTTGTTCGTATCACGTTGACCTTCTTGCAAAGTGGGGAGTTGTGGGATAAAGTGGGGCGTCGTGGACCACGGAGCCAGGCTCCGTGCGCGACGACGCCATGCTCACCGGCCAGTACACCCTCCGACTCGACGACAAGAACCGGCTCACCGTGCCGGCCCGTCTGCGCGACCGGTTCGCGCCCGGGATCGTCGTCACGAAGGGACTCGACGGCTGCCTGACGGCGTTCACCACGGACGGCTGGGAGGCGTTCCGCGAGCTGAAGCTCGGCCGCCTCGACCCGTTCGAGCGTGAGGCGCGGATGCTGCGTCGCTTCTACTTCGGCGCCACGTTCGAGGGACACCTCGACGGTAGCGGCCGGGTGCCGCTGTCGTCACCGCTGCTCGCACACGCGGGCATCGAGCGAGACGTCGACCTGGTCGGCAACTACGAGTACCTGGAGATCTGGAACAGCAACCGGTTCCAGGACATCGACCGTCAATCACATGGGAGTGCCGAGGATGCTGCCGAGCGTGTCGCGCGTGAATCCAAGGGCTGACAGCCCGCATGTGCCGGTCCTGCAGCGCGAGGTCGCGGCCTGGCTCGATCTCGAGCCGGGCATGACGGTCGTCGACTGCACCTTCGGTGCCGGTGGGCACGCCCGCCTGCTGGCGGACGCGATGGACGGTCGCGGTTGCTACATCGCGATCGATCGCGATCCCGGCGTCAAGCCGCACTACGTGGCCTTCGCCCACGAGCACCCCGACCTGCGGACGCGGTTCGTGCGCGGCAACTTCTCGCTGGTGTTGCGCAATCTCGCCGCGACGGGCGTCAGCGCGGATGCCGTGTTGCTCGATCTCGGCATCTCCTCGATGCAGATCGACGAGGCCGACCGTGGCTTCTCGTACGCCACCGACGCGCCGCTCGACATGCGGATGGATCCGGGCGACGCACGGACCGCAGCGGATCTCGTCAACGAGTTGGACGAGCGCGCGCTCGCACGCATCTTCCACCGCTACGGCGAGGAGCGCTACGCCGGGCCGATCGCCCGCGCGATCGTGCGCCGCCGGGCGACGGAGCCGTTCCACCGCTCAGGCGACCTGGTCGACTCGATCCGCCGCGCGATCCCGACGCCGGCCCAGTTCGGTCAGGGCCATCCCGCGCGACGGGTGTTCCAGGCGTTGCGGATCGCCGTCAACGACGAGTTGCGCGCCGTCGAGGACGGCCTCGCCGAGGCGCTGCGCATCCTTCGGCCCGGCGGCCGACTGGCCGTGATCTCGTTCCACTCGCTCGAGGATCGGATCGCCAAGAACGGCATCCGCGACGCGGCCCATGGCTGCATCTGTCCGCCGGATCTGCCGGTCTGCGGCTGCGGCCGCTTCCCGCTCGTTCGCATTCTCACGCCCCGCGTCGTCCGGCCGGGCGAGATCGAGGTCGAGGAGAACCCGCGCGCGGCATCGGCGCGGCTGCGCGTCGCCGAGCGGACCGACGCCGAGGAGTCGGACGCGTGAGTGCGGTTGCCGACGCGCGGCGACGTCGCCGACCGCCAGTCCGACCGCGGGTGCGCCCGACCCGGCCACGGGTGCGCCCGGTCCGGTCGCGGGCCTCGGGGCGGGCGGCGTCGTACCAGTCCTACCTGGTCGTCGCGCTCGTCGGCGTCCTGCTCTGCGGGATCGTCACGCTCCAGATCCGCGCCCTGCAGGCCAACATCGCGGCCGGGAAGAGCGACGTCGAGCGTCGTGAGGTGCTGGCCGAGTCGTCGAACCTGCGCGCGACGCTCGCGAAGGCGCACCCCCGCGCCGACGTCGAGGCGTTCGCGAAGCAACTCGGCATGGTGCGGCCCGGCGTCGACGCCTACGTGCCGATCAGGGTGAAGCCGGCGTGAGCCGCTCGGCCGCGCCGTCGCGGCCTCGTCGGCCGCCGCCACGCGCTCTGGCGGCGCCGAACCCGGCCCGACGGATCCGGCTGCTGATGCTCGGCTGCCTCGGTCTGCTCGCGGTCGCGGCCGGCCGGGCCGTGTACCTGCAGGTGTTCTCGCACGACCGCTACCAGGCGCAGGCCGCGGCGGAGCACCGCTCCGAGGTGACGCTGCATGCCAGTCGCGGTGACATCGTCGATCGCGCCGGTCGACCGCTCGCCGTGTCGGAGCGAGCGACGACGGTCGGGGCGTATGTCCCGCTGGCCGATCCGGCGGCGGTCGCGAAGGCGATCGCGACGGCGCTGGATCTCGAGCCGGAGTCCGTGTACGCGCGACTCGCGGATCCGGACCTGAGCGGCCACATCGACGTGGTGCGCCAGGCCGACGCCGACGCGGCCGACGCGCTGGAGCAGGACCTGACCGCGAAGGACATCGCCGGCGTGACGTTCCGCGACGAGGAACGCCGCGTCTATCCGGCGGCGACGGCGACGGCGCTGACCGGCGTGGTCGATATCGAGGGCAAGGGCCTCGCCGGTCTCGAGCTGAGCTACGACGAGCGCCTGCGCGGTCGCGATGGGAGCGAGATCTTCGTCCAGTCCGCCGACGGTGACCTGACGCTGTCGCCGATCGAGGTCGACGCGCCGAAGCCGGGCGGGCGGCTGGAGACGACGATCGATCTCGAGCTCCAGGGCGCGATCGAGCGCCTCGCCGAGCGCGCCCGCACCGAGACGGGCGCCATCACGGTGACGATCGTCCAGGTCGATTCGCGCACCGGCGGCGTGTTGGCGATGGCCAGCGCGCCCGGTGCCGGTGAGAAGCGCTACGGCGACGCCACGGACGACGAGGTCAGGATCCGCGCGGTCACCGACCAGTACGAGCCGGGCTCGACGTTCAAGGTCGTGCCTGTGGCCGCGGCGCTCGACCTGCGGCGGATCTCGCCGCGCACGACGTTCGAGGTGCCGTCCTGCATCACGCTCTACGACCGGCGGATCTGCGACGCCGACCCGCACCCGACCTACACCCTGACGGTCGCAGACATCCTGCGCGTGTCATCGAACGTCGGGGCCGTGAAGATCGCCTACGAGAAGCTGTCCGGCACCGGGGAGGCGGACAAGGGGCAGTACTTCGCGCCGTATCTCGACCTGTTCGGGTTCGGGAAGCCGACCGGGATCGACCTGCCCGGTGAGGCCCCCGGCCAGGTGCCGCCGTACGACGAGTGGTCGGGCGCTACGATCGGCAACATCCCGTTCGGCCAGGGCATCGCGACGTCGCCGATCCAACTGGCGGCGCTGTACGCGATGCTGGCGAACAACGGCGTCTGGAACCGGCCGCACCTGGTCAGCCGCATCGACGACACGCCGGTTGACATCGAGCGGCGACGGATGCTGCCGAAGCGGGTGACGCGCGATCTGACGCGGATGCTGGAGGACGTCGTGCGCGGCGGCACCGGCGCGGCGGCGGCGATTCCCGGCTACCGCGTCGCCGGCAAGACGTCGACCACGCAGAAGGTCGTCGACGGCGCCTACTCCGAGGAGGACTACATCGCCTTCTTCGCCGGCTACGCGCCGAGCCGCGCACCGCGGGTCGTCACGCTCGTGATCGTGGACGACCCGGACGGCGACCGCTACCACGGCGGCGAGGTCGCGGCTCCCATCTTCGCGGAGGCGACCGCCAAGGCCCTGCAGGTGCTCGGCGTGCCGCGGCAGAAGGGTCTGTAAGCCTTCCGGTATGGAGCAGCGTCGCACGGGACTGGTCACCGATGGCGGTTCGCCCGTCACGCTCGTGGGGACGCCGGTCGCCGTCGGGCAGCGCTCGCCCGACTTCGGCTGCACCTGGCAGGAGCCGGGGACGTGGAACATGCGCCTGCTCGGCCTGGAGCACGGCGCCGGACGGGTGCGGCTGTACAGCGTCGTGCCATCGGTCGACACGCCGGTCTGCGCGCTGCAGACGGTGCGGTTCGACGCCGAGGTCGAAGCGTTCGGCGAGGCCGTGATGGCGTACACCGTCTCGGTCGACACGCCGTACGCGATGGGACGCTTCTGCCATCGGAAGGAGCTGTCACGGCTCGTCAACCTGTCCGACTACCGGCCAGAGCGGTCGTTTGGCCGTGCCTACGGACTGCTCGTCGAGGAGTCCGGGGAACTCTGCCGCGCGATCGTCGTCGTCGACCGCGCCGGCATCGTCGCTCACGTCGAGGTGACGCCGGAGATCGCGGACGAGCCCGACTACGAGGCCGCGCTCGCGGCGCTGCGCGCCGCGGTGCGCTGACGCGGTTGAAGTCGCCGACAGAGCGTGCTAGCCTACACATTGTCAGACACTCCGAGGTCACGATGCGACGGGTCCACCTGCTCTCTCTCTCTCTCTCCCTCTCGGTGGCGTTTGCCCTGAGTAGCGGGGCGGCGCTCGCGGAGGAGGCGCCGCCAAGCGGTGTCGAAGGCCAGGTCGGCCGTCCGGCCCGGGCCGATCCGGCGGCCGAGTACACCGCGGAGCGGTACGGCGTGACCGTGGCGGAAGCGACGCGCCGTGCGACGCTCGACCCGAACATCGATCGCCTCGCCGCCCTGATCGATCAGGAACTGGCCGCGGTCAGCGGCGGCATATTCATCGATCACTCGCAGGCCGCATTCGTACGGGTCGCCATCGCCGATGGTGCCACGCTCGACGACCTAGCGGCGGCGAACAAGCTGATCGGGACCGTCGGGTTGAGCGACGACGCCGCAGTCGTCCGGGTGCGCTATTCGTACCCGGAACTCGTCGCCGCCTACGCTCGCCTGGGAGGTGGCGGCGATGGTATCGAGCCGGCCAAGAATCCGGTCAAACTTGACAGCGTCGGCCCCACGGGCGTCGTGTCTGTCGGGATCAACGTCCCGCAGAACGCCATCGATGTCGGAGTACTCAAGAACGGCAGCCTCTTCGCGGCGGCGGCGGAGATCGGGCTGAAGCTCGGCGACATCGTGAAGGTGAGGGAGACGGATCCGATCGTGACGTCGGCGTGCACGTCGCAGAATTTCTGCGATCCGCCGTTCCGCGGCGGCACGTACATATCGGTGGTAAAGATTGGGGGGGGAACCCGTGAGTGCACCGGCGGCTTCGTTGCCCTCGCGCCCCTGAGTTTGCGACGATACGTCGCAACCGTTGGCCATTGCCTCGCGAGTGTGGCGTCCACGACGCAGTTTTTCGGTCGGGTTGCGAACGGCGTCGTCGTCGCGCTCGGCCTGCCGCTCCTGAGCTTGTACGAGAACGGATGCGTCGTTTCGTCGCCGTCGTCGGCTTGCTCCCTTGGCGACATGGGTGCCGTCCGGGTCGTTGACTACCTGACCACCGGCTGGGATACCCGGGGCTGGGTGTTCAACACCAGCGTGGACAACAGCTACCCGATTCGCACGGTCCAGCTGTGGGGCCCCCACGTCGGCGACTCGGTCTGCGCGATGGGGATTTCGTCTGGACAGGCGTGCGGGACGATTGGCGCCACCTCGGTCTGCTGGTCTAACCTTGAGGTGGGACTACCTCCCGCCACCCCGTATCGCAAGTATTGCGGGGTGCAGAGGGTCAATGGTCTTTGCCGGGTTGACGGCGATAGTGGTGGGCCAGCCTACCGCTTCAACGGCGGCTATGGCGTTGAACATGCTTCTGGAACCGATTCCACCGGCTGCTTTTCCCTCTATGAAGATCTGAACGACGTTGCCTCGACGATCGGGCTCGACTTCCTGCATTGCGATTCCGCAACAGACTTCGTGTGCCGGACGTGAGCTGTCGGCTGGTACGCTCGGTCGGTGCGGCTGCCGCCCTGCTCATTTTGGCTGGGTGCGGCATTTCCGCCGGGTCCGGCGCGGTCGCGGATGGTGGGGACGCCGTCGCCACGTTCGCATCGCCGCAGGTTGCCGCGCCGCCGCCGGCGTCGTTGGCGTGTCCAATGCCCCCGGCAAAGTTCGGGGACTTTCCAGTCACGCGCGACGTCGGTCTACCGCTCGTCACAATTGACGCCGTAGCCGCCGTCGGCGTCCTCTGTCGCTATAGCCGTCCAGAGGGTACGTACGAGCTGGCGGCATCGGCTGCGCTCGACGCGGTCGCGGTGACCTCGGTTGCGGCCGCGCTACACCGCGTTCGGCCGGCGACGGTCGACGACATAATGCTGACGTGGCTCGAAGCGACGCACGATGTTGTCCTCGTGGCGGGTCCCTACGGCGAAAATCGTCTCGACGTCGAGTACGGCGGCGCGGTCACGATCTCGACAGTGGGCGCCGCGACGGTTGCCACGGAAGACGGCGGCGCCGACCTGAGGCGAGTGCTCGACGGTCTCCTCGCGCCAGGCTCGTAGCGGCGCCCTTCCGGCACGCGGCGCCCGGCACGACCGGAGTCGCGGCACCGCGCCCGTTCGTAGACTGCTGGCCGATGGACGCCGATCGCCGCGCCGCCCTCGAGGAGCGGACCCGCTACGAGCCCGCCGAGAGCGAGGCCCGCGTCTTCGGCCGCTGGGAGGCGGCGCACGCCTTCGACGCCGAGCCCGACGCTCCGGGCGATCGGTACTGCATCTGCCTGCCGCCGCCGAACGTGACCGGCTCGCTGCACATGGGCCACGCGCTGAACGGCGCCGTTCAGGACACGCTGATCCGGCTGAAGCGGATGCAGGGCCGCAACGTCCTCTGGCAGCCCGGCACCGACCATGCCGGGATCGCCACGCAGATGGTCGTCGAGCGCGAGCTCGCGAAGGAGGGCGTCTCCCGGCACGACCTCGGCCGCGAGGCGTTCGTGGAGCGGGTGTGGGCGTGGCGGCGCCAGACCGGCTCGACCATCATCGAGCAGTACAAACGCCTCGGCGCCTCGATGGACTACCGCCGCGAGCGGTTCACGATGGACGCCGACTACGCCCGCGCCGTGCTCGAGGTGTTCGTCCGCCTGCACGAGCGCGGCCTGATCTATCGCGATAGCCGTCTCGTCAACTGGTCGTGGCCGTTGCGGACGGCCATCTCCGACCTCGAGGTGGAGCACCGCGAGGTCGACGACACGCTGTACCACGTCCGCTACGACGTCGACGGCGGCGACGAGATCGTGATCGCCACCGTCCGTCCGGTGACGATCCTGGCGGACACCGCGGTCGCCGTGAACCCGGCCGACGAGCGCTACCGGCACCTGGTCGGGCGCACCGCCACCGTCCCGCTCGTCGGCCGTCGGGTGCCGATCATCGCCGACGACCGCGTCGAGATCGGCTTCGGCAGCGGCGCGTTGAAGGTGACGCCGGGGCACGATCCGACGGACTTCGAGATCGGCCGCGACCACGGTCTGTCGGCGCCGCTATTCATGGACGAGACCGGGAAGCTGACCGATCTCAAGCCGGAGTGGGAGGGGCGGTCGTTGGCGGAGGGTCACGACGCCGCCGTCGCCCAGCTTCGCGCCGAGGGCCGCATCGTCCGTGAGGAGCCGCTGCGCCACGCGGTCGGCTTCTGCCAGCGCTCCGGCGCGCGCGTCGAGCCGCTCGTCTCGCTGCAGTGGTTCTGTCGGATGGAGGAGCTCGCCGCGACCGCGATCGACGCGGTGCGCAGCGACCGCATTCGCTTCCATCCCCGGCGCCTCGAGAAGGTGTTCTTCGACTGGATGGAGTCGATCCGTCCCTGGTGTATCTCGCGACAGCTGTGGTGGGGGCATCGGCTCCCGGTCTGGTTCGCGCCGGACGGGTCGCACGTCGTCCAGATCGAGCGCCCGGATGGCGATGGCTGGGAGCAGTCGACCGACGTCCTCGACACGTGGTTCTCGTCGGCGCTCTGGCCCTACGCGACGCTCGGCTGGCCGCTTGACACGGCGTCGCTGCGGCGCTGGTACCCGGGCGACGTCCTCGTCACGGGCCGCGACATCATCAACCTGTGGGTCGCGCGGATGATCTTCACCGGCATCGAGTTCGCCGGCGACATTCCCTTTACCGACGTCTACATCAACTCGACGATCCAGGCAGCGGACGGCCGGCGCATGTCGAAGTCGCTCGGCACCGGCGTCGATCCGCTCGACCTGATCGACCGCTACGGCGCCGACGCAACGCGCTATGGCCTGCTGAAGATGTGTTCCACGCAGGACGTCCGCTTCGCCGAGGGCATGATCGACGAGGGCCGGGCGTTCGCCAACAAGCTCTGGAATGCCTCGCGCCTGATCCTGCTCGGCGCCTCGGCGGCCGCCCTGCCGGCACCGACCGGCGCCGACCCCGTCGACCGCTGGATCCTGACCCGCCTCGGCGAGGTGAACGCGACCGCGATCACGCTCTACGAGACCTACCAGTTCTCGGCGCTGGTCAAGGAGCTGTATGCCTTCGTCTGGAACGACGTCTGCGACTGGTACCTCGAGGCCCTGAAGATCCGCCTCTACACCGATGACGAGGCCATCCGCCAGGCCGCCTCCGAGACCGGGCTGTACGTGCTCGAGCGCATCCTCGTCCTGCTCCATCCGCTGCTGCCGTTCGTGACGGAGGAGATCTGGGCCCACCTGCCGGGCGATCGCGGCCTCCTGATGCAGGCTCGCTTCGAAGCGGCGGACGACATCCGGGCCGATCCGGCCGCTGCCGCCGCCGTCGGAGCGGTGATCGAGCTCGTCACGGAGCTGCGACGGATGCGCTCGGACGCCGGCCTCGGACCGCGCGAGCCGCTTGACGTCCTGCTCGCTGACGGCGCCATCGCCGGCCAGGCAGATCTCGTCCGCGCGCTCGGTCATGCGACGATCGTCAGCGCCGCGCCGGGCGGCGTCCCGGTCACCGCCGGCGACGCGCAGGTGCTGGTCGGCGGCGCTGCGCTGGCGACGGCGTTGCACACGAAGCTCGAACGCCGTCGCGCGACGGTCGCGGGCGAGCTCGCGAAGGCGCGTGCGAAGCTCGCCAATCCCGGCTTCAGCGATCGCGCTCCGGCGGCCGTCGTCGCCGAGGAGCGCGAACGCGAGGCCCGCTTCGCCGCCGAGCTGAGCGCGATCGAGGCGCGCGTTGCCGATCGCGACGGCTGACATGGCCGACCTCGCCGACCTGCTCGCACGCCGCGCCGTGTTCGGTATGCGCCTCGGACTCGAGCGGATGCACCTGCTGCTCCGACTGCTCGACGA
This sequence comes from Actinomycetota bacterium, assembly GCA_009885805.1. GTDB lineage: Bacteria > Actinomycetota > Thermoleophilia > Gaiellales > F1-60-MAGs149 > VFJZ01. Next base: position 101,159 of record VFJZ01000009.1, read on the forward strand.
GCCGCAGCGCTCGTTCCGGGCGATCCACGTCGTCGGGACGAACGGCAAGACGTCAACCACCCGGTTCGCACAGGCGATGCTCTCGGCCCAGGGGCTGGTCGCCGCGGCCTACACGTCCCCGCACGTGACCGGGTTCGGCGAGCGGGTCGCGGTCGACGGACGGCCCGCGCCGGACGACGTCCTGGCGGCCGCCGTCGCCTCGGTCGAGGAGGCCGCAGCGCAGGTCGACCGGATGTCGGACCAGCCGCTGACGCAGTTCGAGGTCCTGACCGCCGCCGCCTTCGTGGCGTTCCGCGCCGCCGCTGTCGAGGCGGCCGTGATCGAAGCCGGGCTCGGCGGCCGGCACGACGCGACCAATGTGCTCGCGGCGCCGGTCGTCGCGCTGACGAACGTCGGCATCGATCACGTCGAGCAGCTCGGTTCGACGCGGGCGGCGATCGCGGCGGAGAAGCTCGCCGTCGTCGTGGCCGGCGCGGATCTGGTCGCGGGGGATGCGGACGCCGAGATCGCGCCGGTCATCAGCACGCTGGCGAGTCACGCCGGCTCGATCACGCTGCTGCCGCCCGGTGCGGACGTCGCCGACGCGCCGCCGCTCGCCGCAGCGGGGCGCTTCCAGCGGGCCAACCTGGCCCTCGCCCTGGCCGCCTGCGAGCGTTTCTGCGGCGACGGCTTCGATCGCCCGGCGGCGCTCGCCGCTGCGGCGACGGTCGTTGTTCCCGGGCGGCTCCAGATCGTCGGCCTCGATCCCCTGGTCGTCCTCGACGGCGCCCACAACCCGCACGGCGCGGCGGCGCTGGCGGCCGAGGTTGCCGATCTCGCCGCGGGGCGAGCCGTCGTCGGCGTGATCGCGACCCTCTCCGACAAGGACGTGGCCGGCGTCCTCGACGCGATCGCCCCGGTTCTCACCAGCGCGGTCGCCACGACCTCGGCGTCGCCGCGTGCCCTCGCGCCGGCGGAGCTGGCAGCCGCCCTTCGCGCGCGCGGCGTCGAGACCACCGTCGAGCCGTCGGCTGCTCGGGCCCTGGAACGGGCGCGGAGCGCTGCCGGCCAGCACGGCGTGGTCCTCGTCTGCGGCTCGCTGACCCTTCTCGAAGACCTCGCCGACGCCGTCCACCTCACGGGAGCGCGCTAGCATGGCGCGGAAGGCCGGCGGGCCCGGGGTCGTCGCGTTCGCCCTCGCCATCATCGTCGCCGTGATCGTCCTGTCGTACGCGGCGGGCTACCTTTTCGGCAGGATCCTGCTCTAGTAGACCGAACGAGAACCGCAGATGGCCTGGCTCATTCCTCTCCTCGTAGACGAGACAACGACGGCGGCTGCCGCCACGGACGACAATCCGTTCCAGCCCGTCCTCGACTTCTTCGACTCGCCGACCTTCCAGGCAGGCCTGAAGCTCGGCGGCTTCCTCGTCTTCGCCCTCTGGTTGGCTTCCGCGTTCTTCGTCTTCAAGGATGCGCGGCGCCGGGTCGCCGACCCGGTGCTGATTGCCGTCGCCGTCGCGACGGCACTCGTGTTCCCGTTCGTCGGCGTCCTCATCTACACGATCCTGCGGCCGCCGGAGTACCTCGACGACGTCCGCGAGCGGGAGCTCGAGATCCGCGCGATGGAGCGTCGCCTCGGCTCCGACCAGCGCTGTCCCTACTGCCGCACCGAGATCGAGGCCAGCTACCTCGTCTGCCCGATCTGCACGTCGAAGCTGAAGGCTGCCTGTCGGCGGTGCAAGGCGCCACTCGAGCAGCACTGGAAGGTGTGCCCGTACTGCGAGACGGAGGCGCGCGGCGACGAGACGGCCGGGATCGAGGCCGCCTCGACGGCGGCCCTACCGCGGGCCCGGCGCCCCCGGCTTCCCTCCCAGTCCGGCTGAACCGGGCCTGCCCGTCAGCTGTCCGGCGTATCCTCCGGCGCCATGGAGACCACCCTCGTCCTGCTCAAGCCCGACGCCGTCCGGCGCGGGCTGGTGGCGGAGATCATCGGCCGATTCGAACGGCGCGGCCTGCGCTTCCGCGGCATCCGCCTGCTGCAGCTCGATCGCGGCACGGCCGAGCAGCACTATGCGGAGCATCGCGAGCGTCCGTTCTTCGGCGAACTGGTCGACTTCATCTGCTCCGGCCCGATCGTCGCGCTCGCGCTCGAGGGTGAGGAAGCGATCGATCTCGTGCGCGGGATGATGGGTGCGACCGACCCGAAGCAGTCGCCGCTCGGGACGATCCGCGGCGACCTCGCGATCGCGCTCGGCGAGAACGTCATCCACGGCTCGGACTCGCCGACCTCCGCGGAACGCGAGCTGGCGCTCTTCTTCGGCGAGGCGATCCTCCCCTGACGGTCGCGCGCCCGCTCGTGCTGGCGTCGCGGTCGCCGCAACGGCGCGCGCTGCTCGCGCAGATCGGGATCCCGTTTCGGGTGGCGGACCCCGACTACGACGAGCCGTCGCTGGCCGCGCCGCCTGACGTGGTCGTTCGCACCCACGCGATGGCGAAGGCGCGCTCGGTCGACGTCCAACCCGGCGACGGCCCGATTCTCGGGGTCGACACCGTCGTCGTGCTCGCCGACGGGACGCTGCTCGGCAAACCGGCCGACGCCGGCGAGGCGGCGGCGATGCTCGGACGCCTCGCGGGCTCAGACCATCGGGTCCTGAGCGGCCTGGCGCTGCTCGACGGGTCCGCATCGTTCGTCGAGCACGCCGAGACGGTCGTGCGCTTCCGGCCGCTCGACCGCAGCGCAATCGCCGACTACGTCGCAACGGGGGAGTGGCAAGGGCGGGCCGGCGGCTACGCGATCCAGGGCCGCGGCGCCGTGCTCGTCAGCCGGATCGAGGGCTGTTACCCGAATGTCGTCGGACTTCCGATCGCGCTCCTGCTCGACGGTCTGGCGACGATCAGACGGCCGATCGCTGCCGCGTCGCCGCAGCCCAAGTAGACTCCCGCCCGATGTTTGGCTGGTTCCGCGGGTTCGGCGGGCGCGACATGGCTGTCGATCTCGGGACGGCCAACACCCTCGTGTACGTGCGTGGGCGCGGCATCGTGCTGTCGGAGCCGTCGGTCGTCGCGATCGACCAGCGAACCGGCGAGGTACACGCGGTCGGCGTCGAGGCGAAGCGGATGCTCGGTCGCACGCCCGGCTCGATCGCGGCGATCCGCCCGCTGAAGGACGGCGTCATCGCCGACTTCGACGTCACCGAGGAGATGCTCCGCCACTTCATCCAGAAGGTGCACCAGAACCGCTGGGCGCATCCGCGCGTCGTCGTGTGCGTGCCGTCCGGAGTGACCGGCGTCGAGAAGCGGGCGGTCGAGGAGGCGACGCTCTCGGCCGGCGCCCGTCAGGTGTACCTGATCGAGGAGCCGATGGCGGCGGCGATCGGCGCCGGCCTGCCCGTCTCCGAGCCGACCGGCAACATGATCGTCGACATCGGCGGCGGCACCACCGAGGTCGCCGTCATCTCGCTCGGCGGCATCGTCGTCTCCCAGTCCCTCCGCGTGGGCGGCGACGAGATGGACGAGGCGATCGTCAACCACATCAAGAAGGAGTACAAGCTCCTGATCGGCCAGCAGACCGCGGAGGAGCTGAAGCTCGAGATCGGCTCCGCCTGGGAGC